>DATKUP010000116.1:0-24015 GCA_035530575.1 Thiobacillus sp. | reverse complement strand
TTTTACCCGCTTGACCGCCAGCGCTTTGAACTCGGCGGTGTACTCTTGTTTCGGTATCTTCTTCATCTTCCCTCTTCCCAAATTAACGTCAATACTACGTCACCCCTGGAAGACGAAATTTCGGGGGAAGGTCATTCCGGTGCAGTAAATTCAGCTGAATTTCCCTGCCTATGCGGGATCAGAGGGTTTTGCAGGGCCGGCTCGATATTATGCAAACCAAACACCGCCCCGGTTGGGGAAATCGTCGCCGTACGGAGTTCAAGTCCGACAGGCTGCTAGGCGCTTACTTCACTTTTTAAATCGGGGAATCTTGTGGCAGCATTGGTTGGCGCTCATGGCGCAGCGAGATTTTAGGATTATTTGTTAAAACAAATCAATGTGATGCATCGTCCCTACAATTAAAGTTGTATAGCTCGTTTCTCTGGATGAAGATAAGTTACTGCGTGGGCGTTTGCCCACAACCAATGATCTTCATAAGGAGGCAATATGAATAAACTGTACAAGGGGTTGCTGGTATTGGCAGGGCTGATCGCGTTTCCGGTTTTTGCGGCGGTGGATATCAATACGGCCACACAATCCGAGCTTGAGGTGGTCAAAGGCCTAGGGCCGGCAAAAGCCAAGGCCATCATCACGTACCGGGAAACCAATGGCAATTTCAAGCATCTGGATGAGTTGGACAATGTGAAAGGTTTTGGCAAGGCCAGCGTCGAAAAACTGAAAGGGGAATTATCGGTTGTTCCGAAGAAAGCAAAAAAATAGTTCCGCCTGGAAATTGACTTCCGGCGTATCCCGCGGCCAGTGAAGGCTGCCGCGGGATACGCCGCATACCGGTCTCACGCGTCAATTCGATCGAATGGAACTTGCCGATATACCGGGATTGATTGCTGCATTCGGACAAGCCGGCATAGCATTTTCCAACCCGGACATGAGCCTGAGCAGCGGGGGCAAATAGAGTTGATTCAGGCGGCGCGTTGTTGGGATTTGTTAATCAGTTGAAATGAAAGAATTCAGCCCGTGCCGAGTTCAGGCGTTTGGCGGCTTCATTGTCGCTGCATTCGTGGGCAATTTTATCCATTTGTTCAAACACCGCGCTGACCACCCTGCTCAAACACGACACCCTGCCCAGCACCGATGCCGTCGGCGACTGGCTGCGTCGTACCGGTGCGGGCGCGGGGCTGAGCGGCCTTGATCGCATCAACCGGCACATCGTCGCCACCCGTATCCGCCAGACCGGCACGACCGCGCACCCGCTGGACATTGATGCCACCCAGATCAAGGAGCGCAAACTCGACTTTGGCATGCAGCGCATGCTGTGCGGTCAGTTTGCGGCGAATGCGGCGTTCTTCCGCATTGGGGTGATTGCGCACAACCTGTTTGTACCGTTCCGGCACTGCGCGCCGGATGCCGACGGTGCGTTGGCGGTTGTTTCATGCGGCGGGGAAGGTGGTTCGTCATGCCGGTGCCTGGGTGCTGAAGATCACTGTCGGGGTGATCGATCTGTTCACCGCCATCCGGGAAAAAGCTTCGCGCTGGGCGCAGCCTCGTCATAGCGCGCAAGGCGTTTGACGCCGCAAATTGCCCTTCCGCGCATCGCTGCGCGGGTACCGACTCGCCCAAAATTCATACGATCAAGCGCCCCGCAACTCGATTGACGCGATTCCACTGCTTAACGGGAACGGCTTTGCGCAGACATCCCGGTTTGCATCGCAGAATGACTCAAAAATCCGCAAAATCGGAATGCGGGGATTTCAATCGCGGAATTTGGGAGAAGACTCTGCCTTGCCGCAGCACACCCGATTCGGTGATAATGCGCGGCTTCTGTCGCCGGACGCGCTCGCGTCCGGCCCCTTTGCCGGGATGGCGGAATCGGTAGACGCAGCGGATTCAAAATCCGCCGCTGGTAACAGTGTGGGGGTTCGAGTCCCCCTCCCGGCACCAATTAATTTTTTAAGATTCTCATTCCGGGGCTATGGGCGTCCCCCTGTTTTGCGGCACTATTGGGGTGCATTGTGCGCATTTCTGCCCTACGCTTAAAGAACAGGTTTGTATTGATCAGATGTGTTCATGGCGTTGTCATCAAGGGTTCACCGGCTTTGTACAGGGTTTGTGATGGCAGGCACGGTGCCGGATGCGTGGCACAGGCGTTGCTTGATGACAGGGGGACGACGGTCAAGGCTGTTGTTGAACGGGAGTAAAAAGAATGCCGTTATCTGAAGAGACGCTTCGAGACGAGTTGGGCGGAACAGGTGCGTTGCCTTGGGCGGCCTGCCGCCTGCTGCAGGCGCACCGGTCGCAGATGGCGACGTCGCATATGCGCGACCTGTTCGCCGCCGATCCGGCGCGCGCCGAGCGGTTTTCGCTGCAGGTGGGCGATGTGCTGCTGGACTATTCGAAGAACCGCGTCACCGACGAGACCATGACGCTGCTGGTGCGGCTGGCCGAAGAGGCGGATGTGACGGGCTGGCGCGAGCGCATGTTTGGCGGCGAGGCGATCAACAACACCGAAGGCCGTTCGGTGCTGCACGTGGCGCTGCGCAACCGCGGCAATCGCCCGATCATGGTCGACGGCGAGGACGTGATGCCGAAGGTGAACGCGGTGCTCGAAAAGATGGCCGCGTTCGCCGGGCAGGTGCGCAGCGGCGCGTGGCGCGGCTACAGCGGCGAGCGCATCACCGATGTGGTAAACATTGGAATCGGCGGTTCGGACCTGGGGCCGCAGATGGCGGTTCAGGCGCTGGCGCCTTACCGTCACCCGCAACTGAAGGTACATTTCATTTCCAATATCGACGGCGCCCACGTGAAGGAGGCGCTGGAATCGCTGAACCCCGCAACGACGCTGTTTATCGTAGCCTCGAAAACCTTCACCACGCAGGAAACGATGACCAATGCGCACCATGCACGCACCTGGTTTCTGGCGCAGGCGCGGGATGATCGTCACATTGCCGGGCATTTTGTCGCGGTGTCGACCAACCGCGAGGCGGTAACGGCATTCGGCATCGACCCCGCCAACATGTTCGAATTCTGGGACTGGGTGGGGGGGCGTTATTCGCTGTGGTCGGCGATCGGGCTGTCGGTCATGCTGGCGGTGGGGGCGGAGCACTTCGGCGAACTGCTGGACGGCGCGCACGCGATGGACGCGCACTTCCGCCAGGCACCGCTCGACCGGAACATGCCGGTGATCCTGGCGCTGCTGGGCGTCTGGTACAACAACTTCTTCGGTGCGCAATCGCAGGCCATCCTGCCCTACGACCACGCCCTGCGCAGCCTGCCCGCCTATCTGCAGCAGGCCGACATGGAAAGCAACGGCAAGTCGGTCGACCGCGACGGCAGGGCGGTGGACTACACCACCGGCCCCATCGTCTGGGGGGCGACCGGAATCAACGGCCAGCACGCCTTCTTCCAATTGCTGCACCAGGGCACCCGGCTGGTCCCGGCCGATTTCATTGTCTCGGTCGAGGCGCATGACGATATGCAGGATCACCATGACCTCCTGCTCGCCAATTTCCTGGCGCAGACCGAGGCACTGATGCGCGGCCGCACGCGCGAGGAAACGCTGCTTGAAATGGGCTCGCTTGACGCAGGCTTGGCGCAGACCAGTCAGTTCGTGCAGCAAAAAGTGTTCGATGGTAACCATCCCAGCAATGCCATCCTGCTGCAGAAGCTGACGCCGCACGCGCTGGGCATGCTGATCGCGCTCTACGAGCACAAGATCTTCGTGCAGGGCGTGATCTGGAACCTGAATTCCTACGACCAGTGGGGGGTGGAGCTCGGCAAGCAGCTCGCCCGCCGCATCCTGCCCGAACTGCACGCCGATGCGCCGGTGGACAGCCATGACGCCTCGACCAATGCACTCATCAATCGTTGCCGGCGCGTGAGCCGGCGTACCGCTGGCCCATAGTTATGGAGCTGATTGCAGGCGACATCGGCGGAACCAAGAGCTGGCTGGCCTGGATGGCGGGCGAGACGGATGGAATGCAGCAGCTGCGTTTCGAGCAGGTGTATGCGAGCGCGGCGTTTGCGACGGCGGACGATCTGATCCGCCAGTTCATTGCCGATTCCAGGCTGACAACGGTGCCGGATCGCCTGCTGCTGGCGCTGCCGGGCCCCTTGCACGCCCAGCACAGCACGCTCACCAACCTGGACTGGACGCTCGAGGCCGCGGACATGGCGGCTTCGCTTGGCATTGCCCGCGTGCGCTTCATCAACGACTTCCAGGCGGCCGCTGCCGGGGTGGCGACGCTGACTGCCGCCGACGTGGTCGCGCTCAATCCGCAGTCGACCGAGGCGGGTGGGGTACGCGCCATCACCGGCGCCGGCACCGGGCTGGGGCTGGCCTTCATGCTGGCCGACGCCGGCGGCCGCTATCGACATTACGCCAGCGAAGGCGGGCATATCGACTTCGCGCCGGCCAATGCGCTGCAGCTGCGTCTGCTGGAACGCCTGCGCGCCGCCTATGGCCACGTGTCGTGGGAACGTGCGGTGTCGGGGCTGGCGATGAACGACCTGTATCGTTTCTGCTGCGCCGAGAAAAACACTGCGCCGCCCGACGAGCCGGTCGACGGCGCCGCGCTGGTTGCGCGCGCCGCAGCCGGCGATGCGGCGGCCGAGGCGGCGCTCGACCTGTTCATCGATCTGTATGGATCGTGGGTCGGCAATGTGGCGCTACTGCTCCAGCCGCGCGGCGGACTGTATGTCGCGGGCGGCATTGCCGTCCATCTGCAGGCACGCATGCAGTCGCCGCGTTTCATGGCCGCAGCCAGCGATAAGGGTCGCATGCGCGGCGTGGTCGAGCGCACCCCGGTTCTTCTGGTCACCAACAGCCGGCTGGGCGTCCAGGGCGCGATAGCGACCGGGTTTGCCATGTCTTGATCAATCGTATCCAATCGCATTTCATTTAAAACCAGCGCAACCAGGAGCGGGCATGACCATTTCCAAGGACGAGCAGACGCGGCTTTATCGCTATTACACCGAGCCCAAGATCGCGACCGACCTCACGCGCAGGACGCTGGCGCTGGTGCTGGCGGGCGGCGAAGGGTCGCGGCTGATGGACCTGACTGCCTGGCGCGCCAAGCCGGCGGTACCGATTGGCGGCAAGTACCGCATCATCGACTTCACGCTGTCCAACTGCGTCAACTCGGGCATCCGCCGCATCGGCGTGCTCACCCAGTACAAGTCGCATTCGCTGATCCGGCACCTGCAGCGTGCCTGGGGCTTCATGCGCGCCGAGATCGGCGAGTTTGTGGAAATCCTGCCGGCGCAGCAGCGCACCGACAAGAAAGAGTGGTACCAGGGCACCGCCGATGCGCTGTTCCAGAACATCGACATCATGCAGCGCCACCACCCGGAGTATGTGCTGGTGCTGGGCGGCGACCACGTCTACACCATGGACTACTCGGAGATGCTGCTGTATCACGTGCAGACCGGTGCAGACTTCACCGTCGGCAGCATCGAGGTGCCGGCGTCCGAGGCGAGCGCATTCGGCGTGATGACGGTCGACGAGGACATGAATATCACCGGCTTCACCGAAAAACCCGCAAACCCCGACAGCATTCCCGGCAAGCCCGGCACCACGCTGGTGTCGATGGGGATTTATATTTTCTCCAAGGACTTTCTCTACAAGACGCTGATCGCCGATGCCGGCAACCCCCATTCCGCTCATGATTTCGGCAAGAACATCATTCCCGACAGCATCGCCAATGCCCGTGCGATGGCCTTCCCTTTCCGCAACACGGAAGGCCTGCCGGCCTACTGGCGTGACGTCGGCACGCTGTTTTCCTACTGGCAGACCAATATGGAACTGTGCGCGGTCGAACCCGAGCTCAACCTGTACGACCGCGACTGGCCGATCTGGACCTACCAGCCGCAATACCCGCCCGCCAAGTTCATCCTCGACGACGAGGGACGGCGCGGCGAGGCGATCGATTCTCTGATCGCCGGCGGCTGCATCCTGTCGGGCGCACGGGTCAAGCGCTCGGTGCTGTTTTTTGCCGCCACGGTGGAAAACTACAGCCTGATCAAGGACAGCGTAATCCTGCCCAAGGTCAGCATCGGCAGCCATTGCCGCATCAACCGTGCCATCATCGACAAGGGCTGCGTCATCGAAGACGGCACGATTATCGGCGAAGACCCGGTCGAGGACGCCAAGCGCTTTCACGTGACCAAAGAAGGCATCACCCTGGTGGTCCCGGCGATGCTCGGGCAGAACCTGTACGCGAGGCTGCAGAACGACTATGACGGCTAAGTTGAACGTGGTGCTGTGCTGGCACATGCACCAGCCGTATTACCGCGAGGGCCTCAAGGGCGCCTACCACCTGCCCTGGGTGTACCTCCACGGCATCAAGGACTACAGTGACATGGCCGCGCATCTGGAACGCTATCCCTTGATGCGCGCAGTGGTGAATTTCGCGCCGGTGCTGCTGGAGCAACTGGACGACTACGCGCAACAACTCGATGCGCTGTTAAAGCACGGCAAGCCCACCCAGGACCATATGCTGAACCTGCTGTCCGGCGTCGAGCGCATTCCGTCGGATGTCGCCAGCCGCCTGCGCATCGTTCAGGATTGTCAGCGTTGCCATGCGCCGCGCATGATCCATCCGTATCCCGCATTTCATCGTCTGTTGCGCATGATCGGGGCCAACGATGCCGCCGCCGAGGGCGGCGCCGATCTGCAGGCGCACCTGGGCTACCTGTCCGAGCAGTATTTTCTTGATCTCTTGACCTGGTACCACCTCGCCTGGCTGGGAAATTCGCTCCGTCAGCTGCCGCTGGTGCAGCGGCTGATGGCGCAGGAAAAGAGCTTTTCCGCCGCCGACCGTCATGAACTGCTGCACTTGATGCAGCACTGCATGGCCGGACTGATTCCGCGTTACCGTGCGCTCGCCGAGCGCGGCCAGGTCGAGCTGTCGATGACGCCCTACGGTCACCCCATCGTGCCGCTCTTGAACGACTTCGGCAACCTGCGCGATGCGCTGCCCGACGTTCCTGCCCCCGACGCGACTGCCTATCCGGGGGGCGCGGCGCGCTCGCGCTGGCATTTGCAGCACGGCGTCGAGGTGTTCGAGCACTACTTCGGCATCAAGCCGGTGGGCGTTTGGCTGTCCGAAGGCGGAGTGAGCGAGGATGCGCTGGCCCAGCTCGATGAAATGGGCTTCGCCTGGACCGCCTCGGGCGAGGGCGTGTGGCGCAACAGCTGCGCCAAGTCTGGCTGCCCGGTGGAAGACGGGCAAAGCAGGCGGGCGCTGTTCTCGCCGACACGTATCGATGGCTTCAAGACGCGGGTGTTTTTCCGCGACGACGGCCTGTCCGACCTGATCGGCTTCAAGTACAGCGACTGGCATGCCGACGACGCGGTGGCTGATTTCGCCCGACACCTGGAAAATATCGCCACGTTCTTCGGCAAGGAGGCCGGCCATCATGTGGTTTCGGTCATCCTCGACGGTGAAAACGCCTGGGAGTATTACCCCGCCAACGGCCACCATTTCCTGGACGCGCTCTATGCGATGCTGTCCAGCCATCCCACCCTCAAGGTCGGCACCTTCGCCGAGCAGGCCGCGCATGCGCCCGCCAGGCCCATGAAGCGGCTGGCGGCCGGCAGCTGGGTTTACGGCAATTTCTCGACCTGGATCGGATCGGAAGACAAGAACCGCGGCTGGGACTATCTGGTCGCCGCCAAACAGGCTTACGACAGCGTGGCGGCCAGCGGCAAACTGAACGCCGATCAACTCGCACTGGCCACCCGCCAGCTCGCCGTGTGCGAAGGGTCGGATTGGTTCTGGTGGTTCGGCGATTACAACCCGGCGGGCAGCGTCAGCGATTTCGAGCAACTGTATCGCACCCAGCTGCGCGAGCTGTACCGTCTGCTCGGCGTGGCGCCGCCGGCGCTGCTCGACGTGCCGGTGTCCGCCGGCGGCGGCTGGGTGGAAAACGCCGGCACCATGCGCAGGAACGCCTGATGAATGGAGTAAAAACCTTTATCCGCGAAGGACGCGAAGAGACGCGAAGAAAAGCAAACGTTTGTGTTTGTTTGTGCCTGCGCGGCAACCGGTGTGAAAGCACATGGCCATGTTCGGGTTTGCTTCGCGCTTCTTTGCGTCCTTCGCGGATCGCCTTTGGATTCCCCGAATGAACTTCGACACCCATCGCGCCGGCCTGCTGCTGCATCCGACCTCGCTGCCTTCCGGCACCCTGGCCGATGCCGAGCGCTGGCTGGATTTCCTGCAGGCAGCGGGCTTCGGCGTGTGGCAGATGCTGCCGTTGGGGATTCCGCTCACCGGCTTGTCGCCCTATCAGTGCGCGTCGGCCTTTGCGGTCAATCCCGGGCTGTTTCCCGCGGCGCCGGTCGACATGCAAGGCTTTGCCGACTGGCGCCGCCGGCAGACGCACTGGCTGGAGGATTTTGCGCGCTTCATGGTGATCAAGGCCGAGCAGGACGGCGCATCCTGGACCGACTGGCCGGCAGCGCTGCGCGACCGCGATGCGCAGACGCTGGCCGAGTTCGACGCTGCCCACGCCGACAAGCTGGAAGCGGTGATGGTCGAACAGTACGGCGCGGCCATGCAATGGCGGCACATTCACGCGCACGCGGCGGCGCACGGCATCCAGTTGTTCGGCGACATGCCGATTTTCGTCGCCCACGACAGTGCGGACGTGTGGGCGCAACGCGGCTTGTTCCTGCTGGATGACGTGGGGCATCCCGCGGTGGTGACCGGGGTGCCGCCGGACTACTTTTCCGAAACCGGGCAGCGCTGGGGCAACCCGCACTACAACTGGGCGGCGATGCAGGCCGACGGCTTTTCCTGGTGGCGGGCGCGGCTCGCCGCGCATTTCGAGTGGTTCGACCTGGTGCGCATCGATCACTTCCGCGGGCTGGTGGCAGCCTGGGTGATCCCCGCCCATGAACCCACCGCCATCCACGGCGAGTGGGTCGAGGCGCCGGGTGCGGCGCTACTGCAGGCAATTGCCGACGAAATGGGCGAGTTGCCGTTGGTGGCCGAGGATCTCGGTATCATCACCCCGGAGGTCACCGCGCTGCGCCACCGGTTTGGCTTGCCCGGCATGGTTGTGCTGCAATTCGCGTTCGACCACCATGCCGACAACCCGCACAAGCCCGAAAACGTGCACCCCGACACCGTCTATTATACCGGCACCCACGACAACGACACCACACTGGGCTGGTGGCGCGCGCTGCCCGGCGAGGCGCGTCAGGAGGTGATGCGGCAACTAAACGTCGACGATCCCGATGCGGTGCCGGATGCGATGATCGACACGGTGCTGAAAAGCCGTGCTGCGCTGGCGATTCTGCCGCTGCAGGATGTGCTGCGGCTGGGCTCCGAGGCGCGCATGAACACGCCGGGCACCGACAACGGCAACTGGGCCTGGCGGTTTGCCTGGGAAGTGCTGTCGCCCGATCTGGCATCAAGTTTGCTGGAACACTTACAGAAAGCCCATCGATGCGAGAATCAGCCCCGCTCATGAACATGAAAACACCCGTTTCACTACCGAGGCATAGAGGACACGGAGGAAAAACAAGCACTCGCCTTGCTTCCTGGACTTGGCCGTTTGTTGTTCGCGATCGGTTCGAGCCCCTATTGTTTTGCCTTTTACTGTGTCTCTGTGCCTCTGCGGGGAAGGCGCTGGTATGAAAACGTCCCCGCAAGCCCCGCTCGGCGCCAGCCTGCCCGAGATCGCTCCGCCGATCCTGCGCGTGCAGACCGGCACGCATCACGATCCGTTCGAGGTGCTGGGTGTGCATCCCCAGCCCGACGGCAGCACTCTGATCCGCGCTTTTCTTCCCGCCGCCGAAGCGGTCGAGGTAGCGGGCGGGCGCATGACCCGGGTAGCCGGTACCGACTGTTTCGAGCGGCTGCTGCAGGCGGGCGCGGCGGTCGAGCCGCATCCGGTCCTGCGCTGGCAGGACAAGGGCGCGGGCGACTGGCACACCATGCAATGCCCCTACAGCTTCGATCCGCAGCTGGGCGAAATGGACCTCTACCTGCTCGGCGAGGGGCGCCATCTCGAAGCCTGGAAAGTGCTCGGCGCGCGCCTGAAGACCATCGATGGCGTCGACGGCTGCCTGTTTGCCGTGTGGGCGCCCGCGGTGCAGCGCGTCAGCGTGATCGGCGACTTCAACGAATGGGATGGCCGCCGCCACCCGATGCGCTGCCGCGGCACCTCGGGTATGTGGGAATTATTCATCCCCGGCCTCGCCGCCGGACCGGCCTACAAATACGAAATTCTCGGCAGGCACGGCCAGTTGGTGAGAAAGACCGACCCGTATGCGCGGCAGATGTTTCTACGCCCCGAGACCACCAGCCGTGTGCCTGACGAAACGGCGCATGCCTGGGGAGACGGCGACTGGATGGCGGCCCGCGCGCATTTCGACTGGCAGCATCGGCCGATCAGCATCTACGAGCTGCACCCCGGCTCCTGGCGGCGCCACGATGACGGCAGTTTCTATACCTGGGACGAACTTACCGCCGAACTGATCTCTTACGTACTGGATCTCGGCTATACCCATATCGAACTGATGCCGGTAGCCGAGCACCCGCTCGACGCATCGTGGGGCTATCAGGTATCGGGCTACTACGCGCCGACGGCACGCTTCGGTTCGCCGGACGATTTTCGCGCCTTTGTCGATGCCTGCCACCAGGCCGACATCGGCGTGCTGCTCGACTGGGTGCCGGCACATTTCCCCAAGGACGACTGGGCGCTGGCGCGCTTCACCGGCGAACCGGTGTACGAGCATGCCGATCCGCGCCGTGGCGAGCATCAGGAATGGGGCACGTTGGTGTTCGATTTTGGCCGCAATGAGGTGCGCAATTTCCTGGTCGCCAACGCGCTGTACTGGCTGGATGAGTTCCACATCGACGGCCTGCGCGTCGACGCCGTCGCCTCGATGCTCTACCTCGACTACTCGCGCAAGCCGGGCGAATGGCTGCCGAACCAGTACGGTGGGCGCGAGAATATCGAGGCGGTTCATTTTCTGCGCGAAATGAATACCGAGGTGCACGGCCGCTTTCCCGGCGTGCTCACCATCGCCGAGGAATCGACCGCCTGGCCGGCGGTGTCGCGCCCGATCGAACTCGGCGGTCTCGGTTTTTCGATGAAGTGGAACATGGGCTGGATGAACGACAGCCTCAATTACATCGGAAAGGAGCCGATCTACCGCAAGTACCTGCACAACCAGCTGACCTTCAGCCAGATGTATGCGTGGACCGAGAATTTCGTGCTGCCGCTGTCGCACGATGAGGTGGTACACGGGAAGAGAAGCATGCTCGACAAGATGCCGGGCGACACCTGGCAGCGCTTCGCCAACCTGCGCCTGTTCTATGCCTGGCATTACGCGCATCCGGGCAAGAAACTGCTGTTTATGGGCGGGGAATTCGGCCAGTGGACCGAATGGAACGAAGCCCGCCAGATTGACTGGGCGCTGCTCGACTTCCCCGCGCATGACGGCATCCGCACGCTGCTGCGCGATTTCAACCATCTGTACCGTAACGAGCCGGCGCTGCATGACTACGACTTCGACCCGCGCGGGTTTCGCTGGATCGACTGCCACGACGCCGACCAGTCGGTGCTGAGCTTCGTGCGCCAGGGACAGGACGCATCCGCGCAGCTGGTGGCGCTGTTCAATTTCACCCCGGTGCCGCGCCGTGCTTATCGCATCGGCGTGCCGTCGGGCGCCGCGTGGTGCGAGATATTGAACACCGACTCGACGTATTACGGCGGCAGCAACCTCGGCAACAGCCAGCCGCTTTATCCGCAGAACCTGCCGTGGATGGGGTACGACTATTCCGTCGAGGTGACGCTGCCGCCGTTGGGTGCGATCATCCTGAAACCATGTTGAAAAGCAAGGGGCCAGGGGTCGGGATTCAGGGGTCAGGGTTCATGTGGCCTTGGCCACGCTATTCAAAGGCGCGAAGCACAAAGCCCCCTGATCCCTGACCCCTGAATCCCGACCCCTAAGAAAAAACAAGGCTCTTTCGCCGTTATTTGTTGGTGTTGGCCAGCCCCGGAACGGCTTTAGCCGCGATGCGGGCGGTAGCCCGCAAAGGTGGCGCGACAAGACCTTGGCGAGCATTTGCTCTTTGCGCCTTGCGGCGCGTCGCGGCTAAAGCCGCTCCCACGGGGTCGCCTGCGAGATGCCGCAAAATAAGAACTTCATCGGAGGGGGCAAGACATAAATCAACAGCCAACAGTGACATAGCCAAAAACAATGAAAAGCGGAGCAATGAAAATACTATTTGTCGCCAGCGAAGCCTATCCGCTGGTAAAAACCGGCGGGCTGGGCGACGTGCTCTACAGCCTGCCACATGCGCTGCACGCTCGCGGTGCCGATATCCGCCTGGTGCTGCCGGCCTACCGTGCGCTGTTGCGCCAGCTCGATCAGGTGCGCATTCTTGGCTGGCTCGAGGTGCGCGGTTCCGCTGGCATCGTCACTGCGCGCGTCCTGGAAACGCGTCATCCCGATTACGCGTTTCCGTTGTGGCTGGTCGATTGTCCTGCGCTGTTCGACCGCGAGGGCAATCCCTATGTCGACGAAAGCGGCCGGGACTGGGCGGACAATGCCGAGCGCTTTACGGTGTTTGCACGGGTGGCGGCGTTGCTGGCGCAGGACGCGCTGGACCTCGGCTGGCAGCCCGCGGTGGTGCACGCGCACGACTGGCAGACTGGACTTGCAGCGGCGTTTCTGGCCGAACAGCCGGCGCGCCCGAAAACCGTGTTCACCATTCACAACCTCGCCTATGGCGGCAATTTTACCCACAGCGATTTCGTGCGCCTGCAGCTACCCGGCCACTGGTGGTCGTCCGAAGGGGTGGAGTTCCACGGCGGCTTTTCGATGCTGAAGGCCGGCATCGTGTATGCGGACGCCGTCACTACCGTCAGTCCCACCTATGCCCAGGAAATCTGCACACCCGAATTCGGCTGCGGGCTCGACGGTCTGTTGCTGTCGCGGCAATACAAGCTGCACGGCATTCTGAACGGCATCGACACGACGATCTGGAATCCGTCCACCGACGCACACCTGCCCGCACGCTATTCGATGGGCCGGATCCAGCCGGGCAAGCGGCGCAACAAACAGGCCCTGCTCGAACGCTTCCTGCCGCACGTCGACGATACGGCGATGCAGGCGCCGCTGCTGGGCTTGGTGGGGCGGCTGGTCGAGCAGAAGGGAATCGACTGGGTGCTGGCGGCGATACCGGCGCTGCTCGCCGAAACCGATGTGCGCATCGTGCTGCTGGGCAGCGGCCAGGCGGTGTACGAAAAGAAACTCACCCAACTGGCCAAACAGCATCCAGAACGGCTGTTTGTGAAAATCGGCTACGACGAGCCGCTGGCGCACCTGATCGAGGCCGGCGCCGACCTGTTCCTGATGCCGTCGCGATTCGAGCCGTGCGGATTGAACCAGATGTACGGCCTGCGCTACGGCACGCCGCCTGTCGTGTTCAGGACTGGCGGGCTGGCCGACACCGTGGTGGATGCGAATGACACTACGCTGGCAGACGCCACTGCCACCGGTTTTGTATTCGACACTCCCGGTGCGTCCGCCTTTCTGGGTGCTATCCACCGAGCGCTCGACCTGTATCGCCAGCCCAAAAAATGGCGACGGTTGCAGCAGACCGGCATGCGTCAGTCGTTCGACTGGTCGGACAGCGCAGGCCACTATCTTGCACTCTATTCCTTATGAATTCAGACAGAATCACTATGCCTGCCGAAAAATCAGCCGCCCCCTGTTCCCTCGTCCTGAAACCGCTGCCGAACAGCAGCGAGGCGTTCACCCACGATCTCGAGCGCTACCAGTTTTATCACCTGGGGCGCATGCTGGGCAGTCCGCCGCTCTACACCTACCAGGCGCTGGCGCGGACGCTGCGCGACCACCTCATGTCGGACTGGATGAATACTTATGTTGCGCGCGACCAGCCGGGCAAGCGTCGCGCCTATTATCTGTCGCTGGAGTTTCTGATCGGCCGTGCACTATCCAACCACGTGCTCAACCTGGGGCTGGACGAGGTGTCGCGCGAGGCCTTGCACGGTTTTGGCCAGACGCTGGAAAGCCTCGCCGAAGAGGAGCCCGACGCCGGGCTGGGGAACGGCGGTCTGGGCCGGCTCGCTGCGTGCTTCATGGACAGCTGCGCTACGCTGAATCTGCCGGTGATGGGCTATGGCATTCATTACGAGTACGGCATGTTCCGCCAGCATATCGAAAACGGCTATCAGATCGAGAACCCCGACAACTGGCTGCGCGACGGCAATCCGTGGGAGGTCGAGCGGCCTGAATATACCTGCCACGTGCCGTTTGGCGGCCATACCGAGCATTTTCACGACAAGGCGGGGATCCATCGTGCACGCTGGGCGGACACCAGCGATGTGCTGGCGGTCCCGTACGATATGCCGATTTCAGGCTACCGCAACCATGCGGTGAACACGCTGCGTTTATGGAAGTCCGAGGCCACGGACGAATTCAATCTCAATGAATTCAATGCCGGCAGCTACGCCGAAGCGGTGCAGGAAAAAAACTACGCCGAGCACATTTCCATGGTGCTCTACCCAAACGACGCCAGTGAAAACGGCAAGGAATTGCGCCTGCGCCAGCAGTATTTTCTGGCCTCGGCCAGCCTGCAGGATGCGCTGCGCCAGTGGCGTACGGCAGGCAACAGCGACCTGTCGAAATTTGCCGAGCACAACGTGTTCCAGATGAACGACACCCACCCATCCATCGCGGTGGCCGAGCTGATGCGTCTGTTGCTTGACCAGGAGCGCATGCAGTGGGATGAGGCCTGGGCGATCACCACGAAAAGCATGGCCTACACCAACCACACGCTGCTGCCCGAGGCGCTGGAGCGCTGGCCGGTTACGCTGTTCGAACGCCTGCTGCCGCGCCCGCTGGAAATCATCTGCGAAATCAATGCGCGGTTCTTGCACGACGTGGCGGTGAAATGGCCGGGTGACATCGAACGCCGACGCCGCATGTCGATCATCGAAGAGGGCGATGTGCAGCAGGTGCGCATGGCCTGGCTGGCCATCGTCGGCAGCTTTTCGGTCAACGGCGTTGCCGCGCTGCACTCGCGGCTGCTGAAGGAAGGTCTGTTCCGCGATTTCGTCGACCTGTGGCCGCACAAGTTCAACAACAAGACCAATGGCGTGACGCCGCGACGCTGGATGGCGCATGCCAACCCCAGCATGAGCGCACTCATCAGCAGCAAGATCGGCGAAGACTGGGTGGTCGATCTGTCGCAACTGGAAAAGCTCAAGCCGCTGGCCGACCTGAAAAACACGGAATTCCATGCCGACTGGCGCGCGATCAAGCGCGCCAACAAGCAACGCCTTGCGACGCTGGTCAAGGCCGAGTGCGGGGTCGAATTCAACCCGGACGCGCTGTTCGACGTGCAAGTCAAGCGCATCCACGAATACAAGCGGCAGCTGCTCAACGTGCTGCACGTGATCCATCTGTACAACCGCATCAACCGCGGACGGCTGGACGGCTGGGCAGATCGCTGCGTGCTGATCGGCGGCAAGGCGGCGCCGGGCTACGTCATGGCCAAGCGCATCATCAAGCTCATCAACAGCGTGGCCGAGATGGTCAACAGCGACCCCGACGTCGACGGCCGCCTCAAGGTCGCCTTCCTGCCCAACTACCGGGTGACCAGCATGGAAATCATCGCGCCGGCGACCGACCTGTCGGAGCAGATTTCGACCGCCGGCAAGGAAGCGTCCGGCACCGGCAACATGAAATTCATGATGAACGGCGCCGTCACCATCGGCACCTATGACGGTGCCAACATCGAAATCCTTGAAGCGGTGGGTGAGAAAAGTTTCTTCCTCTTCGGCCTGCATGCCGAGGAAGTCGAGACGCTGCGTCCGCAGTACCAGCCGCTGTCCTACGTGGAAAAAGACCCCGAACTGCGCGATGTGATCGACCTTCTGGCATCGGGCCATTTCAACCTGAGCGAAGCGGGCATCTTCGACATGATCCTCAACACCCTGCTGAGCCCGCACGACCCCTGGATGGTGCTGGCGGATTTTCGCAGCTATGTCGATGCGCAGGAGCGGGTGTCGCAGGCCTGGCAGGACGAAGCGGGCTGGACGCGCATGAGCATCCTCAACACGGCGTCGAGCGGCTTCTTTTCTACCGATCGCACCATGCAGGAATACAACGCCGACATCTGGAAGCTGAAATAGGCACAATTGCCTTGCAGGGTCGCGGCAATGGAAGGCCTGAAGCGACCAAAGAAGTGTGCTTGTTGAACATCCGTTTGGCCGGCAGATGGCGGCTATCTGCGAGTGGAGTCCGATGGTTTAAACTCCGTGCTCATCAGGCGGGGCATTCAATTTTTTCCGTGCCGGGAAAATATTGTGTCCCCCCCCGTTTATTCGCCCGTTTCCCCCAACGTACTTGAGTTGCCGATTGAATTTTTGAATGAGGAAATTGACCATGATCTCTGGAATGAAGACGATAATTTTTTTCTTGATGGGCGCCTTTGCCCTGGTTTCTTCCGGGTCTGCTCTGGCCGTACTGACCACCGATGAACTGACCAGACTGAAGACCTCGGGTCTTGGTGAGGATGTGATCCTCTTCATGATTGAAAACGATTACGGCAACATCGATCGGGTGGTGAAGCTCAAGGAGGCGGGCTTTGCCGACGAGACGATATCATCGGTCATCAGGAGCGATCTCAAGGCGGGTACTGAAACGAAGCGGCCCGCACTTCAACCGCAGCAAGTCAAGCAAGTTGAGCCCGTAGCCGAGCCCGTGACCCAACCCGTGGCCAAGCCGATGGCCGAAACGACGGCGATCATGCAGACCTCGGGAAAGGTGACGATCGAGCAGTATTTGGCGGTTGGAGAGCCGACCGTTCAAAAAAATCAGGAAATCCCGGACGCCACGATTTCGTTACTCCAGGGGCGGCGTTTGAAAATTGAATGGGATGGCAGCAAGCTTACCCCGACCGTGGGCAATCTCATCCTCCGAGGCAAACCGTTTACAAGCCCGTTTTATTGGGATTTGGACAAGGGCGATGGCTTGCACAGCGTAAATTCCAAGGACAACTCCTTCATCCTGCGAACGGGGCACTTGCATCAGGGCAGCCCCAGGGCAAACAAATCGCAGTACTGGGTTATGCACTTGACCCCCGGCAGCCCGGATTTGGAGAAACGAATCAGGGCATTATTATCGGAATGAGCTGGCTGAACCAGGCAGTCGATATGGCCGTCATTGCGAGCGCAACGAAGCAATCCAGCTATTGATCGTGGACATTTCTGGATTGCCCTAAAGGGCTCCGATCCACATGGGCTGAAGCTCATGTGGAATCGTATGCCACGTCGCTGCGCTCCTCGCTATGACAAATTGCAATGACAAACTAGTCAGCCCTAGAGAGGCAAGCCAAACAGCAGGGTGTGAACGGCGCCGACAGCAAATGCACCATGAATGAAAATAATGCTTTTTGACAATATTCCTTTTCTTCTGATCAGGAAATAAAGTGTCACGCCACCTAAAACCGTTAAAGCCAACAATCCAAGTGTCGGTTTTATCGATTGGGCCGTTTCATTGCCGATAAAAAATGAAGCGGCCAACAGCATTGCGCCCAATGCGCCGGTACGCCCATGCAATAGCCCTGTATCAAATGGCGTGTTCTTGTCGGCGAGGCGTACAAAGGCTGTTATTGCGCCGCCTATGATGGCAGCGGCAATAAGCGCTAATGCTGACAGGGCCAACCACGTTTCCGGTAATTGCACTTTTTATCCCTTCGCATGATGTCAAGGTGACGCGTCCTGTTTGTCCCCCGGCCGGTTCCCGCCCCACGCAGGAATCCTGGCCAATAGCCGATTCCAGATATCCATAAAAAAGACCGGGTTCTCCCCGGCCTTTTGACTGGATGGGCGCAGGCTTACGCCGCCTGGGCCGGAATTGCCTGACGGGTGTCCATGATGCGATTGTCCGCGTCGACGTACACCAGTTCGGGCGCGTAGCGCGTCAGTTCCAGTTCGTTGTAGATGGCGAAGGTGGCGATGATGACGAGGTCGCCCGGGTTCGCTTTGTGTGCGGCGGCGCCGTTCACCGAAATGATGCCGGAATCGCGCGCCGCGCGAATGGCATAGGTGGTGAAGCGCTCGCCGTTGGTGACGTTGTAGATCTGGATCTGCTCGTATTCGTGGATGTTGGCCGCATCCAGCAGGGTTTCGTCGATCGCGCACGAACCTTCGTAATGCAGCTCGGAATGCGTGACGGTCGCCCGGTGCAGCTTGGACTTGAGCATCGTTCTTTGCATGACGGTGCCCTCAATAAGGGAAAGCCCGCATTATAAAACCTCAGGCCGGATTGCCCAAGGCCGCCTCGATGTTGTCGATCAGCCGGGTTTTTCCCAGCCAGGCCGCGCCCAGCACCGCCAGCCGGGCGCTGCCGGGCGCGGGCACCTGCAGGGTCGCGGCGTCGCGCAGCGCGACATAATCGACCCGCCAGCCCGCCATTTTCAGGTGACGGGCGGCGGTGGCGGCGAGCGCCTCGAAGTCGCGTTCGCCCGCCTGGACGGCTGCAGCGACGGCGGCGAGTTCACGCTGCAGCTGCGCGGCCTGGATGCGTTCGGACGCGCCGAGGTAGGCGTTGCGCGAACTCATCGCCAGCCCGTCGGCCTCGCGCAGGGTGGCGCCCGCCACGATCTCGATCGGCAGGTTGAACTGCCGCACCAATTCGCGGATGACGAACAGTTGCTGGAAATCCTTCTTGCCGAATACCGCCACGCGAGGCTGCACCAGGTTGAAGAGCTTCAGCACCACGGTGGCGACGCCGCTGAAATGGCCGGGTCGGAAGGCGCCGCACAGGTCGTTCGCCAGGCTGTCGGGCGGCTGCACAGTGAAGGTCTGCGGCACCGGGTACATCTCGGCGGCATCGGGCGCGAACACCAGGTCGCAGCCGGCGGCGGCGAGCTTGTCGCAGTCGGCATCGAGGGTACGCGGATAGCGCTCGAAATCTTCGCCGGCGCCGAACTGCAGCGGGTTGACGAAAATGCTCGCCACCACCGGTCGGCCGTGCCGTTTCGCCAGTTCGACCAGCGCCACATGCCCCGCGTGAAGATTGCCCATGGTCGGCACGAACACGGTACCGCTCTGCCCGGCGAGCGTGGCGCGCAGCTCAGCGGCGGTATGAAAAACCTGCATCAGAACGCGTGTTCGGCGGCCGGGAAGCTGCCATCCTTCACCGCGGCGACGTAGGCGCGCGTGGCGGCCTCGATGCTGTCGGTTCCAGCCAGAAAGTTCTTCGAGAATTTCGGCGCGCGCGGGTACAGGCCCAGCATGTCGTACAGCACCAGCACCTGGCCGGAACAATTCACCCCGGCACCGATGCCAATGGTGGGAATCGTGAGCGCCTCGGTCACCATTTTTGCCAGCGCGGCCGGCACCATCTCCAGCACGATGAGGCCGGCGCCGGCGGCTTCCAGCGCGCGCGCGTCGGCGATCAGTTGTGCGGCCGCAGCATCCTCGCGCCCCTGCACCCTGTAGCCACCGAGCTGGTTCACCGACTGCGGCAGCAGGCCCACGTGCGCGCACACCGGAATGCCGCGCTGGGTGAGGAAGGCCACGGTGTCGACCATCACCGCGCCGCCTTCCAGCTTGACCATGTGCGCGCCCGCCGCCATCAGCCGCGCCGCGGCGGCAAACGCGCGCTCGGGCGAGGGCTGGTAGCTGCCGAAGGGCAGGTCGGCGACGATCAAGGCCCGCTCGGCTCCCATTGCGACGCAGCGCGTGTGATAGGTCATTTCGGCAAGCTTCACCGGCAGCGTCGAGGTGTGACCCTGGATCACCATGCCGAGCGAATCGCCGACCAGCAGCACGTCGACGCCGGCGGCGTCGAGCACGCGCGCAAAGCTGGCGTCATAGCAGGTGAGCACGGCGATTTTTTCACCGTTGTTGCGCATCGCCTTGAGGGTGGACAGGGTGACGCTCATCTCATGCCGCCCGGTTGAAGAATTCGCGCGGCCCGCGCATCTTGCTCATGCGTTCGATCAGCAGCTCGAAGTCGGCTTCGCTCTGCGCGAAGTTGAGGTTGCCGGTGTTGACGATGAGGAGGGGCGCGGCTTCGTAGCGATGGAAGAACTCGCTGTAGCTGTTGGTCAAACGCTGCAGGTAGTCCGTATCCATGCCGCGCTCGAAGTCCACGCCGCGGCGCCTCACGCGCTCCTGCAGCGCATCGATCGGTGCCTGCAGGTAGACCACCAGGTCCGGTGTCGGCGCCTGCGGCGCAAGGTCGGCATAGACCTTCTGGTACAGCTCGAACTCGTCGTCGTCGAGGTTCATCCGCGCGAACAGCATGTCCTTGTCGATCAGGAAATCCGACACCGTGCCGGCGCGGAACAGGTCGCCCTGCGCCAGATCGCGCAGCTGGCGCGCGCGGTCGAACAGGAAATGCAGCTGCGTCGGCAGCGCGTAGCGCCGGGGCTCCTGGTAGAAGCGCGGCAGGAAGGGGTTGTCGCTGGCGTTTTCCAGCAGGGTGTCGGCCCCCATGCGCTCGGCCAGCCTGTGGGTGAGGCTGGTCTTACCGGCGCCGATCGGGCCTTCGACGACGACGTAGCGGTAACGGGAAAGACTCATGCGTTGACGGCGGCAGCGGCAGGAAAAACGGGGACGATAGACTGCCCGGCGCAGCCCGCAAGCCAGTCGGCGGCGCGGCCGCGGCCGGGGATCGTCGCGTCGGTGGCGATTTCCAGCAGTGGCAGCAGTACGAAGCCGCGTTCGGTCATGCGCGGGTGCGGCAGCGTCAGGCCTTCTTCGTGGAAATGCGCGTCGCCGTACAGCAGGAGGTCGAGATCGAGCGTGCGCGGCGCGTTGCGGAAGCTGCGTTCGCGGCCGTGGCGGTGCTCGATATCCAGCAGCGCGGCGAGCAGCGCGCGCGGCGCGAGGCCGGTTTCTATTCGTGCCACTGCGTTGATGAAATCGGGCTGGTCGACGTAGCCTACCGGCGCCGAGGCGTACAGACTGGAACGCGCGAGCAGCCGGGTGGCGGGCAGGCGGTCGAGTTCGGCCAGCGCGTATTCCACCTGCGCCGCCGGGTCGTTGAGGTTCGCCCCCAGCCCGATGGTGGCGATCACGTTCATGCGGGCGGCGTCTCGCCGGCGGCTTCGCCCGGCTTTTTGCGACGGCGCTTGCGGCGCGGTTTGGGCGTGCTGTCGGCCAGCAGCATGGCGGCACGTTCGTTGTCGCCAACCGCCTGGAAGCGCGTCCACCACTCGCCGAGTTCGGCGTCGACCTCGCCGGATTCGGCGCGCAGCAGCAAGAAGTCGTAGGCGGCGCGGAAGCGCGGATGCTCCAGCAGGCGGAACGGGCGCTGTCCGCCACGCTGTTCGAAGCGCGGCTGCAGCGCCCAGATTTCCTTGATCATGCCGTCGTAGCGGCGCGGGATGGCGAGCTGGTCGCGCTGCGCATCGAGCACCTCGTCCATCGCCATGAACAGGGCAGGCTGCGGCTTTTCTCCGGCAGCCTCGAGCGCGCGCCAGCGCTGCAGCACCTGCGGCCACAGCAGGGCGCCGAACAGGAAGGCCGGCGAGGCCGGCTTGTCCTGCGCGATGCGGGCGTCGGTGGTTTTCAGCGCGGCGGTGATGAAGCGCTCGCCGGTGGTGTCGTCCAGGATCGTGTCGAGCAGCGGCAGCATGCCGTGGTGGAGGCCTTCGGCGCGCAGCTGGTGGACGCCGCGGAGCGCGTGGCCCGACATCAGCAGTTTCAGCGCCTCGTCGAAGATGCGCGCGCGCGGGATGTTGGACAAGAGCGGCGCCAGGGTGGCGACCGGCCTGCGGGTGTCGGGGTCGATGTGGAAGTCGAGCTTGGCGGCAAAGCGCGCAGCGCGCAGCATGCGCACCGGGTCTTCGCGGAAGCGCGTCTCGGGGTCGCCGATCATACGCAGCACGCGCTTCTTGCAGTCGGCCACGCCGCCGAAATAGTCGTGCACCTCCTCGCTCAGGGGGTCGTAATACAGCGCGTTGATGGTGAAGTCGCGGCGCGCGGCGTCGTCCGCCATGTTGCCGAACACGTTGTCGGACAGCAGGCGACCGTGCTCGTCGGTCGAGCGCCCGTCTTCCTCATCGGCTTCCTTCTGGCCGTTGGCGCGGAAGGTGGTGACTTCGATGGTGACGCGGCCACACATCACATGCACGATCTGGAAGCGCCGCCCGATGATGCGCGAGCGGCGGAACAGCCGCCGCACTTCTTCCGGGGTGGCGTCGGTGGCGACGTCGAAATCCTTGGGCGTCTTGCCCAGCAGCAGGTCGCGCACCGCGCCGCCGACGAGGTAGCCCTTGAATCCAGACTGCGCCAGGGTTTCGCAGGTTTTCAGCGCGCAGTCGTCGAGCTGGTCGCGGCGGATGCCGTGCTTGGACTGCGTCAGGATCTGTGCGGCTGAGGCAGCGCCGCGCGGTTTGCGGCTGAATACTTTGTTGATGAAGCGACGAATCATGGGGTGCGCGGGGCGGTTATATGCGGGATAGATCGCGATTATACAGGCTGGGTCAAGCGTCTTTTCAGCAGGCTTTGTCAGCCCTTTTGCCGCCACAGCGTCGCCGTGCCGGGGCCGTACAGGGTTTCGAGCGAATCTGGAGTGAGCAGGTCGGCCGGGCTGCCCAGTTGCCAGCGCCCGTCGCCGAAGAGAAATAGCAGGCGGTCGCAGTGGCAGGCCGCCCAGTTGGGGTCGTGCAGGGTCAGCACCACGCTGTGGCCAGCGTCGGCCTCGCTACGCGCCCACGCCAGCAGCCGTGCCTGGTGCGCGGGATCCAGATGCGTCAGCGGTTCGTCCAGCAGGGCGATGCGCGGCGCCTGCACCGCCAGCTGCGCCAGCCGCGCGCGCTGGCGCTCGCCGCCGGACAGCGTGTCGAGCGGACGGTGGGCCAGTTCGGTGAGTTCCCAGGCCGCAAGCTGCGGTGCCAGGTCGCCGGATACATGGCCGAATAGCCTGCCGTGGGCAGCGTCGAAAGGAAATCGCCCCAGTGCGACGTAATCGGCCACGCTGCCGAAAAACCCGCCTTCGTCGCCCTGCGGCAGCAGGCCGATGTGCTGCGCCCGGGTGAGCGGCGGCAGGTCGGCCACTGATTGGCCGTCGAGCAAGACCTGTCCTTGCGCAGGCGCGGCAAGCCCCGCCAGCACCGTCAGCAGCGTCGACTTGCCGGCGCCGTTGGCGCCGAGGATGCCGAGGACTTCGCCGGGTTCGAGCGCGAGGTCGAGCGAGTCGACCAGCGTGCGGGTACCGGCTTGCAGCGTGAGTTGAAACGCGGTCAGTCTGGGAGCAATGGATTCCATGGAACGAAGGGGATCGGTCGTGAATCCGAGCATAGCAGCACCGCGCCCGGGGCGGCATGGTGTGGCGGCGCTGCGTATTGTCCGGGGTGGGCACGGGTTGATCCGTGGTACTTCCGCTATCGACCCGGAAGAGTCAGTCGTGAGGTAGGTCGGAAGCGTCCGTTTGTCGGCCACAGCGGCCCGTCCGGCCAACCCCGCATGTCGTCAGCTTCATGGCCAAGAGCAGTCTGTGAACCTAGCCCGAGGCGACATGGATGACGCCAGTCCTTCAGTCGCAATCAGGCGCGCAAGCCTCAGAGGCTGTCGAACGGGCTGGCAACTCTCCGTGTCACCTCGATCACCTCGCTCCTAGTAGTTGAGGGGGGAAATCAGGAGCATAATCCGGAAGCCCTCCGTCTCCTTTTGCATAACGTAATAAAGAGACAGCCGGGCCAACATCTATATAAGAATCAAGACGATTTAAAGTGAAAATGCCTGTCTCTTTATTAAAAAACGTCCGGACCCATGGGTCTCTCTATTAACTGTTAGGCTGCGATGCGGACCGATCCGAAGATTCCAGATCCACCCGAACCAGAGGATGAGGTTTTTGGTGGAATAAACCCGACGTCCCCCCAGTTTGAGTAGCACGTAGCTTTAGAGTCCAATCCCACTGACGAAGGAGATTGGACATGAAGAAGCGTTTCACGGAAGAGCGGATCATTGGATTCCTGCGGGAGGCGGAAGCGGGCCTGCCGATCAAGG
>DATKUP010000115.1:0-20899 GCA_035530575.1 Thiobacillus sp. | reverse complement strand
TTTTACCCGCTTGACCGCCAGCGCTTTGAACTCGGCGGTGTACTCTTGTTTCGGTATCTTCTTCATCTTCCCTCTTCCCAAATTAACGTCAATACTACGTCACCCCTGGAAGACGAAATTTCGGGGGAAGGTCATTCCGGTTTGCATCGCAGAATGACTCAAAAATCCGCAAAATTCGGAATGCGGGGATTTCAATCGCGGAATTTGGGGCAAAAAGCAAGCATTGCCGCGTCAGGCCGCAGCCGGTATAGTGCGGCCTCCCGCACCCTGCCAATCGGTGCGTGGTTCTCTTACCCCGATCTCGCGATCCCCTATTCGTCTGCCTCGATTGGTGTTGCCACAAGCGCAACAGGCCGTCGCAGGAAAACCTACATGACTACTGAAACCACCTTTGCCAGCCTTGCGCTGGCCGAACCCATCATGCGTGCGATTGCCGATGCCGGCTACACCACGCCCACCCCGATCCAGGCGCAGGCGATTCCGCAGGTGCTGGCAGGCGGCGACCTGCTCGCCGCGGCGCAGACCGGTACCGGCAAGACCGCCGGCTTCGTCCTGCCGATCCTGCACCACCTGTCGACGCGCGCCGCGCAGGCGCCCAAGCCGGGCCGCCCGCGCTGCCTGATCCTGGTGCCGACGCGCGAACTCGCCGCGCAGGTCGAGGAATCGGTCAAGACCTACGGCAAGCACCTGTCGCTCACCTCGATGGTGATGTTCGGCGGCGTCAACATCAACCCGCAGTTCAAGGCGCTGAAGTCGCGCGTCGACATCCTGGTGGCGACGCCGGGCCGCCTGCTCGACCACATGGGGCAGAAGACGGTGGACCTGTCCGGCGTCGAAATCCTGGTGCTTGACGAAGCCGACCGCATGCTCGACATGGGTTTCATCCGCGACATCAAGAAAGTGCTCGCCGTGGTGCCGAAGCAGCGCCAGACTCTGCTGTTCTCGGCGACCTTTTCCGACGAGATCCGCGCCCTGGCCAACGGCCTCCTGCACAACCCGAAGAGCGTCGAAGTCGCGCGCCGCAACACCACGGTGGAAGTCATCGAGCAGTCGATGCACCGGGTGCCGCAGGCTCACAAGCGCGATCTGCTGGCGCATCTGATCAAGCACCACGACTGGCAGCAGGTGCTGGTGTTCACCCGCACCAAGCACGGCGCCAACAAACTGACCGAAAAGCTCATCAAGGACGGCATCACGGCCGCCGCGATCCACGGCAACAAGAGCCAGCCGGCGCGCACCAAGGCGCTGGCCAGCTTCAAGGACGGCAGCGTGCGCGTGCTGGTGGCCACCGACATCGCCGCGCGCGGTATCGACATCGACCAGTTGCCGCAGGTGGTCAACTTCGAACTGCCCAACGTGCCGGAAGACTACGTGCACCGCATCGGCCGCACCGGCCGCGCCGGCACTACCGGCTCGGCGCTGTCGCTGGTGGACGACGAGGAGATGAGCTATCTGCGCGACATCGAGAAGCTGATCAAGCGCGCGATCGTGCGGGTCGAAATCGAACCCGGCTTCGTGCCGCCGGCCAAGTCCGATCTGATGTCCGACGAGCGCCCACCGCGCCCGCCGCAAGGCCGTGGCGGCCCGCGCCAGGGGCAGGGCGCGGGACGTGGCGGGCAACCCGGTGGTCGCAGTGGCTCCGGCCGTTCGTCGCAGGCCAAACCCGCTAGTGCCGGTGCCAAGCCGGCAGGTGGCCGCAGCGGCGCACCGGGTCAGTCGACCCAGGCGCGCAAGCCGCGTCCGCCGGCCGCCTTGTTTGCGGGCAAGCCGGGTTCGCGCGGGCACTGATCCCGCTGTATCCCGCCCCCTCGCTGTTATTGCGAGCAACGCGAAGCAATCCATAGCGTGTGCCCGCAGGCTGGATTGCTTCGGCTTCGCCTCGCAATGACGAGGCGAGACGTGATCCACAGCGGGCACTAATCTTCCACTATTTGCCCTTCATGGCGGCGATACAATTGCCACCATGAACACCCTCGCAAGCTACGACGAACTCCCCTACGACAGCCTGCCGCTGCCCGAAACCCAGCCGGATTTTCTGGCGGCGGTGGCCAGGCTGCACGGCTTCGGTGCGCCCGAGCCCAGCCGTTCGCGCATCCTCGAACTCGGCTGCGCGCAGGGCGGCAACCTGATTCCGCTGGCGTGGCGCTGGCCCGGGGCCGACTGGGTGGGGGTGGAATTGTCGCGCATGCAGGCGGAGGCGGGCGCCGCTTTCGTCGAGGCGCTGGGGCTGCCCAACGTTCGCGTCCTGCACGGCGACCTTGCCGCGCTGCCGCAGGATCTGGGCGAGTTCGACACCATCGTCGCGCACGGCGTGTTTTCCTGGGTGCCGCCATCGGTGCAACAGGCGCTGCTCGATGTCTGCCGGCGCCATTTGTCGCCGCACGGCATCGCCTACGTCAGCTTCAACGTCACGGCCGGCTGGGAAAAACTCCAGCCGCTGCGCGCTGCACTGACCGGGCGCACCGCGGCCGGGCTGCCGGCGCCGGCGCGCTTTAAGCAGGCATTGCGCGTGCTGGACGAACTGCAAGCCGAATGGAGCGATCCGGTCCTGCTGAAGGAAATCGCCTATCTCAAATCCGCCGCGCCGTCCTACCTGTTCCACGAATACCTCGCCGAATTCAACGCGCCGATGCGCTTCGGCGAATTTGCCGCGCAGCTGGGTGCGCACGGTCTGCGCTACGTCGGCGAGGCCGGCCCGCGCAGCGCCGTAGTCGAGCTCGAAGATGCCTGGGGCCTGGTTTCGGAAGGCATGGCCGGGCGCTGGCTGGATGCCGAAGCGGCACTCGACGACGCGCTCGCCGTCCGCTTCCGCCGCGCACTGATTGCGCGCGCCGACACCCCCTGCGCGCAGCCGCCGCAGGCCGATGCCCTGAGCGCGCTGGCGTTTTATGCCGACCTGCGCTGCGACGAGGAAATCGATCTGGAAACAGCGGGCGAGCAGCGCTTCATCAGCCCCGCGGGCAACGCCTTTCCCATCGCGCAACCCGTGATGAAGGCTGCCGCCGTGGCCCTGTCGGCCGCCTATCCCGGCTCGCTCGCGTATTCGGACGTGCTGGCAGCCGCCAGGCAGATGCTGGCCGAATACGGGGTGGGCGGGGAGGTCGATGAGGCTGCCTTCCGCGACGCCCTGTTCCCGCTGGTCATGGCCCACTGCGTGATGCCCACCGTGACGGCCGTTACGTATGCGAACGCGCCGGGCGAGCGTCCCTGCGCGCATGCGCTGGCGCGGCAGCAGGCGAACGCACCGAACTGGGTGGTGAGCGGCGCGCGCCAGGTGGCGATGGAACTGGACGCGCCGGGGCGCATCCTGCTCGGCATGCTGGACGGCCGCCGCACCGTCGATGAACTCGCGGTCGCCATGCGGCAGACGCTGGCCGCACAGGGGTTGGCGCTGCCGCTGGAAACCGTCGGCGAACTGACGCGGCAGCAACTGTGGCTGTTTGCGCGCCAGGGCCTGCTGCTGGCGTAAATCAGGAGTGCCGGCGATGGGGCACTGGAGTTATTGATTCGGCCAGATGAAGTTTGAAGTGACGTTAAGGTTCAGCTTGCTCGGGCTGTGTGCGATAGCGAGGAAGGCCGAATCAATAAGCATTAAGAACAGCGCTCTATTGAGACGGCTCAGCGAACCAATCAAAGCAGGATGCCGTGAAAATGTTTTGTGACTTCAAACATCGCCGGCACGGCGCAGCCGTGCGCGCAGTGCATCCATTTCTTCCAGCATGTCGGCCACCAGGGCGGCCAGCTCCGGCACGGCGTCGAAATCTCGCTCGATCTGGTACATGCGCCGGGCCCGCAGCAGGCTTGCAGAGGAGAAGCGCCACACGCCGGCCACGCTCGCGGCGTGGGAGAACTGGCCCATCTCGATGTGGGCCAGCAGCCATTGCGGCTCGACGGCACAGGCGGCAGCCACCTGTTCCAGGGTGAGCCAGGTCTCTTCCATGAAGCTGCCCGTCAAAACCTCATCGTCGCGCATCGCTTAACGCCCTCCGCGCGGATCGAATGCCAGTTCCCGCGCCATGGTTTCATAGATTTCCCGCGCCCGCGGGGTATCGGCGGGCGGCACCGCGATCTGCACGGTAAGCAGCAGGTCTCCCGGCGGCTCGCCTGGGATGCCCTTGCCGCGCACCCGAAGCCGTCTGCCGCTCTGCGTCCCTTGCGGGATGCGCACCTTCACCGACCCACCCGGCAGGTCGACCGGAATGACCGCCCCCAGCGCCGCCTCCCATGGCGTTACCGGCAAGGACAGGTGCAGGTCGCGCCCATCCACCCGGAAATGGGGGTGGGGCTTGAAGTGCACCGCCAGCAGCAGGTCGCCGGCAGGGCCGCCGCCCATGCCCGGCGCCCCTTGGCCGGCCAGCCGGATGATCTGGCCCTCGTGCACGCCCTTGGGTATTTTCACGTTCAGGGTGCGGGTTTCCAGTGTCACCCGGCCGTGGGCATCCATCTTCGGCACGCGCAGGCTGATCTGCCGGGTGGCACCGGTGAAGGCATCGTCCAGGTCCAGCAGCACCTTGGCGTGGTGGTCTTCGCCTTGGTCGCGAAAAGCCGTGCCCGACGCGCGAAAGTCGCCTCGCGCGCCGCCCATGCCGCCGAACATTTCGGCGAAAAAGTCGGAGAAATCCGCTGCCCCGCGGGGCGGGGCGCCATGGCTGGAGAACTCGAAGCCGGCATCCCAGTCGGGCGGCGGATTGAACGGCTGGCCCGGTTGATAGCCCTGCCCCAGCTGATCGTACGCGGCACGTTTCTCCACGTCGGAGAGCACCGCGTAGGCCTCGTTGACCTCCCGCATGCGCAGTTCGGCCTCGGGCTCCTTGGAGACGTCGGGGTGGTACTTGCGCGCCAGTTTGCGGAACGCTTTCTTGATCTCGTCCGCCGTGGCCTCCCGGGGCACCCCGAGGATCTGGTAGTAGTCCTTGAACTGCATGTACCTTCCTGACTGTGCGAATCGTGTTGCTTGATCGGCTGGCGGCTGGCGCGAGTCGCACCAAAAGATTGAAAACACGCCTTCAACGTTTCCATTGTAGGCGCCCAGCCGCATCACCCCAAGAGCAGCATGATTTATGGTGATATGGTTTTCAGAGGCAGCAACTCATCATCCTGAAAACCGCAGTTGACCGCTTATCGCCCTCGGGAATTCCCCATGAATGCTTGCTTGGGTACCGTTACCGCGATGAAGCGGCTGTCGGGCTAACGATCCGTGTCTGGTTCTGCGCTTTAGCCTTGCGAGCCGTCTGCGCGTGGGGGCCAATCCCCGCGCAGGAGCGGTTGTGCCGCCAGCGCCTCGGGTTGCAGCGTGACGTGGTGAATGCCGTGCTGCGTGTCCATCAGCTGGCGTGCGGCAGCGAGGATGCCCGGCCAGTCGGCCAGGTTGCGGATTTCCAGGTGGGCCGACAGTGCGATGGTGTCGGACGAAAGGGTCCACACGTGCAGGTCATGCACCCGCAGCACGCCGTCGAGCCTGGCCAGATCCTGGCCGATGGTGTCGAGCCGGAGATTGAGCGGCACGCCCTCCATCAGCACGTGCACGACCTCGCGCAGCAGGCGCAGCGCCGAAACCAGAATCAGCGCCGCCACCAGCAGGGACAGCAGCGGGTCGATCGGGGTCCAGCCGGTGGCGACGATGACGATGCCGGCCGCAATCGCCGCCACCGAGCCGAGCGCGTCACCCAGCACATGCAGCAGCGCGGCACGGCTGTTGAGCGTGTGTTCGCCGCGGCTCAGCACCCAGGCGACGGCGAGATTGATCGCGAGACCGATGACCGCGACGGTGATGACAGTGCCGCCGGCAATGTCGCGCGGGGCGCCGATGCGCTCGAGGGCTTCGCGCACGATGAAACCGATCAGCACCAGCATCAAAAGGCTGTTGAACAGCGCCGCCAGCACTTCGGCGCGCATCAGGCCGTAGGAATGCCGCGTGCTGGGCGGGCGCTGCGCCAGCCAGGCCGCCGCCGCCGCCAGCCCCAGCGCGGAGCTGTCGGTGACCATGTGGGCGGCATCGGCCAGCAGCGCGAGCGAGCCCGACCACCAGCCCGCCGCAGCCTCGACCCCGGCGAACGACAGCGTCAGCAGCAGGGCGACGATCAGGGTGCCGCTTTGCGCCGTGTGAGTGTGGCTGTGGCCTGCGCCGTGGTCGTGTTTATGCGCGGCCACAGTAATCGGTTGGATCGGTCTGCAGGTTGAGGTCGGCGGAATCCTGCCCCAGTCCGGCGATGTGGTGCCGCGCATTGGCATAACGTGCCGATTCGCGCAGCTGGACCAGCGTCGGCGGGTGGGGGTGGCCGTGCATGCGCGCCAGTCGCGCGCGGGCGGGGGCGGGCCAGTCCACTTTCAGATTGGCCAGTACCTCGTCGGCCAGATCGGGCCGGTTGCACACCAGCGCCATATCGCAGCCGGCGTCGAGCGCCGCGGCTACCCGCTCGACCACGCCGCCCGCCACAGCGGCGCCTTCCATGCAGAGGTCGTCGCTGAAAATTGCGCCATCGAAACCGAGTTGGCGGCGCAGCAGCTTTTGCAGCCACACTTTTGAAAATCCTGCGGGCCGGTCGTCGACCTGGGGATAGATCACATGCGCCGGCATGACCGCGGCCAGCCCCGCCTCGATCATCAGCCGGAACGGCACCAGGTCGGTAATCGCCATGTCGGCCAGGGTGCGCTCATCCACCGGGATCGCCACGTGCGAGTCCGCCTTGACGAAGCCGTGACCGGGAAAGTGCTTGCCGCAGGCGGCCATGCCGGCGTCCTTCATTCCCAGCATCGCCGCCTGCCCCAGTTGGAACACGGCGTTCGGGTCGGCATGGAAGGCACGGTCGCCGATCACCGAGGAGGCGCCGTAATCCAGATCGAGCACCGGCGCAAAGCTGAAGTCGACGCCGTGCGCGCGCAGCTCGCTTGCCAGTACGAAACCGGTTTCGCGCGCCAGTTCGCGGGCGTGTTGTGGGTGGTCGTTCCAGATTTCGCCGAAGGCGCGCATCGGCGGCAGGCGGGTGAAACCCTCGCGAAAGCGCTGCACCCGGCCACCCTCTTGGTCGGCACCGATCAGCAGCGGCGCGGGCTTGAGCGCGTGAATCTCGGCGGTCAGCGCGGCCAGCTGCGCCGGATCGCGGTAGTTGCGGGAAAACAGGATCACCCCCCCGACCAGCGGATGGGCGAGGCGGCGGCGATCGTCGTCGGTGAGTTCGGTGCCCGCCACGTCGAGCATCAAGGGGCCAAGGGTCATGTAGCGTTCTCCGAAGAAGAATTGGACTGCTCGAGCACGACAAACGCCAGCACCAGGTCGCTCTCGTCCGACAGCGAAACATGATGCGCCGTGACGCCGCGCGTGGCCAGCCAGGCGGCGAGCTCGGGCGCGCATTGCAGGAAGGGCTTGCCGCGCGGATCGCGCAGCACGGCGATGTTGCGCAGCGACACCGGCGCGCGCAGCCCGGTTCCCGCAGCCTTGGCGAACGCCTCCTTGGCGGCGAAGCATTTGGCGAGGAAGCGCGCCGGGTCGCGGCTGGCTTCATACCCTGCATATTCGGCCGGGGCGAGGATGCGGTTTGCGTAGGGCTCGCCAAAGCGCGCGAGGCCGCTGCGAATCCGCCCGGCGTCCAGCAGGTCGGTACCGATGCCGTGGATCATGGCGAAACCAGAACCTGCAAGCCAGCCGCGCGGATTTTTTCGGCGAAGGCTTCGAGCCATCCGGCAGGCAGCGCCGACAGCCGGCCGGCCTGCGGCTGCATCGAAGGCCGTGCCAGGCCATACAGCAGCACGCCCCGCACCGGGATCGATTGCTGCCGGATGCGCGCCACCGCGGCCAGATAGGCCGCCTGTTCCGCTTCCGATAGCGGCTTGCCGTCGAGCGCGAACACGCAGGTTTGCAGCCAGGTCGGACACAGCCGCGCGGCTATGGCCAGCCGCTCGAACTGCCTGTCGGGTGAAACCCGCGTCTGGTTGACGTGGCGCATGCCGGCGGCGGTCGCGCTGTCGAACTTGAACCAGACCTCGCCGTTCAGCGCCGCCATTTTCCCGATGCCCTCCTGCACCCGCGGCCGGTCGGCCAGGCTGCCGTTCGTGATCAGCACCAGTTTTATTTTTCCCACCAGGTCGAAGTCATTCATCACCCGGCCGATCAGTTCGATGACCTGCGGAAAAGCCCTGGCGCTGGTCGGCTCGCCGTTGCCCGACAGCGCGATGTCGTTCAGCCGCCGTGCACCCTCGGGCACGCGCGTTTGCATGAAGTCGCCGTGGAGGATGTCGGCGAGCATCGTGCGCAGCTCGGCTTCCAGCTGCGCCAGATCGATCTCGGGCGCCGTGCCGCGTGTCAGACCCGGCACCTGGCAATACACGCACGCCCAGTTGCAGGCGTTGTTCGGGTTGAGGTTGACGCCCACCGACACCCCGCCCGCGCGGCGCGAGACGACGGGATAGACATAAGTCATCCCCGCGCTGTCGCGATCGTGGTTGATAGGGGTGAGTGGGGAGGGCTGTGCCATCCGCAGATTTTCTCATCAAGTGTGGGCGGCACAACAATTTAATCCAGATTGTTCATTAGACGATTTATGGTGCGTAGGGTGCATTTCGTGCACCGATTGACGCCCGAAGGTGCACGGAGTGCACCCTACCCAAAACATCTCGCCCTAAGGAACCGCTGATTAATTTGTCATTGCGAGGCGCGCAGCGACGCGGCAATCCAGAAATGCCCGCTTGATCGATACGCTGGATTGCTTCGCTGCGCTCGCAATGACGGCCATATCGAATTAATCAGCGCTTCCCTAATGAAAAATCTGGGTTTAATCATTCTGGCGGAAGCGGTGAGATTCGAACTCACGAACGGTTGCCCGTTGCCGGTTTTCAAGACCGGTGCAATCGACCACTCTGCCACGCTTCCCCGGCGCGCATTGTAGCGGGTTCGTCCCGCTTTGTGAGGCGAACCCGATGGCAATCCGCGCGTCGGGCCGGATCGACGCGGCTTCAACAGCGGGTGTCGGGTTTTCGTTAATCCGCCGGAAAGCTGTCGCGCGCGAATATTGCAAACCCGAACATAACCAATACGTTGAAATGAATGCGCTACGGCCATGGGTTTGGCATAAATGGTGCTTGTCAGCAGGCATCCGCAACAAGCTGACACAGTCATGACCGATTTTTTCGATATGTTGAGCGCGATCGCCCGTCGCAGAAAAGTCGGGGAAGGCTCGCCGTTTGCTTCCGCGAAGGCCACCGATAAATGGCTGAAGGCCTTGCCTGCCGGCTCCGATTACGACGCGCATCATGTGCTGGTCGAGGGGCTGGAGCGTTTCAATGCGGAAAATGAAGCGGCTTCGCTCAGCCGCATGAAATCATTGATGAGGCTGGAAGAGGCGGGCCTGCCCCTGCAACGGCGCGTCGTCGAACAGTATGTGCGCAACCAGTCCTCGTTCCGGATGGCGCGCCAGGCCTTGTGGCGCGAATCGTGGGTGTTCTGGTCGCTGCTGGCGGAAGCCTGGCTTACGATGCTGAAGCAGGCTTACCGTGCACCGGCCAGTGCGGAACTGAAGCCCTTCGCCGCCGAGATTGCCACCCGTGTGCTGCGCTACGCCGGCCTGGTCATGCGCTGGAACTATCACCAGGCGCGCACGCCGTCCGCATCGGCCTGGCGCCGCATGCACAAGATCTATCGCCTGGTCGAGCGCGACGGTTTTGCGACGCAGACGGTGCAGTTCGACGCGCGGCCCACCCACTGCGCACGCGAATACATGCTGGTGGTGCTGATGGGGCTGGTGCATCCACTGGGCTACCGCGCCCAGGAAATCGAGTCCGTTGCGCAGATTTTTGAGGGCTACGAGCCCTTGCCCCTGCCGGCAATCGTACCGCAGAGCGAGGTGCACACGCACATGGTGGACCTGTCGCGAAGCGACGGCGCCTGTATGCTGGACCATGACTGGGTACGGGGCCGTCGCCTGCGCTACCTGGCCTTGCGCCCGTTGATCGATCATCTGAAAATGCTCGACCAAACCCCGGCTGTAGAGGGGAATAACGGGCTCACCCAGCAGGTGGCGAGTCTGATCGAACGCGGCGGCATCCGCCGCAACCGTCAGCGCACGCACCGCTTTGGCCGGGTATGGGTGGCGGTGGGAATTGACAGTATCCTGGCAGCCCTGGTCCACCCCGATGCGGCCAGGACCCAGCCTGCCCTGGAGCCGTGGATGTTGCGTGACGAGAGTACGGAGGGCATGGGCTTTGCGCTGCCCGAGGCGCCGGCGCTGCCTCATGGCCACCTGGTGGCGGTGAGTTGGGATCCGTCCGAGAACGTCTGGCAATTGCTGGCGCTTCGCTGGAACCGTGAGGAAGACGGCCAGTATTTGGTCGGCACCCAGCGCCTGTCACGCCACCCCAAGCGGGTGGAAATCTATTTCGAGCCGGATGGGCAGGGTGGGGTGCAGGACAAGACCTGGGCCGTATTCATGCCGATGACCCATCTCGACCAGGGCGCCAGCAACCTGCTGATCCCCAGGACGCATTACCGGCTGGGTGCGCCACTGATGCTGCGCGACAGCGACATGGTTTATCGCCTGCGGCTGGGTGAAGTGCAGGAAGCCCACGAAGACTGGCTGCGTGTGAGCATGGATGTGGTCGGGCGGGAGCATTCGCCGTCGCTGCCTGAGGTGGCATGGGGCGTAAACTCAGCACGTGCGGATGTCGCCGAAATGAAAGTCGAATAAGCCTGTGCGGCGGTCGCCGAAGTACTGTTCCAGCGTGGCGCGCACGGTGCGGAAGGCGATTTCGTCCCAGGGAATTTCGGCTTCGGTGAACAGCCTGGTTTCCAGCGACTCGACACCGGGCTGGAAATTCAGATCGAGTAGCCGAGCGCGGAATATGAAATAAACCTGATTGATGTGCGGCAGGTTGTACAGGGCATAGAGGCCGCCGGCCTCGATGCGTGCCCCGGCCTCTTCCCAGGTCTCGCGCGTCGCGCCCTCGAGCGTGGTTTCGCCGTTCTCCATAAAGCCGGCCGGCAGCGTCCACAGCCCGTACCTGGGTTCGATGGCGCGGCGGCACAGCAGCACCTTGTCTTCCCATTCCGGGATGCAGCCGACCACCATCTTGGGGTTCTGGTAATGGATGGTGCCGCAATCGGGACACACATGGCGCGGCAGATGATCGCCTTCTGGCACGCGCAGCGCCACGGCACTGCCACATTCACTGCAAAAATTCATACTGCTTCCAATCTGCCGGGTTGCGCGCCACGGTAACAAAATCCCCCCATATCGAGCAAGGCGAAATTGGTGCGTGGTTGTTGACGCTTTAACGGCTTTACAACCACGGCCTACCCTTTACGGGTGGAAGTGAGTGGCGCGAGCGATTATCATTCAAGACCATTTACTGCTGTACTGATTATTCATGCGACCCTCCCACATCGAAACTATCCTCGACCGCGAATTTGAAAGCGCCGCCGACGGCTATCACACGCCGGTGATGCTGTGGGGCCCGCCGGGTGTCGGCAAGTCGCAGATCGTTGCCAAGATCGCCCTGCGGCACAGTGTGCCGCTGATCGACATCCGCCTCTCCCAGATGGAGCCGACCGATCTGCGCGGTATTCCCTTCCGCAACGGCCAGCTGGTCGAGTGGTCGATTCCCTCGGTGCTGCCCGATGCCGGGCGCCACGGCCCGGCAGGCATCCTGTTCCTGGATGAAATCACCTCGGCGCCGCCCACCGTATCGGCCGCGGCCTATCAGTTGATTCTCGACCGCCGGCTGGGCGAATACCAGGTGCCCGGCGGCTGGGTGATCTTCGCCGCCGGAAACCGCCAGGGCGACCGCGGCGTGACCTACGCGATGCCGGCGCCGCTGGCCAACCGCTTCACCCATTATGAAGTCGAGGTGAATCTGGACGACTGGGTGGACTGGGCGCACAACGAGGGTATCGATCCACGCGTGATCGCCTTCCTGCGCTTCCGCCCCGATCTGCTGTTCAGCTTCGACCCGGCGCACACACCGATCGCCTTTCCCAGTCCACGTTCGTGGGAATTTGCTCACCGCGCGCTGCAGAAATTCGACCGCACCGACTTGCTCGCCGACGCGTTGATGGCATGCGTCGGCCAGTCGGCCGGGCTGGAGCTGAAAACCTTTGTCGACAACATGGCGCAGATGCCGGATATCGACGCCATCGTCGCCGGCGATGAGGCGGAAGTACCCCATGGTATCGACCTGCAGTACGGGGTTGCCGCCGCGCTGGTGCGCCGTGCGCTGCAGGCCGCCGACAGCGCCAACGCTGCGGAGGTATACGGCAATATCCTCAAATACGCACAGCGCTTTTCGCAGCGCGAAATGGGCGTGATGCTGGTGTCCGACCTGCACCGTGCCGTCGGGCGGCCGCTGTTTGCCGTACCGGCGTTTGCCGAGTGGGCCAACAGCATCACCGATCTGGTCCTGTATGAGCACTAAGCAGCCCGATACGCTGCAGCCGATCCTTACCAAGCTCGCGGCTGCGCGCACCCGTCTCATCATGGAGCGCCCCTTTCTCGGCGCGCTGGTGATGCATCTGCCGCTGAAACCCGGCGGCGACTGGTGTACCACCACCGGCACTGACGCGCAGGCTTTTTATTTCAATCCCGCGTTCATCGAAAACCTGAATCTCGCGCAGACTCAGTTCGTGCTGGCGCACGAGGCGATGCACTGCGCGATGGGCCACCCTCACCGCCGCAACCACCGGATGAAGCGGCGCTGGGACGTCGCCTGCGATCATGCGGTCAACCTCATCCTGATCGAGGAAGGACTGAAGCCGCCGCTGCACGGCATCCTCGCTGACCAGAATTTCATGACACTGTCGGCGGAGGAAATCTACCCGTTGATTCCCGAGGACACGCCGGAAGAGTCCTTCGACCAGCACATGTTCGATAACGACAACGAACAAGGTGCCAGTCCCGACGAGAGCGAGCGCCAGGACAATCCAGACGCCGGCGATTCGGGCGGGCGGGGTTTGGAAGGCCAGAGCGAAGCCGAGGAAAAAGAGGGTAGCGGCAGCCAGGCCTCGCAAAAACCCAATGAACTGTCGCCGTCCGAGCGCGAGGAACTCGCCGAGCAGTGGAAGAATCGCCTCACCGCCGCCGCCCAGGCTGCGCGCCAGGCCGGCAAGCTGTCGCAGTCGATGATGCGCTGGGTCGACGGCCTGCTGGCGCCCAGCCTGCCGTGGCGCGCCCTGCTGGCGCGTTTTTTCGCGATCAACCAGCGTGACGATTATTCATGGCGGCGCCCGTCCAGACGAGAAGGCGATGCGCTGCTGCCGCGCCTGTCGAGCGACGGCATCGAGGTGGTGGCGGCGATCGACACCAGCGGTTCTATCGGCGACGACGAACTACGCGAATTCGTCACCGAGCTCGATGCGCTGAAAGGCCAGGTGCGCGCGCACGTCACCCTGCTGGCGTGCGACAATCACGTCGCCGAAGCCGCGCCGTGGGAGTTCGAACCGTGGGACACCATGCAGCTTCCCGCCGGCATCGAAGGCGGCGGCGGCACCGATTTTCGTCCGGTATTCGACTGGGTCGAGCACGAAAACCGCAATCCCAACATGCTGGTGTATTTCACCGATGCCGAAGGCGACTTTCCCAAAACGCCGCCGAATTACCCGGTCATCTGGCTGGTCAAGGGCAAGGGTGCGGTGCCCTGGGGCGAGCGGGTGCAACTCAATTGAACCCAAAAACAGCTTTGAACCACAGAGGCATAGAGAACACAGAGAGCACAGAGAAAAACCAATGGATCGCAGAATGCTGAAGCCTCACCCCGGCAAGCCCTTTTTTCTTTTGTTTTCTCTGTGCCTCTGTGCCTCTGTGGCAAGGGGTTTGGTTTGAACCCGGCCGACGCCCAGTCCAGCCGCGTGCGCGGTTTCCTGTTCGAACAGCTCGACATCCGCGGCGCTTGGGTGCAGCTTGGTCCCGCCTGGCGCGAGATGATTGCGGGGCGCGATTATCCCGAACCCGTTGTCGAACTCCTCGGCCAGCTGGCGGCGGTGGCCACGCTGATCACCGCCAACCTCAAGCAAGCCGGACGGCTGACCTTTCAGTTGCGCGGCGAAGGCGCGGTGTCGTTGCTGGTGATGGACTGCGACGAGCAGCTGCGTCTGCGCGGCATGGCACGCAGCGCGCCGGAAGTCTCCGCGGGCAGCCTGCCGGCCCTGCTGGGCGACGGCGCGTTGACCCTCTCCCTCGACACTGCAGGCATGCGCCAGCCCTACCAGAGCCATGTGCCACTGCAGGGTGATAACGTGGCGGCAGTGTTCGAGCATTACCTGACGCAGTCCGAGCAGACGCCTACCCGTCTGTGGCTGGCGGGCAGCCACGAGACCGCTGCGGGCCTGTTCCTGCAGGCATTGCCGGGTGCGGATGGGCGCGACGCCGACGGCTGGAACCGGGTGCAGATCCTGGCCGGGACCGTGCGGGCGGAGGAGCTGCTCGGTCTGGGCTCGATCAAGCTGATCGAGCGGCTGTTTCCGGAAGAGGACGTGCGCGTGTACGGCCCGCGCCCGGTCAGCTACCACTGCCCGTATGATCCGGCCAAGATCTATTCCATGCTGCGCAGCGTGGGACGCACGGAATGCGAGTCCATCCTCGCCGAGCATGGCGAAATCCGGGTGCACGACGATGTCTGCAATCACGAATATGTGCTGGATGCGGAGGCCGTGGCAGCGCTTTTCAAATGACATGATCCCGGATGTCCATTGAAATGCCCACTCAGGAAGCCAGATGCATAGGCGCGGTTGGTGCGGGTGGGTAATTCGGCTTACATGAAGGATGCATGATGCGGACAGGATGGATGCTGTTGGGCCTGCCGGCCGTATCGGCCGGCACCGAAGGCGGCAAGGGCGGCGAGCGGGCCTCATCCTCGACACCCGCGACGGCCACGTCTGGATCTGGGCGAAAACGAACTTGTCACCACGCTGGCTTTATCTAGCAGGGCAAGCTGCGCCCCGGCAGCCAGCCGGGCGAAATGATCGAACAGCAGGGCCAATGAGTTGATCCCCCTATCGGAACGCGCTGGAATGAGGGGAAGTCAGGCCGGAAGTCATCCGGCTTTTGCGCGAGCGCAGCGGCTTGTCCGCGCCATGAGATCTTCGCATGTCTTCGCTTCTCGCCGGACTTGTTGTTATCCGGCAACACATTTTTCCTGCAATAGAAGAAATTTAATAGATTGTGGTTTTCTTTTGCCGATTTGTTAGAATCCGCGCGTCGGCTGGATTACACGTCCCGGGCCGATCTCTGGTGTGGGTTTTAGATTTTAATATATTGTAATATAAGGGAAATCAAATGAAATATTCCGTCCTCCTGGCCGCTCTGCTGGCTGTTTCCATGACCGCTTGCGGCCAAAAAGAAGAAGCTGCTGCGCCTGTCGAAGCACCTGCTGTTGAAGCGCCTGCTGCCGAAGCGCCCGCTCCTGTTGAAGCTGCTCCTGTTGAAGCTGCTCCTGCCGAAGGCGAAGCCGCTCCTGCCGAAGGCGAAGCTGCTCCCGCTCCCGCTGCCCAGTAATTCCGGGTCAAGGAACGAAAAGCCGGCCTTTTGGCCGGTTTTTTTACGTCCGTAAAAAGCTGTCGATGCGCGCGGCCGCTTCCACCAGGCGCGGCAGCGGCTGGGTATAGGCGATGCGAAGAAAGCGTTGCGGCTGGTGCTGGCCAAAGTCGAGGCCCGGAGTCACCGCCACCCCAACCTGTTCCAGCAAGGCTTGCGCAAACTGGACGCTGTCGTCGGTATGGCCGCTGCAGTCGGCATACAGATAAAACGCACCCTGCGGCTGGGTGGGAATGAGGAAGCCGCGTTCGAGCAGCGCGGGCAGCATGAAATCGCGGCGCGTGTGCAGTTCGGCCTTGCAGGCTTCGAGTTCGTCCAGGGTGGCGGGGTCGAATGCCGCCAGTGCAGCATGTTGCGCTGGGGTGGAGGCCGCCAGGAACAGGTTCTGCGCCAGCCGCTCCAGCGCCGCCATGGCCCAGGCGGGCGTCACCAGCCAGCCGAGCCGCCAGCCGGTCATCAGGAAATATTTCGAGAAACTGTTGATGACGAAGACGTCGTCCCAGCGCGCGGCGCTGTGCTCGGCGCCGTCGTAGGTCAGCGCCAGATAGATTTCGTCGACGATCAGCGCCACGCTGTGGATGGCGCACCAGTCGTGGATGCGTTCGAGTTCGCCGGACGGAATGGCGGTGCCGGTCGGATTGGAGGGGCTGGCGATCAGCACGGCGCGGGTGGCCGCGGTGGCGTGACGCTGGATGGATTCGAGCGTGAGCTGAAAGCCGCTGGCGGCATCGACCGCAACGGTCACGGCGCGCGCATCGCAAAAGCGGGCGAAATGACGGTTGCAGGGATAACCGGGATCGGCCATCAGCACCTCGTCGCCGGGGCCGGCCAGCAAGCCCAGCGCCAGCAGCAGCGCACCCGATGCACCCGGGGTGACGACGATGCGCGCGGGGTCGACCGCGGCCTGCCAGCGGCTTGCATAAAATCCGGCAATGGCTTCGCGCAGTGCCGGCAGACCCAGGGCGCCGGTGTAGTGCGTGTGGCCGGCGCGCAGCGCGGCGACTCCGGCCTCGACGATGGGGGCGGGGGTGGCGAAGTCGGGCTCGCCGATTTCGAGATGAATGATGTCATGCCCGGCGGCTTCCAGTGCCTGCGCCCGCGCCAGGATGTCCATGACGTGGAACGGCGCGATACCGGCCATGCGGGCGGCGGTGCGGGACTCAGGCATGGGCTTCCAGTCGCGCCAGCGGATGCTGGCGGTAGAACTGCTGCAACTGCCGGTAAATCGCCGGGTATTCGGCGTCGAGCAGGCGCGGCGTCTCGAAGAACACCTCGGTCAGCACCGCAAAGAACTCGGCGGGGCTGACGGTGGCGTAGGGGTCGATTGCGGTGTCTTCGCCGGCGTCGACGCGCGCGCACAAATCCTCAAAGGCCGCGCTGAAGTCGCGCGCCCAGGCGGCGGCATCCATGCCGCGATGCAGCGGCGGGAAGCCGTTGGCGGAGCCGTTCAGCATGTCGAGCTTGTGCGCGAACTCGTGCAGCACCACGTTGACGCCATCGGCCAGGCCGCTGGTTTCAACGTCGGCAATCGACAGCACCAGCGGCCCGCCGTGCCAGGACTCGCCCGCCAGGATATCGCGCGAGCGATGCACCACCCCAGCCTCGTCGATTTCCACAAGGTCACGCAGGAATTCATTGGGATAGAGAATGATTTCGCTCCAGCCGCGGTAGCTGTCTTCGCCGAGGTTGAGCGTCAACAGGCAGGCCTGCAGGGCGATGATGTATTGGGTGGCATCGTCGACGTTTGCCCCGCCGGCGGCGGAAAACGTCTTGTCGTGGATGAACAGACTGGCGGCTTCGCGCAGGCGTGTTCGTTCCGGGGCATCGAACCCGCGCAGGATCGGCAGGGCGGCGACCGTTGTATCGAAGGCAGCGGACGGGATGGCATGTCGTTCGAGAAGGCGGGCGCGCCGCCAGCGGCCAAAGAGCCTGTACACACTCATTTTGAGCCTGCGGCGAGGCCGAGTCGGGATGCAGCCCGCGGAGCGGGACGCGCCGCTGTGCGAGCACAGCAAGCGACCTGCGACAAAGGGATGCGCCCGAATCGGCCCGCCCCTCCGGGTTGACGCGAGAAAGCACGTCTGCGGCGTTGCGCCGCTTGGCAAGGGATGGCCCTTGCCTGCGCACCGCGCCTTGCATCCATTGCTTTCTCGCGGCAACGCAGGCTCAAAATGAGTGTGTACAGGCTCTGGTTCATCGGCTCACTCGTCGGCGTCGAGCAGGCGCGCGGCGTCCGCGTCCGGGTGGTCGAGCTCGACCCGCTCGATCTGCTGGAAGCGGCGGCTGATCTTGTCGCTGGAGATGCGCACCTCGCCCACATCCTTGTTGGCCTGCTCGATGTGGGAGGCGAGTTTTTTCATGCGCTCGTCGAAGCGCGCGAAATCCTTTGCCAGCTTGGAGAGCTCGTCCTTGATCACGTGCGCCATGCGCCGGGTTTCCGAATCGCGGATCACTGCCCGTGCGGTGTTCAGCACCGCCATCAGCGTGGTCGGAGAGGTCAGCCACACGCGCTTTTTCTGCGCGTGCTCGACCAGATCCGGATGGTAGGCGTGGATTTCGGCAAATACCGCTTCGGCCGGCAGGAACATCACCGCGCCGTCCGAGGTTTCGCCTTCGACGATGTATTTGGCAGCGATGTCGTCGACGTGTTTTTTGACATCCGTCTTGAACTGCCGCTTGGCTGCATCGCGCTCGGCCGCCGGCAGGCTGTCGTCGAACATGCGGCTGTAGTTTTCCAGTGGGAACTTGGAATCGACGCACACCGTGCCGGTCGGCTCGGGCAGGATCAGGACGCAATCGACACGCGCGCCGCTTTTCAGGGTGTGCTGGAATGCATAGGCGTCGGGCGGCAGGCAGTTCCGCACCAGCGCTTCCAGCTGGACTTCGCCGAAGGCGCCGCGCGAGCGCTTGTCGCCCAGTATCTCCTGTAGCGACACGACGTTGGACGCCAGGCCCTCGATCTTCTTCTGCGCCTCGTCGATCACCGCCAGCCGCGACATCACCGAGGTGAAGGTCTCGTTGGTTTTCTTGAAGCCTTCATCGAGTCGCTCGGCCACCTTGCCGGAAATTTCACTGAGCCGACCGTCGACCGTCTGCGACAGCTGCTGTACGCGCTCGTTGAACTGTGCGGTCATACCTTTCAGCGTGTCCTGCAGCATGCCTTGCTCGACGCGTCCCTGCTCGATCAACTTTTCCAGCATCGCGGCCTGGAACTGGCTGAACTGGCTGGTGACGGTTTCCCGTGTTTCCGCAAGCCGCTCGGTCTGCGCGATCTGTAGGGCCTGCAGCTGGCCCTGCATGCGGTCGGACTGCTGCGCGAGACCCGCGTGGAGATCGGTCAGCACCGCGCGGTGACGGGCTTCCATGTCCTGCGTAAGCAATGCGGGCAGCCCGGTTTGTTCCCGTCGCAGCGCATGGATGCGTAGCAGCAGGAAAACAGTCACGAGGATGAGGGCGGCAAGGCCGACGAGGAGGCTGATTTCTATTGGGCGCATGGCATCGATTTTACCCGCGGCCCATGTAAAAAAGCCCGGCTGCGCGCCGGGCTTTTAGTCGCGCAGCCCCGGCACAAAGCCGGGTTGGGTTTACGCCGCTGCGCGCGATGCTTTTTTGCGCTCATGCTCCTGCAGGTAGCGCTTGCGGATACGGATCGACTTCGGCGTGATTTCGACCAGTTCGTCGTCATCGATGAATTCGACTGCCGATTCCAGCGTCAGCTTGATCGGCGTGGTCAGGCGCACCGCTTCATCGGTGCCGGACGAACGGACGTTGGTGAGCTGCTTGCCCTTGATCGGGTTGACCACCAGGTCGTTGTCGCGGCTGTGGATGCCGATGATCATGCCTTCGTACAACTTGTCGCCGGGGCTGACGAACATGCGGCCGCGGTCTTCCAGTTTCCACAGCGCATAGGCCACGGCCTCGCCGTTGTCCTGGCTGACCAGCACGCCGTTGTGGCGGCCGGGCAGGTCGGCTTTCACCGGACCGTAGTCGTCGAACACGTGGCTCATCAGGCCGGTGCCGCGCGTCATCGTCATGAAGTCGGACTGGAAGCCGATCAGGCCGCGCGCGGGAATGTGGTATTCCAGCCGGGTGCGGCCCTTGCCGTCGGACTCCATGTTGGTCAGCTCGCCGCGGCGGCGGCCGATTTCTTCCATTACGCCGCCCTGGTGATCGTCTTCCAGATCGATAGTGAGGTTTTCATACGGCTCGCATTTCTCGCCGTTGATTTCCTTGTACACCACGCGCGGCTTGCCGACGGCCAGCTCGAAGCCTTCGCGGCGCATGTTTTCCAGCAGGATGGTGAGATGCAGCTCGCCGCGGCCGGAGACGCGGAAGATGTCGGCATCGCCGGTCTCGTCGACGCGCAAGGCGACGTTGACCAGCAGTTCTTTCTTCAGACGCTCGCGGATCTGGCGGCTGGTGACGAACTTGCCTTCGCGGCCCGCTAGCGGCGAGTTGTTGACCATGAAGTTCATGGTCAGCGTCGGCTCGTCCACGCGCAGCAGCGGCAGCGCGTCGGCTTGATCGGGCGCGCAGAGGGTCGACCCTATGCCGATATCTTCGATGCCGTTGATCAGCACGATATCGCCGGCGACGGCTTCCTCCGACACCACGCGCTCCAGGCCTTCGAACGTCAGCACCTGGTTGATGCGTGCCTTGACCGGCTGCGAATCCGGCCCATTCATCACCACCACGTCCTGCAGCGGCTTGATGCGACCGCGCGAAATGCGGCCGATGCCGATCTTGCCGACATAGCTCGAGTAGTCGAGCGAGCAGATCTGCAGCTGCAGCGGGCCATTGGGGTCGTCCTCACGCACCGGCACGTGCTTGAGGATGGCGTCGAACAGCGGCCGCATGTTGAACTTCTGGTCGTCCTTAAGCTCATCGATCGACTTCGGCGCATCCTTCATGTCTGCCGCGGCCCAGCCATGCAGCGCGGAGGCGTAGATCACCGGAAAATCGAGTTGCTCCTCGGTCGCGCCGAGCTTGTCGAACAGCTCGAACGTGTGGTTCACCACCCAGTCCGGCCGCGCGCTCGGGCGATCCACCTTGTTGACGACGACGATGGGCTTCAGGCCCAGCGCCAGCGCCTTGCGCGTGACGAAGCGCGTCTGCGGCATCGGGCCCTCGACCGCGTCGACCAGCAGCAGCACGCCGTCTACCATCGACAACACGCGCTCGACCTCGCCGCCGAAGTCGGCGTGGCCCGGTGTGTCGACGATGTTGATGTGGGTGCCCTCGTATGTGACGGCGCAGTTCTTGGCGAGGATGGTGATACCGCGCTCGCGCTCGAGGTCGTTGGAGTCCATCACCCTCTCCTGCACGTGCTGGTAGGCGGCGAAGGTCCCCGACTGCCGCAGCAGTTTGTCGACCAGCGTGCAGGAGAG
>DATKUP010000114.1:0-2522 GCA_035530575.1 Thiobacillus sp. | reverse complement strand
CGGCCACGATCACGTCGACTACGATATCGTCAAACACGCGGGCAAAATGGCTCATTGCGAGAACGTCCCTGATGAAGTGAACGTGTGGTATGTATATCCACCGGATTGGCTGACGGAGCCGCCAGATGCGCGCGGGCTGCCAAGGTAGCGAGCGATGACCACCCCAGAGCCACCGTTGCCGCCACGGCTCACAGCGTCGTTGCCTGCGCCGCCACCGCCCCCAGAGCCGCCAACACCGTCCCCACTAGACGCGTTATTAACCCGAGTGCCGCCACCACCACCGATGCCGCCGCTGCCAGATATATCACTGCCCCGCGCGCCACCAGCACCGCCGCCAGCGTAGTACGACCCGTTCAGCCACTGGGCCCCCGCGCCACCGTTTCCGTTTACGCCGCCGCCAACGTACCCAAGGTAGGACGCGTTGCCCCCAGCAGCGTTACGTCCGCCGCCACCGCCACCTGCGCCCCCGAAGGCCCACGTAGACGCTCCAGATCCGCCGCTATTACCCTGACCGCTGGTGCCGCCGCCGGGACCACCAAACACCGAACCGCCCGCACCCGAACCACCGGAAGATCCGCCGCCCTCAGAGGTGCTGCGACCGCCGCCAATAGCAGTCAAACCGCGGAATGTTGTATTGCCTCCAACACCCGGTACGTCTGCGGCGCCTGCACCACCTCCGCCGACGGTCGCAAACCAAGAGAACGTACCGCCCTCGTCAGCCGAAGTAGTAAGGTATCCACCCGCACCGCCGCCGCCCGAGTGCCGGTTTGGTGCTCCACCGCCACCAGCCACAATCAAGTACTCGACGATGTTGGCCGTCCCATAAAACTGAGACATGCTGATTGCACCAGACCCCGGCACCCCAGAGGCTACCCCATAGTACTCGCTCATCGAGATGGGGTTGCTACCTCCAAAATTAGTTTGGAGCTGGCTGAAGCTGATAGGACCAGAGCCCGGCAGAGCCATTTAGACGCTCCCGAACGCAGTGATGTTTCCGGTGACAGTGAGATTGCCCGACGTGTCTAGCTTGGCTTTGTTTACGCCGCCGTACTTGATGATGAGGTCGTTGCCAGACAGAGCAAACTGCCAAGCGGAAGCCCCTCCGGTCAACGAAATCGACGTGGCGATGCTGGCGTTGACGTTATCAGCTTTTGCGCTGCTGAGGCTATTAAGCTGCGTCTGAATCCCGCTGGTCACGCCATCGGTGAAGTTGAGTTCGGCCGTCGTGGCGGTCACGCCGTCAAGTATGTTCAGCTCAGCGGTCGTGGCCGTGATGCCGTCCATGGTGTTCAGTTCCGTCGCCGTGGCGGTCACGCCAAGGCTCTGCAGCGCCGTGTTGCCGGTCTCGGCTACCCAAGTGGAGCCGTTGCCGACGATGAAGTTGCCGTCCGCAGGGGTCAAGGCCCCAATGTCCGCCAGTGTCGGCGTGACCGGAGTTACATCCACCACAGCAGCGGAGGCGCCGCCCCCATCGGAATACACGATAGCCTTGCCATTGACACCTACAGTGACGTTGCCGCCAGACCCTTGGGTTAGGATCACATTCTGGCTGGTGGTATTGGATACGATGAATACCCGCTTGGCATCGTTCGGACTAATCGTAACGGTGTTTGCACCAGAGGGTGCGCCGCCAAAAACCAGCACCGCGTACTGTCCGTCAGACAGGGTGCCGTCAGCAATGCTCAGCGTGTGCGTTGTACCAGCCAGCGCAATGGTCCCGGCCTCGGAAATGAGGCGGTTGATAATTTCAAGGTTGTTGTTTGTGGTATTGCCCCAGCTGCCCGACTGTTCGCCGTCGCCGATCAGTTCAATGCCGGAGCCTGTATACGTACTAGGCATGTCAGATCCTTATGCTGCGATCTCGGTCCACGTGGCCGAGCTGCTCGGTTCAATCTCAGCCCAGACCGATCCGGGGTCCGGGGTTATCGGAGTATAACTCGTAATTGGATTTGGAACAATCTCGCTCCACACGATGACGCGGCCGACCTGTCCGGTGGCCTGCACGCCCGTAACGAGGACCACGGCCTTGCCTGTGACAGTGACCGTGCCAACGGCACCAGTGGCCTCCAGCCCCGTGACTGGGACATTTGCCTCGGCGACGACCGCGACCGTGCCGGTCTGACCTGTAGCTTCCAGTCCCGTGACTGGGACATCCGCCTCGGCGATGACAACGACCGTGCCGGTCTGACCTGTTGCTTCGACCCCGGTGACAGGGACATTGGCTGCCGCAACCACAACGACTGTGCCGACGGCACCCGTTGCCTGTACGCCGGTGACGGCGACAGTTACATCCAACTCGCCTGTGGCGGCGAGGGCGGCTGCGTCAAGTGCGGAAAAACCAAGCATGGCCTACTCCAGTGGCTATGCGGCTATCCTAGCAGGTTTATTCTGCGTCCGCGATAGGTTCGTCAGCAGGCAGCGGCTCGTTGCCCTCGGCCAGCCATTCCAGATACTCGGCGTAGTCCGTGTTGGCGGGGTCGAAGGGGATGAAGGCGTTGTCGGACAGGCGCTTGATGCACTGT
>DATKUP010000113.1:0-2180 GCA_035530575.1 Thiobacillus sp. | reverse complement strand
CAACTCCTCCCCGGTCAGCTTTCCCAGGTCGCGCTCGATAGCGTCAAACTCCATCCCCGTGGCATTGATGGCCCCGCCGATGTCCAGCCACATCTGCTCGAACTGGTCGCCCAGCGACAAGACCTGGCTCATCGGGCCGCGAAGGCTGGCGATGGCGCCAGAGAGATTGTAGACACTGCCGGCGGCCAGTTGGGCATAACCTGCCATGAAGTCGGCCTGGCTTGCCATATCTGACATCCAGGGCAGGCCGTCCCTCGTGGCACCGACGAGCCGCTGCAACTCACTCTCTAGTGCCGCAATCTTCTTCTGTACCGCTGCGATTTCTTCGGGACTCCACCAGCCCGATGGACCTTCCATTGCGGCGAGTGTGGCCCTGGCATCTTCAATCTCCCGCTCAAGTTCGGCAACGGCATCTTTGCCCTTGGCCATATTCGCCGCAAAGATTTCAGGTGCGTCGCCCCGCAGGATGTTGGTCAGACCCTGAAGCGCCTCCCGCCCCAGCTCCCATTCGGCGACGGTGCGGCCAATCTCTACCTTGAGGTCTGCCCAGGCTGCGGCCATCGCCTCTACATCGTCAAGCTGGTCGCTGACCATGTTGCCGAGATCGACGCCGGCTGCCGCAGCCGCCCCTGACGTCTCGCTGATGATGCCCGTGATCATGGCTTGCTTGCGCTCGAATGTGTCGAGCTGCCCGGCCGTCTTGCCCAGCGTCGCGGCATAGTCGTTCATCACGGCATCCAGGTCCAGCACGATGCCCAGGTTGTCGAGGATCATGCGGGACTCGCGGCCGATGCCCGTGGTGATGTCGTTCAATGCCTGGGTGACAGATAGCCCCATCGCCCTGGCACGGTAGCGGGCTACCTCCGTCAGCTCTCCCCACTGCTCCGCGTTGGCCCCCAGCCCCAGCAGGATGCCACGGTTCGCCGCCGCCATCGCGTCCATCTCGGACACTGTGCCGCCCGTGGCCTTTTTGATGGCTTGCAGAATAGCATCAGCCGAACCGCCGGCCCCCTTTGCCAGCTCGTCGAACGCCTTTTCCGTCCGCATGGCCTGGGCGCCCAGCATGTACAGGTCGCCCACCAGGTCAAGCGCCTGCTTGCCCATGTAGGCCATGCCGGCGATGCCCGCCGCCGCCGCCAGCCCGCCTTGCAACTTCTGGGCAGCCTGCTCCAGCCCCATCGCCTCTTTTTTGACAGCGCGTAGCTTCTGTGTCGCGCCGGCATCCTTGCCTACGAGTTCGAGTATCAGCCGGTAAACGCTCACCGTCTAGCCCTCAGTATCCTCGGCACAGCCGGCATCTTGGGTTTCTCCTCGTCTTTCCTCGGCGGGTTCGCCGCCTCCTTGATCGTTCCCATGATGTCGAACCTCAGCCAGTCCATCTCGGCCACCTCGTCCAGCGTGTAGGTCGTGCCCAGCCAGTCGTTCAGCGCCCGCGTTTTCAGCATGACGATGGCCGCATCTGGCAGCGGGGGCGCATCGGCCGGCAGTTCCAGTCCCGTGCGTTGCGCCGTTATCCGCAGCCAGATGCGGCTCCTCAGTTTTTTACTGCGGCCTGGAACCGTTCCTGGCGCTCTTTCTGCAAGGCGCCCAGCGCCCAGTTCAGCATTTTCGACTCGAACCTCGGCATCCGTTCCAAGTCATAGGCGGCCTGCATATCAGGGATGTCGATTACCTCGTCCTTGCCGGTATCGCTGAATTTGCCAGGAATGAGGACGCACTGAAGGATGCGGGCCACCGACCAGTACCAGAGCCGATCCCACTCCTCCGGCTTTTCCACAGGAGGGTCGCGCTTGTCTGGCGCGATCCACTCCTCGCCATCTTCGGGATTCCAGGGATTCAGCCAGAACCGGAACATCAGCTTTGGATACCCCAAAGGCTCGCAGTCTACATCCGTCGTCAGCGGTGGAAGTTTGAAACCCATCGCCGCCCCCTTTCTGTTATGCGCCGCTGGCCCAGGTTGATCGTGTCAGTGTGTTCCTCGCATTGAATCCCAGCGTGATCAGCGTCGCGGTTTCAAAGTCGATGGGCTGTTCCCTGGAGTTCAGCACCGCATTGTTCATCGTCAGCAGCGGGTAGGTGTGAACCGCACCTTTGGGGTAGATGAACAGCGTGTCCTTGGTGTTCAGCGCCACCGAACCGAACGCGGTAAGCGCATCGTAGATGTCGAGCACCGTCATACT
>DATKUP010000112.1:0-158039 GCA_035530575.1 Thiobacillus sp. | reverse complement strand
GATCCGCATGGCCAAGCACACCCGCCAGGCGATCAAGATACCGTTCCAGTTCGTCTTCGACTTCCATGACATCGCCCTCAGTAAGGAAGATGTTCTGAAATATAGGCAAGTTTCAGAATTTAGTGACACAGTCAGACTAATGGACAATCTGGGACAAACATCGACACGCCAGGCCAATCAACCTCCTGGCTACTTCGTCAGCGCCATGAACAGTTGCGGCAGCCGCTCGGGCAGCCGCTCGATGCGGTCGATGACGGTGTACTGGTGGCCGAAGATGTCGCCGACGTATTCGTCGGCCTTGGGGTCGAGGTTGATGCAGTAGGGGAAGATGCCCTGCTGGTCGAGCTCTTTGACGGCCTGGCGGGCGTCTTCGATGAGCAGGCGCTCGTCGTGAACGTCGACGTCGGACGGCATGCCGTCGGTGAGGATGAGCATGAGTTTCTTGTCGGCTGGACGCGCGCCGAGGTAATGCGCGGCGTGACGCATCGCCGCGCCCATGCGGGTGGAATAGCCGGCCTTCATCGCAGCCAGGCGCGCCTTGACGTCGTCGTTGAAGTGTTCGCCGTAGCCCTTGATGTGCAGGTAGCGCACGTCGTGGCGGGTGTTGGAATGGAAGCCGGCGATGGCGAACGAATCGCCCAGCTTCTCGATCGCCCAGGCCAGCAGCGACACCGCCTCCTGGGAGAGTTCGAGAATGGTCTGGTCGGAGCCGACCGCTTTTTCGTTGAGCGACTCGGACAGGTCCAGCAGCAGCAGCACGGCGATGTCGCGGCCGCTGGTGCGGTGGCTCATGTTGATGCGCGGGTCGGGGGTGGCGCCGCACTTGAAGTCGATCAGCGAGCGGATCGCGACGTCGAGATCGAGCTCGCTGCCCTCCTCCTGGTAGCGGATGCGCACCTTGTCCTGCGGCTTCAGGAGGTCGAGCATCTTCTTTAGCTGCTTGGCGAGCGCGCCGTGCTTGGCGAGCAGGCGGTCGATGTCGGCCGGGTTGCCGCTGGGATGCAGCGCGGCGTACACGCTGGCCCAGTCCGGCCGGTAGGTCTGGCTGGCGTAGTCCCATTCGGGGTAATGGCGCGGCGGCAGGCCGTGGATTTCCTTGTCCGGCTCGATCTTGCGCTTCTCGTCGAAGGCTTCTTCCTCGTCGCCCGACTCGATGAATTTCCACAGCTGGCGGTTGTCGTCACGGTAGTCGACGACCGTGTCGGCAAAGTGGATTTTGGCGAGCTGGTCGCTCTGGCGGCGCGTTTTGGCAACGTAGGAGAGGGCCAGCGCGGCGATTTCGCCGGTCGAGGACTCGCCCTGGTCCATGATGGCGTGGAAACGTTCCACAAACTCCCGCAAATCGGGGTCAGCGTAGCCGTGCCGGCTATGGTCCGGTGGGGCGGTGCGCATGGCGCACCCTACATTGGACTCACCGTAGGGTGCGCCATGCGCACCAGCCGTTTCCAGCAGGGCGCGCGACAGCATCGCCATGCGGTGGCGCAGGCAGGAGGTGGTCTCAGGATCGCAGGCGCCTTCCAGCGGCTTTGGATGCAGCGCGAGGAAAAGCCGGCGCAGGCCGGGGTATTCGCGGATCAAGAGCGTCTCGATGCGGCAGTCCTCGAAGAACTCCACCGCCATGCGCTGGAACGGGCTCCAGTTGTCGGCGATCTGCGCCTCGGACCAGCGGCGGTGGCCGACGATGTGGGCGAGCACGGCGCGGTAGCGGTCGATGCCGGGTATGCGTTGCGGCTCGTAGGGTGCGCCGTGCGCACCTTCCTGAACGGCCTCGGCTTGATCGGTGCGCACGGCGCACCCTACAGTTACATCGTCGTATACATCCGGCAGGCGGATGCCGAGCTTGTCGTAATACGGAATCGGCTTGCGGATTTCGTCGAACGCGGTGGAGTACGGCACCAGGTGGTCGCCGTCCTGCCACAGGCCGCGCAGGTACAGGTCGAGCTTGTGCTCGACGTCCGCCAGCAGGGTGCCGTGGCGCTCGCGCTGCAGCACCGCGCGGCTGTCGGCCGACTGCAGGCTGAAGAAATCCTTCTGCCGCTCGGGGTGAGTGCCGTAGTTGCGGATGCCGTATTCCACCCAGTTCTTCAGGCCGGCCAGCGAGAGCTGGCTGAGCAGGTTCGGCGCCTGGGCAAGGAAATCCGGCAGACCCGGGCTGGGAAAGGTGGTGTGGTGGCCGTGGATGGAGCCGGTGGTGCGCTCCATGAAATCCAGGGTCACGTCGAGGTAGCGCTGCAACTGCGCCTGCGATTGCAGGCGCCGCGCCACCGGCGCAAGCGTCTGCAGAAAAGGCGCGATGGCGCGGCCGTTGGGCGACTTCTGCATGCGCTGGATCAGCGCCATCACCGCCGGCAAAGCGGATTCGCCCACCGCCTTCGCGGCGGACGGCCATTTTTCCAGGAATGCCAGTATCGGCTCCTCGCCACGCCCCAGCTTGCCGATGACCCGGCCGGCCTCGAGGTAGGCATCGAGCCCTTCGCGCGTGAGTAGCGACAGCGCCTCGGCCATGACATCCTCGAACACCTCCTCCACCTTCGGAAAACGGGTGTCGAGCTGCCTCCAGTAGGCCGCCATCAGGGGATGCTGGTATTCGGTTTCGGTCATGGTCTGCTCATTCGTATGTCGGTGCGCATGGCGCACCCTACGGGGTTCAATACGTATTGTGTGCAGGGTGCGCCATGCGCACCAAATCTACTCACCAAACGCCCCTTCAATCTCTGAACCTGTTGCCCAGTCCTGAGGATATATCCCTCTCTCAACACAGCGCTGAAAACTGGAATGCTTCCAATCCACTGGGCAATCAACATGGCCATGCTTCACCGGGTTGTAGTGGATGTAATCCATGTGCCGCGCATAATCTTCATCATCGCGAATCAGGTGTTCCCAAAACCGGCGCTGCCATATGCCGCATTCCCGGCGCGCCTTCATCGAATCGGTCACAGGTGCCAAATCCGTGTTTACTACCCCCTTCGTAACATAGCGCTTGATCAAGCTCCAGCGCGCACCAAAGTCTGCATCCCCGGGTGGCAAGGTCCAGATAGCGTGCAGATGATCGGGCAAAATCACGATAGCATCGACCCTGAACGGCTTGGTCTGCTGCACTTTCCGGAAAGCATCGCGCAATGTATCCATCACGTCCGGACGCGTGAGTATCGGTTGCCGGCGATAAGCCACCACAGTGAAGAAGTAAGTGGTCCCGCCTTCATGTGCCCGCCGATAGTTGGACATTCAGGATGATCCTTCCATGGTGCGCACGGCGCACCCTACACATGTCCCTTGCCGTAGGGTGCGCCGTGCGCACCATTACAAATCACGCAAATGTGGCGTCGATGGCGTGATCCAGCGTGTCGCGGATGTCGGCGTCGTCGGTGATCGGGCGCACCAGCGCCATGCGGCAGGCGTCACCCGGCGCCACGCCGTCCTTGATCAGCGTTGCCGCGTACACCAGCAGACGGGTGGAGATGCCTTCGTCCAGCCCGTGCCCTTTCAGGTTGCGGGCGACGCTGGCAATCTTCACCAGCCTGGCGGCCACCGCTTCGTCCATGCCGGTCTCTTCCGCCACGATCCGCGTTTCCAGCGCGGCCTCGGGGTAGTCGAAATCGAACGCGGTGAAGCGCTGCTTGGTCGATTGCTTCAAGTCCTTCATCAGCGTCTGGTAGCCCGGATTGTAGGAAATCACCAGCTGGAAATCGGGGTGCGCGTGGAGCAGCTCGCCCTTCTTGTCGAGCGGCAGCACGCGACGATGGTCGGTCAGCGGGTGGATGACCACGGTGGTGTCCTGGCGCGCCTCGACGATTTCATCGAGATAGCAGATGGCGCCGATGCGCGCGGCGGTGGTGAGGGGGCCGTCGAGCCAGCGGGTGCCGTTGGCTTCCAGCAGGTAGCGCCCCACCAGGTCGGACGCGGTCATGTCCTCGTTGCAGGCCACGGTGATGAGCGGCTTGTTAAGCTTCCACGCCATGTATTCGATGAAGCGCGACTTGCCGCAGCCGGTGGGGCCTTTCACCATCACCGGCAGGCGGTTGCGGTAGGCGGCCTCGTACAGCGCGACTTCGTTCTTCTGCTGCTGATAGAACGGTTCCTGCTGAATCTTGTACTGGTCTTTGTCGATCATGTTCGACTCCCGTAGGGTGCGCTATGCGCACCAATTTGACACGGTGCGCATAGCGCACCCTACGAAAAACAACGCCCCAGCAGGGCGGGGGCGTCGTTCGCGTTTACTGCGGGGGGTGCTTACTTATGCACGCCCAGCTTTTCGCGCCAGCCGGGGAAGATCTTGTCGGCGTCGCCGGGGAAGGATTCGAATGCGCGGGCGAATTCCTTGTGCTCCTTGGCAAACTCGATCGGGTCGGCTCCGGACTTCCAGCACTCGTAGGACTGACGCAGCGAGACCGCGCCGTCCGCCGGGCTGTCGATGTGGCCGTAGGCGCCGCCGCCAGCGGTGTTGATGACGTTGCCGTGGCCGAGGTTCTCGAAGAAGCCGGGCAGACGCAGTGCGTTCATGCCGCCGGAGATGATCGGGGTGGTGGGCTTCATACCGTACCACTTCTGGAAGTAGACCGGACCCTGGCACTCGTCGCGCTCGATCATGTAGGCGATGATCTTGTCGTCGCCTTCGCCTTCCATCTTGCCATAGCCCATGGTGCCGACGTGGATGCCGGAGGCGCCTTGCAGGCGGCTCATCTTGGCCAGCACAAAGGCAGTGTAGCCACGCTTGGCGGAAGGCGAGGTGACCATGCCGTGGCCGGCGCGATGATAGTGCAGGTACTGGCTAGGGTACTGACGACGTGCGGTGGTGACCATGCCGGGGCCGCCGACGAAACCATCGACCAGGAAGGCCAGCTTGTCGGCATCGGGGCCGAACACTTCCAGACCGAAGTCGGCGCGGGCGAGCATTTCGTAGTGGTCATCGGCGGTGATGTTCATGGAGAACAGCTTGGCCTGGCCGGTTTCGTCCTGGGCGCGCTTCATGGAGTCATACACCAGGGGCAGCACTTTCTTCAGCGGGCAGAACACCTGGTTGCCTTGGGGTTCGTCGTTCTTGATGAAATCGCCACCCAGCCAGAACTGGTAGGCCGCCTTGGCGAACGGCTCGGGGCGCAGACCCAGCTTGGGCTTGATGATGGTGCCGGCGATGTAGCCGCCGTTCTCGACCGGGCGGCCGAGAATGCGCCACAGGTCGGAGATGTCCCTGGCGGGGCCGTCGAACATCTGGATCGCGCGCTCGGGAACGTAGAAATCAATCATCTTGGCGTGTTCGATATCGCCCATGCCCTGGTTGTTGCCGATCACCAGGGTCAGGAAAGACACCAGCATGAAACGGCCGTCGGTGACGTTGCGGTCGAACAGCTCCAGCGGGTAAGCAATCCGCATATCCTCGGTGGCTTCGTCGATGAGATAGACCAGCGCGTCGACGCCCTTGGTGAAGTCGTCGGTGGTGGAAACCTCGACGTTGGTGCCGGTGGAGGACTCGGCGGCGAAGTGCGCGGCGGCTTCCAGGTAGCCGGTGCCGGTCTTGGGCGCCATCTTGTAGGCGACGAGGATGTGCTTGCCACCCTTGATCAGGTCTTCCTCTTTCAGGCTGAGGTCGGCGTAACGTGCGGATTGATCCATTGCATGACTCCTTGATAAATAACGTAGGGTGCGCTATGCGCACCGTCCGTTGGTCTGGTGCGCATAGCGCACCCTACGAAAAACCATTCACTCCAGGCGTCTTACCCCTGAAATCGATAGGGTGAACTATACGCACGGCCTCGTATAATTAAAATTAAATTGTTATGATTAAAACCATATCATTTTTCTTATACATCAATGCGCCGACTGACACTGCGCCAATTCAGGGTTTTTGGTGCGGTGGCCCGCCATCTTTCGTTTTCCCGCGCGGCCGAGGAACTGCACCTCTCGCAGCCTGCCGTCTCGATGCAGGTGCGGGGAATCGAGACCATCCTGGGAATACGGCTCACCGAACAGCTGGGGAAAAAAATCTTTCTCACCGAGGCCGGGCGCGAGGTGCTGCATGCCAGCCAGGCCATCACCGCGCGGCTGGACGACCTGCAGGCCAATCTGGCGCAGCTGCAGAGCATCGACAGCGGCCAGCTCAAGCTGGCCGCGACTTCGACCGTGAATGTCGTCGCCACCGATATCCTGGCCCGGTTTCGCGGCAGGTATCCCGAGGTATCGGTCCACCTGGATGTTTCCAACCGCGCTGCCGTGCTGGACCAGCTTGTCGGCAACCGCATCGACCTCGCCATCATGGGCCAGGTGCCGGACGGGCTGGGCCTGGAAGCCACCCGCTTCATGGACAACCCGCTGGTGGTGATCGCCCCGCCCGGCCATCCGCTGGCTGGGCAAAAGCACATCTCTGTCGAAAGCCTCGCTGCCGAATCCTTCCTGGTGCGCGAAGCCGGCTCCGGCACCCGCGGCGCGATGGAACGCTTCTTCGCCGCCCGCGGACTGGAAATCCGCAGCAGCATGGAAATGAGCAGCAACGAGGCGATCAAGCAGGCGGTGCAGGCCGGACTGGGTCTCGGCATCCTCTCGCTGCAGACGCTGGAGATGGAACTGGCGCTCAAGCGGCTGGCCGTGCTCGAAGTCGAGGGCTTTCCCATCATGCGCCACTGGTACATCGTCCACCGCGCCGATAAACGCCTCTCACCGGTGGCTCAGGCGTTCAAGGAGTTCGTGCTGGCGCCGGCGCTGGCCGAAGGGGCTGCAACGGGGAAGCCTTTCGGCTGACTGCGCGAAACTGCCTTAAAATCGCGCCAGTCGGGGCGACCCGCCCCCGGCGTCAGGATTCTCATCCGCAGGACGGTGTCCCGTCCAAGCCTGGCTTCATCCATTCAACCTGGGGCCATTCGCATGGACACCGACCCCACCGCCGCACCCGCGCCTGTCACCCTGGGTGAATCCTCCAAATACTGGCTCAAGCTCGGCTTCATCAGCTTCGGCGGCCCTGCCGATGAAGCCCCTATCCTGCGGCATCCCGCAGACGGCCTCGTGGGAGCGGTTTCAGCCGCGATGCGCCGCCAGGCGCAAAGAGCAAATGCTCGCCAGGGTCTTGCCGCGCCACCTTTGCGGGCTACCGCCCGCATCGCGGCTGAAGCCGCTCCCACGGGACTGGCCAATGCCAACAAATAACGGTGAAAAAGTTGCAAGTTCGCTATGTCACTGTTAGCTGTTGATTTATGCCTTGCCCCTCCGATGAAGCTCCAACCCTGCGGCATCCCGCAGACGGCCCCGTGGGAGCGGTTTCAGCCGCGATGCGCCGCCAGGCGCAAAGAGCAAATGCTCGCCAGGGTCTTGCCGCGCCACCTTTGCGGGCTACCGCCCGCATCGCGGCTAAAGCCGCTCCCACGAGGCTGGCCAACGCCAACAAATAACGGTAAAAAACCTATCTTTATATCGATATCATTACCCCTCAGGACATCGATCCGCGCTATCTTCAGGTTTAGGACGTGTATCGCACACTTACAGAAAGGAAACATGGAACCCAAAGCCCAACCCCTGAAGCGCTGCGGCTGCAACAATCCAACCGAGAAATGCGCGGATTTGGCGCGCACCGTCAAACCCGCCAAGGTCGATCCCGACGCCACGCTGGTATTCGACGTGCGCAGCGAAGCCGACTACACGGCGTCCGACGAAACCATCCCCGGCGCGCTGTGGAAAAACCCCGAGAAAATCGACGCCTGGATCGGTGCCATCCCGCGAACGCTCGACGTGGTGATCTACTGCGTGCGCGGCGGCGCGATTTCGAACAGTGTGGTCGATCGCCTGCAGGCCGCAGGCGTGAAAGCGCGCTATATCGAAGGTGGTCTCGAAGCCTACAAGGCCGCAGGTGGCAAAATTTCCCGTAAATGATTCTCAATAACCACCTTGCCGCAATGGTTGACTAATTTACTTGGTTATTCTATGTTTCGTCCATCGTAATTTTTATTACACACAAGGACGACAATCATGGAACGTGAAATCAACGGCAAAATAGTCGAAACCGACCCCGAAGGCTATCTGGTCAACCTGGAAGACTGGTCCGAGGAACTGGCCATCGAACTGGCCAAGGAGGACAAGCTGGAACTGGGCGAAGGCCACTGGAAGATCATCCATTACATGCGCGACTACTTCTCCCAGAACGGCACCGCGCCCAACCTGCGCTTCCTGCAAAAAGGCCTGAAGGAAGAATTCGGCCCGGAATGGAGCGACAAGAAATTCCTGTTCAGCCTGTACCCGTTCGGACCCGCCAAACAGGCAGGCCGCTACGCCGGCACCCCGAAACCGACCGGCTGCGTATAAATCAAGCCGCTTCGTCAAAGCCCCAGCCCCGCGACGCGGGGCTGGGGCTTTTTCATGGCGGCTCAGGGCTGGCTGCGGAACATGAAATACACCGCCCCGACCAGGCACAGCGCCGCCCACAGGAAATCCCACTTCAGTTCGACCTTCATGTACAGCACCGCGAACGGCATAAACACCGATAACGCAATCACCTCCTGCATGATCTTCAACTGCGGCAGACTCATCGCGGTGTAGCCGATACGGTTGGCCGGCACCTGCAGCAGGTACTCGAACAGGGCGATACCCCAACTGGCGAGCGCGGCGACCATCCAGGGCTTGTTGCTCATGTCTTTCAGATGCGCATACCAGGCGAAGGTCATGAAGACATTGGAAAACGTGAGCAGGATCAGGGTTTGCAGTGGGGCGGACATGGGCATCTCCGGGATACGCGGCGTCATTGTAGGGAATCCATGCGCCCGCAGCGCTGTTAAAATTCCGCCTTTCGCATTGCAAGGACCGGCATGATGAATGCGCCTCAGGTGGGGGTGGTGATGGGATCTTCCAGCGACTGGGAGGTGATGAAGCATGCGGCGATGCTGCTAAAGCAATTGGGCATCCGCTTCGAAGCCAAGGTGGTGTCCGCGCACCGCACGCCGGATCTGCTGTTCGACTACGCCTCGACTGCGGAGGCGCGCGGCCTCAAGGCGATCATCGCCGGCGCCGGCGGCGCCGCCCACCTGCCCGGGATGATCGCCGCCAAGACCATCGTGCCGGTGCTCGGTGTGCCGGTGCCGTCGAAATACCTCAAGGGCATGGATTCGCTGCTCTCCATCGTGCAGATGCCGAAGGGCATTCCGGTCGCCACCTTTGCCATCGGTGAGGCCGGCGCGGCCAACGCGGCGCTGTTTGCCGCGGCGCTGATCGCCCGTTACGACAACGGCCTGGCGGCGCAGCTCAACGACTTCCGCCGCGGCCAGTCGGACTCGGCGATGGCGATGGACCTGCCCGATGTCGAGTAAGCCGCTGCCCATCCTGCCCGGCGCGACCCTCGGCATTCTCGGCGGCGGCCAGCTCGGCCGCATGTTCACCATCGCTGCGCGCACCATGGGCTACAAGGTCATGGTGCTCGACCCCGATTTCGCCAGCCCCGCGGGGAAGATGGCCGACGTCCACCTGCAGGCCGACTACACCGACCACGGCGCCCTGCGACAGCTCGGCGCCGCCTGCGCCGCCGTCACCACCGAATTCGAGAACGTTCCTGCCGCCAGCCTGATCGAGCTGGCGAACCATTGCCGGGTGTCCCCCGGGGCAGAATCGGTTGCCATCGCGCAGGACCGCAGCCACGAGAAATCCTGGCTGCGCGAGCACGGCTTCGCCACCGCGCCATTCGCGCTGGTCGACAGCGAGGCCGGCCTCGACGCCGCGCTGGCGGCGACCGGCGCCCCGGCACTGTTGAAGGTCTCGCGCTTCGGCTACGACGGCAAGGGCCAGGCCCGGGTCGGCACGCTTGAAGAGGCGCGTGCCGCGTACCGCGAATTCGGCGGCCAGCCCTGCGTGCTGGAAGGCTTCGTCAAGCTGGAATGCGAAATGTCGGTAGTGCTGGCGCGCAGCGACACCGACGAATGCGCGCTGTTCCCGGTCGCCGAAAACCGCCACGACAACGGCATTCTCGACGTTTCCATCGTCCCCGCCCGTGTGTCCGACGCGCTGGTCCGGCAGGCGCGCGAGATGGCGCGCGCGGTGGCCGACAAGCTCGGCTACGTCGGCGTGATGGCAGTCGAGTTTTTCGTCGCCGGCGGCCGGTTGATGATCAACGAAATCGCCCCGCGCCCGCACAACTCCGGCCACTACACGCTGGACGCCTGCGTCACCGACCAGTTCGAGCAGCAGGTGCGCGCGCTATGCGGCCTGCCGCTCGGCGATACCCGCCTGCTGTCGCCGGTAACGATGGTCAACATCCTCGGCGACCGCTGGCACGACGGCGGGCCGCACTGGGACGCGCTGCTCGCGCATGACAACATCAAGCTGCACCTGTACGGCAAGGAAGCCGCGCGGCCGGGGCGCAAGATGGGCCACTTCAACGTGCTCGACGCCGATCCGGCAGCGGCGCTGAAGCTGGCCGAACAGATGCGCGATGCACTGTAGTGCATCAATTCGGGGTTGGCGCTGTGGCGCATCGATCGGTGCCGGCCGCCTTGGCGCGCTTGCGCTGGTCGCCTTGTGCGGCGCAGCCGGCGCCGCACAAGGCGACGCGCGGCTGCCGCTGCGCATCGGCCCGCATGCCTTCGTGGTCGAGGTTGCCGCCACGCCGGCTGCACGCGGGCGCGGCCTGATGGGCCGCACGCATCTTGCCGCCGACGGCGGCATGCTGTTCGTGTTCGAGCAGCCGGGCCGGCATTGCTTCTGGATGCGCGACACGCCGCTGCCGCTGTCGATTGCGTTCATCGATTCGACCGGCCGCATTACCAGCCTCGCCGACATGCAACCGCGCAGCGAATCGCAGCACTGTCCGGCCACAGACGTACGCTACGCGCTGGAGGTGCGGCAGGGCGAATTCCAGCGCCGCGGCATCATGGCGCACGCGCAGGTGGACGGCCTGCCCCGTTAGGGCGAAATCGACAGCAGCACCAGTTCAACTTCGTTGTTTCGATCATCGCTGTGCAGCACGCGCACCGGCAGGTAGTGCCGGTCGATGGCCAGCCAGACCTCGAAACGGCCGTCGCCATCGGCCATCCGCGCGAGATGCAGTGTGCGCAATGAGCCCAGTGCGGTTTCCAGGCTCGCCTCATCCCGCACCTCATAGGTGTAATCGCGCAGCTTCTTACCGTTGAAAACGGTATAGGTGAGTTGCCCGTCCGGCGGTGCGGTCAGTGCCAGCTGGAAAAACAGGCTGAGGGCGTCCTGGACCGCGCCCGGATAGGCGAAGTGGCGCGGCGCGCCCTTTGCCGGGTTCAGCGTAAGCGTCCCCTTGGCCGCGTCGAAGCGCGCGCTGCTGCGCTTGTCGCCGCGCTGATCCCAGAATTCTTCCGGCACCAGGCCGCTCGGCGCAATGCGGCCGCGGCTGGTCTGCACGAAGCGGCCACGATAAAACACGCCTGCAAGGCCGGTGGCGCCGGCCACGCTGGTGATCGTGTAGCGATCACCTTCGTTGATCCACACCAATGTCTGCTCGCCCCTGGCCAGCCCGTAGCGCACCTGGAAATGCAGGTCGAGGCGCGGCGGCAGCGGGTTTAGTGGGGGCGCTGCCGGCTCGACCCCTGCTGCGGGCAGGCTCTCAGGCTCCGGCTCAAGCCCCGGCATTTCAACCGGTAGTTCAACCGGTAGTTCATCGGGCGGCGCAGCCATGGCGACGTCAGCGGCGACTTCCGGTATGGCCGCTTCTGCGACATTTTCGACCGGTTCAGGCAATGGGACAGGCTTGGGGCGCGATGGCGGAACAGGAGGTTTCACCGAAGGGCGCGGCGCCGCTACAAGCGGCGCCGGCATCAGCCGCGCCTCGATGGGAAGCGATTCGGGTTGGGCCTGCCACTGCGGCAGGGGCCAGGACAGCCCCTCAAGCAGCACACTATGCAGCAGTAGCGATCCCGCCAGAGCCAGCCACCATGGGCGGGCGCTGCGCCCCGTCATTTCTAGTCCTTGACGCTGGCATGCACCAGGCGCTGCTCAAGGGTGACGCCGTCTTCGCTCACCCGGATTTGCACCGGCAGGTTATTGCGCGCGGGGGCGATCCAAACAGTAACGGCTTTTTCATCGGGTTTTTGCGTGATGCGCCGGTATTGGCGGGTGGCCAATACACCCAAGGGGGTCTGCAGATTGCCGCCCTCGCTTTTCGCATAACGATAGTCGTTGAGATCGCGTCCACTCACCACCTGCAGGCTGTAGTCGGCGGGCAGGCTGGGCGCGAACATGAACTGGTACACCTGCGACAGCTGATCCTGCGCGCCATCGAGCAAGCCATCGACCGTCCACGATTTTCCTTTGTACTGCCAGGCGATGCTGCGCTGCTTCCAGTCGAGGCGCGCGGTCGCCAGCTTGTGCGGCGCGTCGCTGCGGGCGTGCCGGAATTGCGTGGGGCGCAGGCCCTGGCGGGTGACCAGGCCGGTGCTTTCGAGGCGGATGACACCCGGCCACAGCATTTTCAGCGGGCCATTCGCACGCGTTTCGCTGGTGAGGGTGTAGCGGTTGCCGCTGCGAATGAAGGTGTCGGTCACCTGGCCAAGTTTATGGCCGTTGCGGTAGAGGTCGTACACCAGGTTCATTTGCTGCGGGGCCGCCTGGGCTGCGGCGGCGAACAGGCCGGCCGCAAGAAGCAGGATCTTGAGCATGGTCACGCTCCGGTGGGAAACACAGACTGTGACGCCGGATCGTCCTTCAAGTTTACCCGGCCGTGGTTTATTTCCAGCTTGCCTTCGGCAAACCAGCGAACGGCCTGGGGATAGATGCGGTGTTCCTGCTGCAACACCCGCGCCGCCAACGTGTCGGGGGTGTCGTCCGCACGCAGCGGCACCGCGGCCTGGATGACGATGGGGCCATGATCGAGATCGGCGGTGACGAAATGTACCGTGCAGCCGTGGATCTTGATCCCCTCCGCAAGTGCGCGCTCATGGGTTTTCAGTCCCGGGAACATCGGCAGCAGCGAGGGATGGATGTTCAGCAGGCGGCCCTCGAAGCGCGCGATGAAGGTCGGGCTGAGGATGCGCATGTAGCCCGCCAGCACCACCAGATCGGGCCGGTGACGCTCGATTTCCTCGGCCAGCAGGGCGTCGAAGGCTGCGCGGTCGGGGTACGCGGTGTGGTCGAGCGCAATGGCGGTGAGGCCGCGCGCGCGCGCATAGTCCAGCCCCGCAGCATTGGGCCGGTTACTGATGACGGCGGCAATTTCAATCGGCAGTCGTGCCTCGGCAATCGCCTGAAAGTTGCTGCCGCGCCCGGACAGCAGCACGACGACGCGGATAGGGCGTATTAACACCAATTTCGCACCTGCGACGGAACCGATTCGGGATGCAGCCCGCGAAGTGAGACACGCCGCAGTGCCCGCACTGCAAGTGGTTCGCGACAAAGGGATGCGCCCGAAGCGGCTCCGTCCCTCCGGGTTGCTGCGGGAAAGCGCGTCTGCTGCGTTGCGACGCTTGGCAAGGGAATAGCCCTTGCCTGCGCGCCGCGCCTTGCATCCATCGCTTTCTCGCGGCAACGCAGATGTGAAATTGGTATTAACACGCCCTGATCACGAATAAATCACCTGCTCCGCGCCATCCGGGCGCGCGACGATTTCGCCGATGCGCCACACGGTTTCGCCGCTTACCGTGAGGTGCGCCATTGCCGCTGCGGCGTCGCTTGCGGCCACCACGACGCACAGTCCGATACCGCAGTTGAAGGTGCGCAGCATTTCGGCCGGCTCGACGTTGCCGGCCGCCTGCAGCCAGTCGAACAGCGGTGGGCGCGCCCAGCTGGCCTGATCGACGCTGGCGGCGACGCCTTGCGGCAGGCAACGCGGCAGGTTGCCGGTGATGCCGCCGCCGGTGATGTGCGCCATGCCCTTGACGTTGAGCTTTTCCAGCAGCGAAAGCACGGGTTTGACGTAAATCCGCGTCGGCGCCATCACGGCGTCGGCAAGCGGGCGGCCGTGGAAGTCCGATTTGAGGTCGATGCCTGACACATCGATCAGCTTGCGGATCAGCGAATAGCCGTTGGAATGCGCGCCGGAAGACGCCAGCCCCAGCACCACGTCGCCCGCGACGATGTCCTGGCCGCCGATGACTTTCGATTTTTCCACCACACCGACGGCAAAGCCGGCCAGGTCGTACTCGCCTTCCGGGTACATGCCGGGCATCTCGGCGGTTTCGCCGCCGATCAGCGCGCAGCCGGCCTGCTCGCAGCCGGTGGCGATACCGGAGATCACCGCTTCGGCGGTGTCGAGGGTGAGCTTGCCGCAGGCGAAGTAGTCGAGGAAAAACAGCGGTTCGGCACCCTGCACCAGGATGTCGTTGACGCTCATTGCCACCAGGTCGATGCCGACGGTGTCGTGGCGGTTCAGCTCGAACGCCAGCTTAAGCTTGGTGCCGACGCCGTCGGTGCCGGAAACCAGCACCGGCTCCCTGAATTTCTTCGAAATCTCGACCAGCGCACCGAAGCCGCCGATGCCCGTCAGCACTTCGGGGCGCATGGTGCGCCTGGCCAGCGGCTTGATCCGTTCGACCAGCGCATCGCCGGCGTCGATATCGACCCCGGCATCTTTATAGGAAATGGATGACACGCCCGGCTCCAGAAAGCAAAAAATGGGGTATTTTACCGCCTATGTCGACTCCCCGTCCGTTCAGCCTCCCCCGGCTCGTGTTCGCCGTGCCACTCGTCGCAGGCGGACTGATCTACCTGCTCGGCCCCATCCTCACGCCCTTCCTGGCCGGCGCGCTGCTGGCCTACATGTTCGACCCGCTGGTCGACCGGCTGGAAGCGCACGGCTGGTCGCGTATGTCTGGAACCGTTGCGGTGATCGTGCTGGCGGGACTCACCGCATTAAGCCTGATTCTGATTGCCTTGCCCCTGTTTCAAGGCCAGTTCACCGAGCTGAGTCAGCGGCTCCCGGCCGCCCTCGACCTGCTGCAAACCCGCTTCCTGCCCTGGCTGCAGCAGACCTTCGGCATCGCCATCGCCCCCAGCCTGGACACTCTCAAAACCTGGCTGACAAAACATGCCTCCGAAAGCGGCGCCAACTGGCTACCCACCCTGCAAACCGGTGCGCTTGCGATTGTAGGCGTGGTGGTCAACCTGCTGCTGATTCCGGTCGTGATGTTTTATTTGCTGAAGGACTGGGACGTCATGGTAGCGCGCGTCGCCGCGCTGGTGCCGCGCGACTGGACGGGAGCGGTCACCCGCGTCGCACGCGCGATGGACGCGGTGGTCGGCGAATTCATGCGCGGGCAGCTGGCGGTCATGACCATCCTCGCGCTGTATCACGGCATTGCACTATGGGCGCTGGGGCTCGACTATGCACTGCCGATCGGCATTCTCACGGGGCTGCTGTCCTTCGTCCCCTTTCTCGGAATCGGCCTGGGCCTGACGCTGGCCTTGCTGGTGGCGCTGTTGCAGTTTGCCGACTGGAGCGGGGTAGCCTGGGTGGTGGGGATTTTCGTGGTCGGCCAGCTCTTCGAAGGCTACGTGATCACCCCGCGCATCGTCGGTGAACGGGTCGGCCTGCATCCGGTTGCGGTGATCTTTGCGCTGGCGGCATTCGGCCAGTTGTTCGGCTTTGTCGGCGTGCTGCTGGCGGTGCCGCTGGCGGCGGTGCTGCTGGTGGCACTGCGCGAACTGTGCGGCGTGTACGAGGCCAGTGCCTTCTACCGCGGCGGCTATAATGCCGGCTCTCCCGATTTCGCCTCAACTGCCATGTCCGCACCCCTCCCCGGCCAGCCCCTATACGAATCGCGCATCGTCTCCCTGCCGCGGGTCCATAAGGGCAAGGTGCGCGACATCTACGCCGTCGGCGACGACAAACTGCTGATCGTCACCACCGACCGCCTGTCGGCCTTCGACGTGGTGATGCCGACGCCGATTCCCGGCAAGGGCTGCGTGCTGACCAGGGTGTCGGCGTTCTGGTTCGACAAGCTCAAAGCCATCGTGCCGAGCCAGGCACTCGATATCGCACCGGAATCGGTGGTTGCCGAAAACGAACGCGACCAGGTGGCCGGCCGCGCCATCGTGGTGAGAAAACTCAAGGCGCTGCCGGTGGAAGCCATCGTGCGCGGCTACCTGGTCGGTTCGGGCTGGAAGGAATACCAGGCCAGCCAGTCGGTATGCGGAATTACGCTGCCGGCCGGGCTGAAACAGGCCGACCGCCTGCCGCAGCCGATTTTCACCCCGTCGACCAAGGCAGCGGTCGGCGCCCACGACGAGAACATCGCGTTTGAACAAATGGCCGGGCTGATCGGCGCCGACCTGGCAAGGCAAGTGCGTGACGTCAGCCTCGCGCTGTACAAGGCTGCGGCGGAATACGCGCTGACGCGCGGCATCATCATCGCCGACACCAAGTTCGAATTCGGGCTGGATGAAAAAGGGCAGCTGGTGTGGATCGACGAGGCGCTGACCCCGGATTCGTCGCGCTTCTGGCCGGCCGACCAGTACCAGCCCGGCAGCAACCCGCCCAGCTTCGACAAGCAGTTCGTACGCGACTGGCTGGAAGCGAGCGACTGGAACAAGCAGGCGCCGGGACCGGAACTGCCCCCCGAAATCGTGACAAAGACCAGCGAAAAATACCGCGAGGCGATGACGCGATTGCTGGGATAAGTGATTGGGCCCTGGCTTATTTCAACGTCGCATTCAGAAAGTCCGCCACCGTCTCAACCATCTCACCCTCATGCCCGGTGAAGAAATGGTCGGCGCGGGCAATCATCACCTGCCTTGAGCCCTTGGCTGCCAGACTCTGCTTGCGCTTGCCGGCGTTCGCCAGCACCTGCGGCAGGTCGTTGTCGCCATACAGATCGAGAATCGGCAGTTTCACGGCCTTGTAGTCATCGACCGAAATACCCAGGCTCGCCCACGACTTCACCGCGGGGTCGGGCTTGCCGGCCATATACGCACGGCTCATGCGCGAGCCCATGCTGTGGGAGACGATGGCAATCTGCTTGTAGCCCTTGGCCTTGAGAAACGCGACCGCCTCGGCAATGCGCTCGGCGGCCTCGGGGAAGGTCGGCGGGTAGGCTTCGCCCCCGGCGTCGGCGGCGAGGATCGGCATCTGGATCGACAGGGTGGCAAAGCCGCGGTCGGCCAGTTCGGTGCGCAGGGTGCCGACCATGCCCCAGTCGGGGTGGATACCCATGCCATGAACGACGATCGCGGCCTTGCCGGTGTCAGCCACCGGGGTAAACAAGGTCAGGAATTTATGATGCCCGCGCGGCGTCTGCAGGTAGACCGGATCGCCCACCACCAGTCCGGGTACGATTTCATCCGCCCATTTCTTCTCGCGCGCATAATCCGCCACCGGCTCGGCAAACGCCGTCAGCGAAAACAGTGCAAGCAATCCAGCCGCCAGACCCAACACCATGTTTCTCTTCATTTCATCGCTCCTGCGCGTTAAAGTTCACGATCCAGCCGCCCGATAATCCAGAATCCAGCTAAACCGCTCGATTATCAATCATTCCAGGTAGAAAGTTAGTGCCCGCCACGCAACTGCGCATCGTGCCCACCACCTTGCCAACCGCGCGGCGGCGCGCGGGTGGTGATCGTCGACGACCGCAGCACTGCGCGCCGCCTGATCGCCGAGGAACTCAGTCTCACCGCGACGGAATGCGACGAGATCGAAACCGCAGCGCCGATGCACGACATCGGCAAGATCGGCATTCCCGACCTGATTCTTCTGAAGCCCGGGCGCCACACCCCGGAAGAGCGGGCCATCATGCGTCGTCACCCGCTGATCGGCCACGGAATCCTGGCCGAAAGCCCCTCGCGTTATCTGCAGATGGGCGCAATAATCGCGCTCGGTCGTCTCGAAAGATTCGACGGCAGCGGTTATCCGCAGGGTCTGGCCGGCGCAGACATCCCGCTGGCCGCGCGCATTGTGGCGATGGCCGACATATTCGACACCCTATGATGCAAACCCTGGCCCAGGGCAAGGGCATGGTGCTGACGGCGCACGTTGCGCCGCAGACGCCGTTTCACCTGCATGGCGATGCGCGCCACCTGCGCCAGGTCCTCATCAACCTGGTCGGCAATGCCATCAAGTTCACCGAACGGGGTCGGGTAGACGTGTACGTCCGCCCGACCGGGCAAAGCCATCCGCAACGGCTGCGCTTCGAGATCGTCGACACCGGCATCGGCATTCCGGAAGCCGCGCAGGCACGCATCTTCGACAGCTTCACCCAGGCCGATCCGTCCGTCACCCGCCGCTTTGGCGGCAGCGGGCTGGGCACCACCATCGCCAAGCAACTGGTGGAGACGCTGGGTGGGCAAATCGGACTGCACAGCCGCGAGGGTGAGAGCACGACCTTCCGGTTCGAGCTGCCGTGCCCTGCAGGCTGCCCCGACCCCTGCATCCGACGAACACTTCGACGCACCGATGCGGATCGCCATCCTGGCGGAGAACGAACTTGCGTCCCGCCTCCAGACGGTCATTCACGGCTGGGGGGCCGAAACCGTGACGGTGGACAACACCAGCCGGCTTGCCGCCGAACTGTCCGCCAATGCGTCGGACGGAACGCTTGTGGGCGCGGTGGTGGTGGAACGCAGCGCGCTACCGGATGACCCGGTAGCCTTTCTGCATCGGCTGCGCGAGGGCACCAGGCTGGCCGCGCCACCGGTCATCCTGGTCAAAACACCCGCCTGCGCATCCTGGTGGCGGAAGACAACGCGGTCAACCAGCGGGTGATCCGCGGCCTGCTGGAACACGCCGGCCACGAGGTTCACCTGGCGCACGACGGCGAGGAAGCACTGGCGATGCTCGAATCCATCGGGCAACCCTATCATCTGGCCATTATCGACATGCACATGCCGCAGCTGTCCGGGCCCGAGGTGGTGCAACGCTGGTGGTTCATGGAAAACGGCCACCTGCCCATCATCATGCTCACCTCCGACGCGCGCGCCGGGGCGCAGGCCGCCTGCGAGGAAGCGGGGGCCGACAGTTTCCTCACCAAGCCGGTCAACAGCCGCGATCTCATTGATGCCATCGCCAGGCTGGTCGCCCGGCAGGCCCCCACCCCTGCGGACAAGGCAACGTCACCGGAACAATGGGACGGGGAGCTTGATGAGCGCGTACTGAACGAGCTGACGCAATTGGGCGGCGCGGCCTTCGTGGAAGGCCTGATCGCCAGCTTTGAAGAAGAGAGCGGGCGCACGCTGCGCGACATCGAACATACGCTGGCTGCCCAGGATTACGGACAATGGCACCATCATCTGCACAAGCTGAAAGGCGGCGCTCGCGATCTCGGTGCCAACCCGCTGGCGCAACGATGCGTCGAAGCCGAGCACATCAAGGCGTTCGGACTCGCAACCCGGCTGGCGCATGACAGGCAGGACTCCGCGACGCGACGCCTAAAACGTCCAGACCATGCGCAGCGCCAACACCCCCAGCAGCAGTGCAAAAACCCGCTTCAGTGGGCGCACCGGCAGACGGTGCGCGGTGCGCGCACCGAGCGGCGCGGTCAATACGCTGCCCAGCACGATGCCGGCAAGCGCCGGCAGATAAATGTAGCCGAGGCTGCCGGCGGGCAGGCCGCTCGCATTCCAGCCGCCCAGCAGATAGCCGACTGCGCCGGCGACGGCAATCGGGAAGCCGATCGCGGCCGAGGTGGCGATCGCCCGGTGCAGCGGCACGTTGTGCCACAGCATGAACGGCACCGACAGGGTGCCACCGCCGATACCGACCCAGCTCGACACCGCACCGATCACGCCGCCCGCCAGTGTCGTCCCGGCGCGCCCCGGCAATTCGCGATGCGGCGCCGGCTTGAAGTCCAGCCACATCTGGATGGCGGCGTAAAACAGGAAGGCGACAAAAAACAGCTTCAGCACCAGAGCCGACATCTGCGCCGCCAGCATGGCGCCAATCAGCGTGCCGAGCAGGATGCCGGGTGTAATGCGCCGTAGCAGCGACCACTCGACCGCGCCGTGGCGATGGTGCGCGCGCACGCTGGAGAGCGAGGTGAACAGGATCGAGGCCAGCGAGGTGCCGAGCGCCAATTGCGGTTCCACGCCGGCGGCAAGGCCCTGCGCGTGCAGCAGCATGATCAGAACCGGCACGATGATGAGCCCGCCGCCGACGCCGAGCAGGCCGGCGACGAAGCCGACCGCCAGGCCGAGACCGACATAGGCCGCGAGCAAGGTCGGATCGAAAATCAAACCGAAACCCTTTTGAACCGCAGAGACACGGAGACACGGAGGAAACAGGGGTTTGTCTGCGAGTCGCGTCCGGCGGGTTCAATGCCGGCACAACGCGCGTATTTCGCTGTGCCTCTGTGTCTCTGTGGGGGAAAGCCCGGCATTAAAGATGCTTGACGATGAAAGCGTATTCGGCCGGATCGACCGGCGTGATCGACAGCCGGTTGCCCTTTTGCAGGATGCGCATGTGGGCGAGCTGCGGATAGCCGCGGATTTCGGACAGCGGCATCAGTCGCGTCTTCTTCACCAGCTTCACGTCCACATTGAACCAGCGCGGCGTTTCCGGCGTGGCCTTGGGGTCGAAGTACTTGTTCGCGGGATCGAACTGGGTAGCGTCGGGATAGGCCGCCATGCCGACCTCGGCCAGCCCGACGATGCCCGGCTCGGCGCACGACGAATGGTAGAACAGCACCTTGTCGCCGGGCCGCATCTGGTCGCGCATGAAATTGCGCGCCTGATAGTTGCGCACGCCGTACCAGGCGACGCTTTGGTTCGGCATGGCGGCGAGGTCATCGATGCTGACGTCGCTGGGCTCGGATTTCATTAGCCAGTAGCGCATTTTTTATAGCGGAGAGCGGAGAGGGTCAGGCGCGATTGATCAGGGTGCCGACGCCTTCGGGGGTCAGGATTTCCAGCAGCAGGGCGTGCTCGACCCGGCCGTCGATGATGTGCGCGGTCTTGACGCCGCTGTTCACCGCGTCGACCGCGTAGCCGACCTTGGGAATCATGCCGCCGGAGATGGTGCCGTCGGCGATCCGCTCGTTCACCTGCCGCGGTGTCAGGCCGGTGAGAAGCGTGCCCTCCTTGTCCAGCACCCCCGGGGTGTTGGTGAGAAAAATGACCTTCTCCGCCTTCAGCACGCCCGCCAGCTTGCCGGCCGCGACATCGGCGTTGATGTTGTAGGCATTGCCTTCCGCGTCGGTGCCGAGCGGCGCGACCACCGGAATGAAATCGCCCGAGTCGAGCAGCTGGATGAGCTTCGGATCGATGCTGGTGATCTCGCCCACCTGGCCGATATCGAGAAACTTGCCAAGCTCTTCCTGGCTCGCCATCAGCATTTTCTTGGCGTAGATGAAATTGCCGTCCTTGCCGGTCAGCCCCACCGCCTTGCCGCCGTGCTTGTTGATGAGGGTGACGATGTCCTGGTTGACCAGGCCGCCGAGCACCATTTCCACCACGTCGAGCGTTTCCTCGTCGGTCACCCGCATGCCCTGGATGAAGTCGGACTGCTTGCCGATTTTCTTCAGCAGATTGGCGATCTGCGGACCGCCGCCGTGCACCACCACCGGGTTCATCCCCACCAGCTTCAACAGCACCACGTCCTTGGCGAAGGCTTCCATCAGATGCCGCTCGGTCATGGCGTTGCCGCCGTACTTGATGACGATGGTCTTGTCGTAGAAACGCTGAATGTAGGGCAGCGCCTCGGACAGGATGCCGACCTTCTCGGCAGCGGTGTGGAGGGGAATCATGGCGGCTCCGGTTTGAGTTTGCGCGGATTTTACGCCAATAAAAAAGAAGGCGGCACGAAGTCGCCTCTTAACCGCGAAGGCCTGGCCGCCACTAAAGGGCCCTCATCGCTCGCGCAATGCGCGACAAGGATCGTCGACGGATACGCTCGACACCCACGCCTGGCTGGCCGACCATGGCGATTATCTGTTACCGAAAAAATCTGTAAGGAACTGGACATCTCGCCGACGAATTGCTGGGTACTGCTGCATCGGGCACGGGTGTTCACGACGTCGTGCCGACGCTACTGGAACGCGGCTTCAACATTCCACCGCTGGCTGACCTCGCGCGCGAAACTGAGCGCATCGCACACCCAGGCGCAGCACCAACGACATGAACACGCCCGCCACGCTTCCTGAATTCCAGCGCTACCAGTTCACCTTCACTGCGCACATCCGCGATCCCGCTGCGAATTCGCAGCCGGCCGGCGTCGAAGCGCGGCGCCATACCGGAGAGCGGTCAGGACGCGTTGTGGGAGGCCCGCCCTTGGGCCGAAAACTGCGCCGGTTATTTAGTGCTGGTTATGCTGCATGGGCATGCCGCCGCCCATGGGTGCGCGGGCTTCTGCCTTCACTTCGACGATCTGCTGCTTGCCGCCCGATTCCACCACCAGCGTTAGCGGGATCACATCACCAGCGGCGATCGGCTTTTTCAAATTCATTAGCATGATGTGAAAACCGCCGGGTTCGAGCGAAACGGTCTTGCCTTTCGGCAGGTCGATCGCTTTTACTTCGCGCATCCGCATCACGTCGCCGTCCATCTTCATTTCATGCATTTCCACCCGCGGCACCGCCGGGCTGGACGCACTCAACAAACGCGCATCGGCATCGGACTGAATCTGCATATAGGCACCGCTGACCGATTGTCCCGGCATGGTGGCGCGGGCCCAGGCATCGGTCACGCTGATGTTGGCGGCCCAGGCGGGCAGGCTGACGGCGCTGGCCAGAAGTGCGGCGGCAAACGTGGTTTTCATCTGTTTCTCCTTGAATAAAAATCAGAACTTGAACGTCAGTGCAGTATAGATTGATCGTCCCATGCCGGGAACGGCGTAACCATATGGCCAACCAGCTCCTGCCGACATTGTCCTCCCCTGACCCACATACGCTCCACCCAAAGGAAGGTCATAGAGCCTATCGAAGACATTCTCTATGCCCACATCCAACCGTGCCTGTTTCCACGCATAGCTGCTGCGCAGATTCAGCAAGCCATAACCCGCGGTTTCAAGTTCCTTGCGAATTTGCGACACATCATCCTTGGCATCCACCAATTCGACTTCCGCAGTATTGGTCCAGCGGCCCTGGCGTTGCACGACGGCCAGTTTCGCGTTTAGCGGCATGATATTGTAGAGATTATCTTCCGTGCCAGACGTGGTTTCTCCCTTAACGTAGTTCAGTATGCCGGTCGCTGTGAAACTGCCGTAACTGGTGTTTTTGGCCAGCGGGAAGTAACCGGATACATCCAGGCCGTAGAGCTGGGCGTCCTGGTTGACATACTTGAGATACACGTATCCATTTGACGTGGTTGAAAAGAGCTCTGCGTTGATGTAATCCTGTACGTAAGTGTAGTAAGGCGTGACTTTCAGCCCCCAGTTCTCCTGTGCGGCATCATGCCAGCCGGCCGTGGCGCTGAGTGTGTGCGCTACCTCCGGCTCCAGATCGAGATTGCCGACGTAGCCATTGCCATCGCCAACCATATTGATCATGCTCATGGCCATGCCGCCGGTTGACCAGGAATAGCGCTCATAGAGATTGGGCGAGCGGGTTTTCCGGGCATAGCCGAATTCGATGGTCTGTGTTTTGGTTGGCGTAAAGCGGGCCAGCGCGGTCAGGTCGATGTTGTGGTCGGTTTTCTGGCGGTCGGCATTATTGAAGGCGGTCGCGTCGGCCGTGTAATTGGCGTTGTATCCCTGCACCTCGCCGGTATCCATGTCGACCTTTTCGTAACGCAAGCCGAACTGCGTCAACCACTGCGGATTCCATTGCGCTTCCCACTCGCCGAAAGCCGCCAGGCGGTCGCGTTCGCCGTCATTGATGCTCAGGAAGGTATCTGGCCACATGCCGCCACCGGACGGATCCCACCAGTCGCTGAAACGATAACGCTGATATTCGCCGCCCACCCTGAGGGTGTCGCGAGCTGAAAGCTGGATGTCACCCTTGACCACGGCGCCGCTGTTTCTTCCTTCCGTATCCATCGGCATACCGGCAGCGGGTACGGGCGTGCCCGGCGGCAATGTTTTAGTTGTGTAGTACCAGAATTCCTTGTCCTCCATGAAGTTCATCTTGTGCCGCGTATCTTCGTTATAGGCCCGTGCTTCCAGCGTGCCCCAGTCGTACTGGCCCTTGTAGCGCAGATTGACCTGCTCGCTCTCGTTACTGGTCATGTCCATGCGTTGGTTAGGAAAGCCCTGGTAGGGAATATCCTGCACGCCCAGCTTGAGTTCAACCAGATGATTTTCATGACGCATCGCGAATCCAAGCGACTGGTTGCGTGATTTATAGGCGGAAGAACCTACCTCATCTCCGTCCAGCCAAGTTGACCCGTTGATAGTATTTGGCACCAGGCCGGCCGGCTTGAAATCCCCACCCGCCTTGTAATTGTCGGATTCCGCAGTTGATCCGCTATAGGTCACACTCACCGTGTCGCTTGCGATGGTTGCCGAAAGATTGCCGCCAAAGGCATTGCCGTTGCTGCGGTAGAACGCGCCGGCCTCACCCTTCTTCAATACGCCTTCGCCCGCCTTCGCGAACTCCGGTGCGGCCGAATCTACCAGAATGGTGCCGCCGATGCTGTCGCCGCCCGAACTCACTGGCGCGAGGCCGGAAAACACCTGGATGCTCTCCACGTTGCTTGGGTCGATGTAGGAAAGCGCGGGGTTCATATGGTTGCCGCACGCCGAAATCAGGTCCATGCCATCGACCTTGATGCGCAGACGGTCGTCCGCCAGGCCGTGGATCGACGGTAGACTGGACACGCCGCCGGCGCCGTACAGGCTCACCCCCGGCACATCGCGAAGCAGGCTGGCCGTGTCGCTGGTCGTGGCCCGCAGCGAGGGCAGGTCTTCAACCACAACGCCGGCCGGTGCCACGACTTCCGGCGTGCCGGTCACCACAATTGTCATCAGGGGGGAGGCGTCTTCCGCGCTGGCCGTGACGGGCAACAGGCTGGCGGCAATCAGCAAAGGCAGCAGGCGGGGAACGAAAGCAGGCGTTTTCATGGCGCATGACGGAGAGAAAAAGGGATTTAATTGTCTCTTATTGGCCGCTTCAGCGGAATGTGACATATCGTCGCAGGGCAGGCCGGGAGCGTTTGGCAGCGTGGCTTTCAGGCCGGGGGCCGGCAGAAAAACGCACCGGCGGACAACAACCAGCGACTTGCCCGCTTGCGGGCCTGGCCGAATGATTGGCCACTCCCTCAGGCAGGGCCGATTCGCGGTCATGTACCGTTGGCGCCTCAAACGCGGCGCGTCTCATCCACGGCCGGACAAATTGCCGCAGCCCGCAACGCATCGCGACGCGCGCCTTACAATGCCATCATGCCGCCTTTGACCGATTCCACGCTGCGCTCCACCCTGCCCGCGCGGGCACTGCTGGGGCGCCTGCTCGCCGTGCGGATGTCGCTGATCGCCGGCTGGGCAGCGGGCATCGTCTGGCTGCACTGGGGCCTCGGCATCCGCATGCCGCTGCTGCCGATGGCCGCGGTGCTGGCACTGATGGGGCTGTTCTCGCTTTCCACCGCGTGGCGGCTGCGGCTGGACGTTCCCGCGACGCAGATGGAATTTCTGGTGCACCTGCTGGCCGACCTCACCGCGTTTGCGGTGCTGGCGTTCTTCAGCGGCGGCGCAACCAACCCCTTTGTGTCGCTGATGCTGGTGCCTGTCGTCATCGCCGCGATCAGCCTGCGTCCGCGCTGGGTGTGGCTGCTGGCGGCAGTGGCGGGCGGCTATTACGCGCTGCTGCTGTTTGTCTACCAGCCGCTGGCGGTGGCCGATCCGACCGCGGCCTACGGCATGCACCTGGGCGGCATGTGGTTCAACTTCCTTATCAGCGCGGGACTGATTGCGTTTTTCGTCACCCGCATGCACGCCGCGCTGCGCCTGCGCGATCAGGAGTTGTCCACCCTGCGTGAAAAGCAGCTGCGCGACGAGCGCATCGTCGCGCTCGGCACGCAGGCGGCGCTGGCGGCGCACGAACTCGCCACGCCGCTCGCCACTATCCAGACCACCGCGCACGAACTCGCCGCCGAATTCGTCAACGACCCCGACATCGGCGCCGATTGCCGCCTGCTCGAAAAGCAGGCACAAGCATGCAAGCGTATCCTCACCCAGCTCGCCGCGCGCGCGCAGGACACCCCGCCCGCCGCGCAGCCGCTCGACACCTGGCTGGCCGCACTGGCCGAGCGCTGGCAGATGCTGCGCCCCGACGCGCAGATCGCGACCGAACTGCCGCCCGATCAGCGCCACTTCACCCCGCCCGACGGGCTGGAGCAGGCGATCCTGAATGTGCTGAACAACGCCGCCGATGCCTCGCCCGATGTCGTCGAATTGAGCGCCGCAACCGAAGGCGACGTCCTCTTCATCGACGTCGCCGATCGCGGCCCCGGCTTCACCCCCGAGCAGAAGGCGCAGGCCGGGCGCGTACTGTTCAGCGGCAAGCCTGGGCGCGGCTGGGGCATGGGCCTGGCGCTCACCCACGCCACGCTGGAACGGCTCGGCGGCAGCCTCACCCTCGTCGAACGCGACGGCGGCGGTACCCGCGTGCGCATCACCCTGCCATGGAAGCAAGCAACATGAACCGTAAACTTTTGATCGTCGAGGACGACGTCGATTTCGCCCATGCCTTGTCGCGCGCCATGAAAAAGCGCGGCTTCGAGGTGGCGCTGGCGCACGACGCCGCCGCAGCCCAGACCGCAGCGGAAGCGTTTGCCCCCAGCCACGCGGTCGTCGACCTGAAGCTACCAGGCGAATCGGGGCTGAGAGTCGTCGCCCTATTGGCCGCGCGCGTGCCCGCCCCCGCCATCGTCGTGCTCACCGGCTATGCCAGCATCGCCACCGCGGTCGAAGCGGTGCGGCTGGGCGCCCGGCATTACCTGGCGAAGCCGGCCGACGCCGACGAAGTCCTCGCCGCACTGCTGCGCGACGAGCCGGACGCTGCGCTGGAAGTCAGCCCGGAACCCCTGACGGTCGCGCGAATGGAATGGGAGCACATCCAGAAAGTGCTGAACGAGCACGACGGCAACATCTCGGCCACCGCGCGCGCGCTGAAAATGCACCGCCGCACCCTGCAGCGCAAGCTCGACAAACGCCCGCCGCGGGAAGATTAGCGGCTCAGTGCACCACGCCCCAGTCGACCAGACCGCTGTAGGCGGTCGCCAGCACCACGCCGCCGAACACGATACGGTACCAGGCGAACACCGTGTAGTCGTGGCGGCTGACGAACTTGATCAATGTGCGCACCGCAATCAGGGCGCTGACAAACGCTGCCACCCCGCCCACCACAAACAGCGGCACATCGTTTACGTCGAACAGCTGCCAGTTCTTGTAGAGGTCGTACGCCGTGGCGGCAAACATGGTGGGGATGGCGAGGAGGAAGGAGAATTCCGCTGCGGCTTTTCTGGATAGTCCGAGGAACAGCCCGCCGATGATGGTCGCGCCCGAGCGCGAGGTGCCCGGAATCATCGCCAGCGCCTGGGCAAAGCCCACCACCAGCGCGCGGCGCCAGTTGAGATCGTCCACCGTTTCGATGCTGACGACGTGGCGCCGCCGCTCCGCCAGCAGGATCAGCACGCCGCCGATCATCAGTGCGGAGGCCACCACGATAGGGTTGAACAGATAGTGTTTGATTTCCTTGTAGAACAGGAGGCCCAGCACCGCTGCCGGCAGGAAGCCCGCCATCAGGTTGATCGCCAGCCGCTGCGACGCCGGCTCGCTGCGCAACGTGGCTGCCACATGCGAAAGCCGCACCCGATATTCCCACACCACCGCAAAGATCGCCGCCAGCTGGATGGCGATCATGAACACCTTGGCCTTTTCGCCGTTGAAGCCCAGCAACTGCCCCGCCAGAATCAGGTGGCCGGTGCTGGAGATCGGCAGGAATTCAGTGATGCCTTCGACCAGGCCGAGGATGAGGGCATACAGCAGCAGGGTGGGATCGATCATGGCGAAGTTTCGGACATAAAAAAAGGCGCGCCAACCGGGCGCGCCTGCGGATTATACGACGGGCGGATTACAGCTTCTTGTACACCTCGGCACCCTGCTTCACGAATTCCACCGCTTTCACTTCCATGCCCCTGGCCAGCGCGGCGGCTTCGGTGAGGCCTTCCTTCGCCGCGTATTCGCGCACGTCCTGGGTGATCTTCATCGAGCAGAAATGCGGGCCGCACATCGAGCAGAAGTGGGCGACCTTGGCCGATTCCTTGGGCAGGGTCTCGTCGTGGAAGGACTTCGCCTTGTCGGGGTCGAGGCCGAGGTTGAACTGGTCGTCCCAGCGGAATTCGAAGCGCGCCTTGCTCAAGGCGTTGTCGCGGATCTGCGCGCCGGGATGGCCCTTGGCCAGATCCGCCGCGTGCGCCGCGAGCTTGTAGGTGATGATGCCTTCCTTGACGTCGTCCTTGTTCGGCAGGCCGAGGTGCTCCTTCGGCGTCACGTAGCACAGCATGGCGGTGCCATACCAGCCGATCATGGCGGCGCCGATGCCGCTGGTGATGTGGTCGTAGCCGGGGGCGATGTCGGTGGTCAGCGGGCCGAGCGTGTAGAACGGCGCTTCCTTGCAGTGTTCAAGCTGCAGGTCCATGTTCTCCTTGATCATGTGCATCGGCACATGGCCGGGGCCTTCGATGATGGTCTGCACGTCGTGCTTCCATGCGATGTCGGTGAGTTCGCCGAGCGTCTCCAGTTCGCCCAGCTGTGCCTCGTCGTTGGCATCGTAGATCGAGCCGGGACGCAGGCCGTCACCCAGCGAGAAGGCCACGTCGTAGGCCTTCATGATCTCGCAGATGTCCTCGAAGTGGGTGTAGAGGAAGCTTTCCTTGTGATGCGCGAGGCACCACTTGGCCATGATCGAACCGCCGCGCGAGACGATGCCGGTCATGCGGTTGGCGGTCATCGGTACATAACGCAGCAAGACGCCGGCGTGGATGGTGAAGTAGTCGACGCCCTGCTCGGCCTGCTCGATGAGCGTGTCGCGGAACATTTCCCAGGTCAGCTCTTCGGCCTTGCCGTCGACCTTTTCCAGCGCCTGGTAGATCGGCACTGTTCCAATGGGTACCGGCGAATTGCGGATGATCCACTCGCGCGTCTCGTGGATGTTCTTGCCGGTGGACAGATCCATCACGGTGTCGCCGCCCCAGCGGATCGCCCAGGTCATCTTCTCGACCTCTTCCTGGATGCTGGAACCCAACGCCGAGTTGCCGATGTTGGCGTTGATCTTCACCAGGAAATTGCGGCCGATGATCATCGGTTCGGATTCCGGGTGGTTGATGTTGTTGGGGATGATGGCACGGCCGCGCGCGACTTCGGCACGCACGAACTCAGGGGTGATTTCGTTCTGCAGATTCGCGCCGAAGTTCTGCCCCGGATGCTGGCGGTTCATCATGACGGCGAGCTTCTCGCCCAGCGGGCCGGATGCTTTCAGCGATTCCAGATAGGCGGTGCGGTTGCCGTTCTCGCGGATGGCGATGAACTCCATTTCCGGCGTGACGATGCCCTGGCGCGCATAGTGCATCTGCGTGACATTCGCACCGGCCCTGGCGCGACGCGGGGTGCGGGCAAGGCCGGGGAAGCGCATCGCGGTGAGTGCAGGGTCCGCAGCCTGCCGGCGGCCGTATTCCGAACTCAGGTCGGACAGGATTTCGGTGTCGCCGCGCGCCTCGATCCAGCGGTTGCGCAACGCGGGCAGGCCCTGGCGGATGTCGATTTTCGCCGCCGGGTCGGAGTAGGGACCCGAACAGTCGTAAACGAAAATCGGCGGGTTGGGTTCCGAGCTGGCAGGGGTACCGTCCGGCCCGGGCTCGCCGCCAAACATCAAGGGCGTGTCGGCCTGGCTGATCTCGCGCATCGGCACGCGGATGTCGGGCTGGCTACCCTCGACATAAATCTTGCGTGAATTGGGCAGCGGCTGCACCGCGGCCTCGTCGACATGGGCAGTGGCGGCGGTAAATTGGGCGGCTTGGTTGGGTATGGCGGCGTTCATGGTGGCGCTCCGGAAATCAGGAGGCGTCGGATACGCCCCGCTGGTATAAAGTCTGGAGGCTGCCGAACAGCCTCGCTGGAATAACGGAGGCCGGGAACGGCCTCCCTACGGCGGTCTTAACCGCATCAGGTTCAAAGGGTATGTCTCACTCCGGCCCGTCGGACAACAGGCCGGAGACCCCTGGCAAGCGGCCAAAGTTAGCCGAAATGTGAAATAATTGCAAGACAAGACCCCATCTAACTTATTGATATTCAAGGGTACCGCATGGACATCGAGCAGACGCGCTACAACATGGTCGAACAGCAAATCCGCACCTGGGAAGTCTTGGATCAGGACGTGCTGGATCTGCTGTTCAAGGTGCGGCGCGAAGACTTCGTGCCGCCAGCGCATCAGGCGCTGGCCTTCGTCGACATGGAAATCCCGCTCGGCCACGGCCAGGCGATGTGGACGCCCAAACTGGAAGCGCGGGTGCTGCAGGATCTCGACATTCGCCCCACCGACCGGGTGCTGGAAATCGGTACCGGCAGCGGCTACCTCACCGCCTTGCTGGCCTCCCTGGCTGCCGGCGTAATGTCGGTGGACATCTTCCCCGAGTTCACTGCCGACGCGACGCGCAAGCTGCGCGCACACGGCTTCGACAACGTGACGCTGCACACCGCCGACGCCGCCCGCGACTGGCCCGACATGACCGGCTTCGATGCGATCGTGCTGACCGGCTCGACCCCGCTGCTGTCGGAGGCGTTTCTTCGGCGCCTCAACGTCGGCGGCCGGCTGTTCGCCATCACGGGCGAAGCGCCGGTGATGCATGCGCAACTGATCACCCGCACCGCACCCGGCGCCACCCGCAGCGTGACCTTGTTTGAAACCTGCGTGGCGCCGCTGGTGAATGCACCGCAACCCGCCGCGTTCGTGTTCTGAAGCTGCCGCCATGCGTCAGTTCCGTCCGGCCGAACTCGCCGCCCATATCGAAACCGGGCACACCCCGGTACTGCTCGACGTGCGCGAACCGTGGGAATGGGCGCTGTGTCGCCTGCCCGGTGCGGTCCTGATTCCGATGCGCGAGCTACCCGCGCGCCTGGCTGAATTGAACAAACAAGCGGAAATAGTGGTCATCTGCCATCATGGTGTCCGCAGTTATCATGCGGCCCGTTATCTTGAAACAGTGGGCTTCAGCGACATCATCAACCTGTCGGGCGGCGTAGCCGCCTGGGCTGACGAGGTCGATCCGGCCATGTCGCGCTACTGATCCGAACTTCAACGACTGGGTTCACCATGCGACTCAAGTCCATTTTTATCGCACTGGCGCTGGCGCCCGCCGCCCATGCCACCAATCTATTCGATGTTTTCCGCGACGCGCAGGCCTACGATGCGCAGTACGCCGCCGCCCGCGCCGCCCGCGAGGCCGGCCAGGAAAAGGCGGTACAGGGCCGTGCCGGCCTGCTGCCCAACGTCAATCTGGGCGGCAACGTACGCTACAACAGCATCGAATCCAGCCTGCCCGGCGGCGACGCCGATTACGATTCCAACGGCCTGTCGCTGACCGCCGCGCAGCCCGTCTACCGCAAGCAGAATCAGGTCCTGTACGCGCAGGCCAGGGAACAGGTGAAAATCGCCGACATGCAGTTCAGAGTCGCCGAGCAGGACCTGATTCTGCGGGTCGCGCAGGCCTATTTCGACGTGCTGCAGTCGCAGGACAACATCGCCTTCATCGATGCGCTGAAGGCCGCCATCGCCGAACAGCTGGCCGCCGCCAAGCGCAACTTCGAGGTCGGCACCGCCACCATCACCGACACCCACGAAGCGCAGGCACGCTACGACCTCGCCATCGCGCAGGAAATCGCCGAGCAGAACAGCCTCAACATCCGCCTGCGCGCGCTGGAAAAACTCATCGGCAAGCCGGCCGGCATGCTCGACAGCCTGGTCGACAACAAACTGCTGAAGCTCGAGCCCGGCACCCTCGACGAGTGGGCCGCGCGTGCCGCCGAAGGCAATCTGCAGGCCGACATCCAGCGCATCGCCAAGACCATCGCCGATCAGGAAGTCGAGCGTCACCGCGCCGGCCACCATCCCACGCTGGATGCCGTCGCCGACTATACGATCAACAACGGTCAGGACTTTGGCTACCCCCAGGTGGACACCCGGGTGGCCAGCATCGGCGTGGAACTCAATCTGCCGATCTACCAGGGCGGATTGACCAGTTCGCGCGTGCGCGAAGCCGTCGCCAACCGGGAAAAGGCGCGCCAGGATGTCGAGGTCGCCACCCGCGAAGCCGGCCTGCAGGCCCGCCAGGCCTGGCTCAACGTCAACAGCGGTGTCGCCCGCGTGCGGGCGCTGGAGCAGGCGCTGGTTTCGACCCAAGCGCAGCTCGATTCCACCAAGCTCGGTCTGGAGGTCGGCGTGCGCACCAGCCTCGACGTGCTCGACGCCGATCAGCAGGTGCTGTCCGCCCGCCGCGATCTGGCCGGCGCGCGCTACGCCTACCTGCTGTCCGGACTGTCGCTCAAGGCCGCCGTCGGCAGCCTCAGTCCGGCCGACCTGGCCGAGATCGACCGGCACCTGAAGCCAGTAGCGGCGAAATAAACGCCGCCACCCGCACCGCCGCGCCGCGATGGCGCGCGGCAAATGCCAGCCCGGCCTCGCCCATGCGGGCGCGCGTCGGCGCGTCGTTCAGCAGCTTCAGCGCGTTTTTTAACAGCCCGTCCGCGTCATCCACCCGCAGCGCAGCGTCGGCCTCGATCGCCAGCCGCGTCGCTTCCTCGAAATTGAAGGTGTGCGGCCCCACCAGCACCGGTCGCCCCACGCTCGCCGCCTCGATCAGGTTCTGCCCGCCCAGCGGCGCAAGGCTGCCACCGACAAAGGCGACGTCGCACGCGGCGTAATACGCGAACAGTTCGCCCAGGCTGTCGCCCAGCAGCACCCGCGTCTGGGGGTCGAGTTCGCCATCCAGCAGGCTGCGGCGCCGATACGCCAATCCTGCTGCCTCGATCAGCCCCGCCACTTCATCGAAACGCTGCGGATGACGCGGCACCAGCACCAGCAGCACATCGGCCGGCACGGTCTCGGCAAATGCGCGCAGCAATAGCACCTCCTCGCCTTCGCGCGTGCTCGCCGCCAGCAGCACCGGGCGCCGTCCCCATTTCGCTTTCCAGGCTGCGCCCAGTTCAAGCTGTGCGGCCGGCGGCGCGATGTCGAACTTGAGATTGCCGGTGACGTGGACTGACGCGGCGCCCAGTTTTTCCAGCCGCGCGGCATCGGCCCCGGTCTGCGCGGCGACCACCGCAACCCGCGCAAGACACGCCCGCGTCAGTGCCGGCAGCCGCGCATAGCCGCGCGCCGAGCGTTCCGACAGCCGTGCATTCGCCAGCACTAGAGGCGCGCCCGCCCGCACCGCGGCATGAATCAGATTGGGCCACAGCTCGGTTTCCATCAGGATACCGACGCGCGGCCGCACACGGCGCATCAAGCGGCGCATCGAGCCGGCGTAATCGTAGGGTAGATAGACGATGTGAGCGAAGTCGCCATACAGCGCTTCGGCAGTGGCACGCCCGGTCGGCGTCATGCAGGTGAGCAGCACAGGGGCATCCGGATGCGCGGCGCGCAGGGCATTGATCAGCGGCTGCGCAGCACGCATCTCGCCCACCGACACCGCATGAATCCACAGCGCGCCCGTCACCGGCGCGGGGCCGAGCGCCAGTCGCTCGCCCCAGTGCCGCCAATAGCCGCGCTCGCGCCGGCCGCGCCACAAAAGGCGCAGCGGAATCAGCGGCGCGGCAAGCAGCAGGGCGAGCCGGTACAGGGTCCAGTCGAGCAACAGGCGCAGGGTGGGCATCGGCAGATTGTAAAGGGCGCGGTGCTAGAATCGACGCCACCTTGGAGGCCAAACAATGAAAATCCTGCTCACCGGCGGCGCCGGTTTTAGTTCCGGCCATTCGCTTCGCTCACTTAACTTGCGCATGGCGCAAGTTAGCCTTCTCTGAAACCGGCGAAGACATTTATGAAAGTTCTTCTTACAGGTTCCGCCGGTTTTATCGGCATGCACGTCGCGCAAATCCTGCTGAAGCGCGGCGACGAAGTCGTCGGCATCGACAACCTCAACGACTACTACGACCCGGCATTGAAGCTGGCGCGACTGGAGCAGCTGAAGCCCTACCCCAACTTCCGCTTCCTCAAGGACGACATTTCCGACCGCATGGTGATGGAGGACCTGTTCGAGAAAGGTCACTTCGACGCCGTCATCAACCTCGCCGCGCAGGCCGGCGTGCGCTACTCGCTGAAGAATCCGCACGCCTACGTGCAATCCAACATCGTCGGCTTCGCCAACCTGCTCGAAGGCTGCCGCCACCACGGCGTCAAGCACTTCGTCTACGCCAGTTCGTCCAGCGTCTACGGCGCCAACACCAAGGTTCCGTTTTCCACCCACGACCCGGTCAACCACCCGGTCAGCCTCTACGCCGCCAGCAAAAAAGCCAACGAGCTGATGGCGCACACCTACTCGCACCTCTACGGCCTGCCCACCACCGGCCTGCGCTACTTCACCGTCTACGGCCCGTGGGGCCGCCCCGACATGTCGCCGTGGCTGTTCACCAGCGCCATCCTCGAAAACCGCACCATCGACGTGTTCAATCATGGCGACATGTCGCGCGACTTCACCTACATCGACGACATTGCCGACGGCACCGTAAAAGTGCTCGACCGCATCCCGCAGGGCAACCCGAACTTCGACCACAAAAACCCCGACCCGGCATCGAGCCACGCGCCCTACCGCGTCTACAACATCGGCAACCACACCCCGGTGCAGCTGATGGACTTCATCGGTACGATAGAAAAAGCCCTGGGTCAGGAAGCGAAAAAGAACTTCCTGCCGATGCAGGACGGCGACGTGCAGGCGACCTACGCGGATATCGACAAGCTGGTTCGCGACACCGGCTTCAAGCCGGCGACGACGCTGGAATACGGGATCGGGAAATGGGTGGAGTGGTATCGGGGATACAAGCAGCTGGGCTAAGCCGGGGACGGCTCTGCGCAATATGGAACTTTATACCCCAGTGTGCACAATACACACATGAACAGCGTCGAGCTTATCAAGCGGGCTTGAAGCTTGGTTAGAAAAACTGGAATACCCATGAGATACCCCATCGCAATTGAACCCGGAGACGCCAAACACGCTTACGGCGTGATCGTTCCCGATCTCCCCGGCTGCTTTTCCGCTGGCGACACCCTGGACGAAGCCATCGACAACGCCAGAGAAGCGATTGAGCTGTGGCTGGAAACCGTCATCGACGATGGCGGTGCCGTCCCCACGCCCGGCCAGATTGACCAACACCAGGCCAATCCGGGATTCAAAGCTTATATCTGGGCAATGGTCACGGTCGACTTGGCGTCGCTTTCCGACAAAGCGGAACGCGTCAACATCACCCTGCCCGCCAGAGTATTACGGCGCATAGACGCTGCGGCCAAATCGGCGGGTGAGTCTCGTTCCGGGTATATCGCACGCCGAGCGCTGTCGGCTTGAATAAATAGGACGTCAATATCGTGTCTGACCCTATTTATCCACATGCGTCGTGACAGAGAGTGTGTGATCTGTTTTATGAACCGGTGACATATGCTCCCCGGACTTGGCGGGCGTGATCGCCGGCCTGTAATGTTGGATGTCAGCGAGCCAGGGAGGCCTGGACCGATACGGAACGCGTTGCGTGGAAGACCGACACCCAGCTGCAGTTCGCCGCCCGGTACTACGGATGGCGCCCTATGCCACTAAACGGACAGCCGCTTCATTGCCCCAGCGCACACAGATTTTTCCCCAGTTCCAGTTCTTGCGCTTTGCGCTCGTCCGGACTGGCAAGCCCGGCGTTGGCCCGTTTGATTTCGATATAGGCCTCGGGAAAATCAGGCAGGCTCGCTAGCACATAGTCGGTGAAGGCCTTCTCGCCCTCGGCCAACTTCAGCAATCCGGGATTGTGCCGCTTGAGGTTTCCCAGCGTGGCCTGGTAGACGCCGTGTTCATCACCCGCCGTGATGTCGCTGAAATGCGCCGGCAGCACCACGATTTCGTCCGGCAGCGTCGTCATCCGTTGCAGCGAGGTGTAGAGCAGCGGCGCCCAGTTCTCGGCCTTGCCACCCAGATCCGGGCGGGCGATGGACTCAAGGAACACGCTGTCGCCGTCAAGCAGATAGCGCCCGTCGATAAGAAAAGCCACCATTCCCAGGGTATGGCCGGGGAAATGCAATACCTGAATCTCGGCACGGCCAATGTGAAGCACCTGCCCCTCTTCCAGATAACGATACGGGATGCGTGCCGGCACCATATCCATCGGGTGGATGGCATCGTAGGGATGCAGGTAATAGGGAATGTGGTCGTGCTCGCCGAGCGCCGGTCCGCCGCTGAGGTGATCGGCATGGAGGTGGGTGTCCAGCACCAGATCGATCCGGGCGCCGGCGGCGGTAGCCAGTTCGTGATACGTCTCGAGGTGCCGGGCGGGATCGAACACTGCGGCGTGCCGGTCGCTGATCAACATGTGACTGACGCAGCCGCGGGCCGGGCGCACCACCTGAAAGAGCGAGTAACGCGCGTTCTCCTCCACCGCACGCCAGTAATAAAAATTGCCCCAGGCCTCCATGCCGCCTTCCATGTTCACCGCATCGAAACCCAGGCGGCGTAGCCCCTCGGCAACATACGTGGATGTCTTCCCTTCAGCGCAGACAGCGAGGATGGGGCGATCCTTGGGTAGCTGGCCCTTGAGCTGCGTCTGTACCCCCCGCATCACGGCGTCGATGACATCCTCTTCCTCGTTCTCCAGATCGAGGAGTTCGAAATAGGGGATATTGATCGTGGGTACGGCGGCATGGGGGCCTTCCACTCGCCAGCTTTCGAATTCGTCGTGATCGCGCACATCGAGAATAAACATAGGCTCGTTGCGCAGCAGCTGCTCCCACACCTTTGCCGGACTCGTACTGGCGGAAACCTTGTCTAACATGGGACACCTCCTGAGAAACCGGCGCTGAGACATCGCGCGGTAAAACTCACGCTATGCCGTGTCGACCGCGCGGCTCTGCACGCTTTTAAATATAGGCGATGCCTGCCCGGACGCAATGCAGCCCAATCACGCCGCTTGCCGCATCGAAACCGATCTGATCTGAACCTTGTAAGCGTGCGTAGAGCTGCTAGCTTGAAAACTGGCAAAACGGGGCCGATCCCGATCCCGGCCCGGACGCCGGAGATCCCTTATACAAGACAAGGAGAACGCACCATGGCGGCATCCAGTACCGGTCTACACGAGGCGGCCGACGCCTTGAGTCCCGAGGTGATCGACCGCCATCGCGCAATCGTCACGATCGTGGAAGAGCTGGAAGCGGTTGACTGGTACGACCAGCGTGTGGCGGCAAGTGACGACGAGGAATTGGCGGCAATCCTTGCGCACAACCGCGACGAAGAAAAGGAACACGCTGCCATGGTGCTGGAGTGGCTGCGCCGCCGGGACCCGAAGCTCGATGAGCATCTGCGCAATTATTTGTTCATCGACAAATCACCGCTGGAACGGGAACACGAACTGAAAGCAGGGGGCGGACGTGGCGGACAGCATCCGGCCACCGACGGCTCCCTCGGCATCGGCAGTCTGTGCGGGGAGGTAACACCATGAATGACCTGCTGCAGGACCTGGCACCCATTTCCACCGAGGCCTGGGCTGCCATCGAGGACGAGGCGCGGCGCACGCTCAAGACCATGCTCGCTGCCCGCAAATTGGTTGATTTCGTGGGTCCTCTGGGGTGGGAGGCGTCTGCCATCAGCCTCGGTCGCAGCGAACGGCTGAAGACCGATCCTCACAAGGGCGTGGAGGCGCGTTTGCGCCGGGCGCAGCCGCTCGTGGAACTGCGCATTCCCTTCGAGCTATCGCGCGACGAACTTGAAGCTGTCGGCCGCGGCGCCGACGATCCGGATCTCGACCCGCTGCGGGAAGCCGCGCGCGCTATTGCGCTGGCTGAAGACAAAGCGATTTTTCACGGGTTCAACGATGCCGGCATCGGTGGGATTGTCGCGGCGGCCAGTGCAGCCAAATGTGCGTTGAGCGAAGACTATACCGAGTATCTCGGCGTGGTTGCCGAGGCCTTGTACAAACTACGCAGTGCTGGCGTTGACGGGCCTTACGCCATTGCTCTTGGACCGCGCTGTTATACCGGGCTGAGCAAGACACTGGAAGGCGGCTTCCCCGTAATCGAACACGTGCGGCAGCTGCTGGACGGTCCAATTATTTCCGCCCCAGGGGTGGACGGTGCGATGGTGATGAGTCTGCGGGGCGGTGACTTTGAACTGACCGTCGGCCAGGATTTCTCGATAGGCTATCTCGAGCATACGGCGACAACGGTGCGCCTGTATCTGCAGGAAAGCTTCACGTTCCGGGTGCTGGCGCCCGAGGCGGCGGTGCCGCTGGTCTACGGCAAAGGTAAAGGTAAAAAATGAAGGGTAAAGCCCTTTTACTATCAATCGACGTGGGATTTGAACACAGTCAACGTTGATGCCATCGTCCTGACGCGAGGCCTTGCTTTTTGCCACTGCAGAATTGCGTTGCCGCCTGCAAGCTTACGCCGCCTTCAAATCAAGCAAGGCTTCCGGATGTGCAATCGCTACACGCAGTAGTGTTTGCGCCGCGCCGGTGGGTTTGCGGCGGCCTTGCTCCCAGTCTTGCAGGGTACGGGTAGAAACGCCCATCAGATCTGCCAGCTCGGATTGAGACATTCCCAGCCGGCTGCGTGCCTCGGCAATGGGCGACAGAGCGGCCCGGGTTTTCCGGGCGGTCTTCCCCGCCTTCATCTGGCGGACGGCGATCAGCAAATCTTTCTGGAACCGTTCCATTTCCTTATCCTTGTTCAATGACCTCTCGCGGTTGTTTCAAAAAGACACGGGCGGTTGTCGAACTTTGCTTTCCCATACACCATCAACAGCGCACCTCGTTGTGCGCCAGCGGGTTGAAATAAACCACCCACGCACCGCCCGTGTTTGCCCATACCGTGGCATGTCCACCAGACCTTGCGACAACCACCGGCACCCGGTATGACATCGCCTGCGTCCAGATTGGCCGCCATCAGACGAGAAGCGATCTGCCCGGCATCCGTCCAGACCTGAACTGATGCACGCATAAAAATGTCTTTTTCGATGACTGCGTACATTGAATAATAGTACGGCACTGCCGTATGATGGGCAATATTGAAAAATCATCGTCCCGGGCCGCAGCGTCCGCGCTACCCGCCGCCATCACGACTCCCGCACAGATGAATCCTTCCCCTGTCAAAACCTACCTGCCCTGGGTCGTGGCCGTGGCGCTGTTCATGGAGCAGCTGGACACCACCATCGTCAACACGGCGGTGCCGGCGATAGCGGAGAGCCTGCAGGTGACGCCACTGAGCCTGAAGGCGGTGGTGATGAGTTACATCCTGAGCCTGGCGGTGTGCATTCCGGTGAGCGGCTGGATGGCCGATCGCTACGGCACGCGCCGCGTGTTCAGCATCGCGATTGCCATCTTTACGTTTTCCTCGGTTCTGTGCGGCCTGGCACTGAATGTGCCCATGCTGATTGGGGGGCGGATTCTGCAGGGCGTGGGGGCGGCGATGATGATGCCGGTGGGCCGGCTGGCGATCATCCGCACCTTTCCCAAATCGGAACTGCTGCGAGCGATGAATTTCGTCATCATCCCGGCGCTGATCGGTCCGCTGCTCGGGCCCACGGTCGGCGGCCTGATCGTGCACTGGCTCTCGTGGCGTTACATCTTTTTCGTCAACGTGCCGGCGGGGCTGCTGGCGCTGTGGCTGGCGCATCGGCACATGCCGGATTACCGCGGCGATACGCGACGGCCGCTGGACATCGTCGGCCTGGTGCTGTTCGGCAGCGGCGCAGCGCTGCTGTCCTGGCTGCTGGAAATTTTTGGTGAGCATGAACTCGACGCGGCTCCGGCGGCGGGTTTGCTGCTGCTCAGCTTCGGCCTGCTGGCCGGGTATATCCTGCACGCCCGCAAGGCACCCCATCCGCTGCTGCGCCTGGCGCTGTTTCGGGTGCGCACGTTTCGCGTCGCGGTGGTGGGCGGCTTCATCACGCGCCTGGGGATGGGCGGCATGCCCTTTCTGTTGCCGCTGCTCTACCAGCTCGGCCTGGGCATGCCGGCGTGGCAGTCGGGCCTGCTGATGATGCCTGCCGCGGTGGCGGCGATGGGCATGAAATTCATTTCCTCGCAGGTGCTGGCGCGCTATGGCTACCGACGCATCCTGATCGTGAATACGGTAATGATCGGGGTTCTCGTCAGCCTGTTCTCGCTGGTGAATCCGGCGACGTCGATTCTGCTGATCGTGCTGCTGGGCCTGACCATGGGTTTCTTCAATTCGCTGCAATACACCAGCATGAATTCGATGGCCTTTGCCGACGTCGAATCATCCGATTCGAGCATGGCCAGCACGATTTCCAGTTCGCTGCAGCAAATGTCGATGAGCTTTGGCCTGGCCTGCGGGACGCTCATCGCCGGCTGGTATCTGGGCGGCCTGCCGCAAACCGACCACACGGCAGTGACGACCGCGCTGCATTACGCCTTTTTGACGCTGGGCGGCATGACAATACTGTCGTCGCTGTCGTTCTGGTCGCTGCGCCCCGGGGATGGCGAGAGTGTCAGCCGCGGAAGCTTGCGTGCAGCGGCATAAGCGGATACAAAAAGAAACAGGTCGCGATTTCCTGCACGGAACGGGATGCACCACGGCTGCTGAAGCCACCTGCCAGGCTTGATTGGGAGATCGTTGAAAATGGACGCGGGACAAGCGGCTTGATGCGCTCGTGCATGAACGTGGGCTGGCGCATGTGCAGCCCGCACATTGAGCAGACAAGCAAGGAAGTTGCGCCAATCGGCTGGATGTGGCCAGGATTGCGTTAGCCTGCAAAATCGTTGCGATTAACCGGCAATGTTGCCGCTGAGTTGTTGTGAGGCCACCGATGAAAGTGAAGAAAATCCTCAGCCTTGAATGGGATGCAATCGCCGGCATCGTGGCGGCAGTCGCGGCAATCGTGCTTCACCTGCTGCATGTGGTGGACGAAACGGTCATCCTGCCCATCGTGCTTGCCTTGATGGCTCTGCTGTTCATCAATTTCATGCGGCACACGCGAAGCAACGAGCTGACCGCCGAGCAGGTCGATCACACCGCACACGCGGTCAGCCGTATCCAGAATCACCTCAAGCCGCCTGAGGTGATTCTGGTTGGCCCCCGTCACTTGCGCTCATCCAACGAGCATTTCATTCGGCATATGAACGGCGACACGATCTGGTTCAACGTGTGCCTGTCGATGTATAAGCCGCAGCCGCTGTTCGACGTGCTGCTACGCCCAGCGGTGGACAATCCGTTGGTCACCTCGATCCAGTTCATTCTCGATGAAAGCCAAAAAGAATTATGGCAGCAGGTCATCCAGCCCAAGCTCGCCGCCTGCGGTGACAGCACGAAAGTCAGGGAACCGCGCTGGTGCAATCTAAGCAAGACGGTTTCCTTTATCCTGGCCGACAACCAGTTGAGCGGGGGGTCCGAGGCGCTGCTCAGCTTCTGGGGCGAGCCCTTCATGGCGCAGACGACCGGGCGAGACGTGCCGCGTTTCATTTTCCACGTGCAAAGACACTCCGAACTGCTACCGCATCTGATGGAACTGGCGCATGGCTGCAAACGTGTCCATCAAGCGCAAGGGTGAATCGGGCAAGGTTAAAAATCTGCTTGTCACTCACTTGCAGAAAAACCCTGAACGCCAGAAATACCCTGCATGCGAGTATCCGCTCCGTGATTACGCAACAACGCACCAACCGAGCCTGACGTGACCCGGATATCGTCCTACTGTCCACTGTGCATTTCCCGCTGTGGCTGCATCTATACGGTGGAGGGCGGCGAGTTGACGGCGGTTGCGCCCAACCCTGCCCATCCCACGGGCAAGCACCTGTGCAGCAAGGCCTATGCAGCGGTTGATCTGCTGAAGCACCCGGACCGGATTCTCACCCCGCTCAAGCGCAACAATCCCAAAGGCAGCGCCGATCCCGGCTGGCAGCGCATCGGCTGGGACGAGGCGCTGCATGCCACGGCCACGGCGATGCGCCAGATCGCCGGGCAGGATGGCCCCGAGGCCATGGCATTCTGCGTCACCACGCCGAGCGGGACGGCAGTGGCGGATGGCATGCAGTGGATTTTCCGCCTGGCCAATGCGTACGGCAGCCCGAACACCGTATGGACCACGCATGTCTGCAACTGGCATCGCGATTTCGCGCCGCAGCTGACTTTCGGTTCGGATATCGGCATGCCCGAGCTTGCCGCGACGGGGTGCCTGATGCTGTGGGGGATCAACCCCCCGGCCACCTGGCTGGCCATGGCTGAGCAGATCGAACAGGCGCGCCAGCGCGGCATGCGGCTGATTGTGGTGGACCCGCGCAGCGCCGGTTTTGCCCGGCGTGCCGATGTCTGGCTGCGCATCCGGCCGGGCACCGATGGCGTGCTGGCGCTGGCGCTGGCGCACCAGTTGATCAGCAGCGGCCATTACGACCGCGAGTTCATCCTGCATTACAGCACCGGGGCCTTTCTGGTGCGGGAAGACACCGACCAGTTTCTGCTTCTGCCCGATGGCAGCAACGCCATGTGGGACGAGGCGCGCGCATGCGTCATTGCGGCACCGTCGCCGGGGACGCCAGGCCGCTTCGCCTTGTCTGGCCGGTTTGAGGTGGATACACCCGGCGGCCCGGTTGCCTGCCGCCCGGCTTTCGAACTGTTTGCCCGGCGCTGTGCCGACTATCCCCTGACACGGGCGGCGCAGGTGACCGGCATTCCTGCCGCGCAGATTGCCGAGGCCGCTGAACTGCTCGGCAGCCAGGGGCCCGTATCGTTCTACGGCTGGGCCGGGCTGAACCAGCATGACCAGGCCACCCAGACCAGTCGCGCCCTGCATTTGCTCTACGCCCTGACCGGCTGCCTGGATGCACCGGGCGGCAATGTGTTTTTCAGCAAACCGCCGGTACGCAATGTGATGGGCCGGGATCTGTTGCCACCGGGCCAGGCAGCCAAGGCGCTGGGCGTGACGGCGCGACCGCTTGGCCCCGCCCGCCATGGCTGGATTTCCGAAGCCGACCTGTATCGGGCGATCCTGCTGCAGCAACCCTATGCCGTGCGTGGCCTGCTGTCCTTTGGCGCCAATCTGCTGGCCACGCGCGCCAACCCGCAACAGGGACGGGAGGCGTTGCAGTCACTTGAGTTTTTCGCGCATGCCGATTTTTTTCACTCGGCCATGAGCCGCGACGCCGACATCCTGTTTCCCATTGCCATGCCGTGGGAGCGTGAGGGATTGCAGGCCGGGTTTTTCATCGATCAGGCGGCCGAGGCGCGGGTGCAGTTGCGCACGGCGGTGGTGCCGCCGCGCGGCGAGGCGCGCTCGGATGCCGAACTGGTATTTGAACTGGCAACCCGGCTGGGCTTGCAGGCGGAATTTTTCGATGGGGACGCCCAGGCAGGGCTACGGCATGTGCTTGAGCCCAGCGGGCTGACGCCGGAAGCGCTGCACGCTGCGCCAGAAGGCGTGGTCCTGCCGCTGCACACCCGCTACCGCAAGTATCGGGACACGGGCTTTGCCACACCGAGCGGGCGGCTGGAAATCTATGCCGAAGCGCTGCGGGCGATCGGCCAGCCGCCGTTACCGGAATTTCGCGACGTGCCGCCCCCAGCGGAATTTCCCCTGCTGCTGACCTGCGCCAAACTGCCCGATCGCTGCCATAGCCAGCACCAGCAAGCGCAGCGAGCGGGGCGCGGCGAGCGGCTGCCGCTGATCATGCTGCACCCAGACGCCGCGGCAGAACGCGGTATCGCGGAAGGCGAAACCGTCAACGTCCAGTCACCTTACGGGACCATGCGCGCCCGGGCGAAGCTCGATGCCAGTCTGGATACGGGCACAGTCTGGGCGCACTACGGCTGGTGGCAGGCGGTGCCCGGCGAAGCCGGGGAAATGGCGGCCAATTATGCCGGCCTGATGGGACCGGCAAGCGACCCGGTGAGCGGTTCGGCCTTGCTGCGCGGGCAGTATTGCCAGGTTGTGAAAGCCTCTCCGAACTCGTGTGAGTAGATTAAAGGCGTCGGTGGGAAAGCCCCTTTTTTCGTTTCATTGACCCTGGCTCAAGCCTGCCACCCCTGCCAGCACAACGCCTTCATGCGCGCACAGTAACCGACAAGATTGCCGAGCGACTTGCCATGCGCCTGGAGCGGATTGCCGTGGGGCTGATCCAGGATGTTGGCGAGAAAGGCATACAGGCTCATATCCAGGCTGCGTGGCGCGGCACCAAGAAAATAGGGTTTGTCGCCCAGCAGGCCTGCCAGGGCATCCAGAATCGCCTTGCCCCTGGCGTAGGCGCCCTGCGGATCTGCGCGGGTAAGCCCTCTCTGGCCCATCTGTCGCAGCAACATCCGGCGCAGCAGGAACAGCACCGGGCCACGCATGCCCAAGGGCAGGTATTTCACCAGATCCGGCCTGAATACCGCCCAGCCGGCAGGATCGCCCCAGCGCATGTAGGTAACCTGCCAATAGAGTTGTTCCTCTACCAGTTCGCGCACGAAAAAAGCTGTCGCCCGCTCGGCCTCGCTCAAGCCGGCGTCCAGGTGTACCGGTTCCCGCTTCTCGAAATGATCGATGATGGCCTCGGAATCGGTAATGCTATGGCCATCCTCCACGATGAAGGGGATCTTGCCGGTTGGCGACTTGCGTGGCCCGCTGGGCACCACCTTGTAGGGAATGCTGCGAAACCGCAAATAGGTTTCCACCTTCATGCAGAATGGACTGGCATTGGGCAAGCCCCAGAAAGGGCGGAACTGGTGTAGTTCAATCATCGGCATGGCTCTTTGGACAGGGTGAGCGATTAAGGTTTCATGGCATTATCGAGAAAAACAACGACGTCGCCGATCTGGCGCTCCAGATCTTCGTAATGGTCATGGCTCCCCTTCACCAGAAGCAATTTGTCCTTCCGCTTGCATCGGGCGAGCAATGCGTGTGCTTCCGCTACGGGAACCATCGCATCCCCGGTGCCGTGAACCAGCAGAACCGGGCAGCGTATGCGCCCAATGGTGTTGAGTGGCGCAATATCGTCGAAACGATAACCGATCACGTGCTGGACGTAGCGCAGGATATACCAGCCGAAAGGAAAATAAGGCATGCGCCGGGTGGCCAGCAGGCGGCGCATGATCGTCTCGGGATGCGCAAAGGCGGCGATGCTGACCACGGCCGCCAGATCGCTCCGGCGCGAGGCGGCAAGCATGGCGGCGGCCGCTCCCACGGAATGGCCGACCACCCCTACTCGTCCGGGATCCACGCCCGGCTGGCATTTGAGCCAGTCCACCGCATGCTCGATATCCTCGGCGAAACGGGGCATGGAAGAGAAGGTGTCCAGGTCGCTTCGCCCATGGCTGCGCGCATCGAAAAGCAGCAGCGCGTAACCGGCACGATGCAGTGGCCCGGCAAGGGAAAGCATCGTCCCTGCATTGCCGCCCCATCCGTGTATTACTACCAGCGCGGGTGACGCTCCCGGCGCTGGCGCCGGAATAAGCCAGGCGGAAATCCGTTTTCCGTTGGCGGTTGGGATTCGCGTTTCCGAATAGGTCAGCCCCAGCGTACCCGGCGTGGACCGCCCCACCACTTTCGGCGCACGCAGGCTCCAGCGAATCAGTGCGTTGAGCGCCGCGACAGCCACCCCGAAGCCGGCCACCAGCAGCAAAAAAGTCACGGTGCCGGGCATTTCATTGAAAATGGCCATGATCAGCATTCGCAAATATAGCCTATAGCCGGGTGCCGGTCACGGTTTCCCGCAGGGCGGAATTCCGAGACACAGGGTCTGCCTTTTGCCACCCTCAATTACACTGCCGCCGCCAGCGGCTGGATCGCAGCCAGATTCGCGGCCAGCGCTTCGTGCGCGATCGCCAGATCGTAGTGCGCCTGCAGGTTCAGCCAGAACTCGGCTTCCATGCCGAAGAAAACACCCAGGCGGGCGGCGGTATCGGCGGTGATGCTGCGCTTGTCGGCGACGATTTCCCCGATTCGAGCATGGCCAGCACGATTTCCAGTTCGTTGCAGCAGATATCGATGAGCTTCGAGCTGGCCTGCGGCTTGCTGATCGCGGGCGGGTATCTGGGCGACCTGCCGCAGACCGGCCGCGTGGCGGTGACGAGCACGCTGCACTACGCCTTTCTGACGCTGGGTGGGCTGACGATGCTGTCGTCGCTGTCGTTCTGGTCGCTACGCCCCGGGGACGGGGAAAGCGCCAGCCCCAAGACAAAACGATCAAAAACGCATTTGTGGTAATCGGCCGGATTTTGCAAACCCAATTGCGTATGTCGCATTTCAAGGACACACACAACTCGTCCTAACTTTCTGTTTTATTGGGTCATTTCTCAAAGCTGTCGGATTGGGTGTCGCCGTTAAGTGACATTTGGTGCGGCTCGCTGCTCCGAACCGCACCGGATAAATTGGTTATCTGCCTGTTTACTAAAGGGCTTTTTCTGTTGGTCCGGGTATTGCTGAGTGGGGCGTGTTGCGGTCATTTATGGCCGCAACCGCGCTATGGCGTTTCTGCAACCCTGCTCACCGAGAGAGTCCCATTCCCATGCTCAAGAACTTTATGCACCCCGGCAACGTAAAAACCGATTCGAACAGGACCAGCCCTACGGCGGGTCATTCGACGCACGAACCCGCCAAGCGGGCCGAGCCCGTCAAGCCGGTCGAGTCCCCCAGGGCAGAAGCCTATCCGGGGCGCACAAATAACGCGCCGAGCGAAGACGGCAACAAGCTCATCGTCGGACCGAACATCAAGTTGAAGGGCTCTGAAATCACCGATTGCGAAATTCTGGTGGTAGAAGGCCGCGTGGAAGCATCGATGAACAGCCGCGACATTCGTATTGCCGAAGGCGGCGTGTTTTCGGGCAAGGCCGAAATCGATGTAGCGGAAGTGCACGGAACCTTCGAGGGCGACCTGACCGCGCGCAAGCGTCTGGTGATCTATGCCACCGGCAGGGTTTCCGGCGTGATCCGCTACGGGGCGCTGATGGTCGAGGAAGGCGGCAGCATCAGCGGTGAAGTGGCGACGCTTTCAGCCGGCGCACGCCTGACCAAGGTTCCGGAAACGCCTGCGCAGACGGCTGAACCGGTTCAAGAAAAGACAACCGAACGGGAACAGATCCAGTTCGGCTCCACCCTGGCCCGAAACCAGGCAGGAAAACGTCAGGGCTGATCGCGGCCTGAAGGGGGACTGTCTGCGATAAACGACTGCTTCCGCCGACGCGGCCATGCCGGATCGGGAGCGTTCAGGATCAGGCGTTAAATCGCGCCAGCTTTTGCGTCTGGTCAACGCGTTCCCAGCTGAAGTCCGGCTCGGTCCGCCCAAAATGCCCGTATGCGGCAGTCTGCCGATAGATGGGGCGACGCAGGTCGAGGCTGTCGATGATGCCGCGCGGGGTCAGCTCGAAGGTGCCGCGCACCATCGCTTCCAGCTTTTCATCCGGCACGGTTCCGGTGCCGTAGGTTTCGATCAGCAGGGAAACCGGCTCGGCCACACCGATGGCATACGCCAGCTGAACCAGGCAGCGCCTGGCATAGCCCGCGGCGACGAGATTCTTGGCGATGTAACGGGCCATATACGCCGCCGAACGGTCGACCTTGGTCGGGTCTTTGCCCGAAAACGCGCCGCCGCCGTGCGGGCATGACCCGCCATAGGTGTCGACGATGATCTTGCGGCCGGTGAGGCCGGTGTCGCCGTTGGGGCCGCCGATTTCGAAGGGGCCGGCGGGGTTGACCCACAGCTTGAAGGTCGGAGTGCGCAGCGCCATCGGCACCAGCGGGTCGACGATTTCGCGTGTGATTTCCTGCGTGACCCAGGCGGGGTCGAGGTCGCGCTCGATCTGGGTGGAGATAATGACGTTTTCGATACCGGCGACCTGGTGGCCTTCGTAGGCGACGGTGACCTGGCTTTTTGCGTCGGGGCGCAGCCAGGGCAGGGCGCCGGATTTGCGCAGCTCGGCCTGTTTTTGCACCAGGCGATGCGCCAGCCAGACCGGGTAGGGCATTAAATCCGGGGTCTCGTCGCAGGCGTAGCCGAACATCAGCCCCTGGTCGCCGGCGCCGATGTCGCCGCCGGCCAGGGTGATCCCTTTGTGAATCTGGAAGGACTGGTGATTGAAGCGCACCTGCACTTCGCAGGTGTTGGGGTCGATTCCGGTTTCGGCATCGCGATAGCCGATGTCGCGCAGCACTTGGCGGGCAATCGCTTCGGCGCGGTCCTGAACCTCGCTGAAGAGTTCCTTGCGGACGGTTTTGAACTCGCCGGCAATCACCACCAGGTTGTCGGCCACAAAGGTTTCGCAGGCCACTTTGGCCTCGGGTTCTTCAGCCAGAAAGGCATCCAGAATGGCGTCCGAAATCTGGTCGGCAATCTTGTCCGGATGGCCTTCGGACACGGATTCGGAGGTAAACAAATGGCGGCGGAGGTTCATGGTGCGTTTCCTGTGTGACGGGGTGTGTTGATGGGTTAAAGGTTTCGTGCAGCGAGCCGCCAGAGCGACGTCACCTCGGCCGCGCGCGCGGCGTGAAGTGGATCGGCGGCATCGGCGGCGCGGGGATGCGTGGGTTTGGCGTCCATTCGCCCCACTATATTCAAACCCGCAGCGTCGAGCGCAGCCAGCAAGGCCTCGCGCGAGCGCAACCCCAGATGCTCGGCCAGGTCGGACAAAATCAGCCAGCCTTCGCCGCCCGGCTCCAGGTGCGCCGCCAGCCCGTTCAAGAAGCCCAGCAGCATGCGGCTCTCCGGATCGTAGACCGCACGTTCGATCGGCGAGTTGGCGCGCGCGGGCAGCCACGGCGGATTGCAGACGATGAGCGGCGCGCGGCCTTCGGGGAACAGATCGGCCTCGACACCCTCCACCCGCCCCGCAAGGCCGAGCCGGGCGATGTTCTGGCGTGCGCACGCCAGGGCGCGCGGGTCCCGGTCAGTCGCGATGACGTGCTTGACCCCTCTCTTGGCAAGCACGGCAGCGAGCACGCCGGTTCCCGTGCCGATGTCGAAAGCCAGCTTCGATGACGGCAGCGGCGCCTCGGCCACCAGCCCCACGTACTCGCCGCGCACCGGCGAAAACACGCCGTAGTGCGGGTGGATACGGTCGCCGAGCGCCGGGACTTCGACGCCGTTTTTGCGCCACTCGTGGGCGCCGATCACGCCGAGCAATTCGCGCAGCGAGACCACCGAGGGCGCCTCGCCCGCACCATAGGCTTCGGTGCAGGCCTCTTTCACATTCGGCGCGCGGCGCAAGGGAATGCTGTAGTCCGCCTCCAGCGGCACCAGCAGCATGCCCAGGGTGCGGGCGCGCTGCGACTGGACCTGGCGATAAAAATTGAAGGCTTCGATCGGCGACGCCGCGGCTTTGCGCGGCTTGCGGTCGATACGACGCGCGATGGCCTGCAGCAATTGGCGCGCATTCTGAAAGTCGCCGCGCCACAGCAACGCGGTGCCCTCGCTCGCCAGACGATAGGCCGCATCGGCCGTGATGCGGTCGTCCGCGACCATCGCGCGCTTGGGCGCTGGCGCGCCGCTCTCGGCGCGCCAGCGGGCAGACCGGGGCTCGTCTGCCTCAGTCCAGCTCATGTCGGAAACCATCATGTCAGGCACGGCGGGGATACCACGAATAGGGATGGGCGGCGCCTGGCGTCTGGTTCAAACAGACTCCAGGCAACGATAAGTATTTACTGCTTTTTGTCGGGCTGGCGCATCGTCAGAGCTTCGCGCTGCGCCCGCCGTCCACCGCCAGGATCTGCCCCGTCACAAAGTACGTGTCCATCGCGAAGAAGCGCACCGCCAGTGCGATGTCGTGGGGATCGCCGGCGCGTTTCAGCATGGTGTGCGAGACGATGCGCTGGCGCGAGACCTCGTCGAAATTCACATCGCCCTCGGGCCACATGATCGGCCCGGGGGCGATGCCATTGACGCGCACTTCGGGCGCCAGTTCGCGCGCCAGCGACTTGGTGAGCCCGACCAGGCCGGCCTTGGCGACGGAATAGACGACGTAGCTTTTCATCGGCCGCTCGGCGTGGATGTCGGTGATGTTGATGATGCAGCCGCGGCGTTTCTTGAGTTCGGGGGCGGCGGCCTGCGCCAGGAACATGGGCGCCTTGAGGTTGCTGCCCATCAAGTCGGCCCAGTCCTTTTCGGTAATGTCGCCGACCGGGGTGGGATAGAAGCTCGACGCATTGTTGAGCAGGACGTCGAGGCCGCCGAACGTGGCGACGGTCTGGTGAACCAGGCTGGGCAGCCCGCCGGTGTCGTGCAGATCGGCCTGGATCAGCGCCACCGAATCGGGGCGGATGGCATTCAGTTCATCCTGCAGCGCGCGTGCCTCGGCCACCGAGCTGCGGTAATGAATCGTCAGGTTGGCGCCTGCCGCATGCAGCAGACGCGCCGATGCCGCGCCCACCCGCTTGGCCCCGCCGGTAATCAATACGACTTTGCCTCGCATCGGGATTCGCCTTTATAGTCACTCGATTCTGGATTATCCAGCCATTCCGCATTATCCCTGAACTGTCCGACCCATGCTTCCCGCCCCCACCCCCGATGCCCTTGCCCACAGCCAGCGCGTCGCCGCGCATCTACGCACGCTGATCGACGCGGCGGGCGGCTGGCTTCCATTCTCGCGCTACATGGAAGCGGCGCTCTACGCCCCCGGCCTCGGCTACTATGCTGCCGGGGCGATGAAGTTCGGCGCGGCCGGCGACTTTGTCACCGCGCCGGAACTGACGCCGCTGTTCGGCCGCACTCTGGCGCACGCGCTGGCGCCGGTGCTGGCGGAGACCGGCGGCGAGGTGCTGGAACTCGGCGCCGGCAGCGGGCGGCTGGCGGCGGACCTGCTGGGTGAACTGGAACGGCTCGATGCGCTGCCCGCATGCTATTCGATTCTGGAAGTGAGCGCCGACCTGCGTCAACGCCAGCAGGAAAACATTGCGCGCAAACTGCCGCAGCTTGTCGACCGGGTGCTGTGGCTGGATGCACTGCCCGCGCATTTCAGCGGCGTCATCCTCGGCAACGAAGTGCTCGATGCGCTGCCGGCGGAGCTCGTGCACTGGACGGATAACGGCCCGCTTTCACGCGGCGTGATCGTGGAAGGCGAGGCCTTCGCCTGGCAGGACCGCCCCATCGCCGACCCCGTGCTGCGCGCCCGCGCCGATGCGCTGGATCTCGCGCCCGGCTATGTCTCCGAAATCAACCTGGCCGCCGACGCGCTGATCGGCTCGCTCGCTCAGGTACTCGACCGCGGGCTGATCCTGCTGATCGACTATGGCTTTGTCGCCGCCGAGTACTACCACCCGCAGCGCCACATGGGCACGCTGCGCGCGCATTACCGCCACCACGCGCTGGACGAACCGTTCTATCTGCCGGGCTTGTGCGACCTCACCGCGCATGTCGACTTCAGCGCGGTGGCGCGGGCGGCAACGGCGGCCGGACTGGAGCTTGCAGGCTACGCCAGTCAGGCGGGTTTTCTGTTGAATAGCGGGCTGACCGAACTGCTGATGCAGACGCCGCCCAGCGACGCGGCGGCGTATCTGCCGCAGGCCAATGCGGTGCAGCGGCTGGTCTCGCCCGCCGAGATGGGCGAGCTGTTCAAGGTGATCGGGTTCGGCAAGGGCGGCATCGCGCCGCTGGCGGGGTTTGCGCGCGGCGACCGTAGGCATTCGCTTTAACCCAGCATCAATCGGTGCACGGAGTGCACCCTACCGCGATGCCCAGCCACGCCAATAAAAGGTCTGTCATTGCGGGCTTCGAGACGCAGTCCGGTCCTGTCCCGGATCCCGCGGCCCGTGGGGCCTCGGCTATGACAAGACCTACATCAGCGGCAGTTGCGTGGTTTCTTCCGGCGGCAGACGGGTGACGCGCACGGCGTGCAGACGGCGGCTGTCGGCGCGCAATATGCTGAACAGGAAGCCGTCGAACTGGACCGACTCGCCGCGCTTGGGCAGGTGGCCGAAGCGCGAGACGACGAGACCGCCGACGGTGTCGAACTCCTCGTCGGAGAAATACGCGCCGAGGGTCTGGTTGAAGTCCTCGATTTCGGTGCCGGCCTTGACGCGGAACACGCCTTCGTTCTCGCGGATGATGTTGTCCTCGGTTTCGTCGAAGTCGTATTCGTCCTCGATGTCACCGACGATCTGCTCCAGCACGTCCTCGATGGTCACCAGGCCTGCAACGCCGCCGTATTCGTCGACGACGATGGCGATGTGGTTGCGGTTGGAACGGAACTCCTTCAACAGCACGTTGAGCCGCTTCGATTCGGGGATGAACACGGCGGGACGCAACATGCCACGAATGTCGCTGTCGGATTCGGCATAGTGCCGCAGCAGGTCCTTTGCCAGCAGGATGCCGATGACGTCGTCGCGATCCTTGTCGATGACCGGGAAGCGCGAGTGCGCGGTTTCGATGACATGGGGAATGAACACTTCGGGCGCATCGTTGATGTCGATGACGTCCATCTGCGCGCGCGGGATCATGATCTCGCCAACCCGCATTTCGGATACCTGCAGCACACCCTCGATCATCGCCAAGGCGTCGGCATCCATCAGGTTGTTTTCGTAGGCGCCGTGCAGCAGTTCGATCAGCTGTTCACGGTCTTCGGGTTCGCGCATCAGCCAGTGGGAGATGCGCTCGAGCAAGCTCGGTTTGGGACTACTGTCGGACTCCATAAGGGGGGTAACGGTCAGGAAAAATAAGGATTGGGGATGTGAAACCGTTTCAGTATAGCGATTTCGCGCGATTCCATGATTTCGGCCTCTGCCGGGTCGATATGGTCGTAGCCCTGCAGGTGCAGCACGCCGTGGATGGTCATGTGGGCATAATGGTCCTTCAGCGGCTTGCCCTGTTCCAGCGCCTCGCGCTCGACCACCGGCGCGCAGATCACGACATCGCCGCCGAGCACGCCGCGCCCTGCTTCATCGTGGCCGATTTCGCCATATTCGAAGGTCAGCACATTGGGCACGTAGGCCTTGTCGCGGTAGTCCCGGTTGAGCGCCTGCGCTTCCTCGGCGTCGACGATGCGCACGCTGATCTCGGCAGGATGCTCCAGCGCGGCGGCGACCCAGCGTCGGACCTGCGCGCGGCTCGGAAGATCGTCCGCGTCGCTCGCGAACTGCACCGACAGGCTGAATTCAGGCGCCACGCTTTTCGTTTTCCGCGCGGCGCGCGGCATAGGCGTCGACGATGCGGCCGACCAGCGGATGACGCACCACGTCTTCGGACAGGAAGTGGGTGAAGGCGATCCCGCGCACGTCGCCCAGCACCTCGACGGCGTCCATCAGGCCGGATTTGACGTGCTTGGGCAGGTCGATCTGCGTCGGGTCGCCGGTGACCACCGCGCGCGCGCCAAAACCAATTCGCGTAAGGAACATCTGCATCTGCTCGGCCGTGGTGTTCTGCGCCTCGTCGAGGATGATGAAGGCGTGGTTGAGCGTGCGCCCGCGCATGAAGGCAAGCGGCGCCACCTCGATGGCGTGGCGTTCGATCAGCCTTGTGACCTTGTCGAAGCCCATCAAGTCGTACAGCGCGTCGTACAGCGGGCGCAGGTAGGGATCGACCTTTTGCGTGAGGTCGCCCGGCAGAAAGCCGAGCCGCTCGCCGGCCTCCACCGCCGGGCGCGTCAGCACCAGGCGCTTGACCTGCTCGCGCTCCAGCGCATCGACCGCGCAGGCGACGGCCAGATAGGTCTTGCCGGTGCCGGCTGGACCGACGCCGAAGGTGATGTCGTGGCTGCGGATCTGCTCGATGTAATCGCCCTGGCGCGGGGTGCGCGCGCGCAGGTCGGCGCGGCGGGTGCGCAGCGCGGGACCTTCCTCGTCGGCGCGGCCGCGGGTGATTTCGACCAGGCCGAGCTGGATGTCGTCGAGGGAGAGCGTATCGTGCGCGCGGTTGTAGAAGTGCTCGATCGCGGTTGCGCCTTTTTCCGCCTGCGCAGCGTCGCCGCTGACACGGAAACTGGCACCGCGGCGGCCGATGGTGACGTCGAACGCCGCCTCGATCTGCCGCAGGTTCTCGTCCATCGGGCCGCACAGATTGGCCAGGCGCCGGTTGTCTTCCGGGGCCAGGCGCAGTTCAACGATATCGGTTTTCAAGCGGTTTCGCTTTCGGTGATGGCGACTTCGCCGCGCAAGCTGTGCGGCAGCGCCTGGGTGATGGTGACGTCGACAAACTGGCCGATCAGGCGCGGCTGCCCGGCGAAGTTGACGATGCGGTTGTTATCGGTGCGGCCGGCAAGCTCTTCCGCGTTTTTGCGGGCGTGGCCTTCGACCAGCACGCGCTGCACGGTGCCGACCATGGCCTGGTTCACCGCCTGCGCCTGCGCCTCGATCTGCGCCTGCAGTCGCATCAGCCGCTGCGTTTTCAGCGCGGCCGCCACGTCGTCCGGGTAGTCCGACGCCGGGGTGCCGGGGCGCTTGCTGTAGATGAAGGAGAAACTGGCGTCGAAATCGAGTTCCTGGATCAGCGTCATCGTCGCCTCGAAATCGGCTTCGGTCTCGCCCGGAAAACCAACGATGAAGTCGGACGACAGGCACAAGCCGGGGCGCTGCTCGCGCAACTTTCTGACGATGGATTTGAATTCGAGCACGCTGTGGCCGCGCTTCATCGCCGCCAGGATGCGGTCGGAGCCGCACTGCACCGGCAGATGCAGATGCGACACCAGCTTCGGCAGCTTGCCGTAGGCCTCGATCAGCCGCTGCGTCATTTCGCGCGGGTGGCTGGTGGTGTACCTGATTCGTTCAACGCCGGGAATCTCATGCACCATTTCCAGCAGGAACGCGAGGTCGGCGGTGCCGCCCTCTTCCAGCGCGCCCTGGTAGGCGTTGACGTTCTGCCCTAGCAGGGTGACTTCCTTCACGCCGCGCCCGGCAAGGTTGGCCACTTCGGCGATGACGCCGTCGAACGGGCGCGAGACTTCCTCGCCGCGCGTGTAGGGCACGACGCAAAAGGTGCAATATTTGGAGCAGCCTTCCATGATCGACACGAAGGCCGAGGCGCCTTCGACGCGCGCGGGCGGCAGATGGTCGAACTTCTCGATTTCGGGAAAGCTGATGTCGACCTGCGAGCGGCCGGTCGCGCGGCGTTGGGCGATCAACTCGGGCAGGCGATGCAGCGTCTGCGGGCCGAACACCACGTCGACGAAGGGCGCGCGCGCCACGATCGCCGCGCCTTCCTGGCTCGCCACGCAGCCGCCGACGCCGATGATGAGCTTGGGGTTGGCCTGCTTGAGATGGCGCACCCGGCCGAGTTCGTGGAACACCTTTTCCTGCGCCTTCTCGCGCACCGAGCAGGTATTGAACAGGATGACGTCGGCGTCGTCCGGCGTGTCGGTCGGGGTCAGGCCTTCGGCCAGATTGAGCACATCGGCCATCTTGTCCGAGTCGTACTCGTTCATCTGACAGCCGAAAGTTTTGATGTAGATTTTTTTCATGATCCTAGCAACCGTAGTCGGACACACTCGATGGTGCGTTTGGGCGGGTGTCTGCCACGAAGCGACGAGAGCGGGGCTGTTGCCGCGTTAGCGGCTTTACGACTCCGGCCTACTCCTTGCGGGTACAAAGGCAGGCGCACGACCGGACGTGCCAGCGGGTGTGTAGCGTTGCCTACCTCCGGCGGAGCGTCCGGGCGACGGTAAGCTCCGCATTCGTGCGGGCTTGATCGGAGTAGAAAGCGGTCGACTGCGGTTGCTGGGATCATATGCCGGAACAGTGAATAGACTGGGGGCAGGGCTTACGCCGCGCGGCTTTAATTCAAGCGGCGACGAAAAGGAATCTGGTGGTGATGAGTGGACTTGAACCACCGACCCCCGGATTATGAATCCGATGCTCTAACCGACTGAGCTACATCACCTTGGGGACAGCTTTCCCGGCAGAGGACGGCCGAAAAGGGGCGCATTTTAGCTGGGCAGGCGACTCTTTGTCAAAAAGCCCTTATGCCCAATTGTCGAATTTCAGTCCCTCGACTCGTTCAAACTCACGCACATTGTTCGTAACCAGCGTATACCCCAAACTCAGCGCATGCGCTGCAATCTGCATATCCAGCGCGCCGATTGTTTTGCCCTGGCTTTCCAGCGCAGTGCGCACACGAGCGTAATGCCACAAGACGGCTTCATCCAGGGGCAACACTTCAAGCGGCACCAGAAACTTTTCCAGCGCCACCCTGTTGCGCGCGGAGCCACTCTGTTCCACTCCGTAAGCCAATTCAAGCGCAGTGACGATGGAAACGCCTATATCCCCCGCACTGCAATCGTAAAACCGTGCCAGCACTGAAGGCGGGCGGCGATTAATGAGGTAAATGCAGATATTGGTATCCAGCAGATACCTCACGGCTTGATCGCTTCCCGTGCCGCCTGATCCTGCGCCCCGCGCGCCATCTCAAAACCCGGCTCGAACTCGTTCAGCGCCTCCTCAAGAATTCCCCAAGGGTTGTCCTTGGGGAGTAACAGTACGCCGCCTCCGAAATGTTTAACCACCACTTCGGTACCTTCGAAGCGGTAGGCGCGAGGCAAACGCACCGCTTGGCTGCGGCCTGTTACAAATAATTTTGCAGTTTCCATCGTGTCCTCCTCTGGTGATACGTATCATCAGTATCTACCATACTTTACACAAAGGCTATCCCTCATCCGCCAAACAGGATTACTGCGGCCGCAGCTTCGCCAGTTCGTCGAGCAGGCTGATCAGCAGTTCGCGCCCCAGCGGCCCCATGCCGGCGACCAGCTGGTCGGCGTCGCGCTCGCCGTTGACCAGCCGGCGCATGCGCCCGCCTAGGAGGGCCATGTCGCCGCCCGCCTTCATCATCTGCTCGGCCATGTTGGCGAGCACTGACATCGCCTGCGCGTCGCCCCGTGCCGAGGCATCGATCAGCGCGGCCAGGCCGGGAGCGGCACCGCTGCCGTCCGGCTGGGCGTTCAGCGGCGGCAGGGTGGCGGGGTTGTCGAAGCCGCGCAGGATGGCGTCGAGCAGGATGCTGTCTTCCTCGTCCAGCCCCAGTTTGATCGAGGGATCGCGGCGGCCATTGACGACGTGGCGCAGCGCACCCACCAGCCGCGGCCAGCCGGCCTGCTCGGCGGCATCGAGCTGTTTCATCAGGTCGGGCAGCTGGCTGCGGTCGCGCAGCGCGTTGACGACGGCATGGATGAAGGCTGCGTGGACGTGCAGGACCTGGTCGACGGCGGAAGGGAGTTGGGCCATTTTTGTGTGAAAGGTGAAGGGTGAAGGGTGATTGTCCGGTCAGGGCAGCGGCGTGGCAAATGCTGACCGCGCAGGCACGTTTTCGATTTTCCAGTGCGCGGCAGTCCATGCCAGTAGTTCGGCCGGTTCGGCGCCCGTCAGCTCGGCGGGCGGCGGGTGGCCGAGCGCGGCGAGGGCCTGCGCCAGTATGGCGCTCCGCCCGGTTTCGGGCAGGGCGGGGGCCAGGGTCTGCTTGGACAGCTTTTGCCCGGCGGCGTTGATGACGAGCGGTACATGAGCGTAGCTCGGGGTCGGCAGGCCGAGCAGGCTTTGCAGATAAATCTGCCGCGGAGTGTTCCACAGCAGGTCGGCGCCGCGCACGACGTGGCTGATGCGCTGGAAGGCGTCGTCGACCACCACCGCCAGCTGGTAGGCGAACAGGCCGTCGGCGCGCCTGACGATGAAGTCGCCAACCTCATACGCCAGGTTCTGCTGCAGCTCGCCGTGGATGCGGTCGTGGAAGCGGGCATTCACATCCGGCACCCGCACGCGCCAGGCACGCGCGGTTGCACCGGCCGGCAAGCCGTTGCGGCAGGTGCCGGGGTAGATGATCTCGCCCTCGTGGTTGCGCGGCGCCAGCGCGAGCTGGCTGCGGGTGCAGGCACACGGATAGAGCGCACCGATTGCCTGCAGCGTGGCGAGCGCCTCGGCATAGGCGTCGTCGCGCTGCGATTGCACCAGCACCGCGCCGTCCCAGGCGAGGCCATAGGCTTCCAGCTGGCGCAGGATGGTGTCGGCCGCGCCGGGCTCGCAACGCGGCCGGTCGAGGTCTTCCATGCGCAGCAGCCAGCGACCACCGGCGGCGCGGGCATCGAGCCAGCTCGCCACCGCGGCAACGAGCGAGCCGTAGTGCAGAGGGCCGGAGGGGGACGGCGCAAAGCGCCCAACATAATAGGGTACGGAGTTCACCCGGCAATTATGCCGCGCGGGGCTTTATCCTGATGCGGCGCTGGTGCAGGTTTCGATAGCGCGCGGGAAGCTACAGGGCGGGCACTATCAGGCGCCAAAGGCAAAGTCCGCGTTGAACGGCATGCGGGCTACAGGATAATGGCCGCGAAAAAAACCCCTGCCAGCAGCAAGGCCGCGGATTCGCACCACTCGATGCCCGCACCCAGGATGTCGCCGCTTTGTCCGCCAAGCTTGAGCCGCATCCAGACGCCCCAGAGGAGGGCCGGGACCACCGCGGCGAAAGCAAACGGCGACGCTGCGCTGATTGCCGCCAGGGCCAGGCCGCCCGCGATCCAGCCCGTACGGTTGCCGGACCGGGAAAGCCGTTCCCCCAGGCCCGGTTTCAGCGGCGGCAGCAAGAGCGCCCAGCCGGCCGCCGACCAGCGCGCCCAGGCCGGGATCAGCACCAGCGCCAGCCACGGCAGCTCGAGCGTGAGCAGCCAGTGCAGCAGCACCAGCTTGGCTGTCAGCTGCAGCACCAGCGCGATGACGCCGAAGCTGCCGACATGCGGGTCGGCCAGCACCGCCAGAAAGCGCGCGGGGTCGCGGTGCGCCGCGCCCAGCGCATCCGCCGTGTCGGCCAAGCCGTCGAGATGCAGGCCGCTGGTGATCCAGGCCCACGTCGTCACCCCGGCCAGCGCGCCCAGCCACGGATCGAGCGCCGCCCCCAGGGCGGCGGCCAGCGCCACCGCCGCCCCCACCACCAGCCCGGCCGCCGGGAACCACACCAGCGCGCGCGCGAATTCGGCAGGCTGATAATCGCGCACCGCGGGCAGCGGCAGCCGCGTCAGGAAACCGAGGGCGAGGATCAGTCCGCGCATCGCAAGGCCATCAAGAGCGGCGGCGCCCCGGCCAGCCACGACAGCACGAAGCTGGAGCCGGGGGTCAGCGCCACCCGGGCGCGGTAGCCGTCGGTCAGCCCCAGTACGCGCGCCAGCACCGCGCGCATCGCGCCGGCGTGGGCGACGACGAGCGTGGGCGCGCGGGCGGTCTCGCCCAGCTGGCTCAGCGCCGCGCTCACCCGCGCATCCAGCGCGTCCAGCGTTTCGCCGCCGGGCGGAGCGTGGCGGCGCGGATCGCGTATAAAAGCCGCATGCGCATCGGCATCGCGCGCGGCGGCCTGGTCCGGGCGCAGGTCTTCCCAAACGCCGAAATCGAGTTCGCGCCAGTCGGGATCGGCGCTGCAAGCGATCCCCCGCTCGGCGGCGGCTTCGCGCGCGAAATCGAGGCAGCGCCGCACCGGGCTGCTCACGATCGCGCCCCAGGCCGGCATCGCCGCAAGCGCTGCGCGCATCTGCGCCCGGCCGCGCGAGGTGAGCGGCGCATCGCTGCGCCCACGGTACACGTGCGCCGCGCCCGTCACCTCGCCGTGGCGCAGAAAACCGAGCAGCACCGGCTCTGCGGCGGGTTTAACCATTACTGGCCACCCCGGCTTCGGCAAAGGTCGCCATGCCCGCATGCAGCGCGCACGCCAGCCGCAACAGCGGGATGGCCGCCGCCGCCCCGCTGGCCTCGCCCAGTCGCATGTCGAGCACAAGCAGCGGCTGCGCATCGAGTGCGTGCAAAATAGCGGCGTGGCCGGACTCGGCGGAGGCGTGGGCAAACAGCATCCAGTCGCGCGCGCCGGGGTTCAGGCGCACCGCCAGCAGCGCCGCCGCACTGCAGATAAAGCCGTCCACCAGCACCGGCAGGCCCGCTTGCGCCGCCGCCAGATAGGCGCCTGCCAGCGCGCCGATCTCGAACCCGCCGACCGCGCACAGTGCCTGCAGCGGATCGGACGGCGCCGCCGCCAGGCCGTGCAGCGCCAGCGCGCGGTCGATGATCGCCGCCTTGCGCGCCACGCCGGCGCGGTCGACGCCGGTGCCCGCGCCGGCCAGCGCCGCGCCCGGCAGCCCCAGCAGCGCGCACGCCAGCGCCGCCGCCGTGGTGGTGTTGGCAATGCCCATTTCGCCGCCGATGAAGAGGTCCGCGCCGGCGGCCTGGGCGCGCGCGCAGGCCGCCGCCCCGGCATCGAGCGCAGCGTGCGCCTGCGCCGCGCGCATCGCGGGCTGCTGGCAAAAATTGGCGGTGCAGCACCCCACCTGCGCCTGGATCACGCCCGCCACCGGCAACCGGGCGAGTGTGCCGACATCGACCACTTCAAGCGTCGCCCCGGCTTCGCGCGCAAGCACGCTGATGGCCGCGCCGCCGCCGACGAAGTTGGCGAGCATTTGCTGGGTGACGGCCTGCGGGAACGCCGATACGCCCTCTGCGGCAACGCCGTGGTCGGCCGCGAAAATGCTGATCCACGGCTGCTGGATGCGCGGCAGCGTCCTGCCCTGCATCGCGGCGAGGGTGACAGCCAGCGTCTCCAGCCGCCCCAGGCTGCCGGGCGGCTTGGTGAGCTGGGCCTGGCGCGCCAGCGCGGCAGCGCGCACAGCCTCGTCCAGCGGTTTGGCGGCGGCATGGGGGTTCATTGTGGGTTTCCTTTCAGGATGAGTGGCAGGCCGGCGGCCACGAACACCACTTCGTCGGCAAGCTGGGCGAGGTCCTGGTTCAGCCAGCCGGCCTCGTCGACGAAACGGCGCGTAAGCTCGCCCAGCGGGACGATGCCGAGCCCGGTTTCGTTGCCGACCAGGATCAGGTCGTCGTCGCGGCGCGCGGCCAAGGCGGCGAGCAGCGCGGTGCGCGCGCCGTCGAACGCAGCGGGGTCCGGCTGGCACAGGCAGTTGGTCAGCCACAGGGTGAGGCAATCGACGACGATGCAGCCCGCCCCCGCCGCGCGGATCGCGCCGGCGAGGTCCAATGGCGCCTCGATGGTGGTCCAGTGCGGCGGGCGCTCGGCCTGGTGGCGCGCGATGCGGGTCGCCATTTCGGCGTCCTGCGCCTGGGCGGTGGCGATGAAGAAAACGGGTTTGCCTGTCGCCTGCGCGCGCTGCAGAGCGAGGCGGCTTTTGCCGCTGCGCGCGCCGCCGAGAATCAGCGTCAGCATGGCAGCTCCAGCAATCGACGCAGCGCGCGGGTATCGAGATGGGCCTCCACCGCGTCGGCCAGGCGGTCGATGGCGGCGTCGCGCAGTGCGGCGATGTCGGGGCTGGCGCCGCCGCGCAGGCCCGCCCACGCCAGCAACGCATCGGCCGCGGCGGGGGTGTCGAACAGCCGGTGCAGGTAGGTACCGCGCACCTGGCCGTCGTCCGATATTGCGCCGTCGGGCCGGCCATCGAGCCAGCACAGGGGTTGAGCGAGCGCCGCGCCGCTGCTCACCCCAGCATGTATTTCGTAGCCCGCCACCGGCGTCGTGCCGTCGGCCAGCGTGCCCGCGACGTTGCGCAGCTGCTTGCCGCCGGCGAGCGTGGTTTCGAAGTCGAGCCAGCCGAAGCCGGGGCTGCTGCCCGCTTCGCCTTCGATGCCCGCCGGATCGTGCAGGGCGCGCCCCAGCATCTGAAAGCCGCCGCAGATGCCGAGCAGCTTGCCGCCGTAGCGCAGATGGCGATCCAGGGCGGCGTCCCAGCCGTAAGCCGCCAGCGCGGCGCGGTCGGCGCGCACCGTTTTCGAGCCCGGCAGGATGACCAGGTCGGCGGGCGGCAGCGGCTGGCCCAGCGCGACAAACTGCAGATCCACCTGCGGATGGGTGCGCAGCGGATCGAAGTCGGTGTGATTGGAAATGTGCGGCAGCACCGGCACCACCACGCGCAGCGCAGCGGCCGGGGCCGGCGCAGTCGCGGCAGGCAGCGCGTCCTCGGCTTCGAGGTGCAGGCCGTGCAGATAGGGCAGCACACCGAGCACCGGCTTGCCGGTTTTTGCTTTGAGCCAGTCGAGCCCGGATTGCAGCAGCGCCAGCTCGCCGCGGAAGCGGTTGATGACGAAGCCCTTGACGCGCGCCTGCTCGGTTTCGGACAGCAGGGCCAGGGTGCCGACCAGATGCGCGAACACGCCGCCGCGGTCGATGTCGGCGACCAGGATCACCGGGCAGTCGGCGGCCTCGGCAAATCCCATGTTGGCGATGTCGTTGGCGCGCAGATTGATTTCCGCCGGGCTGCCCGCGCCTTCGACGATGACGGCGTCATACCGCGCTGCCAGCCGGTGGTAGGAATCGAACACAGCCGCGCGCGCCGTCGCCTTGTAGGCGTGGTAATCCAGCGCGTGCATGTTGCCGATGGCGTGGCCCTGGACGATGACCTGCGCGCCGGTGTCGGAATTGGGCTTCAACAACACCGGGTTCATGTCGGTGTGCGGCGGCAATCCGCTTGCTTGGGCCTGCACCGCCTGCGCCCGCCCGATCTCGCCGCCATTGGCGGTCACCGCGCTGTTCAGCGCCATGTTCTGCGGTTTGAACGGCACCACGCTCACCCCCTGCCGCGTCAGCCAGCGGCACAGCGCCGTCACCAGCGCGCTTTTGCCGGCGTCGGACGTGCAGCCCTGCACCATCAGGGTAGTCATGACGCCAATGCCGCGGCGAGCCGCGCCCAGTCGGATTCGTGGTGCGGCAGCCCAAAGCGCAAGCCGGACGGGTCGGCGAACAGGCGGGTCAGAATGCCCTGCCGCGCCAGGCGTTCGTGCCGCTCGGCGGCATCGGGGATGCGCACCCACTGGAACAGCGCGGTACCGCCCGCCGGTGCCAGCCCGTGGCTGCGCAGCAGATCGGTCAGACGCGCGCCCGCCGCCAACAGGACCGGACGCGCGGACTGCTGCCAGGCGGTGTCGGCCAGCGCTGCGCGCGCCACCCAGCGCGACGGCGCGCTCATGGCCCACGGCCCCAGCCGGTCGCCGAGGGCGTCGAGCACGGCCGGTTCGGCCAGCACGAAGCCGACCCGCGCGCCGGCCAGGCCGAAAAACTTGCCGAGGCTGCGCAAGACGATGAGGCCGGGACGCGGACACCGCCCGGCCAGGCTGGCTTCGGGAGTGGCGTCGATGAAAGCCTCGTCCACCACCAGCCAGCCGCCGCGCACAACCAGGCGGGCATGCCAGTCGAGCAGTTCGGCCGGGGCATAGGTTTGCCCGCCGGGGTTGTTGGGATGCACCAGCACCAGCACGTCGAGCGCCTCCACCCCCATGGCGGCGTCCCACGCAAGGACCGCATGGCCGGCGGCGCGCCAGGCGTGGGCGTGCTCGGCATAGGCCGGATACGGCACGCCCACCCGACTGGCGGCGCGCAGCCGCGGCAGCGCCTGGATCGCGGCCTGCGACCCCGCCACCGGCAAGATCTCGCTGCAGCCGTAATACGCGGCAGCGGCTTGCACCAGGCCGTCTTCGGCTTCGGGCAGGCGCTGCCAGACGGCGGCCGGAACGGGCGGCGCCGGCCAGCCCGCCGGGTTGATGCCGGTGGAAAGATCCAGCCAGCCGGCCGGCTCGATGCCGTAGCGCGCGGCCGCGGCGAGCAAGGCGCCGCCGTGCTCAAGCATGGCCGACGCCCCATGCGAGCAACGCGGCCATGGCGAGGACCGCCAGCCACAGCAGCACGCCGTGGCGCACCAGCGTGAGGGCGCGCGCGATGTCGCCGCCCTGCGGCGCGGCGCCCTGCCCCAGCGCGGGGCGGGCTTCCGTCCGCCCGCGATACGCCGCCGCGCCGCCCAGGCGTATACCCAATGCGCCCGCGCCGGCAGCCATCACCGGTCCGGCGTTGGGGCTGTCCCATGCCGGGGCCTGGGTGCGCCAGCACACCAGCGCCAGACGGGTGCGGCCCAGCAGGGCGTAGCTCAATGCGGTCAGGCGTGCCGGGAAAAAATTGAGGACGTCGTCGAGCCTGGCCGCCGCCCAGCCGAACTGCCGGTAGCGCGGCGTTTTGTACCCCCACATGGCATCCAGTGTGTTGATCAGGCGGTAGCCCAGCGCGCCCGCCGCACCGGCGACGAGGAACCAGAACAGGGCGCCGAACACGGCGTCGTTGCCGTTTTCCAGCACCGACTCGACGGCTGCGCGCGACACCCCTTCGGCATCGAGTGCGGCGGTGTCGCGGCTCACCATCATCGAGACACCCGCGCGCGCGGCGCCCAGGTCATCACGCGCCAGCGCGGCCGCCACCGGTTCGGCATGCCGGTGCAGGCTTTTAAGGCCAATCGCGGCATACAGCACGAGCGCGCCGAACAGGGCGCCCGCGACCGGCTGCTGCTGCAGCCACCAGGCGAGCGCGACGCCCGGCGCCACCAGCAGCGTTAGCGCCGCCGCGCCGTGCAGCCGATGCCCGCGCCCGTCGAGGTTCATCCGCGCCTCCAGCCATGCCGCCAGCCGCCCGAATCCCGCCAGCGGGTGAAGCCGGCGCGGCTCGCCGAGGAGGGCGTCGAGAAGCAGCGCCAAGCCGGCGAGAAGCGCGCTCAGGACTGCCCCCGGCGGTTCTCGAACAGACGGTCGACGACGGCGCGGCGGCTCACAGGTCGATGCCGCGCTGCGCCTTGACGCCGGCGCGGAATGCGTGTTTTTCGTCGGCGACGACCGACACCGTGTCGGCCAGCTCGATCAGGGTATGCGGTGCGGCGCGCCCGGTGACGATGACGTGCTGCATAGCCGGCCGGTGGGCCAGCGCGTCGAACACGTCGTCGGCATCGAGATAGCCGTAGCTCAAGAGATACGTCAGCTCGTCCAGCACCACCAATTGATATGAAGGATCGGCAAGCATGCGCGCGGCCACCGCCCAGCCGCGCTCGGCGGTGGCGATATCCCGTTCGCGGTTCTGCGTGTCCCAGGTAAAGCCGTCGCCGGTGACGTGCCACTCGACGCCGGGCTGGCGGCCGAAAAAGGCTTCCTCGCCGGTGTCGGTGCGGCTTTTGATGAACTGCACCACGCCGATCTTCATGCCGTAGCCAAGCGCGCGCGCCACCGTGCCGAAAGCCGACGTGCTCTTGCCCTTGCCGTTGCCGGTGATGACGATGAGCAGCCCGCGCTCGTCGGTGGCGGCGGCAACCGCGGCGTCGATCAGCGCTTTCTTGCGCGCCATGCGCGCGGCATGGCGCGCGCTGCGCCCGGGCGGCACGGATTCAGCGCTCACAATGGGCGCCCATCAGGGTGCGCGGGCCATCGTCGCGCCGGAAGGCCGCCGCCGCCAACGCAACATGCACGGCCGCCGCCGCGCCCAGATACAACATGAACGTACCCAGCATGTGCGGGAAATATTGTTCGAGACGCGGGACGAAGCCGGCCAGCGTCGGCTCGGCAAAGCGCCCGGAGAAGAAGTAGAAGCCGCCGCTGGTGAGCAGCTCGGCCACCGCCACGACCGCCAGCGCGACGCCAATAAGCCTGGCCAGGCCGAGCAGGGATAGCCTGTGGCCACGGGCGTAGAAGCGCCCGCCGGCGAACAGCGCAAGATAGGCCGGGATCAGCAGCCAGTAGGCCGGCGACACGCAGAAATCCGACACCCCACCCCAGGTGATGGCGGCGTAGTCGATCGCCACGCTGGCGGCGATCAGCGCGGGGACCACCCACAACACCCGCACATACACGCCCAGCAGGAAAAAGATCGCCCACGAGGCATCGGGCAGGGAATGGATGCCGGCCCAGTGATGGCTGCGGGTAAGCAGCATCAGCAGGGTCAGCGCGAGGCCGATCGCGATTTGTTGTCGGCGGGCGAGGTTCAGCATGGCGGCTCCTTTGTCGGGGTTGAGGTCATTGTATAAGGCGGAATCACCGCCCACTGCTTATCTGCCTGGCTGGTAGCGCAGGCTCACGAACAGGCTGCGTCCCGGCGTTTCGTAGAAGCGCGTGCTGGTTCGCGCCAGCGCATAGTCCTTGTCGAACAGGTTGTCGATGCGGGCCCCGAGCCGGGTGTCCTGGTTCAGCATGTATTCGTAGACGGCGTTGACCAGGCCGTAGCCGGCCAGTGGTTTCGTTCCATTCACGTCCAGGCGCTGCGAATAGGCGCTGCCTTCGATGCGCAGGCCATGGCTACCGAAGGTGCGCGCGGCGCTGAGCGTGAGGCTGTTTTCAGGGCGCCGGTCCAGCTGCAAACCCGTGGCGAGATTGACGGCCAGCACGCGGGCCAGGCCTGCGCGCCAGTCCCAATCCAGCCAGCGCGCATGCCCGCTGAGTTCCAGGCCGCGCATCCGCGCCGAGCTGATATTTTCCGGCTGCCAGTCGTAGGTCGTCAGGATTTCCCCGTCCGCCCCAATGCCACCGGAAATGACGGTCGGCGTCCACTCGATCAGGTCATCGACCTGCGTTTCATACAGGTTCACCGCCGCACCCCAGCCCGCCTGCCGGTAATTCAGGCCCAGCTCGCTGGTTCGCGAGGTCTCCGGTTTCAGATCCGGATTGCCGCCCGTCGTGTAGGTGTCGCTATAGGTGTCGGCACCGATGGTGTAGCTGTAGGGGCCGTCCACACTGAGGGGCCAGTACAGGTCGTTGACGGTGGGGGCCTTGAAGGCGGTACCGTGTCCGGCCGTGAATCGCAGGCCCGGCGCCAGTTCGCGCCCCCAGCGCAGGTTCCAGGTGTCCTGGCTGCCGAAGGCGTCGTGCCTGTCGCGGCGCGCGCCAATCTGCGCCTCTCCGCCCAGGGCCGCAAAGCGGTACTGCGCGAACAGGCCGGTGTTTTCAAGGCGCTCGTCGAGCAGACCGCTGTTGTCCTTGCTGGCATGATCCTTCCAGTAGTCGAGGCCCAGGCTGAGCTGCCCCGGCTCGAACGAGAGGTCGTGTTGCCAGGACAGGCTGTTGCGGCGGGTCTCGATGCGGGCAGGAACGAAGGGGCTGTAGGACGTGTAGCTGTCGAGGCTGTTGCCCAGGGTCAGGCTATGCCGCCATTGCGTGCCGGCCTGGTGGTCGAGCTTGAGGCTGGCGGTACGGTTCCTGTAATCGTTGTCGCCCGTGTTGGCATCCAGTTCGTTGCGTCCCCAGGACTGGGCAAGCCTGGCGGCCAGCCCCAGGTCGGATGTCAGGCGGCCATCGACGCCAAGCGCCAGATGATTGCGGTCGAAGCCGAATGCGGTGCTGTCGGTGGAAAAAGTGGGCAGCCCGTCCGTGCTTTCGCGCCCGGCTTCCACGCTGTAGCGCCAGGCATCGCCGCCGCCGAGGCTGAAATCGAGGGCGCGGGTGCCGCGGCTGCCCGCAGTCAGCTTGACACTGGGGCCGGCGGAACGACGGGTGAAAATCTGGATCACCCCGCCGATGGCATCGGAACCGTACAGGCTGGAGAAGGGGCCGCGCACGATCTCGATGCGCTCGATCTGTTCCGGCGAGAGTGCATTCCAGTCGTACTCGCCCGTGGTCGCGGAAGCGGCGCGCACACCGTCGACCAGCACGAGGACATGCCTGGCGGCGGCACCGCGCACAAAGACGGCGGCGCTCTTGCCTTCGCCCCCGGTGCGGGAAACATTGATGCCCATCTGCTGTTCGAGCAGCGCCATCAGGTCGTTGGCCTGGCTGCGCTCGATGTCCCGGCGGGTGATGACGGTGACCGAAGCCAGGCTCTCATCTGCGGTTTGTGCCGTGCGCGTAGGCGTGACGACAATAGTTTCGCCGACAAATTCCGGCAGGGTTTCCGCATGGGCGGATGCAATGAATGCGGCGCCCAGGGCAAGCGCGAGAGGGGTTTGACCCATGATGAATGTCCGGTTTGGGCGCCCGCTTCCCCGCAGGCGCGTTGCACGATCCGCTGCCGCAATAACGACAGAGCTCAGGCCGGTATCCGGGCTCGCGCTTGAAGTGCATCGCCTTCCCGGGCGAACCCAGTGGCAGTGTGATGAACCGTTTAGCGCTTACCGTTGCGGGGGCAGCACAGGCATGGCAGCGAATCGCCGCGCACCTGTTTCCCGTTTATCCTCGGCGGCGGAAAGCCGCGTCGGCACCTGAAGCCGCGCATTATAGCCATCTAATCGCCCGATTGACCGCCCGCGCATCGCCCCCTGCGGAAGGGTCGCTGCGCAGCAGCGGGGCACCCGCCGGCGTACCCCTTGCGGGTGCTATAGTCCCGCCATGCATGCTGAACTCGATACCCTCGAAGCCAAGATCCGCCAGGTGGCCGAGCTGTGCCATACGCTGCGGCAGGACAACATCGCCCTGCGCCAGCAGGTGCTGGCCGCGCAGCAGGACAACAAGCAGCTGACGACCCGGCTGGAGGCCGCCAAGACGCGACTGCAGTCGTTACTCAACACCCTGCCGGAGGACACCTGATGGCCGCCCCGCGCTCGATCGAAATCCATATTCTGGGCCGCGCCTACAAGGTGGCGTGCCCGCGGGAGGAAGAATCGGCGCTGATTGCGGCGGCCGACTATCTGGACGAGAAAACGCACGAGATCCGCGAAAACAGCAAGGTGATCGGCGCCGAGCGCATCGCCATCATGGCGGGACTCAACCTGGCGCACGAATTACTGACCCATGGCGGCGGCAGCCAGATCGAGGCAGCACGTGCCCGGCTGACGCATTGCAACGCGCTGCTCGATTCAGTGCTGGAAGATCAGGACAAACTCTTCTAGAATTGTTTTCGTTCCCTGCGGTGTTCGAGACTGGCTGCAATTTCTCTGAACCAATGCATACGTGCAAGGCTGCGATCTATTCCGATGCGGGTGTGCGCGTGACACGTTTCATGTGCCCAAAGCGTCTTTGAGCGCGGCCGTCTTGGACCCAGGTTCAAGAGTCTGCGGCCAGTACGGCACAGGCGGGGAACACTTCTTTTCATGAACAAATACACCCTCAGACGTCAGCTCAAGGCTGCGCGCAATGCGTTCACGCCAGCCGAGCGCCGCAAGGCCGCGCGCGCCTCCCTGCGGCTGGCGCTGCGTCACGGGCTGTTGCTGCGTTCGCAGCGGATCGGCTTTTATTTGCCGCAAGGCGGCGAATTCGACGTTCACCCCCTGCTCAACCAGGCCTTGTGGATGCACCGCGAGTGCTATCTGCCGGTGCTACCACGACGCGGGCGGGTGATGCAGTTCGGGCGGGTGGGACGCAACACGCGGATGGCGCCTAACCGCTTTGGCATCCCCGAACCCATCGATGCAAAACCGCTGCGCGCACGCCAACTCGACCTGCTGCTGATGCCGCTGGTGGGGTTCGATACCGAAGGCAACCGGCTCGGGATGGGCGGCGGTTTTTACGACGCGACGCTGGCATTCATGCGGCATCGGCGCGTGTGGCGCAAGCCGCGCCTGGTGGGCGTTGCCTACGAATGCCAGCGGGTGGACGCGCTGCCGCACGAGCCCTGGGACATACCTCTCGACGCGGTGCTGACCGAGCGCCAGCTGTACCGCTTCAATTCGAGTTCTAAATAAGCTGAAAAACGGCTGCACCACAGAGACACGGAGAAACCCGTTAAACTCATGGGTGGTGTTGGGTTAAGGTTTCACCCGACAAGTGGCCGAAATATCCTGTTTTTTCTCTGTGTCTCTGTGCCTCTGTGGTGCAGCCTTTAACTCAGCCCGGCTGCTTCTCGCGATCGAGCTCACCGCTCTTCAGCCGCATCTGATAATCCGTCAGCATCGCCCGAACCTTGCCGCTCAAGAGATAGAGCCCGAGCAGGTTGGGGAAGGCCATCGCCAGCACCAGCAAATCGGTAAAGTCGAGCATATTGGCCGCGCTCGCCACCGAGGCGACAATGATGAAGAGCAGGAACAGCACGCGGTACACCATCGACACGCGTTCGCCGAACAGATAGGTCCAGCAACGCTCGCCATAGTAGGACCACGAGATCATGGTGCTGTAGGCGAACAGCACCACCGACACGGTGAGGATGATGGGGAACCAGTCCGACACGGTGGCAAACGCCACCGAGGTCAGCGCCGCGCCTTTGCTGGCTTCGCGCAGCGCCAGAGTGGCGGGATCGTTGTAGACGCCGGTGATGACGATGACCAGCGCGGTCATGGTGCAGATGACGATGGTGTCGATGAAGGGCTCGTAGAGCGCGACCATGCCCTGACGGATCGGATACTTGACCGAGGCGGTGGAGTGCACGATGGCCGCCGACCCCAGGCCAGCCTCGCTGGAAAACGCCGCGCGCTTAAAGCCCTGCACCAGCGCGCCCACCATGCCGCCCGCCACCGCGATCGGCGCGAAGGCTTCGGTGAATATTTTGACCAGCGCCTGCGGCACCTGATCAATATTGCCAAGAACGATCCACAGGCAGGCCGCCAGATAGACCAGGATCATGGTCGGCACCACCGCCTCGGCGGTGTGAGCGATGCGGCGCAGGCCGCCGATGATGACCACGCCGACCGCCAGCCCCATGATGACGCCATAGGCGATCGGCACCTCGCGGAAGAAGGGCAGCACTTCCTGCACCGCGCCGAGCGACTGGCTGACCTGGAACGCGCTGCCGATGCCGAACGAGCCCAGCACGGCGAACACGGCGAACATCCCGGCCAGGGTCTTGCCGGTGCGCGGCAAGTTGAATTCGGCGAAGCCGCGCGACAAGTATTCCATCGGGCCGCCCATGATGCGTCCGTCCGAACGGATCTCGCGGTAGCGCTGCGCCAGCGTGGCCTCGGTGAACTTGGTGGTCATGCCGAGAAAGCCCGCCACGATCATCCACAACGTGGCGCCCGGCCCGCCGATGGAAATTGCGATCGCCACCCCGGCGATGTTGCCCAGTCCCACCGTGGCTGACAATGCAGTAGTGAGCGCCTGGAACGAGCTAACTTCGCCCTTGTCGTCGGCAGTGCGGTACTTGCCGCGCAGCACGGAAAACGCGTGGCCCATCATGCGCAGGTTGACGAAACTGAAGCGGAAGGTGAGATAGACCGCGCCGACGATCAGCCAGGCGACGATAAAGGGCATCACCGGCTCGCCGGGAAAGACGTCGTAGAAAATGACGCTGGCGAGATAGGCGTTGAGGGTGCCGAAGAAGGCGTCGATCCTGCCGGGCTCGGCTGCCTGCGCAATCTGCGGAAACAGCCCGGCGGCCGCGATGAAAAAATAAGGATGAATCGCCACCTGTGCTCCCCTGAATTGTTATTGCCCGCAACCATAACAAATTTGTGGCGGAAACACGCCTGCGACAACGACAAAGGCCGACACGAGGTCGGCCTTTGTCGTTGTCGCTCTTCAGTCAGATCATTTCAGGCTCAGCACCCAGGCAACAATCTTCTGCACATCTTCGGTCTTGACCTGGGGGTTCGGCGGCATGGGGATCTCACCCCATACGCCCTTGCCACCGGCTTTCACTTTCGCAACCAGTCTGGCTTGCGCGGTCTTGTCGTCGGCATATTTCTTGGCCACTTCCTTGTAAGCCGGGCCAACGATCTTTTTGTCCACACCATGGCAGGACATGCAGGCGTTCTTCTGCGCCAAAGCTTTAGCCTCATCCTTATCATCATCCGCCGAGGCCACGCCGGACAACAGCAACGCAGCAGACGCTGCAATCATCATCAGTTTCATCATCATTACATTTTCTCCGTGGAGGTCGGGGTGTGCGGACGCACATCATCTCGTGCGCAATTCTAAGGCAATTCATCCGCCATACAATACTGGTGGGGGCATGGTTATTTGCTACCAAGCACCATAAAACATTTTATTCGCGCTCGATCAACCCGCTATAAGCACGCCAACTATCGTGCTCCAGCCAGGGGAAGACACCGCCAAGGCAACGAAGTTGGTCGCCACCCCGACCGCAACCAAGCCGGCAATCGGCACGCCCCACAGCAGCATCACCGAAAAATCAAGACGCGTTGCCATGAAGCGGGTGACCGGCGCCGTGGCGAAATCGACACGGGCAGGCTACCTATTTGACAGCAAGCGCCGTCGCGGGTTCCAAATAGCAAATGGAAGCAGAAAACCATTTACCCCTGCAATTCCCCCAGCGTGGCGCATGATGGTCAGTGCGCGGCGACCAATAGTTGATTAAATCAGTCAACAATTGTACGCTTGCCGCACTCTCATACAACTTCAGGAGCGCACCATGTCCCAGGAATTATTCGCTGCCGCCCAGTCGGGCGATGCCGCTCAACTCAAAAGCCTGCTTGAGGCCGGTGCGGCCCACGGCGCCACCGACGAAGCCGGCGAAACCGCACTGATGCACGCCGCCCGCGGCGGCCACGTTGCGGCGGTGCAGGTGCTGATCGCGGCCGGCGCCGACGTCGGCGTCCAATCGCCGCAGGGCTGGACCGCACTCGCCAAGGCCGCCTACAACGGCGACACCGAGCGCGGCTACGTCGAGGTGATCGAAGTGCTGGCCGATGCCGGCGGCTCGCTCGACGCACGCATCTTCTTCGGCATCACCCCGCTGATGCTGGCGGCCGGCGGCGGCGACGCCCCGGTGGTGGAATGGCTGATCAACGCCGGCGCCGACGTGCTCGCCGTCAACGAGGGCGGCCGCACCGCGCGCATGATGGCGAACGACAAGTTCTACGTCGATGTGATCAACCTGCTGAACGACGCCGAGCGCCAGTTGGGCGTGCAGGAAGACGGCTCACACTCGTCGGTCAAAAGCGTGGTCAAGCCGCACGTGACCAATTTGATGAAGCCGACCACGCATTAGGCAAACGCCGCACTCGCCACGATTTACGCACGCCACGGCATCGCGGCGTGGACGCAGTCTCTTACAGGGCGTGGTCAGCGTGTCAGCCAGTCAATCAATTCCTGCCACTGTTCGATATCGCGCCCGACGACATGCGGCGGCAGATCGAACAGGCTCTTGCCCTCGAATGCGGCGTTGACGTAGTGCTGGGTGTTGCGCAGGGATGCCAGCACCGGCAGATCCTGCTGTTGCATGAACTGCTCCAGCGTCACCCCGGCGCGGGTGCGTGGATCGACGCGCATGCCGACCACTCCGACGAATGCATGCGCCTTGCGTACCGCCTTTTCGGCATGCAGCGCGGCCAGAAAATCCTGGCTGGCGCGGATGTCGAACAGTGAGGGCGCGATCGGCACCACCACCTTATGCGCAAGTTTCAGCGCGCGTTCGAGGTTCTTGCCATGCAGCCCGGCAGGGGAATCGATCACCAGCCAGTCACTGTCCTGCTTCTGCCCCTCGCGCAGTAATTCGATGGCCGGCAGCGCCATGTCGCGCATCGCCAGCCAGTGGGTAGTGGATTTTTGCCGGTCGAGGTCCAGTATCGCCACGCGCTCGCCCGTTGAGGCCAGATAGCCGGCGAGATTGGTCGCCAGCGTCGTCTTGCCGCTGCCGCCCTTGGGGTTGGCCACCAGAATTACGCGCATGCTTGCTCCTTGTTGAAAAACGGTTATCCGCGAAGGACGCGAAGAGACGCGAAGTTAAACCCCAAAGATCAAACCAGAAAAGCACTGAACAATTCCGTCATCGCGAGGAGCGAAGCGACGTGGCGATCCAGAAGCCTTTGATTTCGCTTACCTTCTGGATTGCTTCCCGCCGCGGCTTACGACCTCGCGGTTAAAGGCAAAAGCGCTCGCAATGATAAGGAAAGAATTATCAAGCGTTCCCATAACCGCCCTTTGGGTTTTCCTTCGCGTCTTTTCGCGTCCTTCACGGATTAAAAAATTTAAAGCGCTTCCACGCTATACGTCACCGCCAGCGTATGCGTCTCGCCCGGCGCCACGATGACGACGTTGTCCATCGCATTGGCGGATTCGACGCAGACCATTTCGCGCCAGCCGGCGCCGGATTTGCCGCGGCCCAGGTCGCCCATTTTCTCGGCCTTTCCCGTCCACGGCGTCCACACGATGGTGGACAGCGAGCCGGTCTTGGCGATGCGGATGCGGCGCCCGAAGCCGGCGTCCTCGATCACGCAGTCGGCGGGGGTGTTGACGTAGACGCGGTCGACTTCACCGCTGAAGGTAATGTCGCCACGCTGTTGCTTGCACGCGAAGTTGTCGACCTTGTCGTGGTAGTCGCTGCCTTCGAGGCCGCTGACCTTCACCGCACCGATGTCGCTGATGTGCAGATAGGTATGCAGCGCCTCACCGATCTGCACCGGCGCAGCGCCCAGATTGGTGGTGACCAGCCGCATCTCCAGCTTGTCCCCCACCACTACGGTGAGCATCAGCCGCGTGGGGTGCGGCCACTGCGCGCGGGTCTGTGGGGTGTCGACCAGCTGCAGCGTGATCTCGGTCTTGGCGTCGTTGCGGCGGCGCGTGCCGACGACTTCCCAGGCCACGGTGCGGGCGAAGCCGTGCGCGGGGTAGCCCGCCTCGATGGCGTGCGTGCCGAACCATGGCCAGCACACCGGTGCGCCGCCGCGGATGGACTTGCCCGGCGCGAAGGCGGCGGCGTCGGACAGCCACACCACCGGTTCCTGCTGCGACCTGGGGCGGAAGCTCACGACGTGCGCGCCCTGCAGACAGATCGTCGCGCGGCCGCCATGGTTGTCGATGTCGGCATAGGTGAGGCCGCCGGCGCCGGTGCGAAAGTCCAGCTGGCCGGGGATGGCGAAACGCGCCAGCGGGTCGGCATGCGCCTGCGCTTCGGTCGGATGCTCGACCTGCGACACATCGCGCACCGCGCCAAACGCAGCCGACGTCGTCATCGCCGCGTAGGCGCGCAGCGCGGCCGATACCTCGCGCACGCGGTTGACCGGCTTCCACGCCTGCGCGCCTTTGGCGTCCATCGCGACGCGGCGGCGCGCGAGTTCGGCGTCGCTCACCGCGACCTTGATGCTGCGATTTGGAATGTCGATCTCGATCGTGTCGCCTTCCTCGACCAGGCCGATGGTGCCGCCTTCGGCCGCTTCCGGCGAGGCGTGGCCGATGGAAAGACCCGAGGTGCCGCCGGAGAAGCGGCCGTCGGTCACCAGCGCGCAGGCCTTGCCCAAACCTTTGGACTTGATGTAGCTGGTCGGGTACAGCATTTCCTGCATGCCGGGGCCGCCGCGCGGGCCTTCGTAGCGGATCACCACGACGTCGCCGGCGACGATCCGGTCGCCGAGGATGGCTTCGACCGCGGCGTCCTGCGATTCGAACACGCGCGCCGGGCCGGAGAATTTGAGGATATGCTCGTCGACGCCGGCGGTCTTGACGATGCAGCCGTCCTCGGCGAGGTTGCCGACCAGCACCGCCAGCCCGCCGTCTTTCGAGTAGGCGTGTTCGAGATCGTGGATGCAGCCGTTGACGCGGTCGTCGTCCAGCTTGGCGAAGCGGCGGTCCTGCGAGAACGCAGTCTGCGTCGGCACGCCGCCGGGCGCGGCGCGGAAGTAGTCCTTCACGTCCTTGTTCGTGGTGCGGCGGATGTCGTAGAGGTCGATCTGCTCGCCAAGCGTTTCGCACAGCACGGTCGGCAGGTCGCGGTGGATCAGGCCGCCGCGTTCAAGCTCGCCCAGGATCGCCATCACGCCGCCGGCGCGGTGCACGTCTTCCATGTGGTAGGTCTGGATCGACGGCGCCACCTTCGACAGGTGCGGCACGCGGCGGCTCATGCGGTCGATGTCCGTCATCGTGAAATCGACCCCGGCCTCGTGCGCGGCGGCAAGCAGATGCAGCACGGTATTGGTCGAGCCGCCCATGGCAATGTCGAGCGCGATGGCGTTCTCGAACGCGTCGAAGCTGACGATCGCGCGCGGCAGCACGCGGGTGTCGCCGTCGTCGTAGTAGCGCCGTGCGTTCCGCACGATCAGGCGGCCGGCGGCGAGGAACAGGTTCCTGCGGTCGACGTGGGTGGCGAGCAGCGAGCCGTTGCCGGGCAGCGAGAGCCCCAGTGCCTCGGTCAGGCAGTTCATCGAGTTGGCGGTGAACATGCCGGAACACGAACCGCAGGTCGGACAGGCCGAGCGTTCCAGCTCATCGACCTTTTCGTCGCTGAAGCTCGCATCCGCCGCCGACACCATGGCGTCGACCAGATCGAGCTTGATGACCTTGGATTCCCACACCACCTTGCCCGCTTCCATCGGCCCGCCGGAGACGAACACCGTCGGGATGTTCAGCCGCAGCGCGGCCATCAGCATTCCCGGCGTAATCTTGTCGCAGTTGGAGATGCACACCAGCGCATCGGCGCAGTGCGCGTTGACCATGTACTCGACCGAGTCGGCGATGAGGTCGCGCGAAGGCAGCGAATACAGCATGCCGCCGTGCCCCATGGCGATGCCGTCGTCGACCGCGATGGTGTTGAATTCCTTCGCCACGCCGCCCGCCGCCTCGATCTCGCGCGCCACCAGCTGGCCCATGTCCTTCAGGTGGACGTGGCCCGGCACGAACTGGGTGAACGAGTTGGCGATCGCAATGATCGGCTTGTTGAAGTCGCCGTCCTTCATGCCGGTGGCGCGCCACAGCGCACGGGCACCGGCCATATTGCGGCCGCGGGTGGTGGTCCAGGAACGGTAGTCAGGCATGATGGTCACTCAGGCAATCTATAATCAGACAGCCATTTTACCCGCGCGCTTTGCCAAATCCCTAGCCCCTAACGCCTAACTCCTGGCCCCCAATAACATGCTCGTTCATCCGCAATTCGACCCCGTCGCCCTGCAACTCGGCCCCGTCGCCATTCACTGGTATGGCTTGATGTATCTCGTCGCCTTCGTGCAGGTCATCCTGCTTGGGCGGTGGTGCATCGCGCATCGGCCGTGGTCCGGCTGGACCGTGAACATGCTCGACGACGTGCTGTTCTACGGCGTGCTCGGCGTCATCCTCGGCGGGCGGCTGGGCTACGTGCTGTTCTACAAGCCGATGGAATATCTCGCCCAGCCGCTCGACATCCTCAAGCTGTGGGAAGGCGGCATGAGTTTTCACGGCGGCTTTCTCGGCGTCATCATCGCGATGGCGCTGTTCGCGCGCCGCCACAAGCTGCGCTGGCTTGCCGTCACCGACTTCATCGCCCCGCTGGTGCCGCTGGGCCTGGCCGCCGGACGGCTCGGCAACTTCATCAACGGCGAATTGTGGGGCCGCGCTACCGACCTGCCGTGGGGCATGGTGTTCCCGCAGGCGGGCGACGGCATCGCGCGCCACCCCTCGCAGCTCTACCAGTTCGCTGGCGAAGGCCTGCTGCTGTTCGCCGTCCTGTGGCTATACTCCCGCAAGCCGCGCCCGGTCGGCGCCGTCTCCGGCGTCTTCCTCATCGGCTACGGCGCTTTCCGCTTCCTCGCCGAATTCGCCCGCGAACCCGACAGCTTCCTCGGCCTGCTGGGGCTGGGCTTGTCCATGGGGCAATGGCTCTCCCTGCCGATGATCGTTGCCGGCGTCATCATGCTGCGCTGGGCGCAGCGTCAACCCGCACCAGGCCGGATATGATCGACCGCCTTTGGCGCCGGTTCAATGTGATGCGCCTATGGCGCATGGCCGGCTGGCTCGGCATCGCCCTCACCCTCGTGGTCTCGCTGATGCCGCCCGCGCTGGACAGCAGCGGCAGCCACATCGACAAAATCGTGCACCTGGCGGGCTATGCCGTGCTGACATTCTGGTGGGCGCAGCTCGTCACCCGGCAACGCTGGAAACTCGCAATCGTCGTGGTGCTGTTCGGCATTGCCATCGAACTGCTGCAAGACCTTACCCCCGACCGCATGCCCGACCCGCTCGACGCCCTGGCCAACAGCGGCGGCGTCCTGCTCGGCTGGCTCGCCGCACGTCTGCTGCCCAATCTTCCCGACCGTCTCGGCGCACGCCGCACGATACTTCCCGCACCGCATCGCTGAAGCTATAATTCGCCACGTCGGGGGGGTAGCTCAGCTGGGAGAGCGCCGCGTTCGCAATGCGGAGGTCGGGAGTTCGATCCTCCTCCTCTCCACCACACTTCCAAGTCGCAACGTTCATCCACGCGAATGGTGCGGCCAGCCAGGATCATTGAATGGCGCGTCATTTCCGCTCAAGTAGTGGCTACACATTGCGACTCACGATCCTGAGCGCTTTCCAATAGCGCGATGGATTTCCATCCCCGTTTTACCTACTCAAACGCCATGGTTCGTCACCTCGGGCTGATTGAATCTGCCCGCGCCGTGGTGAGCGTGCTACCGCTCCCGCCCGACCAGGAACTGCGCCTGCGACAGACCGCGCGTCAGCGGGCAACCCGGCACTCCACGCGCATCGAAGGCAACACGCTGAACTCGCAGGAGGTTGGGCAGGCCGTGATAGCGGTCGGCAAAACCCAGACCGAGATGCAGCAGGAAGTCCGCAATTACTGGCGCGCGCTCGAATGGATCGAGGAACAGCTCGAAGCCAACCGACAGCCTTCAGAGGAATACATCCGCCAGTTGCACAGCATCATTCTGGTACGCGGAACCGGGCGGCGCGGCGTACGCAGCGATTACCGCAAGGACGAGTGCCCAGTGGTCGATTCCGCCACGGGCCGGATCGACTACGCGCCCCCCATGCCACGGGATGTGCCTCCGCTGATGCAAGACCTTGTGCGCTGGTGGCGCAGCGACGAAGCCGCCGAGCTCCCCGGGCCGGTACGCGCCGGCCTTCTGGCACACCGCTTTGTCAGCATCCATCCGTTTGGCGACGGCAACGGCCGCACGGCACGCGCGCTGGCGACAACCGAACTGTGGCGACATGGTGGAATGGTTCGGCATATCCGCGAACACCGCGCGGGACTGGCTTGCCAAATGGCGCGACGGGGGTTTTGTCCAGCCGCTATGGCCCGATGCCGAGCGGGTGCGCGCCTATGTCCTGACCGAGAACTGGTTGAGCCTGCTCAACATGGCCTTAAGTAACGCAAGCCATAGCACAAGCTAAATCAGGCCGCGCGCGCACCATGCCATGCAAAAACAACAAGTTAATAAATGCTTTGCATTACTTAGCACAAGCCGAGGACTGAGGATAAGCGCCATTTCAGAACGGGATCGGCAACAAGCCTCGTCAAAGCATGCATTTCGCCCCTTCACCATGCGCGGTTCAGCCACCCGGCGGCGACCATCCCCGCCATCTGCGCCACCACCGGCCAGAGCCCGCACACAGTCAACAAGATGCTCGGCGCGATGATCGAACAGGGGCTGATGCGCAAGCTGACCGGGATGCGGCGCAACCGGATTTATGAGTGCACCGCCTCCATCGAACTGCTGAACCGGGAAGGTGAGCAATGAACACCTTGCGCCAAAGCGCTGTCCCCCTTGTGCCCCAAGCCAACGATAGCCATCCCCTTAATTTATATTGAACCCGACCCCGTTTTCCCTAATTCTATTTGACCTGCCTATATGAATGACTGTAAGCGCCCCAGGAAGAGACCGTCAGGGGATCGCCGCGACCGTCCAGTCATCGACCTTATGCAAAGCTTTACATAAGGCCGACCACCGGTCATTCCCGGTGGTCGCGCCGACGGAGCGAAACGGGTCGATATCAGTCCATTCCCACCCATCTACCAAGGTTCCAATCAAGCCAACTCGACCCACACCGGCTGATGGTCCGAAGCTTCGGTCGCCGTATCGATGCCATGCGCCCTGAGGCGGCTTGCCAGCCCTTCGGTGAGAAAACGAAATCGAAGCATTCGAGCTGGTTGACGAAATCGACCCGGTGAATGCCGACAGTGAGGGCATGCGTTTCGCCGGGGAGCAGCACGGACCGGGCATCGCGAAAACCCGGCACTGCTTGATACAGTTATTACAATTGGGTGTGAATGGGTCATGTTTTGAGTGCCATCCTATAAATGGGTGTGAATGGGCGTATTATTGGGTGCCATGATTCAGTCCAACACCATCCAGATCACCCCGGAGATTCTGTCGCTGATCGCGGGGATCGACGAATTCAAGGGGGCGTGGCGTGCCCTGGGTACCTTGGCGCCCGACCGGTTGTTGGCATTGCGCCGCGTCGCCATGATCGAGAGTATCGGGTCGTCCACCCGTATCGAGGGCAGCAAACTCTCCGACCGTGAGGTGGAGCGCCTTCTCGCCAATTTGCAGATCAAGTCATTCGCCACCCGTGACGAGCAGGAGGTTGCTGGTTACGCCGAGGCGATGGACCTGGTGTTTGCCTCGTGGCAGGACATTGCCCTGACTGAAAATCATATCAAGCAGTTGCACCGCGATCTGCTTGCCTACAGCGAAAAGGACGCGCGGCACCGGGGCGACTACAAGTCCAGCTCCAACAGCGTCGCCGCCTTCGACGAGAATGGGGCGCAGATCGGCGTGGTGTTCGAGACGGCCACCCCCTTTGATACGCCCCGCTTGATGGCGGAATTGGTGACCTGGTATCGAAATGAACACGACACCGGCTGGCTGCACCCGCTGTTGCTCATTGGCCTGTGGGTGGTGGTGTTCCTCGAAGTTCACCCGTTCCAGGATGGCAACGGTCGCCTGAGCCGGGTGCTGACGACGCTGTTGCTGATGCAGGCTGGCTATGCCTATGTGCCGTACAGCTCGCTTGAGAGCGTGATCGAGCAGAACAAGGAGGCCTATTACCTGGCGCTGCGGCAGACTCAGGGGACCATCCGCACCGAGACCCCGAACTGGCAACCCTGGCTACTGTTTTTCCTGCGCGCGATGGCTGAGCAGGTGCGTCGCCTCAACAAGAAAGTCGAGCGTGAAAGGCTGGTGCTGGCTTCCTTGCCCGAACTGTCGCTTCGAATCGTGGAATTTGCGCGCGATCACGGTCGCATCACGATGGGTGATGCCATCAAGTTAACCGGCGTGAGCCGCAACACACTCAAGCAGCACTTCCGGGCATTGGTCGAACAGGGCCATCTCAATCAACAGGGAAGCGGGCGCGGGGTTTGGTACGAACTGAAGTAGCGGACCTGGCGGCGCAAGCCGACCACTTCGGTGAGCAAACCCCGCTCAAGCAAACTCGACCCATACCGGCTGATGGTCCGAGGCTTCGGTCTCGGCATCGATGCCGTGCGCCTTGAGGCGGCCTGCCAGCCTTTCGGTAACAAAAATGAAATCGAAGCATTCGGGCTGACTGACGAAATCCACCCGGTGGATACCCACCGTGGGGGCATGTGGCTCATTGGGGTGCAGCACCGACCAGGCGTCGAGAAAGCCCGGTACGCTATCGCCGAACGGCGCGAGGATGCGCGATCGCTCGGGCGCGGCGGCGGTGAAGTTCATGTCGCCGCACAGCAGCGCTTGCGCGGGCCGGGGCAACACCTCGAAGGCACCGCCCGCTTCCTCTGCCCGCGGCGAGCGCGCGGACATGGCACAGGCTTCGGCGTGGAGGCGGCGGATGGCGTCGATCTGGGCCTGGCGCTGGCGTTGCGAGTAGTACTCGAGGTGGGTGGTCATCACACGCAGCGGGCCGATGTCGGCGCTCTCCACGACCGCTTCCACCAGGATGCGCTGCATGCTGGGCGTGGCGGCCTCGGCCGGCCAGGGCAATAGATGCCGCCACACCTGGCCGACGGGCAGGCGAGAAAAGACGGCGTTGCCGAACTGGCTGCGGCCGCCGTGCGTATTCGGCACGTCGGTCGCCGCGCCGTAGAGGGCGGTGTAGCCGGGCAGGCCGGCGGAAAGTTCGGCCATCTGGTCTTCGCCGCGGCTGCCGGGCAGGCCGGGAAAGTTGATTGCGACTTCCTGCAGGCAGATGAGGTCGAAATCGCCCAGCCGATGGATGGCCCCAAGCGTGCGCGCAAGGTCGACCCGGCCATCCAGGCCGCGCCCCCATTGGATGTTCCAGCTCAACAGCTTCATGGCCTGCCTCCTCCGATGCGCCAGCCATCAAGATCAAAAGCAGTCATCGCGAGAACGATGCGGCGATCCGGCATGCCTGCGAAATCAACGAACGCTGGATCGCCACGGCCGCTCTGCGGGCCTCGCGATGACGGAATAAATCAGCGTTCCCTTATCAGGATAGGAAAACCGGGCATTTATTTGGAACCCCAGGAATTTCTCCCGGCAATCCTACTCCCACCTTCAGTCCGCGGTCCGCGCGGAAACCCTTGGCCGCCATGGCCTTGCCAGAGGCCGTCATTGCCGCACGCGGCCCGAGGGATTAAAATGCCGCACTTTTCGCTTAAATTTTTGTTTTGCGGCTTGCCCCATGGGCAGGCCGCTGTTGCCTGAGCATACGGAACCATGGAACGACAACGCTGGCTGGACGGGACGCTGTATTCGCCCGACTTCGAACAGGATAGCTGCGGCTTCGGCCTGATTGCGCAGCTGGACAATCAGCCCAGCCACACGCTGGTGCAGAACGCGATCGGCTCGCTGGCCTGCATGACGCACCGCGGCGCGATTGCGGCCGATGGCTTGTCGGGCGACGGCTGCGGCCTCTTGTTCAAGAAGCCGGACGCGTTCCTGCGCGCGGTGGCCGCCGAGGAGGGCTTTGCGCTGGGCGAGCTGTATGCCGCCGGGCTGCTGTTTTTGTCGCGCGACGCGGTGCCGCAGGCGCATGCGCGGTCGACGCTGAAAGCCGAACTCGAGGCGCAGGGCCTGGCGGTTGCAGGCTTCCGCCTGGTGCCGACCAATTCTTCGGTGTGCGGCGAATCCGCGCTGGCCTCGCTGCCGCATATCGAGCAGGTGTTCGTCAACGCGGCCGTTGGTCTTTCTGAAGACGACTTCGAGCGCAAGCTCTACATCGCGCGCCGCCTGGCCGAAAAGGCGCTGGAAGCGGCCGACCCGGTGTTCTACCTGCCGACGCTGTCGTGCCGCGTGATCAGCTACAAGGGCCTGGTGATGCCGGACAACCTGCCGGTGTTCTACCCCGACCTCAACGATGCGCGCTTCGCCACCAGCCTGGCGGTGTTCCACCAGCGGTTCTCGACCAACACCTGGCCGCAGTGGCGCCTGGCGCAGCCGTTCCGCTATCTGGCGCACAACGGCGAAATCAACACGGTGCAGGGCAACCGCAACTGGAGCCGCGCCCGCGAGCAGAAGTTCGTGACGCCGCTGATCCCGAACATGGACGACGTCCGTCCCATCGTCGGCACCAAGGGCTCGGACTCGATGAGCCTCGACAACATGGTCGAGGGCCTGGTGATGGGCGGCGCGGGCCTCTTCCGTGCTTTGCGCCTGGTGATCCCGCCGGCATGGCAGAACGTCGAATCGATGGACGCCGACATCCGTGCGTTCTACGAATACAACTCGATGCACATGGAGCCGTGGGACGGTCCCGCCGGCGTGGTGCTGACCGACGGCCGCTACGCCGTCTGCACGCTCGACCGCAACGGCCTGCGCCCCGCGCGCTGGGTGCTGACCAAGGACCGCATCCTCACCATCGCCTCCGAAGTGGGCGTGTGGCCGATCGACCCCGCCAACGTCGAGAAGAAGGGCCGCGTCAGGCCCGGCCAGATGGTCGCCGCCGACCTCGAGACCGGCCGCCTGCTGATGCCGGAAGACATCGACAACGAACTCAAGGGCCGCCAGCCCTACCGCGAATGGCTGAAGGCCAACGCGGTCAAGCTGGAGCTCTCCATCAACCAGGACGCCGACCTGCCGGTGATGGACGCGGCGAGCCTGCTGACCCACCAGAAGCTGTTCAACGTGAGCTTCGAGGAGCGCGACCAGATCATCCGCGTGCTGGCCGAAGACGGCGCCGAAGCAATCGGCTCGATGGGCGACGACACGCCGATGGCGGTGTTGTCTCAAAAAGTGCGTTCGCCGTTCGACTACCTGCGCCAGCAGTTCGCCCAGGTCACCAACCCGCCGATCGACCCGATCCGCGAGGCGATCGTGATGTCGCTCAACACCAGCTTCGGCCCCGAGCGCAACCTGTTCGACGAAACGCCGGCGCACGCGCACCGGGTGGAGGTACGCACGCCGCTGCTGTCGAAGGAAGCCTTCGACAAATTGCTGAACCTGGACGACCCGGCGTTTGCCGCGATCACGCTCGATCTGCATTACGACCCGGCGGCAACCACGCTGGAAGCCGCGATCCAGGCACTGACCGCGCGCGCGGTCGATGCGGTGCGCACGGGCAAAGTGATCCTCGTCCTGTCCGACCGCAACATCGCCCGCGATCGCCTGCCGATCCACGCGCTGTTCGCCGTAGGCGCCGTGCACCACGCACTGATCGCCGCCGGCCTGCGCTGCAACGCCAACATCGTGGTGGAAACCGGCAGCGTGCGCGACCCGCACCACTACGCCTGCCTGATCGGCTACGGCGCCACCGCGGTGTATCCATATCTGGCCTATCAGGTGATCGGCGAATTCGTCAAAACCGGCGAGATCAAGCCCGGCCTCGAAAAAGCCCTTTCCAACTTCCGCAAGGGCATGGACAAGGGCCTGTACAAGATCCTCTCGAAGATGGGCATTTCGCTGGTGGCAAGCTACCGCGGCGCCCAGCTGTTCGAGGGCGTGGGCCTGCACGAAAGCGTGGTCGGGCTGTGCCTGAAGGGCACGGTGTCGCGCATTTCCGGCGCCAACTTCGACGACTTTGAGTCCGACCAGAAACTGCTGCACAAGACCGCGTTCAACCCGCTGCGCCCGCTGTCGGCCGGCGGCCTCTTGAAGTTCATGTTCGGCGAGGAATTCCACGCCTACAACCCGGACGTGGTGCAGCAGCTGCAGAAGGCGGTGAAGGCGGGCGACTACGCCGAATTCAAGAAGTATTCCGAAATCGTCGACCGCCGCCCGGTGGCGATGCTGCGCGACCTGATGACGCTGAAGACCGGCGCCGCGCCGATCCCGCTGGAAGAAGTCGAGCCACTGGAAGCCATCCTCAAGCGCTTCGATTCCGCCGGCATGTCGCTCGGCGCACTGTCGCCGGAAGCGCACGAGGCGCTGGCCGAAGCGATGAACCGCATCGGCGGCCGCTCCAACTCAGGCGAAGGCGGCGAGGATCCGAAGCGCTACGGCACCGCCAAGACCTCGAAGATCAAGCAGATTGCCTCCGGCCGCTTCGGCGTCACCGCGACCTATCTGGTCAACGCCGAAGTGCTGCAGATCAAGATCGCGCAGGGCGCCAAGCCCGGCGAGGGCGGCCAGCTGCCGGGCGACAAGGTTTCGGTGATGATCGCGTCCTTGCGCCACTGCAAGCCCGGCACCCCGCTGATCTCGCCGCCGCCACACCACGACATCTACTCGATCGAGGATCTGGCGCAGCTGATTTTCGATCTGAAGCAGGTCAATCCCGACGCGCTGGTGTCGGTGAAGCTGGTGGCCGAGCCCGGCGTCGGCACGATCGCGGCGGGCGTGGCCAAGGCCTATGCCGACCTCATCACCATTTCCGGCTACGACGGCGGCACCGGCGCCAGCCCGCTCGCCAGCGTGAAATACGCCGGGTCGCCGTGGGAGCTGGGCCTGTCCGAAGCGCAACAGGTGCTGCGCGCCAACGGCCTGCGCGGGCGCGTGCGCGTGCAGACCGACGGCGGCCTGAAGACCGGCCTCGACGTCATTAAGGCGGCCATCCTCGGCGCGGAATCCTTCGGCTTCGGCACCGGCCCGATGGTCGCGCTGGGCTGCAAATACCTGCGCATCTGCCACCTCAATAACTGCGCCACCGGCATCGCGACGCAGAATGAAACGCTGCGCCGCGACCACTTCATCGGCCTGCCCGAGATGGTGGTGAACTACTTCAAGTTCGTCGCCGAGGAAACGCGCGAGCTGATGGCCAGCCTCGGCATCCGCCAGCTGACCGACCTGATCGGCCGCACCGACCTGTTCGATCTCTCGGCCGGCGACACGCCGCGCCAGGGCCGCCTCAAGCTCGACGTGCTGCTCTCGCAGGGAGACATCCCCGCCGACGCCCCGCGCTTTGCGCAGCAGGAACGCAACCCCTCGTTCGACAAGGGCGAACTGGCCGAGCAGATGGTGGCCGACGCGCTCGCCGCGATCAAGGCCGGCACCCCGGTCGAGCTCGCCTATCCCGTGCGCAACGTCAACCGCTCGATCGGCGCGCGGCTGTCGGGCGAGATCGCCAAGGCGCACGGCGCCAAGGGGCTTCCGGACGACACCCTGCGTATCAACCTGAGCGGCTCGGCCGGCCAGAGCCTCGGCGTGTGGAACCACAAGGGACTTACCTTGACCCTCGAAGGCGACGCCAACGACTACGTCGGCAAGGGCATGGGCGGCGGCCGTCTGGTGATTTATCCGCCGCGCATCGCCAGCTTCGAGGCATACCGCAATACGCTGATCGGCAACACCTGCCTGTATGGCGCCACTGGCGGCGAACTCTACGCGGCCGGCATCGGCGGCGAACGCTTCGGTGTGCGCAACTCCGGCGCGCTCGCGGTGGTGGAAGGCATCGGCGACCATGGCTGCGAATACATGACCGGCGGCGTGGTGATCGTGCTGGGCGAAACCGGGCTCAATTTCGGCGCCGGCATGAGCGGCGGCATGGCCTTCGTGGTCGACGACGCGGGCGATTTCATGTCGAAGACCAACAAGGAAATGGTCGAGCTGACCCGCATCGTCAGCGATCAAACCGAAGCGTTCCGGGTGTTCTTCCGGGCGCAGGTCGAACGCCACCTGGCGCTCGCCGGCAGCGCCCGCGCCAAGACCTTGCTGGCCGACTTCGACGCGACCCTGGCTCGCGTCTGGCTGGTCAAGCCGAAGCGGATTTCGATCGAAGACCTGGTCGAGGATCTCCCCGGCCACACACGTGAAGCGGTGGAAGCATAAGAATGGGTGACGTATTCTGGTTTTTGAAGCAGGCGCGGCGTGACGGTGAGAAGACCGAGGCGAAGGTGCGCAAGCACGACTTCCGCGAAATCTACGCGCTGATGGATGCCGCGCACGCGCAGGAACAGGCCGATCGCTGCCTCGGCTGTGGCAACCCGTACTGCGAGTGGAAGTGCCCGGTGCACAACTACATCCCCAACTGGTTGAAACTGGTGTCCGAAGGCCGCTTGTTCGAGGCCGCCGAGCTCTCCCACCAGACCAACTCGCTGCCCGAGGTGTGCGGCCGCGTCTGTCCACAGGACCGCCTGTGCGAGGGCGCCTGCACCCTCAATACCGACGGCTTCGGCGAGGCCGTCGGTGGCGGCCCGAACACGGGCGGCTTCGGCGCGGTGACCATCGGCCAGATCGAACGCTACATTTCCGAAGAGGCGTTCAAGGCCGGCTGGCGTCCCGACATGACGAACGTGGTGCCGACCGGCAAGAAGGTCGCCATCATCGGCGCCGGTCCGGCCGGATTGGGCTGCGCCGACGTGCTGGCGCGCAACGGGGTGAAGCCGGTGGTGTTCGACCGCTACGACGAGATCGGCGGTCTGCTCACCTTCGGCATCCCCGAATTCAAGATGGAAAAGATGGTGATGATGCGCCGTCGCGAAGTGTTCGAAGGGATGGGCGTCGAATTCCGTCTCGACACCGAGATCGGAAAGGACGTGTCGATGCAGTCCCTGCTCGACGAATACGACGCCGTGTTCATGGGCATGGGCACCTACACCTACATGAAGGGCGGCTTCCCCGGCGAAGACCTGCCCGGCGTGCTGGAAGCGCTGCCCTTCCTGATTTCCAATGTCAGGAAGTGCCTCAACCTGGCCAAGCCGGACGAGGTCGCTGATTCCAACGAAAAATATCGGGACACGAAAGACCTGCGCGTGGTAGTGCTGGGCGGCGGCGACACTGCGATGGACTGCAACCGCACCAGCATCCGCCAGGGCGCGGCCTCGGTCACCTGCGCCTATCGCCGCGACGAGCAGAACATGCCCGGCTCCAAGCGCGAAGTCGCCAATGCCAAAGAAGAAGGCGTGCAGTTTATGTGGAACCGCCAACCGGTGGAGATCGTCGGTGACGGCAAAGTGGAGGGCGTCAAACTCGTCACCACCGAGCTCGGCCCGCCCGACGCGCGCGGCCGCCGCACCCCGGTGGTGATCCCCGGCTCGGAGGAAATCATTCCCGCCGACCGCGTGATCGTCGCCTTCGGCTTCCGCCCCAATCCGCAGCCGTGGTTTGCCGACCACAGCATCGCCGTCGACCCGGGCGGCCGCGTGATCGCCAAGGGCCAGCAGCACGCGTTCCAGACCGCCAACCCGAAGGTCTTCGCCGGCGGCGACATGGTGCGCGGCGCCGACCTGGTGGTAACTGCGGTATGGGAAGGCCGCGAGGCCGCCAAGGGTATCCTTGGCTACCTCGACCTGCTCTGACCACGGCGGGGGCGAGGCGGCTTAGCCATCGCGCCCTCCCACTCGGGGTACGCTAAAATATTGCCACCCACCCCATGCTTTCCGGACTTTATTACCCCCGTTCCTTCACCATTCTCGTCATCGTCGCGATGGGCGTGCTGATCGTGCCGCTGGCGAGCGGCCTGATCAACACGGTGCACGTGCTGCAGGGCGTCGCCGACACCCAGCGCCAGTTCACCCGCAATAGCCTCGCCATCACGCGCGATGTGCGGCAGATCGCCGAATCGGTGAGCCAGTTGCAGCGCACTGCCGGGCAGTACCATTTGCTGCAGGACGCCGAATTCGCGCCCGCCCTGCGGACCCGTTACGACGAACTGCAAACCCTGCTGGCGCAACTCGACGGCGAACTCGTCGACACGCCGGCACGCGCCACGCTGGCCGCGCTCGGGACACGCAGCCGCGTATTGTACCGCCAGCTGCAACCCGGCGCATTTCTCGACAGCGCGCGCTTCAACGCGCTCGAGCCTGCGTTCGATGCGCTGCATGTCGATACGCGCACCTTGCTCGCCGAGGCCGACGCCGCGGTGCAAAGCGAATTGCAGGCGCTGGAAGCGACCGTGCAAGCCACCCGCCAGCGGCTGATCGTGCTGGCGCTGGCGCTGATTCCGCTGACGCTGCTTTTGGCTGCGGTGTTTTCCTGGATGATCAACCGCCCGATCAAGCAGCTCAAGGCCTCGATCCAGCAGCTCGGTCAGGCCGACCTGCGGCCGCTGCGGGCGATCAGCGGGCCGCAGGACATCGTCGAGCTGGGGCGTGAAATCGACTGGCTGCGCCAGCGTCTGCAGGCGCTGGAGGACCAGAAGCTGCGCTTTTTGCGCCACGTGTCGCACGAACTGAAAACGCCGCTGGCGTCTCTGCGCGAAGGCGTCGCGTTGTTGGACGACGAACTGGTGGGTAGCCTCAATGCGCGTCAGCGCAGCATCGTCACCATCATGGACAGCGCCAGCCGCGACCTGCAAAAACGCATCGAAGACCTGATCCGCTACAGCGGTATGATGCGCGACGCCACCCTGCGGCCCACCGGCGAGCACGCGCTGGCAGACGTGCTCGCCGGCGCGCTTGCGCGACAACGGCTGGCACTCGACGCGCGCGGCTTTCAGGTCGAAACGCAGCTGAATGCCCCCACCGTGCACTGCGATCGCAGCCAGCTGGAAACGGTGCTGGACAACCTGCTGTCCAATGCGATCAAATTCAGTCCCGAGGGGGGGCGTATCCTGGTGAAGAGCGAGCCGCTCGACGACGCAATCGCGCTGTGGGTGTGCGACCAGGGCGAAGGCATACCCGAAGCCGAGCGCGGCCGTGTCTTCGAGCCGTTTTTCCAGGGTGCGCTCCAGCCCGCCAGCACGGTCAAGGGCAGCGGACTGGGCTTGTCGATCGTGCGCGAATCGATGCTGGCTGCGAGCGGCGGTGTCGAGGTGGTCGATTGCCCGCCGTGGTCGACCTGTTTTCGTTTAACCTGGCCCGTTTAAGCTGTCCGATGCCACAATGACGTTCAAACCCACCTTCCTTGTCGGGCTGTTGCTGGTGCTGGGCGCCTGTACCCCCGTGCCCGAGCGCCCGACAGTGACAGCGGCGACCCCTGCGCCAACCGCCGCCCAGCCAACCAGACTGAACGCGACAGCGCTGCTGAGCGAGCTGGCGCAGGTGGCAGCGCTGTCGCCCGAACAGCGACGCCATGAACTGGCTGGACTGGAGGGCGAGCGCCATCTCGACGACGCCCGGCGTTTTCAGTTGGCCGCCCTGCTGGAGCGCGAGGACAGCGTGGAGGCGCTCGAACGCAGCCTGAAAACACTGGGGGCGATCACCGACCTGAATCCGCGCGCACAAGCGTTGACCGAACTGATGAAAAGGTCACTCAAGGCGCGTATCGAGCTCAAGCAGCAGACCGCGCGCACGCAGGAATTGCAGGACAAGCTCGACCAGATCAAGGCGTTGGAAAAATCGCTGCAACAGCGCAACATCCCCGACAAGGCACCATGAAAAAGCCCTGCATTCTGGTGGTCGACGACGACGCGTCGCTGCGCGAGTTGATCACGCTGCGACTGGAGGCCAATGGCTTCAGGGTCGAAGCGGTCGACAGCGGCGAAGCCGCGCTGACACAGTTGGCGCTGGCGCGCCCCGAAGCCGTGCTGACCGACATGCAGATGGATGGCATGGACGGCATGGCGCTGTTTCGCGCCATCCATGCGCGCGACCCGGCGTTGCCGGTGATCGTGCTGACTGCGCATGGCACCATTCCGGACGCGGTGGCCGCCACCCAGCAGGGACTGTTCGGCTACCTGACCAAGCCCTATGACGCCGCCACCCTGATCAGTCTGCTGAAACGCGCCACCCGCCTTGCGGGTAACAGCAGCGACGCCGACAGCGACAGTTGGCGCAGCGAGATCGTCACCGCCAGCCCGACCATGGACGTGCTGCTGGCCGAAGCCCGGCTGGCCGCGCAAAGCGATGCGTCGGTCTTGATCCAGGGGGAGTCGGGCACCGGCAAGGAACTGCTGGCACGCGCCATTCATCGCGCCAGCCCGCGTCACGGCAGGCCCTTCGTCGCGATCAACTGTGGCGCGATTCCGGCCGAACTGCTCGAATCGGAACTGTTCGGCCATGTAAAGGGCGCCTTCACCGGCGCGGCACGCGACCACCTCGGCCTGTTCCTGAGCGCCGAGGGCGGCACCATGCTGCTTGACGAGATCGGCGACATGCCCGCGCAGCTGCAGGTCAAGCTGCTGCGCGTACTGCAGGAAGGCGAGGTTCGGCCGGTCGGCGCGACCGCAACACGGCCTGTCGACGTACGCATTTTGTCGGCTACCCACCGCAATCTGGAGGAGGCGATCGCCAGCGGAGAATTCCGCGAAGACCTGTATTACCGCCTCAACGTCGTCACCCTGACGCTGCCGCCATTGCGCGAGCGGCGCGAGGACATCCCGCTGCTGGCACGGCATTTCCTTACGGTGCTGACGGAAAAATACCGCCGCCGCATCCATGGCTTTGCGCCAGACGCGCTCGACATGCTGACGGCAGCCGACTGGCCGGGCAACATCCGCCAGTTGCACAACGTGCTGGAGCAATGCGTCGCACTGTGCACCACCTCAACCATCCCGGCCAGCCAGGTGGCGCGCGCCCTGCGCGACAAACCGGCCGAGATCCAGCCACTGGCCGAAGCACGCTCGACGTTCGAGCGCGATTACCTGATTTCGCTGCTGAAGCTCACCCGCGGCCAGGTTAGCGAGGTGGCGCGACTGGCCGGACGCAACCGCACCGAGGTATACCGGCTGCTGCAACGCCATGGCCTCACCCCCGCGCTGTTCAAGGACCGCGACGACGCCTGAGCGTCAGGCATCGGCGACGCCTTCCCTGCCGTGCAGGCGGTCGATTCCCGTACCGGCGCGCCATCAATTTGATTCAAAACACATTTCTCGATTGGCACGGCCTCTGCTTTAGGAGAGATACCGCCTTTTGGCGCGTTTATCAACCCAAAGAGGAGAACACCATGTTTGTATGGGCCGTTACGTTTCTGATTATTGCAATCATCGCCGGAATTTTCGGTTTTGTCGGACTGGCGGGCACCGCTGCCTGGATCGCCAAAGTGCTGTTCGTCGTCGGTCTGGTGGTGTTTCTGGTGCTGCTGGTCTCGGGCCGCCGCCCGCCCGCCCTTTAAAACTAAAACGCTCGTTGCACAGGAAAGGGGGAGCTTGTCTCCCCTTTTTGATTGTCTGTTTTCCAGGTTTGTTTTTCGTGGCTGTCGCCGATGTCAGACAAAATAATCCAATAAGAACAACTGCCTAACAAACCACATCCGGGTCCGTCGCCGACAGGCGACATATCGACCGCCCATGCGGACGCAACGCAGCGAGCCGCCCCGTAAAAAACATTTATCAATTTGATTCTATTAGTGAAAATAGAGTTGGCACGGTCGTCGCTTTAGTACTCCTCGAGTGCATCTGCATTCGTAATGACTCAACCATTAAGGAGCTAAACATGAAATCCATTCACCCCAACTTTCTAAGCTTCACGCTTGCCGGCCTACTGGGCGCCGCCTCGGCCTCTGTCTTAGCCCAATCCATGCCCGGAACCACCTTTTCCCCCGCCACGGATGCGCCCAGCTTCCAAAGCGCCGACAGCAATAACGACGGCAAAATCAGCCTGGAGGAATTCAAGGCTCAGGGCGGAGATGATTATGGCTTCACCAAGCTCGACACCGACCAGGACAAGAGCCTGAGCCAGGATGAATTCGCCAAGCTGGGCAAGCCGAGCGCCTAACGCTCCTGCCCCTCGGCGTCGGGAGTCGGGAGCGTGACGGTGGTCCGCAACGACGGCTGATCAAACGCTAACCCCCGACTCCCAGCCAGCCGGCGATGAATCCTTCACAACCGGCAACATGAACCAGGAGAACCGATATGAGCAAAACCATGCCCCACCTCAATGACGAGCACATGCAGCTGTATGAATGGAGCGGGACCGGAATCGGGGGGATATCAATTCCGGCCAAGTCGAAACGCACCCATCCCTGGCGAGCCTCCTACGCCGTGCTGGGCGTACTGACCAGCCTGCTGGTCCTGAACGGCTGCGACAACCAGGACTCGGCAGAGCAGGCGAGTGAACTGGTCGAGCAGCGAACGAAGGATCGGCCGCTATATGACGATGCCGCCGGCCAGCCCATGCCTGAGGCGGAGGCGGGCGCACCGGCTGCAGACGAAACGCTCATGCCGCCGGGCGAAACGATCGGGTCACCCGGAGAAGACCAACAAACACAGTGATCGGCCGTGTCAATAAAAATAGGCCAGGCGCATCGTGCGCCCGGCCTTTCACGTCATGCCATCAGCCGGTCAGAACGTATGGCTGTACATCAGCTGCCAGTTGACCTGGCTGTGGTCGATGGTCATGCCGCTATCCGCCGTCACCGCCACCTCCGGCGCATAGCTTAGGCTGAAGTTAAGCGCGGATTGCTTATCGAAGGTATAGCCGAATCCCGCCGTGTAGTGGTCTTCCACGGTCGCCGGCCACAGATAATTGACGTACGCGTCCGGGATCGGATTCTTACCATAGTTGTAGCCGACGCGCCCGGTGAAAGCGCCGCTGAACCGGTAGGCGAGGCCCAGCGACAGCACGAGCTGGTCGTCCCAGTCCTGCTGGAACGGCGCAACGACCATGTCATTCTGGTAAATGGTCACCGTATTCATGCTGTCGCCCCACATTACGTCCTTGATGTCGGCCGCAATCATCAGCCGCTCGTTCGCCTGCCAGGCAAGACCGAGGCCGAGCGTGGCCGGCATGTCGAAACCGGTCACCCTATAGTCGTCGCCCTTGAAATCGGGCAGGTTGGCGGCGGTCTGGTAGACGCCGCCGACGGTCAGGACATCGTTGAGCCTGTAGGTGAAGCCGAGCTTGGCCGCCACGCTGTAGCCCTTGGTTGCGCCGGTGAAGTCGCTGTCGTCCTTGAAATCGATCTCCTTACCCGGATTGAGGGGATCGAGATCGGCGACCAGGTCCATCCCCCCCCACACCAGGTCGACGCTGCCACCGATGTTGAAACGCTGGTTGACGCTGTAGGCGAGCGGGAAGATCACCCGACCCACGCCCACCTGCGCCATGTCGCCATTGGCGTATTCGGTGCCCATTCCGCCCTGGCCGTAAATCCCCGCGCCATAGACCAGATTGCCCTGCTTCTTCACGTAGCCGATGGCGGGCATGTAGAAGGCGTCGGCCTCGGACTTGCCCATTCCCATGGATGTTTCCAGATCCGGGCCGACGAAACCCAGCATCACGTCGAGCCGACTGCCCTCCGCCATCAGGCCGAGCGTGGCCGGATTGTTCGCCAGCGCGGCGGTGCCGTTGTCGTAGGCCATAGCGGCCCCGCCCATGCCTGCGGCGATCGGGCCGTAGCCCTCCATGATCATGCCGTTGGTGGCCAGGGCCAGGCTGGGCGCAGCCAGTCCCATCACGGCAAGCGTGGCCGCGAGTTTGTTCAGTTGCATCGGGGTCTCCTGAGATGCGGGTTAATGATTAGAAAAGCCGAAAATTCTAACCTGCTAACGTACAGCACTTCCCGAACTTGAGCTACGGCTTTTTCATTGCAACGCCCGTGGCGTAAGCATGGCCACGATTCCCGCCCGCCGCCAGCGGTTACAAAGCGATACAGCCTGTTACTCGCCCCACACCTGCCGCTTGCACCGCGCCCCTACTCTGCAGGTGTCCGCTGGCGTAACGACCCGGCGACACCCCACCACTCAACAGAAGCGACACCATGAAAAGCAATCCGATGAAAAAACTTTCGGTATTTTGGCGCCAGTGTTGCGAACTGGAAATAGCAGCCTGTCGTGCAGCGGCCGGCCGAAATGGCGCTGCCGATCACCGCACCGATCTCGTCACGATTGCCGTAGTCGCGAACACAGGCCACGCGGCCGGGAACGCCAAGCCTGCTAAAATGCCGGCTTTGCATCCCGGCCATCTTTTGTGGCACAGCCATGTCCGTCCTCAAGAACGATACCTTCCTGCGCGCACTGCTGCGCCAACCCACTGAATACACCCCCCTCTGGCTGATGCGCCAGGCCGGCCGCTACCTGCCGGAATACAACGCCACCCGTGCCCGCGCCGGCGACTTTCTGACCCTGTGCAAGACGCCCGACCTGGCGACCGAGGTGACGCTGCAGCCGCTGGCGCGCTATCCGCTCGACGCCGCCATCCTGTTTTCCGACATTCTCACCGTGCCCGACGCGATGGGCCTGGGCCTGTACTTCTCGCAGGGCGAAGGCCCGCGCTTCGAGCGCCCGTTGCGCGACGAATGGGAAATCCGCGACCTCTCCGCGCCCGACCCCACCGACAAGCTGGGCTACGTGATGGACGCGGTGCGCTCGATCCGCCGCGCGCTCGATGGCTCGGTACCGTTGATCGGCTTTTCCGGCAGCCCCTACACGCTGGCCTGCTACATGGTCGAAGGCGGCGGCTCGGACGACTACCGCCACATCAAGGCCATGCTGTACAGCCGCCCCGACCTCTTGCACCGCATCCTCGAAGTGAACACCCGTGCGGTGATCGACTACCTCAACGCGCAGATCGAGGCCGGCGCGCAGGCGGTGATGATTTTCGATTCCTGGGGCGGCAGCCTCACCCCGTACGCGTATAAGGAATTCTCGCTCGACTATATGCAGCGCATCGTTGCCGCCCTGACCAAGGAGCGTGAAGGCCGCCCCGTACCCAGCATCATCTTCACCAAGGGCGGCGGCAACTGGCTGGAATCCATGGCCGGCATCGGCGCCGATGCAGTGGGGCTGGACTGGACCCTCGACATTGGCGAAGCGCGCCGCCGTGTCGGCGACCAGGTTGCGCTGCAGGGCAACCTCGACCCCGGCGCCCTGCACGGCTCGCCCGACAACATCCGCGCCGAAGCGCACCGCATCGTCGACAGCTACGGCAACCATCCCGGCCATGTATTCAACCTCGGCCACGGCATTTCGCAGTTCACCGACCCGGACAAGGTCAGCGTGCTGGTCGAGGCGGTGCACAGCCGCAGCCGCGCCGTGCGTGCGGCATGATTTCTGGTCCTGAACGGCCACGCTTTGCTTTTTAATCATCAGAAAACACCATGAAACGTATTTTGATCAGCCTGTTTGCCGTCTTCATCGGCTTCTCCTTCATGATGCCGGACGCCGAAGCCCGCCGCATGGGCGGCAGCAAATCCTTCGGCATGCAGCGCGCCGCGCCGGCCAGACAGAATGTCGCGCCGACGCCGCCGCGCCAGCAGACCGGCACCGTGCCGCAGAAACGCTCGTGGATGGGCCCGATCGCCGGCCTCGCCGCGGGTTTGGGGCTGGCAGCGCTGTTTTCCCATCTCGGCCTGGGTGAGGAAATGGCCAATTTCATGATGCTGGCACTGCTGGCGATGGCCGCCTTCATGCTGTTCCGCTTGTTCATGCGCCGCAATGCGCCGGCCGCACCCGCATGGAGTACGCCGGCGGGTGCCCCGCTGCTACGCAGCGACTCTTCCGCAGCACCCGCGATGCGGGTCGCCGGCATGCCCGCACCGGCCGCATTTGAGCAAAGCCACGCCGCATCGGGCGGCAGCCTCACGGCCAGTCCTTTTCCACCCGGCTTCGATGCCGACGCCTTCGCGCGTGAGGCCAAGCTCAACTTCATCCGCCTGCAAGCGGCGTTCGACGCCGCCAATCTCGACGACCTGCGCGCCTTCACCTCGCCCGAAGTATTTGCCGAAATCAGCATGCAGCTGGCCGAACGCGGCGACGCCACCCAGACCACCGACGTCATGACGCTCGATGCCGAGGTGCGGGAAGCGGTCGACGAGGGCAACCGCCATGTCGTCAGCGTGCGCTTCACCGGCCTGGTGCGCGAGGCCGCCGGCCAGGACGCCGTACCGCTCGACGAAGTCTGGCATCTCACCAAACCGGCCAGCGGCCAGGGCGGCTGGGTCATCGCCGGCATTCAGCAACAAAGCTAGCAAGAACAAGGCCTTCCGCGCCCACAAGGCACGCGGAAGGCCGCATTTGCGCCAATAGAAGCATTGACTTATACACATTTATCGCGCAACTGAAGCTTTTTTCTCCCAATCTCTTGACAGCCAAGCAATGTTTATAAGTCATTGAAAAATATCAATTTGCCGGCCTGCCTGCTTTTTGGCCTGTGATGGCGGCCCGCCTGAATACGGGCGTTTGAGGGCAGTCGACACAAATCGCCCACACAATTGTCCACAGCTTGCTGTGGGCAAGGCGGAATAAGGATTGCCAAACAGATACTTAGTGAATTTTCCCCGCTCCCCTATCAAGATTCACCCCTAACATGCCGTCCATCCTTCAGGTCGCACTCGATACGCCGCTGCATCGGCTGTTCGACTATCGCCTGCCGGATGACCTCGGGGCCGTGCCGCCGGGCACCCTGCTCGAGGTTCCGTTCGGCCGCACCCGTCAGGTTGGCGTCGTGCTCGGGCCGCAGGCCGACAGCACCGTCCAGGCCGACAAGCTACGCGATGTGATCCGCGTGCTGGCCGACCGCCCCGCACTGTCACCCGAAATCCTCCGCCTGGCGCAGTTCTGCGCCGACTATTACCACTATCCGCTGGGCGCGATCCTGCTCGCCACGCTGCCGCCGCGCCTGAAAAACACCACGCCGTTTGTCGCCGAGACCCCCTGGCTGGTGGTGACCGCAGCCGGACAAGCCGCCGAACCCGTCGCCCGCGCCCGCGCGCAGCGCGCCCTACTTGACGCGCTGCGAACGGCGCCACAGTCGCGCAGCGTGCTGCGCGCGCAGAAACAAGGCCGCCACGCCACCGCACTGGTGGCGGCCGGCTGGGCCGCCTGGTCGCGCGTTCCCCCGCCGGCAGCCGCCGCACCGCAGACGGCCGAATCGCCCCCCGCCACCGCCGAGCAGCAGGCCGCACTCGAGACGCTGCTGCCCGCGCTCGGCCAGTTTGGCGTGCACCTGATCCACGGCGTCACCGGCAGCGGCAAGACCGAGCTGTACCTGCGCCTGATCGACGCGGTGCTGACCAAGGAAAAACAGGCGCTGGTGCTGATTCCCGAAATCGCGCTGACCCCGCAACTGGAACAACATTTCCGCCGCCGCTTCCCCGGACGCCGCTTCGCCACCCTGCATAGCGGCCTCGCCGAGAAAGATCGCGCCGAAAACTGGCTCGCCGCCCCCGACTGCGACGTGCTGCTCGGCACCCGGCTGTCGGTGTTCGCGCCGCTGCCGCGGCTGGGGCTGATCGTGGTCGACGAGGAGCACGACGCCTCTTTCAAGCAGCAGGACAGCCTGCGCTACTCGGCGCGCGACGTCGCCATCGCGCGCGGCAAACAGCGCGGCGTGCCGGTGCTGCTCGGCTCCGCCACGCCCTCGCTGGAAAGCTATGCACAGGCCACGACCGGGCGCTACCGGCTGATCGAGCTGAAGCAGCGCGCCATCAGCCAGGCGCGGCTGCCGGCGATCGAACTGGTCGACCTCAAGCACATTCCGCTCGACAACGGTCTCACCCGTCCCGTCCTGCTGGCGCTGAGCGAAACCCTGGCGCGCGGCGAGCAGAGCCTGGTGTTTTTGAACCGCCGCGGCTACGCCCCGGCACTGTACTGCCCGAGCTGCGCCTGGGTGTCGCCCTGCCCGCGCTGCTCGGCACGGCTGGTGCTGCACCGCACCTCGCATCGATTGAAATGCCACCACTGCGGATTCGAGACGCGCATCCCGCCCGCATGCCCGAGCTGCGGCAACCCCGATTTGAAAGCCCTCGGCCAGGGCACCCAGCGGCTGGAGGAAACGCTCGCCACGCTGCTGCCCGCCGCGCGCATCCGCCGCATCGACCGCGACACCATGCGTCCGCGCGCCTGGGCCGAACTGGGCGCGGCGGTGCACGGCGGCGCAATCGACATCCTGGTCGGCACCCAGATGCTGGCCAAGGGCCACGACTTCCCCAACATGACGCTGGCGCTCATCCTCGACACCGACGGCGCGCTCTACAGCCCGGACTTTCGCGCCACCGAACGGCTGTTCGCGCAACTGATGCAGGTGGCCGGACGCGCCGGGCGTGCCGACAAGCCCGGCCGCGTGCTGATCCAGACCGCCTTCCCCGATCATCCCTTGTTCCGCTACCTGCAGCGCCACGATTTCGCCGGCTATGCGCGCGCACTGCTGGCCGAACGCCGCCAGCTCGACCTGCCGCCGTTCACCCGCCAGGTCCTGCTGCGCGCCGAAGCGCCCACGATGGCAGCGGCGCTGGCTTTTTTGCAGCGCGCCGCAGCGCTCGCGCCGGATACGGCCGACGTCAGCGTGTTCAGCGCCACGCCGGCGCCGATGGCACGCGTCGCCAATCTGGAGCGCGCGCAACTGCTGGTCCAGTCGCCCCAGCGCCAGACCCTGCAGGCCTTCGTGCGCGACTGGCGACCGCTGTTGGACACCATCAAGCCACGCGTGACGCACTGGTCGCTCGACGTCGACCCGCTGGTGTTTTGATGCCTTGCTCCCGGCGCTTATAATCGCCGGCTACCCATTCGAACACCAAGGGTGCGATTTACCCCATCCTCTCTGTAACCATGTCCAGCACCCATCCGCTCAAAGACCAGATCGCCCTGCTGATCGGTATTGCCCTCGAAACGGTGGCGCCCGACGCCCCGGTCAGCCTCGAAATCGAACGCCCAAAGAATTCCGCTCACGGCGACTTTTCCAGCAATGCCGCACTGCAGCTGGCGCGGCCGCTGAAGAGAAATCCGCGCGAACTGGCGCAGCTGATCCTCACCGAGTTGCCGAAATCCCCGCTGATTGCCAGGGCGGAAATCGCCGGCGCCGGCTTCATCAATTTCCACCTCACTCCCGCCGCCTGGCACGGTCTGGTGCCGCAGATCCGTTCGGCCGGCGCGACTTTCGGCCACAGCGATGCGGGCAAGGGCCACAAGGTGCTGGTCGAGTTCGTCTCCGCCAATCCGACCGGCCCGTTGCACGTCGGTCACGGCCGCCAGGCGGCGCTGGGCGACGCCATCTGTAACCTCTACGCGGCGCAGGGCTGGGACGTCTATCGCGAGTTCTACTATAACGACGCCGGGGTACAGATCGCCACGCTGGCCAACAGCGTGCAGGCGCGCGCAAAAGGGCTGAAACCGGGCGACGCCGGATGGCCGGAAGCCGCCTACAACGGCGACTACATCGCCGACATCGCGGCGGATTTTCTGGCCAGGAAAACGATGAAGTCGGACGACCGCGAATTCACCGCATCGGGCAATGCCGACGATCTCGACTCGATTCGCCAGTTCGCCGTCGCTTACCTGCGCCATGAGCAGGACCTCGACCTCAAGGCCTTCGCGGTGCGCTTCGACCATTACTATCTGGAGTCGAGCCTGTATACCAGCGGGCGCGTGGAGGCGACGGTCAAGCGGCTGATCGAGGCCGGCAAGACCTACGAGCAGGACGGCGCGCTATGGCTCCGAACCACCGACTACGGCGACGACAAGGACCGCGTGATGAAAAAATCCGACGGCACCTACACCTATTTCGTGCCCGACATCGCCTATCACATCGCCAAGCGGGAGCGCGGCTACGAGCGCGCAATCAACATCCAGGGCACCGACCACCACGGCACCATCGCCCGCGTGCGCGCCGGCCTGCAGGCTGCGGGAGGGTCGCTGCGCAGCAGCGGGGCACCCACCGGCGTACCCCTTGCGGGTGCCGCCAACGTCGGCATCCCCGAGGGCTATCCCGACTACCTGCTGCACACTATGGTGCGCGTAATGCGCGGCGGCGAGGAGGTCAAAATCTCCAAGCGCGCCGGCAGCTACGTCACCCTGCGCGACCTCATCGAATGGGCCAGCAAGGACGCGGTGCGCTTCTTCCTGCTCTCGCGCAAGGCCGACACCGAATACATCTTCGATGTCGATCTGGCGATCGCCAAAAACACCGACAATCCGGTGTACTACGTGCAGTACGCCCATGCGCGGATTTGCCGGGTATTCGAGGAATGGGGCGGACAGCCCGCCGCACTCGACGGCGTCGACCTCGCGCCGCTGACCGCGCCGCACGAACTCGCGCTGATGCAGCGTCTGGCCGAATACCCGGAAACCGTCGCTGCTGCCGCCAAGGAGCTGGCTCCGCACCTGCTGGTGCACTACCTGGGGGTGCTGGCAGGCGATTTTCACGCCTGGTACAACGCGGAGAAATTCCTGGTCGACGATGCGGCGACGAAACTGGCCCGGCTGGCGCTGGCCGACGCCACCCGCATCGCAATCGTCAATGGGCTGGCCTTGCTCGGCGTGTCGGCCCCGGAGAAAATGTAGCCATGGTCAAGCCTTCACCCCGCAAAAAAGACCGCTCGGGCGGCAACTCCATCTTCACCGGCGTGCTGATCGGGCTCATCGTCGGCGCGATTCTCGCCGTCGGCGTAGCGCTGTGGATCACCGGCAACAACCTGTTCAAGCCCACGGCACCGACGCCCCGCCCGGCTGCGCCCGCTGCCGGCGTCCCTGAGCCCGCACCCAGCTTCGATTTCTACAAGGTCCTGCCGGGCGACGCCCAAGGCGAACTGCCGCCGTCCACCGCGCCCGCTGCGCCCGCCACGCGCTATTTCCTGCAGGCAGGCGCGTTCCAGAATGCGGACGATGCCGACAACCTGAAAGCGCAACTCGCCATGCTGGGCGTCGAAGCCGTCATCCAGACCGGCGAGGTGGCCGGCAAGGGGGTGTTCCATCGCGTGCGCGTCGGCCCGTTCAGCACCATGGATGAAGTCGATCGCACCCGCAGCCTGCTGACGCAGAACGATATCCCTGCCACACTGGTCAAAGAAATTCTCACCCCACAGGAGTCGCCTTGATGTTTACCCGCATTTTGTCTTTCTTCGCCGCCGCCGTTTTTTCCCTGTCTGCCCTGGCCGCCGGGCCGGAAGCCTTCGAAGGGCACGATTACACCCGGCTGAAGCGAACACAGCCGGTCACTACCGGCAAAAATGTCGAGGTGCTGGAATTCTTCTGGTACCGCTGCCCGCACTGCTTTCAGCTCGAACCCGGCCTCGACGCCTGGCTGAAAACCCTGCCCAGCGACGCCCAGGTTCGCCGCGTGCCGGCGGTGTTCCGCAACGACTGGATGCCCGACGCCAAGCTGTATTACACGCTGGAACAGATGAAACTCCTCGACAGCCTGCACCACAAGATTTTCGACGCCTACCACGTGCAAAACATCAACCTCAACGATCCGGCCGTGCTGGGTGGCTGGATCGCCAAACAGGGCGTCGACCGCAAGAAATTCGAAGATGTCTACAATTCGTTCTCGACGCAGGCCAAGGCCACCCAGGGCGCGCGACTGGCCACCGCTTACGCCATCAGCGGCGTGCCTGCCTTCATCATCGACGGCAAATACGCCACCACGGTGTCGATGACCGGCAGCGAGGCGCGCCTGTTCGAGGTGCTCGATCAGCTGATCGTCAAGGCACGCGCAGAACGCAGCGATAAAAAAGCCCCCAGGTAAACGCCTTGCGGAACAACCGCGGCCCCCCTTTTTACGGGCCGCGCGTAGTGGTTGACGAGCGCCTGACGCCACGACGTGCGTCAGCGCACAGTGGATAGAGCCCGCCCGGCATATGATCTTTCACGGCGCACTGCGTTGCGCGCCGTATTCAATACGGCCCACCATGAATTTTTTAAGGAGTAACCCGATGCAAATACTGTGCAATACAGATGAGAGCGTAGAAGGCCGCGATGCCCTCGATCGCCATGCTGAAGACGTCGTCAGACGGGTACTGGACCGCTTCAGTGATGATGTCACCCGGGTGGAAATCCATCTCAGCGACGTCAACGGTCAAAAGGCCGGCGAAAATGACAAGCGCTGCCTGATGGAGGCCCGCGTGGCCGGCCGCCAGCCGATCGCGGTCACCGAACTAGCCAATTCACTGCACCAGGCAATCGACGGTGCCGCCCAAAAACTGAAGCGTTCGCTCGACAGCATGCTCGGCAAGCTGGGTGACCACAAGCGCGGTTCATCGATCCCGGACAGCCCGGACGAACCAAGCTGACGGATCGGGCGATCAGCGCCACCCCGGCTCCTGATCGTCACCAACCGACCTTACTGTTAAAGGAGAATGCCATGAGCACGAAAGAAGACTTCGTCCGCAAAATGCACGCCAAACTCGACCAATGGAATGCCGAGATCGACACACTGACGGCAAAGGCCGATGCCGCTGAAGCCGGGGCACGCGCCGAATATCACAAGCAGGTCGAGGGCCTGCGCAACAAACGCGATCACGCCCGCAGCAAGCTGGGCGAGCTCGAATCCGCCGGCGAAGGCGCCTGGCAGGACTTGAAGGCCGGCGTCGAGCTGGCATGGGAATCGGTCAGCGAGGCCGTGCATTCCGCCACCGCCCGATTCAAATAAGCCGCCCGTTGCAGGCGCCGAATAAAGTCTTATCCCCAACCTGAACAGGAAAAAAACATGGCAAACGAGGGTTATCACGAGCCGGTCGAAGCACTCAGTGCCGAGACCCGCGACATGCACCGGGCGATCATTTCGCTGATGGAAGAACTCGAAGCGGTGGACTGGTACAACCAGCGCATGGATGCCTGCAAGGATCCGGAGCTGCGCGCCATTCTCAAGCACAATCGCGACGAGGAGAAAGAGCATGCCGCCATGGTGATGGAGTGGATTCGTCGGCGCGACCCGAAGTTCGACGAGGAACTGCGGGATTACCTGTTCACCGACAAGCAAATTGCTCACGACTGATTCGGGGCCGCACGCAACGGCACGCCCCCTTGTCGACACCGGGAGCCTTAATCCGTCTGCAGATCCTGCGGCTGGTTGAAATTGGCAAAGCAGGCCGCATCGAACCGTACGGCCGTTGAGGGCAGGCCCGCCTGCCAGTGGTGCACCGCACGTTCGCCATGCGCCAGAAATGCGGCGAGGCTGCCGCGCTGATCGGCGCGCACGAGGAAGCAGCCGTAGTGCACGCGTTCCCCGTCCGCCGCTACGGCCAGCGGCACGCCTTCCCGCAGTGCCGCGTCGAGCAAGCGCACAGCCAGGTCGGCCGGCAGATGCGGCGTGTCGCAGGGCGCGACCAGCAACCAGTCCGCCGTCACGGCGTCCAGCGCCGCCAGCACACCCGCCAGCGGACCAGGGAAATCGGGCATCGTGTCGGGCAGCACACGGTGGCCATAGGCCGCGTAGATATCGAGATTGCGGTTGGCGCTGATGAGAATTTCGCCGACTTGCGGCGCCAGCGCGGCAAGCGCCCATTCGACCAGCGGGCGCCCCTGATAATCGATCAGGCCTTTGTCGGCGCCGCCCATGCGGCGGCCCTGGCCGCCCGCCAGGATGACGGCGGCGACGCGCGCCGACTTTAATTTACTGCCCGCGTCGGGCATACAGGTGGAAGTGGTCGAAGCGGTCGCCGGGGCGCGCGCCTTCCCACTGCTTGATCCAGTCATCCGGAACGCGCGGTTCTGGCTCGTTGCGCCGCGTCTCCCGCAGCAGCCAGTCGCAGCCGGCGTCGCCAGGGACGAGCCAGCGGTCGCTGTGATAGGCCAACAGCAGGCGCTGCGTGCTGCGCACCTGATGGGTCTGGATGCACGCCGCTGGCGGCACCCGCGCCGCCAGCGCCTCGCCGACGCTGACATAACTCAGGCGACGGTCGAGCGGCGCCTGAAACAGTACCATCAGCAAAACCCAGATGAACGTCAGACTCGCCGTCCACACCAGGATGGGGCGCAGCGGCGAGCGGTCGACACGGGCGAGGAACCCGACCCAGATCAGGGTAACGACAAGACCCAGTGCCAGCGCCCACGGACGCAATTCGCCGACACCGGTCATGCCCAACTTGGCCAGCCGCGCCGCCAGCCGCACCGGATGGCCCAGGTCGTGTGCGCTCCAGTAGGCCCACAGCAGCAGCCCCATAAAGCCGAACAGCATGAGCGCAAACCACAGCAGGGCGCTGGCCGCGCCACGCCGCAGGCTGAACAGCCCGGCGCTGCCTAAGAGGGCCAGCGGCAGCAACAGGATGAGGCCCTGCTCCTCGCCGGGATGCGCCGCCAGGGCGTACAGGCCGAGCAGGCCCGCCAGCGCGCCGAGCGGCAGCACCACCCCCGGCGTACGCCACTGGCGCCGACCGCGATACAGCGCCCAGGCCGCCAGCGGCCACGCCGGCCAGGCGTACCAGGCCAGAATGCCGGGGAAGTAGCCTGGACGAAGACCCTCGCCGCCCAGCCAGCGCTCAAGATTGAGCACGCGCACAAACGGGATCGCCTGGGTGGCGAGATAAGCCAGCCATGCCGCGCTGGCGGCAAGCGCGAGGCCCGCCCCCCACAGCAGCGCGCGCCGCGCCGCCGGCGAACGATAATCCTCAAGCAACAGCGACAACGCGCCCGCCAACGCCAGGATCAGCGCCGCTTCCGCCGCGCCGCCGGCCAGCAGCATGAGCGTAGCCCCGATGCCCAGCGCCCAGCCGCTGCGAGGGTTCTGCGGCAGGCCGGCCACGCCATACAGCATGATCGCGGCGGCGGCGAACTGGGCGGTATAGGCATTGAGTTCGTGACCGCGCACCAGCAAGCCCACGCAGCCCAGCAGCGTCAGCGCCGCAGCCCAGCCGGCTTCTGCGCCATACAGCGTACGCGCGGTGCGCGCGACAAAAAACAGCGCCAGCGCGATGAACACCCCCGAGGCCAGCCGCGCGCCATCGGGCAGGGCCAGGATGGGCGAAGTCAGCCAGGCGGTGACGGCCGCCACCCAGTAGTACAGAGGCGGCGTGGCCACAGCAGCCTGCGGCGCAACGTCGCTTTGCAGCAGCAGCCACAGCTGTACGAAGTGATCGCCATCGCCGCCCTTCCATGGCGCATGCCCCACCAGACCCGGCAGCAGCCAGGCGGCACAGAGCAGCAGCAGCCCGAGCTGCGAAAGGGTCGCTGCGCAGCAGCGGGGTACCCATCGGCGTACTCCTTGCGGGTGCTGCGAAAGGTTGGGCTGGCGCTTACTGGACAATTTTGAGTCGCTGGCCCGGGCTGGGCTCGCCGCTTGGGTAAAGGGCGTTCATCAGGCGCAGCTGGCTTTCGGCGCCGGCGCCCAGCGGCGACTGCCGCGCCAGGTTTGCCATCGTCATGCCGGGCTGCGCCGTGACCAGTTTCAGCACGTAAGGCCGGGTTGCCATTTTCTCGGCCGCGGTGATCGCGCGAAAGCTGTTGATCGCCGCGCGCAGGGTGCTGCGTTCGCGATCGTAGGTCGGCTTGTCCCTGGCCATGCCGGCGATCAGGTACTGCGTGCCGTTGAACACCACGGCCGCCACCACCACCGGTTTGCCCTGCTGCGCGCCGGCGGCGAATGCCGCCGGATAGCCGCTAAGCTTGCCGCTGTCGTAGCGCGCGCCGGCATCCAGCTTGAGGCCTTTTTGCAGGGTATCCAGCGGCTTGTCGTTCTTCGGTCCCTGTTGCAGTTCGACCAGCGCATCGCCCTGGGGGCTCGTCGCCACGACCCGGTCGGGACGGTTCTGCACTCGCCAGCCTGGCGGGAACTGGAGCACAAGGCCAAGTTTTTCATGCAGCAGCATGTTGTTGCGGATCAGGCCCTGCTCGGGGCTGTCGCCAAAATAAACGCCGACCATTTTTTGCAGATAGTCGCTGCGGCCGTCACGCGGGTTGGCAACGGTGTACTGGTTCGCCGCGCCCACCACCTGCCTGAGACGCGCGTCGTTGCCGGGATGGGTGTCGAAGGTGCCGTGATAGGTGCGTAGCGGGCGGCCGTCGCGCCGGGCCTGTTCGGCGGCGAACAGCTCCTGGTTTTTCAGCACGCCGATGACGTCGATCATCGCCTGCGGGTTGTAGCCAGTCTTCGCCAGATATTCGGCGCCGAGGCGGTCGGATTCCAGTTCATGCTCGCGGCCGTAGCCCGCGGTCCAAGCCTGCGCCAGCGTTTGCAGCAGGGTGGCGCCCGCCTGATTGTCCAACTCCGGTACCAGGATCGATCCCAGCACTGCGCCCAGTCCGGCCGCAGTGGACGCGCTTTGCTGGCGCACCCCGTGGCGCGCGGTGACATGGCCGATTTCGTGGCCGACGACGCCGGCCAGTTCGGCCTCGGAATTCAGATACGCCATGATGCCGCGGGTGATGTAGACATAGCCGCCGGGCAGCGCAAAGGCGTTGACATCGGGGCTATCGACCACGGTGAAATGCCATTGCAGGTGCGGCCGGTGGCTTTGCTGCGCCAGGCGCTGACCGACCTCGTTCACGTAGGCCTGCAGCACCGGATTATCCAGCGTCGCGTATTCCTTCAGCACATCCTGATGTGCCTGCGCACCCAGCTGGATTTCCTGCTGCTCCGACATCAACACGAAGTCCTTGTCGCCGCTGACTGGATTTTGCGCGCAGTGGGAGAGCGCCAGCGAACCGAAGGCAATGACGGCAATACGACGAAAGGCGCGGGGGGTCACGTCAGTCTCTTTCTCGGGAGGCAGCGCTCAAAATGATACCGTTGCCGCGCCGCGAAAATGCAAAAAGCGGCTAAAGCCGCTTTTTGCATAATCGTGCAGACCGGCTTATTTCATGCCGCGGTTGACTTGATACCGTAGCGCTGACGGAACTTCTCGACGCGTCCGGCAGTGTCCACGATCTTCTGCTTGCCAGTATAGAACGGATGGCAGGCCGCGCAGACTTCCACCTTCAGGGCGTCTTTGCCCAGCGTGGAGCGGGTTTTGAAGGTGTTGCTGCAGGAGCAGGTCACGGTCACTTCTTGATAATCGGGGTGAATGCCGGCTTTCATGGCAATTCCTTAAAATGGGTTGAATTCGGAGAACGCGGGAGTATAGCGGAGATGCAGGCTCCGATCAACCCCGCCGCATCGAATCGAAGAACTCGCTGTTGTTTTTTGTCGCACGGATCTTGTCCAGCAGAAACTCCATCGCCTCCATGTCGTCCATCGGGTACAGCAGCTTCCTCAACACCCACACCTTCTGCAGGATGTCGGGCGGCAGCAGGAGTTCTTCGCGGCGGGTGCCTGAACGGTTGACGTTGATCGCGGGGTACTGGCGCTTCTCGGCCATCTTGCGGTCGAGGTGGATTTCGAGGTTGCCGGTGCCCTTGAATTCCTCGTAGATCACGTCGTCCATACGGCTGCCGGTGTCGACCAGCGCGGTGGCGATGATGGTGAGGCTGCCGCCTTCCTCGATGTTGCGCGCGGCGCCGAAGAAGCGCTTCGGCTTTTGCAGCGCGTTAGCGTCGACGCCGCCGGTAAGCACCTTGCCGGAGGCGGGCTGCACGGCATTGTAGGCACGTGCCAGACGGGTGATGGAATCGAGCAGGATCACCACGTCCTTCTTGTGCTCGACCAGGCGCTTGGCCCGTTCGATCACCATTTCCGCCACCTGCACGTGACGGCTGGCGGGTTCGTCGAAGGTGGAGGCGATGACTTCGCCGCGCACGGTGCGGCTCATTTCGGTCACTTCTTCCGGGCGCTCATCGATCAGCAGCACAAACAGCACGACGTCGGGGTGGTTGGAGGTGATGGCGTGGGCAATGTGCTGCAGCATCACCGTCTTGCCGGTTTTCGGCGGCGCCACCAGGAGACCGCGCTGGCCCTTGCCGATCGGGGCGACGATGTCGATCACGCGGCTGGTAATGTTCTCCTCGGCCTTGATCTCGCGTTCCAGCTTGAGCGGCTGGTCGGGGTGCAGCGGCGTGAGGTTTTCGAACAGGATCTTGTTCTTGCTGGCCTCGGGCGGCTCGTCGTTGATCTTGTCGAGCTTGGTCATCGCCGAATAGCGCTCGCCGTCCTTGGGGGTGCGGATCTCGCCTTCGACCTTGTCGCCGGTGTGCAGGTTGAAGCGGCGGATCTGGGACGGCGACACGTAGATGTCGTCGGTGTTGGCCAGATACGAGGCTTCCGGCGAACGCAAGAAACCGAAGCCGTCCGGCAGCACTTCCAGCACGCCGTCTCCGAAGATGCTCTCGCCGCGCTTGGCCCCCGCTTTCAGGATGGCGAAGATCAGTTCCTGCTTGCGGAAGCGGTTGGCGTTGTCGATACCGTCGGTGGCGGCGATTTCAAGAAGCTCGGTGATCGGCTTCTGCTTGAGTTCGGAAAGATACATGGAAGAGGCCTGAGTAGGCTCGCTTGAAAGAGCCGGAAGATGGGGAGGGGTGAAGCCGGATGACGCTGCGCCAAGACCGCCTGCTGGGCGAGTGTCTGGTGGCGTACTTCCTGCGGGTGCTGCGCGCAGGCGGCGCAGAGATGCGCCATCCGGTAAGACTTTAACTTAAATGTTGCTGTCGACGAACGCGGTGAGTTGCGATTTCGACAGGGCGCCGACCTTGGTGGCCTCGACGTTGCCGTTCTTGAAAATCATCAGGGTGGGGATGCCGCGGATGCCGAATTTCGGCGGGGTGGCCTGGTTTTCATCGATATTGAGCTTGCACACTTTGAGCTTGCCGGCGTATTCCTTGGCGACTTCATCGAGGATCGGCGAGATCATCTTGCAAGGGCCACACCAGTCCGCCCAGTAATCCACCAGCACCGGCACACCGGCCTGCAGGACTTCCTGTTCAAACGAATCGTCGGATATGTAATGAACATGTTCGCTCATTGGTGAGGCTCCTAGTTGAATTATACGGGTGGCCGGATACGGCCTGGATAGTTTGGGAAGGCGGTAATACTGGAAAATTTGGTTTTGTGCCGATATGCTACATCAAAATTGCCGCCTGCAAGCATCCGGGCGTTTCTCAAATTCTCTGGAGAACTACGAATGACCTATGTTGTAGCCGACGCCTGCATAAAGTGCAAATATACCGATTGTGTCGATGTCTGCCCAGTGGACTGCTTTCACGAGGGCCCCAACTTCCTCGTCATCGACCCGGAGGAGTGCATCGACTGCACGCTGTGCGTGGCCGAATGCCCGGTCGAAGCCATTTTCGCCGAAGACGACGTACCGGATGACCAGCGCGCCTACATCGCACTCAACGCCGAACTCGCCAAGCAGTGGAAGGTCATCATCGAGAGCAAAGACCCGTTGCCCGACGCCGACGAGTGGGCCCAGGTCAAGGACAAGCTGAAGCACCTGGCGCGCTGAGCCGCTTGAAAATCTCCGGCGATGGCGCACTGCCGCATGTCGTCGCCCGCCACCTGCTCGATCAATACGCCGACCGCCTTCCCGACCTGTCCGGGTTGACGGTGCTCGTCCCCAACCATCGCGCCGGGCAGGATTTTGCCCGCGCACTGGCGCCGGCTGCCGGCCGCCGGGCACTGATTCCGCCACGCATCATCCCACTGAAGGCCTGGGCCGACAGCGTGGCCGACGGCCACACCGAACCGCAGGCGCGGCGGCTGGCGCGCCTGCATGGCGTGCTGCGGCGCGTCGACTGGCTGGGCGCGGTCGACAAATGGGCGCTTGCCGGCGAACTGCTGGCACTGGCTGACGAACTGTCGGCCGCGCGGCTGGGCGGCGAGATCGGCTCACGGATTCGCGCGCTGCACGCCGGCGCGCTCGACCGCGCCGTACTTGATCGTGAGACGGCGCTGATCGAGGCGGTGTGGCTGGCGCTCAACAACGACGGCCACGACCCGCAGGCGCGCTATGCCCGTGCGCTCGACGCCCTGCTTGAACAGATCGGGGCAGCACCGCAGCCCATTTACGGCTATGCGCTGGGCGCCCTTTCCGCCGTCGAGCAGCAATTTCTCGAGCGCTGCGCCAAACTCGCCCCGCTCACGCTGTTCGAACCGGACGCCGAAGCGGCCATCGCCTTCACCCTGCACCAGGCCTGGCAGCTGACCGATCCGCCGCTGCGCGACCGCGCCGCCGCGCTCGCCCGGCGCGTTCCCGCCTCGCCGCTACTGGATCGCATCACGCTGGCCCCGGCGCCGCACCTGGAAGCCGAAGCGCGCGCCGTCGCCACCTGGGTGGCCGCCCAGCTGCGCGCCGGCCGGCGCGAACTCGCGCTGATCGCACTCGACCGCGAAACCGCGCGGCGGGTGCGCGCGCTACTCGAACGCATGGACGTGCTGGCGGCCGACGAAACCGGCTGGACGCTGTCGACCGCCGCCGCCGCCGCGGTGATCGACCGCTGGCTCGAATGCGTGGCGAGCGACTTCCCGCACGTCGAATTGCTCGATCTCCTGAAATCGCCCTTCGTGCTGGGTGAACCCGCCGCGCGCCAGGACCAGGTGCTCGCGTTCGAACTGGCGCTGCGCCGGCAAGGCGTGTCGCAAGGGATGGCGGAGATGCAGCGGCTGGCGCACCGCGAATTCGCCGTACTGCCTGTCTGGCTCGCCGCGCTGTTCGACGCCCGCCAGGGGTTCGAGCAGCGCCGCGCGCCGCTCGCAGTGTGGCTCGCGCGATTGACCGACAGCCTTATCCGGCTCGACGCCGTCGCCCCGCTGCACGCCGACGCCGCCGGCGCCAAGGTGCTCGAAACGCTCGACGCCCTGCGCCGCGACCTGGCCGACGACGGTGAAAAATACGGCTTCGGCGAATGGCGGCGCTGGCTCAACCTGGCGCTGGAGTCGGCAAGCTTCATCGACGCCAGCGTCGCCAGCCCCATCGTGCTGACCTCGCTACCCGCCGCCCGCGGGCGCCTGTTCGACGCCGTGGCGCTGATCGGCGCCGACGCCCGCCACCTGCCCGCGCGCGCCGCGCCCGGCCTGTTTTCCCAGGCCACCCGCGCCCAGCTGGGCCTGTCGACCGCAAGCGACGAAGCCGCGGCCGTCACCGCCGACCTGATGCAGCTGCTGGTTCAGGGGCCTGCGCTCATCAGCTGGCAGGCGTGGCACAACGACGAGCCCAACCCCGTCTCGCCACTGGTGCTGCGGCTGCAGGCGCTGCACCGGGCCGCGTGGGACAGCGCCCTGCCCGAGCAGGCCGTCGGCATTCCGCCCACCCAGCCCGGCCCGCTGCCCGCCGCCTGCGTGCAGCCTGCGCCGACGGTCACCGCCGCGCAGCTGCCGCGCCATTATTCGCCCACCGCCTACCAGACCCTGCTCGACTGCCCCTACCGGTTTTTCGCGCGCAGCGTGCTCGGCATCCGCGAACTCGACGAGGCCGACGACGCGCTCGACAAGAGCGACTACGGCAACGCCTTGCACCGCATCCTCAAGGCCTTTCACGACAGCGCGCCGCCGCTTGAGCGCGACGCCGCGCTGGCGCAGCTGAACGCCCTCTCCGCCGCCGAATTCGCCGCGCTGCCCGCATACACCGCCGCCGCCTGGGCGAGCCAGTGGGACAGCATCCAGCCCGCCTACATCGACGCCTGGCTGGCGCACGCGGCCGCCGGCTGGCGCTACGAATCCGGCGAAACCGATTTCTCGGTGCCGCACACCGTTGAAGGCCTCGGAGAAATCACCCTGCACGGCCGCGTCGACCGTGTCGACGTAAAAGGCGACGCCCGCTACGTGATCGACTACAAGACCAGCGCCGCGCAAGGCCTGAAAAAAAAGCTCAAGGCGCCCGACGAAGCCGTGCAGCTGCCCTTCTACGCCTGGCTGTGCGAGGCTGCCGCCGTCTACCTGCCGATCAACGAAGCCCCCGTCGCCGCACTCGAACTCGACGGCGAAACCGACGTCGCCGCCATCAGCCTGCGCCTGCCACAGTTGCTTGAAGCGATCGCACAGCACGCCGCGCTGCCCGCCCATGGCATCGACAGTGTCTGCAAGTACTGCGAAGCGCGCGGGATGTGCCGAAAAGGAATGTGGGATGCAGCATAAAAGTTTGCCCGACGCTCCGTAGTGTAATAACATTGTGACAACACTTACGGGTAGCTCGGGGAGCAGATATGCGCATCAACCTTGTTAAAGTCGGCAACTCAAAGGGCGTCATCATCCCTGCCGCCATCCTCGCCTTGTGCGGCCTGAAAGATGCCGTCGATCTGCAGATCAAAGGCAAGAAGCTCGTCATCGAGGCGCTCAAGCAGCCCCGTGCGGGCTGGTTTGACGGCTATCAGGCCGAAAACGATGAAGCCGTACTCGACACCATCCCCGTCGACGAGGGTGACGAAGAATGGGTGTGGTAAAACGCGGCGAGGTTTACCGGGTCAACCTCGACCCCACTGTCGGCAGTGAACTCCAGAAAACCCACCCCTGCCTGATCGTGTCGCCAGACGACATGAACGCCGCCCTGCCGCGCGTCCTCATTGCGCCGCTCACCAGCGGCGGCCAACCGCTCGGCTGCCGCCCGGAAGTCGAGTTCAAGGGCAAATCCGCCCGCATCCTGCTGGATCAACTGCGATCCGTAGACAAACAGCGCCTGGGCGGCAAGATGGGGAAAATCGATCTCGCGCTTTGGCATCCGGTGTTGCTGGAGATGCTGGCTTAACACGCTGGCTAAAATCGCAGTGCGATTAGGTATGCAAACAGGGAGAAACAAATGTCCGCAAGTCCTGACTGGACGCGCCAGCAACTTTTGGTGGCATTCCATCTGTATACCCAATTGCCATTTGGGAAATTGCACTCCCGCAACCCCGAGATCATCAAGTACGCTGCGCTAATCGGCAGAACCCCGTCCGCTCTCGCGATGAAATTGACCAACATCGCCAGCCGCGATCCAGAAATAACGTCAACCGGTCGAACAGGATTAAGCGGTGCATCTGCCGCCGATAAGGCTATGTGGGTGGAAATGCAGGCTGACTGGGGGCGTTTCGCTATCGAGATGCAACAGACTGTAACTGCATTGGATGCTAACACCGAGCTTGGCGCACCCATTGACGGCTCGCCTTATCTGGATGAAAACGTTAATTACACTGGGGGCGATAAAACCGTTCAAACGACGGCTCGGATTGGCCAGAATTTTTTCCGTCGTGCGGTGCTGAGTGCCTATGACTATCGGTGCTGCATCACGGGGCTATCTGTACCCAAACTCTTGATCGCGAGTCACATCATGCCTTGGCGCGTTGACACGACCAACCGGCTAAATCCTCGAAACGGCCTGTGTTTGTCAATGCTGCACGACAAAGCGTTCGATGCAGGAATCATCACTGTCACAGAGGATATGACCGTTCATGTTTCACGAAAACATGCGGTCAATGCCGATCCCTTTTTCAACTCCGCGTTGTTGGCTTACGATGGCAAACTCTTAGCCTTGCCAAAGAAATTCAGCCCCCACGCGGAATTTCTGTCATACCACCGACAACACGTATTTGAAGGGTAGATGCCTGCTATGAACGTGCGATTCGAATATCTATATCGGGATGCGGGTAATTTCAAACGCTGGGGTGAAGTTGTATTTTCCAACGCCAACAATATCGACGCTGACTCCCTTACGGCAATTGCAGAGGAGGCGCTTCGCATGGATCACCTTTATTTTGTGGCGTCGGAAGTGGATGTTCCCGACCTGCACTTTGTTGATCATATCGAAGTACTCGACCACGGTTGGCACGAGATTCAAGCGTTCCATTTCACGGACGATGCTCCAAACGATGCGAAAACACGAGACTTCGAAACGTTCATCGAATCGCTACTGCGCGCATCGCAAGGACTTCGCCGTGTTTGACGAACCTGAATCTTGACCGCGCCACTCGACACCGCCACCGCCCTGTCCCCCGCCCGCTCGGTGGTGGTGGAAGCCTGCGCCGGTAGCGGCAAGACCTGGCTGCTGGTGTCGCGCATGCTGCGCTTGCTGCTTGCGGGTGCCGAACCCTCGGAACTGCTGGCGATCACGTTCACGCGCAAGGCGGCGCAGGAAATGACCGACCGCCTGCACGAGTGGCTGCGGGTGCTGGCGCTGGAAGACGATGTGACGGTGCGCGCGTTTTTGCGCGAGCGCGCGGTGGCGGAGGACGAAATCGACGCGCTGCTGCCGCGCGCGCGTGGGCTGCTGGAAACGGTGCTGACCGCGCAACCGGGGCCGACGGTGACGACTTTCCACGGCTGGTTTCTCGATCTGCTGAAACGCGCGCCGCTGGAAGCTGGGGTGCCGTGGGGCGCGCCGCTGCTGGAGCGCACCCGCCTGCTGCAGGACGAGGTGCGCGACCGCCTGCTGGCAAAATGGGCTGCGGAAGGGTCGCCGCGCAGCGGCGGGGCACCCGCCGGTGGTGTCAATTCCGCATCGGCTTTAGCCGATAGCGGATTGCCTATCTTGGGTGTACCCCTTGCGGGTACCGTGGTGCCCAATTCGCCGGAAGGTACGGCCCTGCGGGCCTTGCTGGCCGACATCGGCGAGCACAATCTGCGCGCGCTGCTGAAGCGCTTTGTCGATGCCCGCGCGGAATGGTGGGCGTATACCGACGAGGCGCCCGACCCGGTGGCGCATGCGCTGGAACAACTGAAACCGGGCCTGCACCCCGATCTGGAGTGCGATCCGGTGGCGGCATTCTGGGCCGACGAAGCGATGGCGGCGCGGGTGAAGCGGGTGGGCTTTGCGCTGGAAAAGGGCGGCAAAAGCGAGCGGGTGCGCGCGCCCGAAATTCAGCGCAGCCTGGGCCTGCCGCCCGATGAGGCGCATGTCTCACTCATGAGACACCTGATGACGGCGGGCAAGCGGCGCAAGAAGCAGACGACCAAGGAACTGGAAAAAGCGCTCGGCGCTGAACTCGACACCTACCTGCGCGACCTCGACACGCTGGAAACCGCGCTCGAAACCGTCGCCGCGATCCAGGCCGACCAGCGCATCTGGGCGCTCAATCGCCACGGTCTGCTGCTCGGCCACGCGCTGCTGGCGGCCTATCAGGACGCCAAGCTGCAGCAGGGGGTGATCGACTTCGCCGATGCCGAATGGCTGGCGTGCCGTTTGCTCGCCAGCGAGGAACATGCACCGGCGCTGGCGCTGAAGCTGGACGCGCGCTACCGGCATCTGCTGCTCGACGAATTCCAGGACACCAATCCGCTGCAATGGCAGGCGCTTTCGAGCTGGCTGCTGGAAGCGCGCGGCGCCGACAGCGCGATGACGGTATTCATGGTGGGCGACCCCAAGCAGGCGATCTACCGCTTCCGCCGCGGCGAGGCACGGGTGTTCGATGCCGCGGCGGATTTTCTGCACACGCATTTCGACGCCGCGCGCTTCAGCACCGATATGACGCGGCGACTGGCGCCGGCGGTGGTGGCGGCGATCAACCCGGTGTTTGCCGGTGTGGCGGGCTTTGCCGAGCACACGCACGCGCCGGCAAACGCCCTGCGCCCGGGCGCGCTGCGCAGCCTGCCGGTACAGGTGGAAAAAACAGAAACCGCGACGGCCAATGGTCTGCCCCACACGGGGACTCCGATCCACTACGCGGCCTCCGGCCACGTGTGGAGTCGTATGCGCAATCCGCTCACCACGCCGCAGCCGGAAGCCGACGACCGCGCCGTGCATGAGGAAGCGCGGCAGTTTGCACGGGTGTTGCGCGACGAGGTGCTGGGGCGCTGGGGCGTGACAGATAAAGCCGGCGCCGTGCGCGCGGCGCGGCCCGGCGACGTCATGGCGCTGGTGCGAAAGCGCACCCACCTGCACCTGTACGAGCGCGAACTGAAAGCCGCGGGCATTCCCTTCATCACCTCGCGCCGTGGCGGCCTGCTGCACGCGCTGGAAGCGCAGGACGTGATCGCGCTGATCGAAACCCTGCTGCTGCCGCACGCCGACCTGAAGCTGGCGCACGTGCTGAAGTCCCCGGTCTTCGGCTGCAGCGACGACGACCTGCTGCGGGTGTTCGTGCCCGGCACCGCGCCGCGCGGCTGGGAAGGGCTGATTGCACTGAACGCCGAGCCCGATTGTCCCGCCACGCTCGCGCGCGCGGCGCAGCGATTGACCCGCTGGCGCGCCCACTGCGGCACCCTGCCGGTGCACGACCTGCTCGACCGCATCTACTTTGAAGGAGATGTCGAGGCGCGCTACACCGCCGCCGTGCCGGAGGCGATGCGACCCCAGGTGGCTGCCAACCTGCGCGCCTTCATGCAGCTGGCGCTGACGCAGGATGCGGGGCGCTACCCCACGCTGGCCGGCTTCGTGCGCGAGCTGGCCAGTCTGATCGACGATGCCGATGCCGCGCCCGGCGAGGGGCTGGCGGCCGACGGCGAGAATGCGGTGCGCCTGTTGACCATCCACGGCGCCAAGGGGCTGGAAGCGCCGATCGTCTGGCTCCTGGGCGGCAGCGACCACGCGCGCGGCGACAGCTACGCCGTGCTGGCGCCGTGGCCGCCCGAGGCCGCGCGGCCGGTACATTTTTCGCTGTTCGGCAAACTGGACGACCGGGGCGCGGCACGGCAAGACTGGTTCCAGGACGAGGCGGATCTGGCGCAGCGCGAATCCGACAATCTGCTGTACGTGGCGCTGACCCGCGCCGCGCAGGGGCTGATCGTCAGCGGCGACGCCGACAAGAACGCCTGGCTGGCACGCGTCGACGCCGCCTGGCAAAACCTGGGCCTGCCGGCCGATCTGCCATCCGCCGCCGCCGAGACAACCAGTCCCTCCGCTGTGCCGGTTCGCATCGACGCCCCGGCGGTGGGGCAGCGTATCGCCCCGCCGGCCGTAAGTCCGGCGGCGGCGGGCGGCGAATTGTTCCACGCATGCCTGGAGGCCCATGCGCCGCCCGGCACACCGCGCGACCTGCCCGCGCTGGCGACGCGCCTGGGGCTTGAAGCCGAACTGGATGCCACCGAGGCCGCGGCCCGCACCCTGCTGGCACAGCCGCGGCTGGCGCACCTGTTCGACCCGGCGCGGTATCGACGCGCCCACAACGAGTGGGCGCTGCTGGATGCCGACGGCCGCCTGCAGCGGCTCGACCGCGTGGTGGAGTTCGACGACGCAGTGTGGCTGATCGACTACAAGACCGGCGACGACAGCCGTGCGCTGTCCGATGCGCAACTGGTCGAGCGCCATCGCGCCCAGCTCACCGGCTACCGGATCCTGCTCGCCGAACTCTATGCCGGCAAGCCGGTGCACGCCGCGCTGCTGCTGGCCGATGGCCGCCTGGTCGACATGATGTCCGGCTGAAAACCATGGGTCCGCATTTTTTCTCTTGCCGCCGGCAAGCGGCATTCTCTGACACTGGAGCAACAAACTTGATTGACAAGCCCTTTTCCGAATCCTGCGTGCAGAACCGTGAGCCGATCCTGGCGGTGCTGCGCGAAGTATTTGCCGACTGCCGCCAGCTGCTGGAAATCGGCAGCGGCACCGGCCAGCATGCCGTGTATTTCGGCGCCGAACTGCCGCACCTCGTCTGGCAGAGCGCCGACGTGCCGCCGCATCACCCGGGCATCCGGGCCTGGCTCGACGAAGCCGCGCTGCCCAATGTGCGGCCGCCGATCGCACTCGACGTCAGCCAGCCCGGCTGGCGCAGCGGACGCTACGATGCGGTGTTCTCGGCCAACACCCTGCACATCATGGGCTGGCCCGAGGTGGAACAGTTTTTCGAAGGGGTGGGCGAAGTGCTGGAGGCCGGCGGCGTGCTGGCGGTGTACGGCCCGTTCAATACCGACGGTGCGTTCACCTCGGAGAGCAATGCGCGCTTCGACGCCTGGCTGAAGGCGCGCGACCCCGCCTCCGGGGTGCGCGACTTCGAGGCGGTGGATGCGCTGGCGCGCGCGCAGGGGCTGGTCCTGCAGCAGGACATCGCCATGCCGGCGAACAACCGCACGCTGGTGTGGCGCCGCACAAGCTGAATCCGGCTTTCCCTTACGAAGGGCTTTGCTATAAACAAAGCATTGTGAGGCCGGGGAAAGCCCATGCGTATCGCCGAACTGATCCAGCGCTGGAGCAAGGAAGGACAAGCACGTACCGACGTACATGCCTACACGGTTCATTTGCCACTGCGAGACGCCGCGCGGATCGAAGCCCTGCACATGATGTATCCCGGCTGCAGCGCTTCCCAACTGATGGCCGACCTGATCCGTGCCGCGCTGGACGAACTTGAGGTGGCCATGCCCTACATCCCCGGCAACCGCGTCATTGCCGAAGACGACTACGGCGATCCGATCTACGAAGATCTCGGCCCCACGCCGCAGTTCTATTCGCTGTCGCATGAGATCCTGCGCAAGCTCGCCGCCGAACCGGAAGGCAAGTAGCTATCGAATTAATTTACATTTTTTGCGGGCACGATCCGCCAGGCAAATGTAATCCCTTGTATTGACTGCGGTTTTCGAATCTGGAACGAGACTTGCCGGGTATTTGGCACAACAACTTCTAATGAGGGGAGCGCCATGTACCTCGGCCCGGCTTTTTTTGCGGCCTTTGCCAGCCGGTTTTATATTCCCGGCTTTCTGGTCATGCCCCTCGGCATGCTCATCCCGCACCAACTCGTTTCGCAACTGCTGTTTTCAGTTTTCGCACTGATTTCACTTGTCTCGTTGGCGCGCTCCATCGAACTCGATCCGGTGTGGCCGTGGCGGCCCGAATTCCGCCGCGCGATGAACGGGTTGCTGGGGTGCACGCTGTAAGCCCACGCCATCCATTTGCCGACCGGCCGGCATAAAATGACGGTTTTCCGTTTTGTGAAACCGCCATGCCCGTCAAGCTCGCCGCCCCCGATCCCGCTTCCCTGCTACCCATTGGTGGCGTGCGCCTTGGCATTGCCTCGGCCGGCATCAAGAAACCCGGACGGCGCGACATCACCCTGATCGAGCTTGCGCCGGGCACCCAAGTGGCCGGGGTGTTCACGCAAAACCGCTTCTGCGCTGCGCCGGTCGTGCTGTGCAAGCAGCATCTGACGCATGGCAACATCCGCGCGCTGGTGATCAACACCGGCAACGCCAACGCCGGCACCGGTGAAGAGGGCCTGCGGCGCGCGCGCCAGACCTGCGAGGCGGTGGCCCAACTGATGGGCTGCGCGGCAGAAGCCGTGCTGCCGTTTTCCACCGGGGTGATCCTGGAGCCGCTGCCCATCGACAAGATCCTGCCTGCGCTGCCGGCAGCGCAGGCAGATCTCGCGCCCGACCACTGGTCGGAAGCCGCACACGCGATCATGACTACCGACATCGTCGCCAAGGGCGCGTCGCGCCGGGCGCAAATCGGCGGCAAGACGGTAACGGTGACCGGCATCGCCAAGGGCTCCGGCATGATCCATCCCGACATGGCGACCATGCTGGGCTACGTGGCGACCGACGCGGCCGTCGCCCCCGGCCTGATGCCACAGCTGGTGAAGGCGGTGGCCGATGTGTCGTTCAACTGCGTCACCGTCGACGGCGACACCTCGACCAACGACAGCTTCATCCTGATCGCCACCGGGCAGGCGGGCAACGCAGAAATTTCCGACGCGGCCAGCGCCGACTATGCCGCGCTGAAAGCTGCCTTGAGTGAGGTCGCCATCGAACTGGCGCAAGCGATGGCGCGCGACGGCGAAGGCGCGACCAAGTTCATCACCGTGGCGGTCGAAGGCGGGCGCGACCGCGCCGAATGCAAGCAGATCGCCTACGCCATTGCGCGTTCGCCGCTGGTCAAGACCGCGTTCTTCGCCAGCGACCCCAACCTCGGCCGCATCCTCGCCGCCATCGGCTATGCGGGGGTGACGGACCTCGACGTCAACACGTTGCAGGTGTATCTGGGTGATGTGCTGGTGGCCGAGAAGGGCGGACGGGCCGCCAGCTACACCGAGTCGCAGGGCGCGGCGGTAATGCAGGAAGCCGACATAACCGTGCGCGTGGCGCTCAATCGCGGCAGCGTGGATGCCACCGTGTGGACCTGCGACTTTTCCTACGACTACGTGAAGATCAATGCCGAATACCGTACTTGAGCGAATACCTGAACGGCTGCCGGCCAGACCCGGCGCACGCCAATGAGCCACGGTTCCATCGTCGAAGTTTCCGCTGCGGTGCTGACCCAGGCCGACGGCCGGGTGCTGCTGGCGCAGCGTCCGCAGGGCAAGGTCTACGCGGGTTACTGGGAATTCCCCGGCGGCAAGGTGGAGCCAGGCGAATCGCTGGAAGCCGCGCTGGTGCGCGAACTGCACGAGGAGCTCGGCATCGTCGTCGCCCGCGCCTGCCGCTGGATCACCCGTGTATTCGAATACCCGCATGCCATCGTACGTCTCAATTTTTTCCGCGTGTTCGACTGGCAGGGCGAACCGCACCCGCACGAGGGACAAGTGTTTTCCTGGCAGCAGCCCGATGCGGTCGAGGTGACGCCGCTCCTGCCGGCCAATTTCCCGATTTTGAAGGCCTTGTCGCTACCGCCGCTGCTGGGGATTACGCATGCCGAGTCGCTTGGCGTCGACACCTTCCTCGCGCGCCTCGACATCGCGCTGCACAACGGCCTGCGACTGATCCAGCTGCGCGACAAGACGCTGCCTGAAGACGCCCGGCTGGCACTGACGCGCGAGACGGTGCGCCGCGCCCATCGGTACAGCGCCCGCGTACTGGTCAACGGCACGCTGGAACTGGCGCGCGCAACAGGCGCGGACGGCGTGCACCTCGATTCGACCGCCGCCGCCAAACTGACGGCGCGTCCCGATTGCGGCTGGGTGGGCGTGTCATGCCACGATGCCGCCGAGCTGGCGCACGCCGCCGCGATCGAGGCCGATTTCGCACTGCTGTCGCCGGTGCTGCCCACGCTCACCCATCCGGGCGCCGCCACGCTTGGCTGGGACACCTTTTCCGCACTCGCCGCCGCCAGCCCGATCCCGGTCTACGGCCTCGGTGGGCTGGGGCGGGACGATGCGGCGCTGGCGCAGTCGCACGGCGCGCACGGCGTGGCGCTGCTGCGCGGGGCGTGGACGTGAAACGGGTGCGGCACCGGGATCGCCCGCAAGCCGGGCACCCTGAAGGACATAAAAATCTGGCGGCGGCGTACCCCATGCGGGTGCTGGCGCCACTGCTGCTGCTGGTCGCGCTGGTGGCGATCGCGGCTGCCGGTTACTGGCTGAAGCGTCCGCCCGAGGCAGTGGCGGTGCCCTGCGTCGATCTCTTGGCCGGCTGCGCCTTCAACCACCACGGTGCACCGGCAAGCGTGCACTTTTCGGTGCGGCCGGCGCCACTGGAGGCGTTCGAACTGAACGTCCGTGCAGTGAACGCCGCCCGCATCAGCGCAGAATTCCAGATGGTTGGCATGAACATGGGCTTCAACCGCTACGACCTGCGGCCGGCCGCGAACGGCGTCTGGACCTCGACGGTAACCCTGCCGGCTTGCGTCAGCGGACAGGGCCGCTGGATGTTGTACCTGGACCTGGACGGCTCACGTTACGTGCTGCCCTTCAGCACACAATGAAATTCGCCGCATTGCCCGTCATGTAATCTTCACAATACGCAGCCTATAATCAAAGGCGAATTTTGGGGATACCGACACGATGCCAACAGAACACACCTACAAGCAGTTTGATGCCGAGCTGGAAGCCGTGCGCGCCAGCGTGCTGAAAATGGGCGGCATAGTCGAAGAACAAATCGTCAACGCCGTTGAAGCACTCATTTCGGGCGACATGGATCTGGCCGGGCGGGTTGATGCAAACGACCATAACGTCAATGGACTGGAAGTCGCCATCGACGAGGATTGCACCCGCATCATCGCGTGCCGCCAGCCAACCGCATCCGATCTGCGCATGGTGATGATGGTGGTCAAGACCATCACCGACCTCGAACGCATCGGCGACGAGGCGACCAAGATCGCCCGTATGGCCAAGCTGATCCACCAGTCCGGGCGCATCAGCATGCCGCGCTTCTCCGAAGTCAAATATATGGCGGACATGGTGCTCGACATGCTGCGCAAGGCGCTTGACGCCTTTGCCCGCCTGGACGCCACCAAGGCGGTGGAAATCGCCCGCCAGGACCGGGCGGTGGACGAGGAATTCCGCCTCAACCTGCGCCATCTCATCACCTACATGATGGAAGACCCACGCACCATATCGGTTTTTATCGACATCCTGTTCGTCACCAAGGCGATCGAGCGCATGGGCGACCACGCCAAGAACATGTCGGAATACGTGGTCTACATGGTCAAGGGCAAGGACGTCCGCCACACATCTCTGGAAGAAATTGAAAAAGAAGTGATGTGATTTTTGCAGCGCTCATGCAAACGGGCTCCCGCGCGGGAGCCCGTTTGCATGAGCGCTGCCGGCTTTACCCGCAAGGGGGAGGCCGCGGTTGTATAGCCGATGAATCGGCAACAACCACGCACTAAAGCCGCTGAAGCGTCAACAACCACGCACTATCTTGCAGGCGGCACGTAACCCGCGGCAGCATCGACGTTGCCGCCGCCGAAAAAGTAGCGCTCCATCTGTTCCATCAGGTAGCTGCGTGCCTGCGCGTCGGCCAGGTTGAGGCGATTTTCATTGATCAGCATGGTCTGGTGGCGCTGCCAGCCGGCCCAGGCTTCTTTCGACACGTTCTCGAAAATCTTCTTGCCCATCTCGCCCGGCACCGGCTGGAAGGCCAGGCCCTCGGCCTCGCGCCCGAGCTTCACACAATTCACCATCCGCGTCATTTTCTACTCCTGAAAAAATCAATCGTCCGATTTTAACCCAAGCGGCTTATGGATCAGCGCGGTCTCGATTCGCCGTGCAAACACGCCCATTTCCTTGGCTGCCTGTTTGTCGCCACACGCCTCGGCTACCGCGATGCCCTGCCGGTAGGCCGCCAACGCTTCGCTCCAGGCCTCGCTGTCGACAAGCGCGCGGCCCAATAGCTTCCAGGCAGCGGAATATTTCGGGTCGTGCCCGACCGCTTGGCGCAGGTGTTCGGCCGCTTTAATTGCATCACCCTGCTTGAGATATTCGTTACCAAGCGAGAAGCGCAGCAATGCGTTGTCACGGCCGGCGGCCAGCATGGCTTCGAAATCGGCGATCGATGGCATAAGCTTTTTCTTACTTTCTCCAGAATGCCGGGGTCAGCACCACCAGCAGGGTGAAAAACTCCAGTCGCCCGAGCAGCATAGCAAAGCTGCACACCCAGGCCTGAAAATTCGTCAAAACGGCATAGGTGCTGGTGGGGCCGACCTGTCCCAAACCGGGTCCGGTATTGTTGACCATCGCCACCACCGCGGTGAACGCGGTAAAAACATCCAGCCCGGATGCGGAGAGGATGAGCGACAGGGTAACGATCGAGGCGACATAGATGAACAGAAAAGCCAGCACCGCGTAGATGATCTTGTTGGGCACCGACTGCCGGCCAATCTTGGTGTGGATTTCCGCGTTGGGGTGCACCAGCTTGATCAGTTCGCGATACACCTGCTTATACAGCAGCACCGCCCGCAGCATCTTGATGCCGCCGCCGGTGGAGCCGGAACTGGCGATAAAACTCGACAGAAACAGCATGAACAACGGGGCGAAATAGGGCCACACATTGAAATCGGTGGTGGAAAACCCGAGCGTGGTGGCAATGGAAATGGTGTTGAACGCCGCATAGCGCAGCGCCTCGGGGAAATCGGGGTAAATCCCCTTGTACCGCAGGTAGAACGCCAGCCCGAGAATACTGGCGCCGAGCACGCCGAAGTACCAGCGGATTTCGGTGTCGAAGCGATAAGCCAGCAGATTGCGCATGCGGAACGCCATGAAATGGGTGGAAAAGCTGATCCCGGCGATCAGCGCGAACACCATGACGATGATTTCCAGGGTGAGGGAATCGAAATAGCCCAAGCTGGCGTCGTGCGAGGACATGCCTCCCAGGCTCATCACGCTGAAGGCGTGAATGAGGGCATCCACCCAGCTCATGCCGCCGGCCCACAGCGCCAGGATGCAGAACACCGTGACGATGACGTACACCAGCCACAGTCCCTTGGCGGTTTCCGCCATGCGCGGGGTGAGCTTGCTGTCCTTCATCGGCGTCGGCGTTTCGGCCTTGAACAGTTGCCGGCCGCCAACCCCCAGCATCGGCAGTACCGCCACCACCAGCACGATCACGCCCATGCCGCCGATCCAGTGCATCTGGGTGCGCCAGACATTGATCGAGGGCGGCAGGGCGTCGAGCCCGGACAGCACAGTGGCGCCGGTGGCAGTCAGGCCCGAGACGGCTTCGAAATAGGCGTCGGTGAAGCTGAGGTCGGGCAGGTACGACAGCAGCGGGATGGCGGAAAACAGCGGCAGGATCGCCCAGATCGTCACCACCAGGAGGAAGCCATCGCGGGTATGTAGTTCACGCTTGCCCCTGCGGGAGAAAAGCCACAGCACCACCCCGGACAGAAGGGTGACGACGATCGCCTCGTCGTAGGCCCGGTGCGCACCATCTTCCAGCCCCAGCGAGATCGCCAGCGGCAGCAAAAATGCGGCCGAATAAAGGATCAGCACTTTCGACAGGATGTGGACGACAGGCAATATTTGCGACATGAGTCGATTGGTGCGTGGCGTTTACCCCTTCCGCTTGCGGGGGGGTGGGCTGGATAAAAAAGCGCAGTCTCGTTGCGGCAGACCGGTTTCGGTTAGCGCGATGTTACCAGCGCCCGCCCTCAGCCACGCCAGAAGGCGCGGGTGAACAACACAAATACGGTGATCAGCTCGAGCCGCCCAAGCAGCATGGTGAATGAAAGGGCCCAGGTCTGGAAGTCGTTGAGGCCGGCGTAATTCGTTCCCGGACCGACCTCGTTGAGTCCGGGGCCGGCGTTGTTGATGCAGGCAATGACGGCAGAAAACGCGCTGATGAAATCGAGCCCGCTGGCCAGCAGCAGCAGCGTCATCGTTACGATGGTGGCGATGTACATCATGACGAAGGCCTGGATCGCGAACACGATCTGGTTGGGCACGGCCTGGCCGCCGATCTTGACCGGCAGAAGGGCGGCGGGATGTAGTTGGTGTTCCAGTTCGCGCACGTCCTGACGGAGCATCAGTACCGTGCGGATCATTTTCAGACCGCCGCCGGTGGAACCGGAACTCGCGGTGACACAGCTCAACAACAGCATCCACATCGGCGCAAAGATCGGCCAGCTGTTGAAGTCGGTGCTGGCAAAGCCGCAATCGGTGGCGAGCGAGACCAGGTTGAAGCTGACATGGCGCAGGGCCGTCAGAAACTCCGGATACACGCCGGCCTGCCACACATACAGGCTGATGCCGAGACAGCTCGCGATCACCAGTCCGAGCGTACCGGCCACCTCGGGATCATGCCGGTAGGCCGAAAGGCTGCGCTGGCGGAAGGCCAGAAAATGGGTGACGAAATTGAGCGCCGCCGCCAGCATGAAGAAAATCAGCACTGCCTCGATCAGCGGCGAATCGAAATAGCCGACGCTGGCGTCGTGGGTGGAAAAGCCGCCCAGACTCAACGTGGCGAAGGCGTGGCAGACTGCGTCGAACCAGTTCATGCCGGCAAATTTGAGCGCCAGCACGCAGAGCGCTGTGAGCGCGGCGTACATCGCCCACAGCAGCTTGGCGGTGTCGGCGATGCGCGGGGTGAGCTTGCTGTCCTTGATCGGCCCCGGCAATTCAGCCTTCAGCAGCTGTCGGCCGCCGATTCCCAGCAGCGGCAGGATCGCTACTGCCAGCACGATGATACCCATGCCGCCCAGCCACTGCAGCAGGTGCCGCCACAGGTTGAGCGAAGGCGGCAGGGTGTCGAGCCCGCTCATCACGGTGGCGCCGGTGGTGGTGAGCGCCGAAATGGTCTCGAAATAGGCGTCGGTGAAGCCCATTTCCGGCGCATAGATCATGAAGGGCAAGGTGGCGAAGGCGGGCAGGCCGGTCCACACCAGCAGCACCAGCAGAAAGCCGTCGCGCACCTTGAGCTCGCGCTGCCAGCGCCGCCCGACCAGCCATAAGACAAAACCGGCGGCCAGCGTCACGACAAAGGATTCGTCGAACGCATGCTGCGCCGCATCGTGTGCAAAAAACGCCGTCGCCAGCGGCGCCAGCATGGCGAAGGAAAAAATCAGGATCACCGGACCGAGCACATGCAGCAGAGGCGCGAGACGGTGCATGGAAACTCAGAAGAATCCGAAACCGACCTGGAACAGCTTTTCGACCTTGGGAATGATGCGTTTGTTGAGCGCGAAGACGATGAGATGATCCTCCGCCTCGATCAGGGTATCGTGGTGCGCGATGATGACTTTTTCGCCGCGGATGATGGCGGCGATTGACGAGCCCTCCGGCAACGCCACGTCGCCGATGCGACGTCCCACCACCTTGGAGGTCTTCAAATCGCCATGAACAACGATTTCAAGCGCCTCGGCCGCGCCGCGCCGCAGCGAATGCACCGTCACCATGTCGCCACGGCGGATCTTCGACAGCAGCGGGCCGACCGTCGCCTGCGCCGGCGAAATGGCAATGTCGATCTCGCCGCCCTGCACCAGATTGACGTAGGCCGAACGGTTGATCAGGGCAATCACCCGCTTCGCGCCCATGCGCTTGGCCAGCAGCGCCGACATGATGTTGTCCTCATCGTCGTTGGTGAGCGCGCAGAACACGTCCATCGACTCGATGTTTTCCTGCTCCAGCAGGTCCTCGTCGGTAGCGTCGCCGCACAGCACCAGCGTCCGGTGCAGCTTTTCGGCCAACAGTGTGCAGGTGACCTTGTTGTGGTCGACCAGCTTGACCTCGTAATCGAGCTCCAGGCTCGCCGCCAGGCGCCGCCCGATATTGCCGCCGCCGGCAATCATGACCCGCTTGACCGGGCGCTCCATGCGCCGCAGCTCGCGCATGACGGCAGAAATATCCTGCTTGCGAGCGAGAAAAAAAACCTCGTCTTCCGGCTCGACGACGGTGATGCCCTGCGGCACGATGCCATGATTGCGTCGGTAGATCGCCGCCACCCGGACGTCGATATCCGGCATGTGGCGACGCAGGTCCTGCAATTCGTGGCCGATCAGTGGCCCGCCGTGATAGGCGCGCACCGCCACCAACCGCACCTTGCCGCCGGCGAAATCCAGCACCTGCAGCGCTTCTGGGTGCTCGATCAGGCGGCGCAGGGTTTCGGTGACCTCCTGCTCGGGGCTGATGACATGATCGACGCCGAAATGTTCGGCAAGAAAGCCGACCTCTGTTTCCAGGAAATCGGCCGAACGGAGCCGCACGATGCGCGTTGGCACATTGAACAGAGTCGACGCGATACGGCACGCCACCAGGTTGGTCTCGTCGCTCTGGGTGACCGCCACCAGCATGTCGGCATCGTCCGCGCCGGCCATTTTCAGGATCGAGGGATGGGCGGCATGGCCGCGCACAGTGCGCAGATCGAAGCGATCCTGCAGCAGCGCCAGCCGCTCGACATCCAGGTCGACCACGGTGATGTCGTTGCTTTCGATAACCAGGCTTGCGGCCAGGTTGGCGCCGACCTGGCCGGCGCCGAGAATGATGATTTTCATGATGGGGGGGGCAAGGGATGAGGAATGAGACTGGAACCCGAGGCCTTGCTTCTTGCCGGGAGCCGCTCGCCTCTCACGCCTGACGCCTCGCTCATGTCACAGGTCTTCGTCGAGGCGTCGTCCATGCCGGATGTTCAGCTGTTTGAGCTTGCGGTAGAGGTGGGTGCGTTCCAGCCCCGACTTGTCGGCGACCCGGGTCATGCTGCCGCCTTCCTGCTGGATCAGGTGCTCGAAATAGATGCGCTCGAAAGCGTCGCGCGCCTCGCGCAGCGGAATGTCAAGCGGGATGCCGTGGGCCACCGCGGGGGTCGACTGCTTCATCGGAGCCAGCACGCGATTGACGTCGGCAGCGTCGATTTCGCTCGCCAGCGCGGTGACTGCCAGCGTGCGCACCACGTTGTGGAGCTGCGGCAGGTTGCCCGGCCAGTCGAAGTTGCGCAGCTGATTCAGGGCCGGCGTGGTCAGGCGCCGCACCGGGCAAACGCCTTCCTCCACCAGCTGCGCCAGCATGAAGTTGGCAATTTCGGGCACGTCCTCGCGATGCTCGCGCAACGGCGGCACCTGAATGGCCAGGCTGGACAGGCGGTAATACAGGCGATTGTCGAATTCGCCCGCCACCACCATGGCGTCGAGGCTGCGCCTGGCCGCGCACACCAGGCGCGCGCCGCTGCCCTCGATACGGTCGAGCAGCAGCCCCAGGCCTTTCTGCTCCAGACGCGCCAGCTCGCACACTTCGGGTAGATAGAACGTGCCGTTGCCGAGTGCCTCGACAAAACCAAGCGGATCGGACACCAACCGCGCGCGATCCTTGACCTCGACCCACGGACTGGCGGGCTGGTGCAGGAAACGGGCACAGATTTCAAAGCCGCTACCGGTCTCGCCCTGCAGCAGGACGGGCGCGGTATTGCTGGCAATCTGGGTGAGGCGTTTTTTCAGTTCGAGGATCAGCGGGCTGCGGCCGAGCGCCGACAGATCCATGCCAGGCATGCGGCGGGGCAGGGCGACGCCGCGCTTGATCGCCTTGCTGACGGTATCGATCAGCTTGGCCAGCGAAACCGGCTTTTCCAAAAAATCGGTGGCGCCAAGCCGGGTGGCTTCGACCGCGGTATCGATGGTGCCGTGGCCGGACATCATCACCACCGGCATAGTGAGCTGGCCGCCGGCCGCCCATTCCTTCAGCAGCGTCACGCCATCGGTATCGGGCATCCAGATGTCGAGCAGGACCAGATCGGGACGCCGCAGGGCGCGGAAGGCGCGCGCTGCTTCCGCGTTTTCCGCCAGGTGCACGTCGTAGCCCTCGTCGGTGAGAATTTCCGACAACAACTCACGAATGCCCACTTCGTCATCGACAACGAGAATATGCCCGCTCACGCTTGCTCCCCGGCTGCATTGAAAACAGGCAGTGCGATGCGGATGGCGGCACCGCCCGATTTGAGGTTTTCAATCTGGATTTTGCCATGATGTTCTTCGACGATCTTTTTGACGATGGCCAGGCCCAGACCCGTTCCCTTGGCCTTGGTGGTTGCATAGGGCTCGAACAGCCGCGTCATCAGGTGCTCCGGAAGCCCGGCTCCATTGTCCGTTACGGTCAAATAAACAGCATCGTTATCAAGGTGCGTGCCGACCTCGACCCTCGGCGCGGAATGGCCGGTCAGCGCATCCTGCGCATTTTGCAACAGATTATGAATCACTTGACGCAATAATGTGGAGTCGCCCGCGATGCGCGGCAGGCCAGCATCGAGATTCAGCCGCAGCCCGAGCGCCCTGGCGTCGTACAGCGCCAGCACTTCGCGCACCAGCGCATTCAGATCGGTTGCCTCGAGCCGGGCGCGCGGCATCCGCGCATAGTTGGCGAAAGCATCGACCATGCTTTTCATTGCAGCGACCTGGTTGACGATGGTTTGCGTGGCGCGTGCCAGGAATTCAGCGTCCGCCGCTTCCAGTCGGCCATTCAGCTTGCGCGCGATGCGCTCAGCCGACAACTGGATCGGGGTGAGCGGATTCTTGATCTCGTGCGCCAGCCGGCGCGCCACCTCGCTCCAGGCGGCATTGCGCTCGGCGTCGATCAGCTTGGTGACGTCATCGAACACCAGCACGTAGCCGCGCTCGACTCCGGGCGGCAGGCGGGTGCCGCGCAGCAGCAGCGACTGGTTGCCGCCGTAACCCGCATAGTCGATCTGTTCCTGCCATTCGCCTTCGTGTTCGGCAAAACGCGCCGCAACCGTGGCCCCGAACGCATGCAACGCCTCGTCCGGCTGCCCCAGTTCGGCAAGCGGGTGGGCGTCGAGCGCAGCACCCGCCACCCCGAGAATCTGCGCGGCTGCGCCGTTCACGGTGCGCACCCGCAGCGCGTCGTCGAGCACCACCACGCCAGACGACAGGCTGGCCAGCACGCGCTCCAGAAAGGCCTTGGCCTGCTCGGTCTGCTGATGGTTCCGCGCGACCTGTTCGCGCGCCTCGGACAGCTGGCGCGTCATGCGGTTGAACGACTGGATCAGTACGCCCAGCTCGTCGCGGCTCTTCACCGACGGCATCTGCGAGAAATCGCCCTTGGCCACGGCGCGGGTGCCGCGCGCCAGCGAGCGCAGCGGTGCGCCAAGGCGCTCCGACAGCAAATAGGCGATGACAAGGGTCATCAGCAGCGCCAGCATCAGGGTCAGCGTCAACGCCACACCGTAGATGCGCTTCAGCCCCAGCCGCGACACAGCGATCTGCTGGTATTCCTGGTACGCCAGCTGAACCGCCTGCGCGTCGCGCGCCAGACCGGCGGGCACCGGCTGCACCAGCTGCAGCACGCGCGTTTCGCCGGCCAGCGCGCTGGTATACACCGGCACGATGACGCGCATGATGAGCCCGCGCTCGGCCATTTCCTCGATCCGGCTGTAGGGCTGCTGCTGGCGCACCTGCCACAATACGCTGCGCTCGGGCAGCACCGGTAACAGGGTGCCGCGCTCACCGCTGAGGTGGGCAATGACGCCGCCGCGTTCGTCGAACAGGGTCAGCTCCTGCACCGCGCTCTGCTCGCGCAGAATCGACAGGCTGGTAATGGTCGAGCCGATACCCTCGTCCGACAGGGTCAGCGCCATGCGCTGGGCTTTTTTGCCCAGCTCGCGCAGCAGGTCGTCGAGCGCGGCGTGACCGAGATTGACGCCGGAGGTCAGTGCGTTGTCGACCCGCACGTCGAACCAGGTCTCGATCGAACGGTTGAGAAAGAACACCGAGGCACCATACACCACCAGGCCGGGCAGCATGGCGACGACGCTGAACATCAGCAGCAATTTCAAGGTGAGCTTGGCGCCGAACACCCCGCGGCGGATACGTTTTTGCAGCCACCACAAGCGCCAGCCTAGCAGCGCCAGCAGCGCCACGCCAAGCACGCCGCCACCGATGAACAGGGTGGGCAGGGTGTCGGAGAGGAGGCTGCTGCCGCTGCTGGCATCGAATAGCAGGAACAGCAACACAATGCCCATGATCAGGGCGGCGACAATCAGACTTCGCATCAGGGCAAAGGGGGTGGGGCAGGCAAAGCGGGCGCCTCAAACGACCAGTCGTACCACGGGGTGGAGAATTCCCATTTGTCGCTGGTGACCGCGCCGATAGACAGCGGCTTGGGCAATTGTGCGGTGTCGAGACGCAGGCGCAGGCGGGCGTCGTAATGCTGCCCGGTTTTAAGCGCGCCGCGCTCCAGCACCTGCCAGCTTTCCACCCGCCCCAGCAAGGCCAGCGCTTCGTCCAGCGTGGCGGTAGTCTGCGTGGTGTAGCCGGTTTCAACGACATAGCGGCGCAGCAGCAGGTGGTAATAAATCCGCATCTTGCGAACCGGCTCGGCAATGCTTTCGTCAAACCACCAGTTACGCGGCCGGGTCAGTTCCAGGTTCAGCTGGAAATATAGATTGATGCCGCGGGTCAGCGCGTCTTCCAGAGTCGGGTTGAGTACGACATCGATGTCCGCATCCAGCACATAACCTTGTGGCGAGGCCTGGATAACCGCCTGCCTGACCGCGCCCTTGTCGCTGGCCAACGCGCTGCCCACGCCCAGCCAGCAGCCCAGCCACAGCGCCGCCAGCCAGCGCAAAGCCGGTTCAGGTCTTGCGCAGCAGGGCGTAAAAAAAGCCATCATGCTCGGCAGCGGGCAGCAACGACCCGTCGGACAAAGGTTCAGGAAGCGGACAGCGTTCGGCGTCTCCCACGTGGCGCGCCAGAAACGCACGCACCTGCCCGTCATTTTCTTCATTGAAGACCGAACAGGTTGCGTAGAGCAATGTACCACCCGGGGCCAGCAGCCGCCAGAGCGCCTCCAGCATCACGACCTGCTGCGCGGCAAATTGCGCGATGTCGTCGGGACGGCGCAACCACTTGATGTCGGGGTTGCGGCGCACCACACCGGAGGCGCTGCACGGCACGTCGGCCAGGATGCGATCGAACGGCCGGCCATCCCACCAGGCCTCGGGTTGCGCAGCATCGCCCTGAATGAGCGTGGCGGCGAGTTGCAGCCGCTTGAGGTTTTCCTCCACCCGCGCCAGCCGCGTGACGTCAAGGTCGAGCGCGGTCAGGCTCACATCGGCGCGTTCCAGGATGTGGCCGGTCTTGCCGCCGGGCGCAGCGCAGGCATCGAGCACCCGCAGGGGGTGCGCCGCCAGATGCTCGCTCGGCGGGCGGTCTTGGTGCAGCTCCTGCTCGCCCGGCAGGGGAAAGAGCAGGCGCGCCGCCCACTGCGCGCCGGCGTCCTGCACCGACACGTCGCCCTGATCGAAGCCGGGCAGCGTGTGTACCGGCATCGCCTTGTCGAGGGTGACCGCATCCGGGCCGGTTTGCCGCGCCGGCAGGCCGGCCTCCGCCAGACGCTGCAGGTAGCTCGCCACGTCGCCGTGGCGGCAATTGACGCGCAGGGTGAACGGCGGATGCTGCTGGCTGGCTTCGAGAATGCTCTGCCAGTGCGCCGGATGTGCGGCCTGCAGTTTGGCGATCCACCAGTCGGGGTGCGACCAGCGCGCGCGCGGCTGCTCGTCCGCACGCTTTTCCAGCTCGGCGCGACGGCGCTGAAAATTGCGCAGCACCGCGTTGGCCAGCCCGCGCCGCCAGCCCTCGCCCGCCGCAGTAACCGCGTTGTGCACCACGGCATGCGCCGGCGCCCGGGTGTAGGCCAGCTGGTACAGCGCCACGCGCAGCAGCCAGCCCAGCTCAGGATCGGTCAACGGGCGCTCCAGCAGCGCTTCCAGCCAGGCATCGAGGCGCCCCAGATGGCGCAGGCTGCCATACACGATGTCCTGCAGGGCGCCGCGCTCGCCCGGCGTTTCCAGTTGTTGCAGGCGCCGCGGCAACACCTGGTGCAGTGCCGCGCCGGCAAGCACTTCTTCGAGCGCGCCGGCGGCCAGTTTTTGCAGATCACGCATGGAGGGGCATGCCCCGGTTAGTCGGTTGATTCATGGGATTCCAGCCGCAGCGATAAGCGGCGGATGATAGCAGGCCGGGTGCCAACAGCGGCAGCCCGAAGTTCGGTCTCAGGCGCCGAAACGGGCGCCGGCCGGCAGCGACCGGCCGGCAAGAAACGCCGCAGCCGTCATCCGTTTGCCGCCCGCCGGCTGGATCTCCTGCAAGGCCAGCGCGCCGCTGCCGCAGGCGACCAGCAGCCGGTCTGCCTCCGCCAGCAGCACGGTGCCGGCTTCATCCGATTTTTCATGGGCGGAAGCGCGTAGAAAGTCGGTGTCCTTTGAAGCGCCCGAGCCAGCGACACCGTGCGCCGACCAGATCTTCAGCGGCGCGCCGTCCAGCAGCGTCCATGCGCCGGGCGCCGGATTGTAGGCGCGTACCGCGCGCGCCAGCGCATCGGCGGGCTGGCGCCAGTCGAGCCGGGCTTCTTCCTTGCTCAGTTTGGCGGCATAGGTGGCCTGGGCGTCGTCCTGCGCCTGCGGCACCAGCGCAGGGTAATTCGCCAGCGCCGCGACGATCGCGGCGGCGCCGGCAGCGGCCAGGGTGTCGTGCAGGCTGGCAGCGGTATCGGTTTCAAGGATCGGCACCACCGTTTTGGAGAGCATCGCCCCGGTGTCGAGCCCGGCGTCCATCTGCATGATGGTGATGCCGGTCTCCGGGTCGCCCACCAGGATCGCGCGCTGGATCGGCGCCGCGCCGCGCCAGCGCGGCAGCAGCGACGCGTGGATGTTGAGGCAGCCCAGGCGGGGCAGGTCCAGCACCGCTTGCGGCAGAATCAAGCCGTAGGCGGCAACCACCATGACATCGGCATCCGCCGCGCGCAGTACGGCCTCGGCCTCGGCAGATCTCAGGCTAGCGGGCTGATACAGCGACAGGCCACGCGCCAGCGCCGCCTGCTTGACCGCGCTGGGCGCGAGCTTCATGCCGCGCCCGGCCGGGCGGTCGGGCTGGGTCAGCACCAGGACGATATCGTGCCCGGCGTCCGCCAGGGCGTTGAGGGCGGCCGCCGCAAACGGCGGCGTGCCGGCAAAGACGATGCGCACGGGCCGGCTCAGAGCGACGCGCGCACCGGCGCGGCGTCGGGCCGGTGTTCGCGTGCCTGCTTGGCCAGTTTGGCCCTGATGCGGTTGCGTTTGAGGTTGGACAGATAATCGACGAATATCTTGCCCATCAGGTGATCCATTTCATGCTGGATGCATACCGCCAGCAGGCCGTCGGCGTCCAGCTCGAAAGACTTGCCAACATGATCGAGTGCGCGCACGGTGACGCGCTCGGCGCGCTGGACCCGGTCGAAAACGCCCGGCACCGACAGGCAGCCTTCCTCGCTTTCTTCACGGCCCGCCTGGGCGACGATTTCAGGATTGATGAAGACGCGCAGCGCATCATGGGTTTCGGAAATATCGATGATAATGATGCGCTCGTGGACGTTGACCTGGGTCGCCGCCAAGCCGATTCCGGGGGCCGCGTACATGGTCTCGGCCATGTCGTCGACCAGTTTGCGGATGCGCGCGTCGACTGTGGCCACCGGCTTGGCAACGGTGTGCAGGCGAGCGTCGGGATAATGCAGGATATCGAGTCTGGCCATAAATAAGGTTTACGAATGAAGGGGCTGGGTGCACACTTTGATGCGAAATCCGCATCCAAATTCGCAACGCCCTAAATATAAGGTGGTGGATAGCCGTAAGCTAAGCGCACAGTATATTTTCAACGCAAAATTAGACAAGATTAAAGTGGAGGGTTCCCCCGTGCGTCAATTCGTTATTACTCTTGCCCTGTTGCTGGCGATGCCTGCGTTGGCGGACACCCTGAAACTGCAGGACAACGCACCCGACACCTATGTCGTGGTCAAGGGCGACACCTTGTGGGACATCTCCGGGCGTTTTCTCAAGGATCCGTGGCGCTGGCCGCAAATCTGGAACCTGAATCGCGAAGCGATCAAGAATCCGCACTGGATCTATCCCGGTGACCTCGTTGTGCTCGACCGCAGCGGCAAGGAACCGCGGCTGTCGCTGGTCAAGGGCGGCAACGGCCTGCCGACGGTCAAGCTGTCGCCCGGCGTCCGCGCAACCAACATCGGAGATGACGCCATTCCCGCCATTCCGATCAATGCCATCCACGCCTTTTTGAACCAGCCGCTGCTGGTCAGCCATGACATGCTTGAAAAAGCACCGCAAATCATCGGCACCAACGAGGAGCGTGTCATCATGACCCCCGGCGATACCGTTTACGCGACCAGCGATGAATCGGGCACCACGCGGTGGCAGGTTTATCGCAAAGGCCAGGCCCTGACGAATCCGGACGATGGCGAACTTCTCGGCCATGAAGCGGAATATCTGGGCGATGCGGAAACCGTGGCGCCTGGCAATCCGCAAAAATTGCGGATCACCCGGGTTAGCCAGGAAATCCTCCCCCAGGACAAGCTGATCCCGGCCCGGGAAGATACGCAGTTCGAGTTTGTGCCGCATGCGCCGGAAAAGCCGATTTCCGGCAAGGTAATTTCTGCCTACGGTGTGACGGGACTCGCAAATTCGGGACGTTACCAGACCGTCGTCATCAATCGCGGCACTCAAGACGGCCTCGAACCGGGCCATGTGCTGGCCGTTTACCGCGCTGGTAAAGTGGTAAAAATCGACAAGGCCGGGCACCAGCGCTGGGTTTATCTGGATTCCGGCTGTATCAAGCCCGGAGAAGAAGTCAGCTTCGACCAGTTTTACCAGCCCGGCAAGGTCATGGAAGACTGTAATCCAAGTGCAGAAGTGCAAGCAGGCCCATGGGCCTACCTGGACGTGGGCTGCCTGAAACCGGGCAAGAAGGTCAGTTTCGACCAGTTCTTCGAACCCAGGGAAACCTACGATCAGGGGTGCACGAACAAAAAACAGGCCGAATCGGTGCAGCTTCCGGATGCGCGGACAGGCCTGGTCATGGTGTACCGTGTGTTCGACCGCGTGTCTTACGCGCTCATCATGCAGTCCGAGCGGCCGGTCTACCTGCTCGACACGGTGAAAAACCCCTGAGCATGCGCGCGCCCGAAAGACGTCTCGAGCGTGCCTGACGCCTGGCTGCGCCTCGCCCTCGCTCCGGGCGTCGGCAACACCAGCCTGATCCGCCTGCTGACGGCCTTCGGTTCCCCGGAGGCCGTTTTGGCGTCCGGGCGCGGTGCGCTGGCGGCGCATCTTTCCCGCGCACAATGCGATGCACTGCTGGGCGAACCCGACACCGCGCTGCTTGACGCCGCTCACGCCTGGCTCGCCCGGCCCGGCAACAGCCTGATGACGCTGGCGGACGAGGATTATCCGAAAAGCCTGTTCGAGATTGCCGATCCCCCCGCCCTGCTGTATTGCAAGGGGCGGCGCAGCCTGTTGAATCAGCCCTGCCTCGGCATCGTCGGCAGCCGCAACGCCACGCCGCAGGGCGTACGCGACGCCGAGGCCTTCGCCCACGCGCTGTCCGACGCCGGCCTCACCGTCGTCAGCGGGCTGGCACTCGGCATCGACGCCGCCGCGCACCGCGGCGGGCTGGCCGGCGCCGGCTCGAGCATTGCCATCATCGGCACCGGTCTCGACCGCATTTATCCCGCGCGTAACAAGGCACTGGCGCACCGGCTGGCCGAAAACGGGCTGATCGTGTCTGAGTTCGCGCTCGGAACGGCTCCTCTGCCCGGCCACTTTCCGCGCCGCAACCGGCTGATCAGCGGCTTGAGCCGCGGCGTGCTGGTGGTGGAAGCCGCGCCCAACAGCGGTTCGCTGATCACCGCCCGAGTGGCGACCGAACAGGGGCGCGAGGTGTTCGCCATTCCCGGTTCGATCCATTCGCCGCTGGCGCGCGGCTGTCATGCCTTGATCAAACAGGGCGCCAAACTGGTCGAATCCGCCGCCGACATTCTCGACGAACTGGCGTGGCAGCAGCGGCTGGCACCGCCGGTGCTGCGCCAAGACCGCCCGCAGGACGAGCGTCAGACGGCGCACCCCTTGCGGGTGCCGGCCGAAACCCTGTCAGACCCGATACTGGATGCACTGGACGGCGCGCCGACCACCCTCGACGCGCTGACACAAAGAACCGGGTTGACGCTGGAAGCGCTTTCAGCGAAGCTGTTGGCGCTTGAACTGGACGGGCGGATTGCACCCTTGCCCGGTGGGCGTTACCAAAAAATTCACTGACACTATGCTCGACATCCTGGTTTACCTCTACGAAAGCTTCCGCATGGCGGAACTGGCGCCCGACCGCGACGCGCTGGAAAAGCGCCTGTTTGCCGCCGGTTTCGAAGAAGCCGACATCAACGCCGCGCTCGACTGGTACGCCAACCTCTCCGGCAGCGCCACCCACGAACGGCTGGCACTGGCCTTCGACCGTCATTACGCGCCCGAGGAGCTGGAGCGCCTGAACGACGCCTGCCGCAACGAACTGACCTACCTGGTCTGCGCGCAGGTACTCGACCCCGAATCGCGCGAATGGGTGATTTCCGGCCTGATGGCGCTGGGCGGCGAAGACATCGAACCCGACCACGTGCGCTGGATGACCCTGATCGTGCTGTGGAGCCGCGGACTGATCGAACATTTCACCCACCTGGAAGACATGCTGCTGAACCACGAGCCAGGACGTCTACATTAATAAAGTAAAACCATGTCCAAACTCGTCATCGTCGAATCGCCGTCCAAATCCAAAACGCTGAAAAAATACCTCGGCGCCGACTACGACATCCTCGCCAGCTACGGTCACGTACGCGACCTGGAGCCGAAAACCGGCGCGATCGATACCGAAAATTTCACCATGAAATACCAGGTCATCGAGCGCAACGCCAAACACGTCGAGGCCATCGTCAAGGCCGCCAAAAAGGCCGACGAAGTGCTGCTGGCAACCGACCCGGACCGCGAAGGCGAGGCGATTTCCTGGCATATCAGCGAAATCCTCAAGGAGCGCAAGGTCAAGACGCCGATGAAGCGGGTGGCGTTTTACGAGATCACCGAATCCGCCGTCCAGGACGCGGTGCGCAATCCGCGCGAGATCGCGACCGACCTGGTCAACGCACAGCAGGCACGCCGTGCGCTGGACTATCTGGTGGGCTTCAACCTGTCGCCACTGCTGTGGCGCAAGATCAGCCCCGGTTTGAGCGCCGGCCGCGTGCAGTCGCCCGCCCTGCGCATGATCGTCGAGCGCGAGCTGGAGATCGAGGCTTTCGTGCCGCGCGAATACTGGACGCTGCATCTCGATACCCACAAGGGCGCGCAGGCCTTCATGGCCAAGCTCACTCACTTCAAGGGCGAAAAGATCGAGCAGTTCACGGTCGAGCACGAAGCGCGCAGCACGGAATGGCTGGCGATGCTGGAGGGCCGCGATGCCACGGTGATGCGCATCGAAAAGAAGCGCCGCGCGCGCCATCCCGGCGCCCCGTTCACCACCTCGACGCTGCAGCAGGCCGGGGTGCGCCAGCTTGGCATGACCACCGACCGCGTGATGCGCACCGCGCAGCAGTTGTATGAAGGCATCGACCTCGGCGAAGGCCCGGTCGGCCTTATCACCTACATGCGGACCGACTCGGTCAATCTGGCGCAGGAAGCAATCACCGACATCCGCAAGTATGTGGGCGCCAACTTCGAAAAAGATTACCTGCCGCCAGCCGCCATTGCCTACAGGGCCAAAACCAAGAACGCGCAGGAAGCCCACGAAGCCGTGCGTCCGACCGCGGTGGTCCGCACGCCGGAAGCGGTCAAGCCATTTCTTTCACCCGACCAGGCACGGCTCTACGAACTGATCTGGAAGCGCACCGTCGCCTGCCAGATGACACCGGCGCAGTTCGACACCGTTGCCGCCGACATCACGGTGGGCGAAGGCACCTTCCGCGCAACCGGGCAGACGCTGGCGTTCGCCGGTTTTCTTGCCGTCTACCAGGACGATGAGGAAGAGGCGGAGTCCAAGCTGCCCGCGCTGATCGAGGACGAAACCCTGCCGGTCGACAGGCTCTACGGCGAACAGCACTTCACCCAGCCGCCGCCGCGCTACACCGAAGCCAGCCTGGTGAAGGTACTGGAGGAATACGGCATCGGCCGCCCGTCCACCTATGCCAGCATCATTTCCACCCTGCAGGACCGCGAATATGTAGTGCTGGAAAAGAAGCGCTTCCAGCCGACCGATGTCGGCCGGCTGGTCAACTGCTTCCTTACCCGTCATTTCGGCCACTACGTCGACTACGACTTCACCGCCAGACTGGAAGACAAGCTTGACGATGTGTCGAATGGCAAGCGCGAGTGGACGGGCCTGTTGGGCGAGTTCTGGGGCGCATTCGACGGCGACCTCAAAGCCAAGCAGAGCGTCGAGCGCGGCTGCCCGATTTCGGAGGCCTGCCCCAAGTGCGGCAAACCGCTGTTCATGCAGGCAAGCAAGCGCGGCCTCTTTATTGGCTGTTCCGGCTACCCGGAATGCGATTACACACGGCCGCTGCATGCGGCCACCGCGGAGGGCGACAACATCCTGGGCCAGGACCCGGCCAGCGGGCTCGATGTCAAGCTGCTTTCCGGCCGCTTCGGTCCCTATGTGCAGATCGGCGAGATGCCGGAGGACAAGAAGGCGCCGAAGCCTCGCCGCGCGTCGTGGCCGAAGGAAATCCCGCTGGAAAACGCGACACTTGAACTGGCGCTGAAATTCCTCTCGCTGCCGCGCGAGGTCGGCCATCACCCGGTTACCGGCCTGCCGATCGTCGCCAACAACGGTCGTTTCGGCCCCTATCTGCTGCACGACGACAAGTTCAAGTCGATTCCCAAGACCGACAGCGTGTATGAAATCGACCTGCCGCGTGCACTCGAAGTGCTGGTGATGGAGCGCGCGCCGCGCGGTGCCGATTCAGCCGCCTCGCTGCTGAAAAACCTTGGCCCGCACCCGGAGGATGGCAAGGACATCACCGTGCGCAGCGGCCGCTATGGCCCCTACGTGAAGCACGGCAGCACCAACGCCACCCTGCCCAAGGACATTACGCCGGAAGAGATCACCCTGGACGAGGCGCTCGAGCTGATCGCCGCGCGCGTCGCCAAAGGGCCGGTCAAGAAACCAGTAAAAAAGGCCGCCACCAAACCCGCGGCGGCGAAGAAACCAAAAGCCGCCGATGCGGCCGCAGCGAAAAAACCCGCCGTTAAAAAGGCGGCCACCAAAAAAACCATCGTCAAAAAGCCCGCCAGCAAAAAAACCTCCGTATGAGTTCGCCCCCCATCCTGCTCATGGTTAATGCCTTCATCGGCACGGCCAGCTACAAAAAACTGTATCAGGAACTGGGGTACGCAGTCGTTACCGAATGGTCGGAGCGCCGTGCCATCAGTCTGGTGCGCAAAACGCCGCCCGCCGTGATCGTGGCTGATTTTTACCACCAGGCCGATTTCCGCGACCGCCTCTCCAACCTCGAATCCCTGCTGGCCACGGCGCAAAGCATACCGAATACCCGTATCCTGGTTTTTTATGAAACGGCTCACCAGGCTGTGCTGGACAAAGTCAGCGCCCGTCTCCGCATCGACGCCGCCTTCTCCCTGCCGGTTCAGGAAGAACAACTGCGCACCACCCTGCGGGCCTGGCTTGGCAACACCGCGCCACCTTGAACCGGAATTAAACTTTTATTGGGGTTGCCCATTAAACCTCCGCCTTCTGTGGAGACGATCGATCATGCTGCGTTTAGTCATCCTGCCCCTGCTTCTGGCGTCTTCATTTGTGACCCGTCCTGAACTGAGTTGACACCTTTTCATGAAGAAAAGGGGACGTCAGATGGACACAGGGGTTAAACGGACACAGCGAAACTACAGGATCATACGTCCAGGTTGCGCACGCCAAGGGCGTTTGTCTCGATGAAAGCGCGGCGCGGCTCGACTTCGTCTCCCATCAGTGTGGTAAAAATCTGGTCGGCTGAAATCACATCCTCGATCTGCACTTTCATCAACCGGCGCACCTTGGGGTCCATGGTGGTTTCCCATAACTGTGCAGGGTTCATTTCCCCCAGACCCTTGTAGCGCTGGATGCTCATTCCGCGTTTGACCTCGGCCAGGAAAAAGTCCATGGCCTCGCGGAAACTTTGCACCGGCATTTCCTTCTCGCCCCGCTTGGCACGAGCACCCTGGCCTATCAGATCGCGCAACAGATCGCCAACCTTGACAAGCTGGTTGTAATCGCCAGATTCGAGCAGATCCGCCTCAAGGAAATTGACATAGGTATTGCCATGCGAATGACGGGTGATACGCAGACGATGACTGTCAGTTTCACTGATGAATTCGGCAGCTATTTCATATTTCTGCGCATCCAGCGCAGCGCCCAGGCTCGCCTCGCTCTGCATGGCGGCGCCACTGTCTTCCAGACTCAAACGCGAAATTCGCATTAAGGCCTGCAGCACGTCGTTGGGTAGCAGGCGTGCCAGGCGTTCGCATACAGCCTCGGCAAGGAAGTATTCGCGCGCCAGCGCTTCCAGTGCTTCCCCCACAATCGGCATGGCGCCATCCATCGGGGTCAGTTCGGCGTCTTTCATCGCCTCGGCCATCAGGTGTTCCTTGAACGCGTGTTCATCCTTGATGTAGCGTTCGGACCGCCCGTGCTTGACTTTGTACAGCGGTGGCTGGGCGATATATATGTGGCCGCGCTCGACCAGCTCCGGCATCTGGCGATAGAAAAAAGTCAGCAGCAGGGTACGGATATGCGCGCCATCGACGTCGGCGTCAGTCATGATGATGATGCGGTGGTAGCGCAGCTTGTCGGGGTTGTAATCGTCCTTGCCGATGCTGGTGCCGAGCGCAGTGATCAGGGTGGCGATCTCCTGGCTGCCGATGACCTTGTCGAAGCGTGCGCGCTCGACGTTGAGGATCTTACCCTTGAGCGGCAGAATAGCCTGAAACTTGCGATCGCGTCCCTGCTTGGCCGAGCCGCCGGCCGAATCGCCTTCAACCAGGTAAATTTCGCACAGCGAGGGGTCTTTTTCCTGGCAGTCGGCCAGCTTTCCGGGCAGGCCCAACCCGTCCATGACGCCTTTGCGGCGCGTAATTTCTCGCGCCTTACGCGCGGCGTCGCGCGCACGGGCGGCATCGATAATCTTGCCACACACAATTTTGGCGTCACTGGGGTTTTCCTGCAGAAATTCTGCAAGCTTCTGTCCGACGATTTCCTGCACTACCGGCTGCACTTCGCTGGACACCAGCTTGTCCTTGGTCTGCGACGAGAATTTTGGATCGGGAACCTTGACCGACAGCACGCAAGATAAGCCTTCGCGCATATCGTCACCGGTAGTTTCGACCTTGGCTTTTTTTGCCAGCTCGTTTTCTTCGATGTATTTATTCAATACCCGCGTCATCGCCATGCGCAGGCCAGTCAGATGGCTGCCGCCATCGCGTTGCGGGATATTGTTGGTGAAGCACTGCACCGTTTCGGAATAGCTGTCGTTCCACTGCATGGCGACTTCAACGGTCATGCCGTCCTTTTCGCCAATTGCGCTGAATATCTTGGGATGCAACACCGTTTTAACCCGGTTGATATATTCGACGAAGCCCTTGACGCCGCCAGAATGTGCGAAGTTCTCACTCTTTCCGTCGCGATGATCGATCAACTCGATCTTCACGCCATTGTTAAGAAACGACAACTCACGAATGCGCTTGGCAAGAATATCGTAGTGAAATTCCACGTTGCCGAAAATTTCATCGTCGGCTAAAAAGTGCACTTCTGTACCGCTATTTTCCGTGTCGCCGACGATTTTCATCGGAGAAACCTCGACTCCTTTCTGGGTTTCGATTTCTCGATTTACGATCTTGCCGCGATTGAATTCCATCAGGTGTTTCTTGCCATCGCGGCGAACGATCAGCTTCAGCCATTTCGACAGGCCGTTGACACACGACACGCCAACGCCATGCAGCCCTCCCGACACTTTGTAACTGTTCTGGTTGAACTTGCCGCCGGCGTGCAACACCGTCATGACAATTTCTGCCGCGCTGCGCCTGGGCTCATGCTTGTCGTCGAACTTGATGCCGACCGGTATGCCGCGCCCATTGTCGGTAACCGAGATGGAGTTGTCTGGGTGGATAATGACCTTGATATCGTCGCAATAGCCGGCCAGCGCCTCATCAATGGCGTTGTCCATCACTTCGAACACCATGTGATGCAAGCCGGTGCCGTCGGAGGTATCGCCTATGTACATGCCGGGCCGCTTACGCACCGCTTCCAGACCTTCCAGCTGCTGAATGCTGTCTTCGTCGTAACCGCCATTCGAGTTATCGGGCTTCGCGTTTTCGGGCTTGTCGCTCATGGTGTTCCTGTCGGCTGTTGCATAAAGTTTGAAGAGAAATCTTCCGGCTCGGATACGCGATTAAATTCTCATCGGCATCACGACGTACTTGAAACCTGCTTCATCTTCACTGGTCAGCAGCATGCTGCTGTTGGCGTCGCCCAGCGATAGGGTGATTTCTTCGCTATTGAGCGCGCCCAGGCCATCAAGCAGATAAGTTACGTTGAAGCCGACATCCAGCGGATCGCCATCGTAACTAACTTCGATTTCGTCGGCCGCTTCTTCCTGTTCGTTGTTGTTGCAGACGATGCCCAATGTATTCTCACTCATCACCAGGCGCACGCCGCGGAATTTCTCATTGGAGAGAATCGCCGCCCGTTGCAGGGCCTGAATCACGCTCAGTCGATTGGCCTTGAGGTGGCGCGGCTGGCTGGCCGGGATGACACGATGGTAGTCGGGAAATTTGCCGTCAACCACCTTGGTCACCAACTCGGTAGCCGGCAAGGTGATGGTGACCTGGTTGGCGCCGATACGCAGTTCGACCGGATCCTCCACATCGCCCAAAAGTTTGGAAAGTTCGATCACGGTCTTGCGCGGGATGATGACTTCGCGCCCCTCGGCTTCGGTTTCCAGTGCGGTTTCCGCATAGCTCAGACGATGACCATCGGTGGCGACCACGCGCAATTGCTTGCCGTCCAGTACCAACAACATGCCGTTGAGGTAATACCGGATGTCCTGGCTTGCCATGGCGAACTGCACCAGTTGCAACAAGTGTTTCAAGGTTTTTTGCGGCAGCCGGATGGCTTCGCCCAACGCCGCTCCTGTTTCTACCCGAGGAAAATCCGCGGCTGGAAGCGTTTGCAGGGTAAAACGCGACTTGCCCGCACTTACCACAACCTGGCTATCCTTGGTGTCGAGCTTGAGCTTGGCGGCGTCTGGAAGCGCTCGTACGATGTCAAACAGCTTGCGCGCAGCAATGGTGATTGCAAAGTCTTCGCCTGCATCCGTGGTTTCCAGCTGGGTGCTCACCTGTAGTTCCAGATCGGTGGCCAGCACGGTCAACTTGCCGCCTTTTTTCTCGAGCAGAAAATTGGACAGGATCGGCAAGGTATGACGTCGCTCGACGACGCCAACCACAGCGGTGAGAGCAGCCAAAAGAGCGTTGCGTTCGCTTTGTATTAATAGCATTTATATATTCCTGAGAATCATAATAAAGGCGGTCTAAAACTGGGGATAAGCTTTTTTACCTAATAAAAACAACCGCTTGTTATTGGTTTTTGGGTGTGGACAACGCCTTGGCAGAGTGGGACAGGTGGGGATGATTTTTTCTATGCCCCCCGCTTCACATGCTTTATCCACATTTCATCCTCAGCCAGTCAGGCTTTGTAGTAACACCAGATAATCGCGTCCGATGTCGGCTTGTGTCTCGCGCAGCTCGGCTACTTTGCGGCAGGCGTGGATGACCGTGGTGTGGTCGCGGCCGCCGAACGACTCGCCGATTTCCGGCAGGCTCTGGTTAGTGAGTTCTTTTGCCAGTGCCATCGCGATCTGGCGAGGCCGTGCCAGGTTGCGTGTGCGTTTTTTGCAAAACATGTCGGCGACCTTGATCTTGTAAAAATCGGCAACCGTTTTCTGGATGTTTTCAATCGAGACCATGCGCGAGGTCGAGGCGATGAGGTCGCGTAACGCCTCTTTTACCAGTTCCAGCGTAATGGGTTTTTCATGAAAGCGCGAAAAAGCGATCACCCGTTTCAGGGCGCCTTCCAGTTCACGCACATTGGAACGCACCTGCTTGGCGATGAAGAAAGCGACATTTTCGTCAAGTTTGATATTTTCCGCCTGCGCCTTGGCAAGCAGAATGGCCACCCGCATTTCCAGTTCCGGCGGCTCGACGGCAACCGTTAGGCCCCAGGCGAAGCGTGATTTGAGCCGGTCGTCCAGGCCACTGATTTCCTTTGGGAAGGTGTCGCAAGTAATGACGATTTGTTTTTTGTTTTCAATCAGCGAGTTGAAAACGTAGAAAAACTCTTCCTGGGTACGATCTTTTTTGGCGAGGAACTGGATATCGTCGATCAGCAACAAGTCCAGCGACATGTAGCGCCGTTTCAGGTTGTCGAATTGTTTGTTAAGGTAGGCTTTGACCACATCGTCCACATAATCATTGGCATGGATATAACTGATGCGAGCGTTGGGGTTGGCTTGGCGCACGGTGTTGCCGATGGCTTGCAACAGGTGGGTTTTGCCCAGACCCACCCCACCATAAACAAATAGCGGATTATAGGCAATACCGGGATTATTGGATATTTGCAGCGCGGCGGCACGCGCCAATTGGTTGGCGCGCCCAGAGACGAAGTTGTCGAAATTGAACCCGGGGTTGATGCGTAGGCCTATCTGGTCTGGCACAACGGCGCTGGTCGGCGCAACGGTGGCGGGTGCCGTAGCGATCGAAGCAGGGGACGACGGACGGGGGGCGCTTGGTTTTTTTCTCAACGCATAGGTGATGGCGACCGGGTGTGTGTAAAACTCAATCGCCCAGCTATCGATGTGTTCGGCAAATTTCTCGCGCACCCAGTCCATCACGAAATGATTGGGCGCTAGAATGCGCACGTTGCCGTCCGCATCTTCAAATACCAGCGGCTTGATCCACGTACTGAATTGCTGCTGGGTCAGATTGGCGCGGAAACGTTCTTGGCAAAGGTCCCAGAAAGAATCCATAGTCGAGTGTCGGGAAGCGGAAAGCCGCAAGGGATTCAAACACGAAGCTTACTCTCCTTCGACGAGGTTATCCACAGGCACGATGAACTGGATATTATCAGGAGCACCAGTCGAACTTGACATCCCCCCCGCGGAGCGGGTTTAATAAGCGGTTTTTCAACAGATTTTTTGTGTCTGGTCGTCCTGCGCGGGTAGGTTCGGGCGGGCACCTGCCAGAAAGGTATAGTCATGAAACGTACTTATCAGCCTTCCACCGTTCGTCGCAAGCGCACGCACGGTTTTCGCGCACGCATGAAAACCAAGTCGGGTCGGGCCGTGATCAATGCACGTCGCGCCAAGGGCCGCACCCGTCTGGCTGTCTAATCGACACGCTGCCCAACAAGGCGCGTCGCGTGCGCATCATGGATGCGCGCCTGGTAAAAAAAACCGATTTTGACCGGGTGTTTGCCAACAATCAGCGCGCCCGTACAGATTATGTGGTGGTGATGGCACGCCCTAATCAGGTAGGTTACCCGCGTTTGGGAATGGTGATTGCCAAACGCCTGCTTGCGCGTGCGGTGGACCGCAACCGCGTCAAGCGCTGCTTGCGCGAAAGCTTCAGGCAGGCTTTTCCGGAACTTCCCGCGTGCGATTTTGTAGTTCGCCTGATCGCCAAGCCGGTTCCGGGTGAAGAAGCGCGCGATTTGTCACGCACCTTCAAGCGTGCCGGTCTCCGGGCCATGGCAAAATGGCCAACCGCTCCGGCAGGAGAAGCAGCGCCGGAATTCTCCTCCAACTAAACGCGTCCCGTCTCATGGATAACCAGCGGCTGATTCTTTTTATCGTTTTTTCTTTTTCTCTGCTTCTGCTGTGGGAAGCGTGGCAGGATAAAAGTGCGCCACAGCCAACCGTGCCGTCCGCGACAAGCGTACCGGCCACAGGCGTTCCTGCGCCCAGCGAGGCCTTGAAAGCGACTGTGCCACCCGCAACGCCATCAACCGGTTTCGGCAAGGGCGCGCGTGTCGTGGTGGAAACCGATGTCTTGCGCGCGACCATTGATGCCAACGGCGGCGATCTGCGTCAACTGGACTTGTTGAAGTATCACGAAACAGAAGACAAAAATAAGGTCCTCACCCTGTTCGAGGACAATCAGACGCAGCCTTATCTGGCCCAAAGCGGCCTGGTAGGCAAAGATCTGCCGACGCACCGCAGTGTGTATCAGCTCAATTCCGGCACCTATCGCTTGACCGGTGGTGTTGCGCAACTGGAAGTTCCGCTGGTGTGGAACGACCCCGCCAGCGGAATTCGCGTTGAAAAAGATTATATTTTCAAGCGCGGCAGTTATGCGGTTGAAGTCAGAACCCGTGTCACCAACGGCGGCACCAAACCCATCGATTTGACGCCCTACTATCAGTTCACCCGCCACGGCGAAGCACCGCGCGGGGAATCCTTTTTCATCCACTCGTATACCGGCCCGGCTTTCTATACCGATGCCGAGAAATTCAAGAAAGTCACCTTCAAGGACATTCAGTCCGGCAAGGCAGACTTCGAGAAAACCGCTGATAACGGCTGGGTCGGCATGGTGCAGCACCACTTTGTCGCGGCCTGGTTGCCCGAGAACGGGGTCAAGCGGGAGTATTACACCCGCGCCTTGGGCGATGGGCTGTATTCAGCCGGCGTGATTGTGGCCGAAGGCACACTTGAACCCGGCCAGCAGAAGACCTTTACCGTGCCGTTGTATGCTGGACCGCAAACCCAGACAGCGCTGGAAAAAACTGCACCGGGACTCGATCTTACGCGTGACTACGGCTGGCTTACGCCATTGGCATACCCGATTTTCTGGTCGCTGGAAAAAATCGAGCGACTGGTCGGCAACTGGGGCTGGGCCATCATCATCTTGACTTTCCTCCTCAAGCTGGCGCTGTATCCGCTGTCGGCGGCGGGCTACAAGTCGATGGCCAAGATGAAGAAGCTGACGCCGCGCCTGCAGAAACTGAAGGAAACCTATGGCGACGACCGCGCCAAACTGCATCAGTCGATGGCGGAGATGTACAAAACCGAGAAGATCAATCCGCTTGGCGGCTGCCTGCCCATTGTGATTCAGATTCCGGTATTCATTGCGCTTTACTGGGTGCTGCTCGCGGCAGTCGAAATGCGCGGCGCGCCCTGGCTGGGCTGGATCACCGACCTGACCGCACCCGATCCGTGGTACATCCTGCCCGTCATCATGGGCATCACCTCGATTCTGCAAGTCAAGCTGAATCCGCAGCCGATGGATCCGATGCAGGCCAAGATCATGATGATCATGCCGGTGGCGTTTACCGTGATGTTCGTCTTTTTCCCGGCGGGTCTGGTGCTCTATTGGGTCGTCAACAACATCCTGTCGATCGCGCAACAGTGGGTGATCAACCGGCAGGTCGTGGGCGGTGACAAACCCGCCGCAGGCAAGGCCTGACCTAATCGCCGCCATTGCCACCGCCCCAGGGCGCGGTGGAGTGGGGGTGGTGCGGGTGTCGGGTGCGGAGATAGCGCCGCTTGCCACAGCGATCCTGGGGCGCCTGCCAGAGCCGCGTCGTGCCACATTTACCCGTTTTCTCGATCGCGATGGCGAAGTGCTTGACGCGGGTATCGCGCTTTATTTTGCCGCGCCGCACTCCTTCACCGGCGAGCATGTTCTGGAGTTGCAGGGGCATGGCGGGCCGGTGGTGCTCAATCTCATCCTGCAGCGTTGCGTCGAGCTCGGCGCGCGCTTGGCAGCGCCGGGTGAGTTCACCCGCCGCGCTTATCTCAATGGCAAGCTCGATCTGGCGCAAGCCGAGGCGGTGGCCGATCTGATCGACGCGGCATCCGGAGAGGCGGCGCGCTCGGCCGTGCGCTCGCTCGCCGGCGCGTTCTCGGCGCGGATTGCCGAACTGGTCGAGGCACTGACCCGCCAGCGCATGCTGGTCGAGGCCACGCTGGATTTTCCCGAAGAAGAAATCGATTTTCTGCGCGACGCCGATGCCTTCGGCCGACTCGATGCCATCGATGCCAGCCTGCGGGCGGTGCGTTCGCAAGCCAGGCAGGGCGCGTTGCTGCGTGAAGGCCTGACCGTGGTGCTGATCGGCCAGCCGAATGTCGGCAAGTCGAGCCTGATGAACCAGCTGGCCGGGTTCGAGGCGGCGATCGTCACCGAGATCGCCGGCACCACTCGCGACACCGTGCGCGAGGCGATTCAGATTCAGGGGGTGCCGCTCCACATCATCGATACCGCAGGTTTGCGCGATACAGACGATGCAGTGGAGAAAATTGGCATTGCCCGCACCTGGGACGCGGTGGGCAAGGCCGATGTGGCGCTGCTGCTGGTGGATGCGGCGCACGGCGTGGGCGAACGCGAGGAGGCGATCCTGCAACGCCTGCCCGGTGTGGCACGACTGACCCTCCACAATAAGATCGACGCCACCTTTGATGCGCCGCGCGCGGCGGGCGACGAAGTCTGGCTGTCCGCCAAAACCGGCGCCGGGGTCGAACTGCTGCGCGAAAAGCTGCTCGAAGCGGCCGGCTGGCAGGCCGTGGGCGAGGGCGCGTTCATGGCACGCGCACGCCACCTCGACGCGCTCGGCCGCGCCGCGGGCCATCTGGCCGCCGCGCGCGCGGCCGCTGCGCAGCTCGAGCTGTTTGCCGAAGAACTGCGGCTGGCGCAGGCCGCTTTGTCGGAAATTACCGGCGAATTCACTGCCGACGATCTGCTGGGCGAAATCTTCAGCAAATTCTGCATCGGCAAGTAAACGGCCGCGCAGGACTTTTTCCCGAGTGCGCTAGCGCTTATGCTTGAAATGTATTCCACCCTTCAGGATTGTCAGTCATGCTGACTTGGCGCGGCATCGCCGACGAACTCAAGACCCATCGCGCGCGCCTGCTGCAGGCCAACCTCATTGCGCTGCTGGCGGTCGCTGCTGCGGTGCCGGTGCCGCTCTTGCTGCCGCTGATGGTCGATGAGGTGCTGCTGCAGCATCCAGGGAAAATGGTCGCCGCCGTCGGCGCGTGGTTTCCGGCGGCGTGGCACGGGCCGGTGCTGTTCATCGGCGCTGCGCTGCTGCTGACGCTGGCCTTGCGGCTGACCGCGATCCTGCTCAACGTGTGGCAGGGGCGGACGTTTTCGCTGCTGGCCAAGGAGGTGGTGTATCGCATCCGCGTGCGCATGCTGAACCGCCTGTCGCGCATTGCGCTGTCGCAGTTCGAGACAGTGGGCGCAGGGCGGGTGACATCGCATTTCGTGACGGATCTGAATGCCATTGACAGTTTCCTCGGCGCCTCGGTTTCAGGTCTGGTGGTGTCGGTGCTGACACTGGTCGGCGTCGCCGCGGTGTTGTTCTGGATGCACTGGCAGCTGGCGCTGTTCATCCTGTTGCTGAACCCCGTCGTGATTCTGTTTTCGACCCGGCTTGGCAAGCGGGTGAAGGATCTGAAAAAGTTCGAGAACCGCGCCTTCGAGGTGTTTCAGGATGCGCTCGCCGAAACGCTGGATGCCTTGACCCAGATTCGCGCGATGAACCGCGAGAAGCATTATCTGGCGCGGGTGAGCGAAAAGGCGGCCGACATCCGTCGGCACGCTGCGGCGTTCGCCTGGAAATCCGACGCGATGGGCCGGTTTTCCTTCTTCATTTTCCTTGCCGGGTTCGACGCCTTTCGCGCCGGGGCGATGCTGATGGTGGTGTTTTCCGACCTCTCCATCGGCCAGATGCTGGCGGTGTTCGGCTACCTGTGGTTCATGATGACGCCGGTGCAGGAGCTGGTGAACATGCAGTACGCCTGGTACGCCGCCAATGCCGCGCTGGGGCGGATCAATGCGCTGCTCGGCCTCGCCAGCGAACCGCAGCATCCGGCGCTGCGCGACCCCTTCGCCGGCCAGTCCACTGTTGGTATTACGCTCGACCACGTCAGTTTTGCCTACGACGAGGGCGAGACGGTGCTCGATGACGTCAGCCTTGCAGTGGCGGCGGGCGAGAAAGTGGCGCTGGTGGGCGCCTCCGGCGGTGGCAAGTCGACCCTGGTGCAGGCCTTGCTGGGCCTGTATCCGGTGAAGTCGGGGCAGATTTTGTATGGCGATGCGCCGGTGACCGAGATCGGCTGGGAAACGGTGCGCGAGCACGTCGGCGTGGTGCTGCAGCACCCGGTGCTGTTCAACGACAGCGTGCGCGCCAATCTGACACTGGGGCGCGAGGCCGATGACGCCATGCTGTGGCAGGCGCTGGAAATTGCCCAGCTGAAGGACATCATCGCCGAGCTGCCGCATGCGCTGGATACGGCGGTGGGACGGCAGGGTGTGCGGCTGTCCGGCGGGCAGCGGCAACGCCTGGCGATCGCGCGCATGATCGTCGCCGACCCAAAAATAGTCATTCTCGACGAGGCCACCTCGGCGCTCGATACCGACACCGAACGACGCCTGCATCAGGCACTGAGCGGATTTCTGGCCGGGCGCACCACGCTCATCATTGCCCATCGCCTGTCGGCGGTAAAACAGGCCGACCGCATTCTGGTGTTCGAGAATGGCCGCGTGGTGGAAGCGGGCGGGCACGATGAACTGATCGACCGCGGCGGCCTGTATCACAAGCTGTATCACCCCGCCTGAGGACATTCGAAACCGGATCTGGCTATTACAGCGTTTTCTGATATACTGCACCGAGTTGTGCATACAGCAGTGGGCAGGCTAGGTTTATTTGCCGCCGTGCCTCGGGACTGTTCTCACAGCCCCATCGTCTTCGACCTCTCTATTGTGCTCCGGCAGTTCCTGACAGCCGGCAGTGACAAGTCTTGTGGTTGGCGCCGATGTGATCGACGCGACCCGTTGAGCGGTCAGGAATTAATACATTCCAAACGCCGCTTATTTTCCGGTTCGTATTTTAATGGCCTGTTCGGTATTGAACCGGGCGCAGGTCTGTTTTGCGCGTTTGAGCGCACTAAAAAGGTATTTTCATGAGCTTTTCCGAACTTGGGCTAGATCCCCTCCTCCTTAAATCCGTGTTGGCTTCGGGCTACGAAAACGCCACGCCGGTGCAGCAGCTGGCGATTCCCGCCGCGCTGACCGGCCGCGACCTGCTGGTGTCGTCGCACACCGGCAGCGGCAAGACCGCGGCATTCATGCTGCCGTCGATCCAGCGCATGCTGGCCGAGCCGACGATCAAAGGCATGGGCCCGCGCGTGCTGGTGTTGACGCCCACGCGCGAACTCGCGCAGCAGGTCGAAAAAGCGGCCATCACCTATGGCAACGAGATGCGCCGTTTCCGCACCGCCTGCCTGGTCGGCGGCTCGCCGTATGGGCTGCAGCTGAAGCGCCTGTCGCAGCCGGTGGACGTGGTGGTGGCAACCCCGGGTCGCCTGATCGACCATCTGGAGCGCGGCAAGATCGACTTTTCGCGTCTGGAAGTGCTGGTTCTCGACGAAGCCGACCGCATGCTCGACATGGGTTTTGTCGATGACATCAAGGCCATCGCCGCACGCTGCCCGAAGGAGCGCCAGACGCTGCTGTTCTCGGCCACGCTCGATGGCGTGGTGGGCAATCTGGCGCGCGAGCTGACCCGCGACGCACAGCGCATCGAGATCGAAGCAGTGCCTCACCTGGAATCCAAGATCGAGCAGCGGCTGCTGTTTGCCGACAACATGGACCACAAGAACCGTCTGCTCGATGCGCTGCTGCGCGGCGTGGAGATGACCCAGGCCATCGTGTTCGCCTCGACCAAACGCAGCACCGAGGAGATTTCCGACCTGCTGTCCGAAAGCGGCTTTGCGTCCGACGCGCTGCATGGCGACATGCAGCAGGGCCAGCGCAACCGCGCGCTGCAGCGCCTGCGCGAAGGCCGTACCCGCGTGCTGGTGGCCACCGACGTCGCCGCGCGCGGCCTCGACGTGGCGGGCATCAGCCATGTCATCAACTTCGATCTGCCGCGGCAGGCCGAGGATTATGTCCACCGCATCGGCCGCACCGGCCGCGCCGGCCGTACCGGCATCGCAGTGAGCTTCGCCGGCATGCGCGAAGTCGGCCTGGTGAAGAACATCGAGCGTTACACCGGCAACCGTATCGAGGTCCATACCCTGCCCGGGCTGGAACCCACCCAGAAGCCGACCTCCGGCCGTCCCGCAGCAGCGGGGCGCCCGCGCAGCAACGCAGGCCCGCGCGGCGGGTTTGGCGACAAGCGCAGCGAGCCGCGCAGCTACGGCGACCGTCCGCCGCGCGGCGACAGCCGCGATAACCGTGATCGCGGTTACCGTGCCGATGCGCGCCCCGGCGGCGACCGTCCTGCCCACAGCGATGCACCGCGCGGCAACCGTGCGGACAGCGCCCCGCGCGGCGGCCCGTTTGGCGGCGCCCCGCGTGCTTATGGCGACCGTCCGCCGCGCAACGAGGCTTATCGGGGTGTCGATGCCCACGCAGCGCCCAAGGCCGAAGTCAACGGCAACAGCGTCGAATACTGGGAAAAGCGCGAACGCGAGGCCAAAGCCAAAGCAGCCGCCCCCCGCAGCTACGGTGACCGCGGCAATAGCGCGCGTCCCGGCCAGCCGCGCAGCGGCGGCAATGAAAACCGCGGCGGCGGCAATCGCGTCGGTGTGCGGGGCCGTTTCAAGGACTGATCGCCCGCACGATCACCGGCGATAGAAAGGGGCTCTCACGAGCCCCTTTTTTATTTCCCCGAGTCGTGTGGCCGCCGCGAAACCTGCGGCCCACACGGGCATTGAGTTTTTGCGACAATACAGGATTGATTCCGGTCGTTCGCGGCAGCGGGAAGGCGCTGTACCTTATGGAAAATGACACCAGGGCACCATCGCAAAGCCATCCCGCCTGGCGCTGGATAAGCGACCGCGGGCTGCGGGTGGAGACGGGAGACACCACGCTGACGCGTTATGCCGCGTTGATTTCGCTGAACTTGCCGGAAATAGAAGACATAATACCGGCAGATGGCTGCCTGTTTCTGGTTTTTCGGCGCGGCACAGGTTTGTCGGAAAATTTACGGTCGGCATTGATCGCGCCTGTGGCCGGCATGCCGGCCACAGGCGGAACGCTGCACGAAATTGTTGTCGAGTACGGCGGGGCCGCCGGGCCGGATTTGCCGGTGCTGGCAGAGCGGGCAGGCCTGGACGCCGCGGCCTATATAAACAGCCATGCGGCGGTGGAATATTCGGTTGCTTTCCTGGGCTTCCAGCCGGGCTTCCCGTATCTGCATGGCCTGCCTTGCGCCCTGCACGCGCCCCGCCGGGCGTCGCCGCGGCTGCGGGTGGCGGCGGGCAGCGTGGCGATCGGCGGGGGATACACCGGGATTTATTCTGCCAGCGGCCCCGGCGGCTGGCAGATCATTGGCCATACGACGGCCGTCATGTTCGACCCGCAGCGTGCTGCACCCGCCCTGTTGTTGCCGGGCGATCGTGTTCGCTTTGTGCCCAGATGATCGAGGTGCTGCACGCAGGCCTATGCGATCTGGTGATGGATCAGGGACGGTCCGGCCGGGGCGCGCTCGGCGTACCCGTCGGCGGCGCGGCGGATTCTGCGGCGCTGGTGGCAGCCAATCGGCTGGTGGGTAATGACGCGGCGGCGGCGGGACTGGAAATCACCCTGAGGGGGCCCGCCCTGCGGTTTCCGCTGGGGGGCGTCGTGGCGCTCGCCGGTACGCGCTTTGCGGCGACGCGCAGCAGCGGCGCGGCGGTCGGGTGGGGCGAAACACTGGTTCTGGCGGCGGGAGAGACCCTGAATCTGGAGCAGGCAGAAACGGGTTGCCGCTGCTGGCTGGCGCTGCGTGGCGGGCTGACGGTGCCGCCGGTGATGGGCAGTTGCAGCACGTTTCTGCCGGCTGGATTCGGCGGCTATCGGGGTCGTGCGCTGCGGACGGGAGATGTGCTGGCAAGCGGTGCGCAGGCGGGTGCGGTGCGTTTGCTGCGCGCGCGCGCACCCGCCATTGAGCGGGACGTGCCGCTGCGCGTGGTGGCCGGGCCGCAAGCCGGCCAGTTCGACGATGCGGGACTATTGGCGTTCTTTGCTGGAAGCTATCGGGTGGAGACCGCGTCAGACCGTCGCGGTCTGCGGCTGGGCGGGCCGACGGTGACGTATGCGCGAGCTGAACTGCCGTCGCAGGGGGTGCTGCCGGGTGCGGTGCAGGTGCCGCCGGATGGCCGGCCGATCGTTTTGGGCTGGGACGGTCCGGTGACCGGCGGCTACCCGGTGATTGCCGGGGTGATTGCCGCCGACATGGCGAAACTGGCGCAGCTGCGGCCGGGCGATGCGGTGCGGTTTGCCACCATCGAGCTTGAGCGGGCTCGGTTACTGGCCACCGAGCAGTGGAAAATCGAGGAACTGACATGATCGAACTTAATGCCGATATCGGTGAAGGCTGCGACGACGCCAGCCTGATGCCCTATCTGGGGCGGGTGTCGGTTGCCTGCGGCGGCCATGCCGGCGATGCTGCGAGTATGGCCGCCGCGCTGCAGCTGGCGGCCGCTTATGGGGTGGCGGCGGGCGCCCATCCAGGCTACCCCGATCGCGTTCATTTCGGCCGCCGACCGCTGGCCGCGACCGAAGATGAAATTGCAGCATGGGTTACGCAGCAGACCGAGGCGTTGGCCGAGCAGGCGGGGCGGCTGGGGCTTCGATTGGCGCACGTCAAGCCGCATGGCGCGCTGTATAATGCGGCGGCGCGCGACGTGGGCGTGGCCCGGGCGATCGCCCGTGCGGTGGCGGCATTCGATCCGGCGCTGGTGCTGGTGGGCCTGTCCGGATCGCAATTGATTGCGGCCGGCGCCGCAGCCGGCCTGGCCGTCCTCGACGAAGCGTTTGTAGATCGTCGCTATCAGGCCGACGGTCTGCTGGTTTCACGTGAAACCAGGGGAGCGCTGGTGACCGATCCCGAAAAAGCGGCACATCAGGCGCTCGCACTTGCGCAGGGTTTGCCCGTCGCCACCTTGAATGGCAGGCCTCGCAGGATCGCTGCCGGCACGATTTGCCTGCACAGCGACACTCCCAATGCATTAAATATCGGCCGGGCGGTCCATGCCGCCCTCATCAACCGTGGATAATGCCGCCCCTGACCCCTGACCCCTGACCCCTGACCCCTGACCCCCCTATGCCGCTCCTTACCTTTGACCGACTTGAACTCGCCTATGGCCACTGGCCCCTCCTTGACGGCGCCTCGCTGGTGGTCGAGGCGGGCGAGCGCATCGGCCTGATCGGACGCAACGGCACCGGTAAGTCGAGCCTGCTGAAAATCATCGCGGGTATCAATCCGCCGGATGCGGGGGACGTGTGGCGCAAACCGGCCCTGAAGCTCGCCTATGTGCCGCAAGAGCCGCAGTTTCAGCCCGGACATACGGTGTTCGAGGCTGTGGCCGAAGGCGTCGGTGCGGCACAGGCCCTGCTGGCCCAGTACCATGCTGTGGCGCATGCGATGGCGGAGGGTGACGAGACGGTATACGCCGACTTCGAGCGGTTGTCGCACGAGCTGGAGTTGGCCGACGGGTGGCGGCTCAATAGCCGGGTGGAGGAAACCCTGCAGCGCCTGAGCCTGGACGCCGACCGTGCGGTCGATACTCTGTCCGGCGGACTCAAGAAACGCGTCGCGCTGGCGCGCGTGCTGGTCACCGACCCCGAATTGCTGCTGCTGGACGAGCCCACCAACCACCTCGATTTTTCTGCCATCGAGTGGCTGGAAGGCTTGCTCAGGGACTTCAAGGGCGCGCTGCTGTTCATCACCCACGACCGGCGCTTTCTGGACAATGTCGCCAACCGCATCGTCGAGCTGGATCGCGGTCAATTGCGCGAATACCAGGGCAACTTCACCGCATATCAGGTCAAAAAAGCCGAACAGCTGGAAATTGAAGCGGTGCATAACCGCAAGTTCGACAAGTACTGGAAACAGGAGGAGGTCTGGATCCGCAAGGGCGTGCAGGCCAGACGCTGCCGCGACGAAGGCCGAGTGCGGCGACTCGAGGCCTTGCGTCTTACCCGCGAGGCACGCATAGGCCGTGCCGGCCAGGTTGGCTTCCAGATCGACGCCGGTGACCGTTCCGGCAAGGTGGTGGCCGAGCTCGAGCACGTCACCTACGGTTACGACGACAGAACGTTGATCCGCGACTTTTCCGGTACCTTGCTGCGCGGCGACAAGCTAGGCCTGCTCGGCCCGAACGGCGCCGGCAAGACCACGCTGATCCGCCTGATTCTGGGCGAGCTGCAGCCACAATCCGGCAAGATCCGGCAGGGCACCAAGCTCGAGGTGGCGTACTTCGACCAGTTCCGCAACCAGCTGAACGACGACGCGACGCTGATCGATACAATTTCTCCCGGCTCCGATTTTGTCGAAACCGGCGGGCAGAAAAAGCACGTCATCAGCTATCTGGAAGACTTCCTGTTCCCTGCCGAGCGGGCGCGCGCCAAGGTGTCGGCACTCTCGGGCGGCGAGCGCAACCGACTGTTGCTGGCGCGCCTGTTCGCCCGCCCGGCCAACCTGCTGGTGCTGGACGAGCCGACCAACGACCTTGACATCGACACATTGGAGCTGCTGGAGCAATTGCTGCAGGAGTACAGCGGCACCGTGCTCATCGTCTCGCATGACCGCACCTTTCTCGACAACGTCGTCACCCAGTCCATCGTGTTCGAGGGTGGCGGCAAGCTGACCGAAATCGTCGGCGGCTATGCCGATTGGCAGATGTGGAAAGCACAGCAAGCCAAAGCCGCCCAACAGCCCGCCGGCGCCAAGGCCCCATCGACGACCGCATCGCCCAAGCCCGCTGCCAAATCCAGCCTCAGCTACAAGGAAGCGCGCGAACTCGAGGCCCTGCCGGTGCAGATCCAGGCGCTGGAAGCCGAGCAGGGGGCGCTTGCAGCCCGACTGGCCGACCCCGCGCTGTATCAGGACCCGCCGCAGGAGGCGGCGGCGCTGCGCGCGCGCACGGAGGCCATCGAGGCCGAATTGCTTGACGCGCTGGCGCGCTGGGAAGCGCTGGAGGCGAAACAGGCCGGTTAGAAATGTGTTTCACGTGAAACGAAAGCCGGCAGAGGGTAAAATGCGCCCATGAATTTCCCCGAATCCTTTGATGTCATCGTCATCGGCGGCGGTCATGCCGGCACCGAAGCCGCGCTGGCCGCCGCGCGCAGGGGCGTGAAGACGCTGCTGCTGACGCACAACATCGAAACCCTCGGCGCCATGTCGTGCAACCCGTCGATCGGCGGCATCGGCAAAGGACATCTGGTCAAGGAGGTCGACGCGCTGGGCGGCGCGATGGCGCTGGCCACCGACGAGGCGGGGATCCAGTTCCGCACGCTCAATTCGTCCAAGGGTCCGGCGGTACGTGCCACCCGCGCGCAGGCCGACCGCGTGCTGTACAAGGCGGCGATCCGGCAGCGGCTGGAAAAC
>DATKUP010000111.1:0-20201 GCA_035530575.1 Thiobacillus sp. | reverse complement strand
GGAATCAGTAAGGGCGGAGAAGGGCAACCACCATTGCGAACAGCCTCGAACGACTCATGACAACTTCGGCTTCAGACCCTTCTCCTGGCTCGTCTCGAATATCCTATTCAAAACGAGTTGGCGCAAGCATAGGATGACAGCCATATCGAATTAATCAGTGCTTCCTTAAAGGTCTTCGCGCCGCAGCATGAATACGAACTGGCCGCCGCTTTCGGTGTCGAGCCAGGTGAAAGGGAGGGCGGGGCAGGCGAAAATGATGTCGGACCCTGAGGTTTCCCCATGATTTGCTACCGGCTGCTGCCCAAGCAAGGCCCGCCTGACCGGCGGGTCTTGCAGTTTGGGCCGTACGTTCAACCTCTGGGACGGCATGTAGAATCACCCTCATCCCCGCTCCCTCCTCCTGATCATGAATGCCCTGTGGATCCTGATCCTGCTCATCCTGATTTCCGGCCTGTTTTCCCTTGCGGAAATGGCGCTCGCTTCCGCTCGCCGCGGCCGCCTGATACAGCTGGCCGAGACAGGCGATATCGGGGCCATCAAGGCGCTGGCGATCAAGGAACACCCGAGCCGGCTGCTGGCCGCCAGTCAGACGGGCATCACTGCTGCCGCACTACTGATGGGGGTATATGGTGAGTCGGCCCTGTCGGCGTCCATCGAAGCGGCCATCGGTGCGGTGATTCCCGGGTTAGCCGACTGGCGTGAATCCATTGCCTTCGGTGTCACTATCGTGATCGTTACCGCCGTTTCGATCATTCTGGGCGAGATCGTACCCAAACGGATCGCACTCGCGCATCCGGAAAAGGTGGCGGCGTTTTGTGCCCCCTTCATGTCGCTTTTCATCCTGCTGCTGTCCCCCGCGATCCGTTTTCTGTCGTTCGTTGCAGACCGCATACTGGCCCTGCTTCCGATCCAGTCGGTGCCCGCGGTCACCAGCGTGGAGGACATCCTGGCATTTGTGGACGAAGGCGAGCGAACGGGCACCATCGCGCCGGAAGAGAGCCAGCTGTTCGGCAACGTGCTGCGACTGGAGGACTGGCGTCTCGCCACCGTCATGACGCCGGCGTCGGATGTCGCCTGGCTCGACCTGCTGTCCCCGCGCGAGAATAACCTGCGCATACTGAAGGAGGCGCCGCATTCCCGCCTGCCCATCTGCAAGGGCGATCTACAGCAGGTGATTGGCATTGCCGAAAGTCACGATATTCTCAAGGCTGCCATGGAGGGCGACATCGACTTTGCCGAGCTGCCGCTTGCGCAACCGCTATTCGTCCCCTCCAGCCTCACCCTCATCGACCTGCTGCGCATCTTCCGCCAGCAGCGCGCCAATTTCGCCCTGGTGGTGAGCGAATTTGGCCTCACCGAAGGCGTCGTCACCCTGGACGACCTGATGTATTCGCTGGTCGGCGACATGATGCCTCTGGCCGAAGACGTCGAAGACGCCCTGGCCGTGCGCCGGGCCGACGGATCCTGGCTGCTCGATGGCCTGCTGCCCATCGACGAGATGAAGGACCGGCTGGAGATCCGCCATGTGCCCCAGGAATCGCTGGGAAACTATCACACGGTTGGTGGTTTCGTGCTGGCTTCGCTGGGCCGCATTCCGCGCAAGGCGGAACGCTTCACCTGGGCGGACTGGGAGTTCGAGGTGGTGGACGTCGACCGCAATCGGGTGGATCAGGTACTGGCAACGCAGGTGCCGACGCCTGGCGCGCCATCTGAGGGCAGTTGAAATTCAGCCGCTCGATCCATCGACCCATTCCGTGCCAGGAAAAAAAGGCAAGCAGACACAATATTCGTGGGAAACCTCAGTGTCTGCCCCCATTTATTCTCATCGTATCTGAACCCCATTTGTTTAATAGTCTGTCCGCTATTGTCCACTGAATGGCAAGGGCAAAACCTGACCCCGAAATTGTTCAGGACTACGTTCGATAGCGCACGGAACCCACCGACATTTATGCTTACTGTTGCTTGACCGCGATGGTGTATGACCCCATTCGTATACTTTCAGGCATATTTTTTAAGGAGCAGTCATGGATAAATCGATGATCATAGGGATCGTGGCAGGCGCTGTTGCAGTGACCGCAGTAGGCGGATTTGCCGGCTATAAAGCCATGAAAGGCGCGGATTACGCTGAAGTGATCAGCGCAAAGGAAGTGACTGAAAAGGTGAGGACGCCGCGTAAAGAATGCAGCGATGTCGCCGTTACCCATCAGGCGCCCGTGAAAGACGAACACCGGATCGCGGGTACCGCCATCGGCGCGGTGCTGGGTGGAGTGCTGGGCAACCAGGTTGGTGGCGGCAAGGGTAAAACCCTGGCTACCGTGGCAGGTGCGGCGGGTGGTGGCTATACCGGCAATAAAGTGCAGCAGAATATGCAGGAATCCGACCAGGTCACAGGGACGGAGAGACGCTGCAAAACGGTCTATGATTCCAGCACCAAGACACTCGGATACGACGTGACCTATCGACTTAACGACAAGCAGGGTGTCGTGCGTATGGACCACAATCCGGGGCAGCGCATTCCGGTTCGGAATGGACAACTTGAATTGACATCGACTGGCGCAAACAGTCCTTCCTGAGTCAATGGCTACAAAAAATGGAGTCGGACACAATTATTGACTTCATGAATATCGTGTCTGACCATCATGCCACGATTATTGCCCTCTCCCGACTATGAATATCGGTTATGAATATCGTGTCTGACCCCATTTGTCCCATTTGTCCTTTGTCTGGGCTTGAACCGCGACATGGCAAGGCTATATTTAAATTGGAGACAGTAACGGGAGTGTGGATATGAAACGCAAAATCATGTTGATGGGTTTGGTCATGGTTACCGGTTTGCCGCATGCCGTGTGCGCCAAGAGTGACAATGAGGATTCAACACAGGCCTATTCTTCCTGGAGTACATCATATATGCCGCATTACGGCGTCGAAGGTGCGGCGAAACCATTGATGGATCATGTTTCCGTGGCTGGCGCCCTGTCCAGGCAGGGCATCAGCAATACATGGCGGCTGGAATTCGCCCCGCCGACGGCCTTTTCCGGAGCGGACGACCCCCTGACGGCCAAGGATAAACGGGTAGGCTTCAGTTTGAAGCTGGATTTTTAAATGCGCAAATAAGCACCGGGCGTCCATCCAGGGATGCCAACCTCAAATATGCCAACCTTCGGGGTCATTATTTCGGCCATCCAGGGGAAAGGGTTGGTGACGCCGGGGAACATCTCGTCGAGGCCGATCTGCTGGCAGCGGCGGTGGCAATGAAGGGCAATATTTCTTGAGCGGGATGACGTTCTACCCGAGCATTCCGCGCGGTACGGTATGGGAGGATATCATGTCTGACCCCATTTTTGCGTTAGATTCTCTGGCGCTGCCTCAACAGGGAATTTATTTGCAAGAAAATGAGGCATGAAACTAAGGAGAAGTTTATTATGGAAAAGCTGCTCGGTGTTTTAGTTGTCATTTTTTCTCTTTCTATATCGTCGTTTGCACGTGCTGATCAAGTAAAAGAAGTTCAGTCACTTTCTAGCTGGACGAATCAAAGCGGTTCGACGCTGTATATTAATAATATTGGAAACAATGGCCTGCTTACGGGAACATACATTAATCGTGCTCCTGGCTATGGATGTCAAAACATAGCGTATCCAGTTACCGGGTGGGTATATGGCACAGCCATCACATTTACAACCATTTGGCAGAGTACGGAATCTTGTAATTCCATTACCGGGTGGACGGGCTTCCTTTACAACGGCCAGATACAAACCCTGTGGCAACTAGTCATAAATGGTTCTTCCAGCACAAAGCAGATTTTGCAAGGTGCCGATACATTTACGTGGAAAGCAAATAAGACTCATAAGTCACTTATGATTGAAAAATAAGAATCTAACCCAACGTTTAACCAGACCGCCTAGAAGCGGGGCGGCTGGTTAACTTTACGTTATGCCTAGGGGATCTCAAGAAATCAAAGGAGCCAGGCACGAATTAATTTGCTATGGTGGTTCATGCTCCGTCGCGCCGGAGATAAAACCGAGCCCGGCACCTTTGATTCCGCGACTCCGCCGTGCACCATGATCAGCACCCTTGGTTTGCTCATGTGATTTTCTCCTTCACAAATGGGACGGACTGACACTGAAAGGTTTCTTGAATCAGTTACTGACCAGCGTATCAACCAAGGCATAGGAGCCACGACCACGAAATTCAATCAGTCCCATGTCACGCAGCAATTGCAATTGCTGACGTAACTTTGCCTTTACGTTTTTATTATTCGGAAACAGACGCGATGCTCGTGCTTCGTATACATAAACATCATGGAGTGAGAAAAATCTGCTTCCTATTGAATCGACTATTCCCAGCGTAACGGCAATCCATCCGCGCTCAGCACCTCCAACGTTTTCCAGCACTTCTGTGGCAGACCAGGATCGCTGAATTTTCTCCTGTGGAACAGGCGTCCCATTAACAATGCATGGAATCAGTGCACTCCGTGGAATGATTGCGAGATCAAGATTGCAGCCAACCCATCCCGCCCTTCTGGCATGCTGGGAAAGTGGTTTTCTTGCCACAACCATTGGCTCGACAATAAATCGGCGGGGCAATACAAACAAATCCAAAACAGAAAATGGCAGCCGATAGTTCATCAGAATCAAGTTCGGCTGACGATCTTCCCTAATGGCCGAGATCATCGACCCATAGGCACCGTCCACAACCTTTTTTCCAAACCTGGTCTTTGAACTCTTCAACTCAAACGGACGCGCGCAGGACTTGCAGTTAAAGTCCAGAGCCTTCGTATTGTTTGGAGTTTTGACATACGCTCCACCACATGCGGGGCATAAGGCATTGACTGGAATCCAGGATTCCGTCAAAACTCGGGCACGTTGTGAAGCGCTCTTGTAGTCCAACTCAGTATGAATCAAAGGGGCCGCGCTCGAATTGTTTACCAGCCAGCTTCACTGCCGCTCCATCTCCGAAACTGCGGCCTTCGCTAGAAAGCCGGACCGGCTCAAGTGATGCGCTTTGGCGTAGGCATCAATCCGCTTGACCAGCCCTTCCGGCAAGGACACGTTCAAACGTACGGGGCGGGTCGTGAGCTGGGACACATCGACGTCCACCAGCAGCCACACGCCATCCTGATATTCCGACTGGGCGGTGAGGACTTCCAGCGGGGTGGGCGCGGGGATGTCCATGTCTTCGCTTTCGCAATAAACTTCGATGGCTTCCTGAATTTTGGCGGGGAGTTCTTCCCAGTTGTCCGCGGCCGAATAGCAGCCGGGAAAGTCGGGGACGGTGACGCCGTGAGCATGGCTGTCATCGCCAACATGTACATAGACCGGGTACAGCATGGTTACCTCCATTCCCAACCGGCTTGCCGGTAGATGTTGCGCAGCGTGCCTATCGCCATATCCTTGCGCGGATGCGGGACCACGACGTGGCCGGGTTTTTCGGGGTGCTTGTACTTGGCATGGTCGCCCTTGCCGCCTACCCGTATCCAGCCCTCGCGCTCCAGGCGCTTGATAAGCTCCGCGCTGTTCATATTTTAATACACACGAATACACAAAACAATACAGAGTCTACGCCTGTGATTCAGCCGGTCAATCCCAGCTCAACGCCCCGCCCGTCTGATACTCCGTAACCCGCGTTTCGAAGAAGTTCTTCTCCTTCTTCAAATCGATCATCTCGGCCATCCAGGGGAAGGGGTTGGTGACGCCGGGGAACATTTCGTCCAGCCCGATCTGCTGGCAGCGGCGGTTGGCGATGAAGCGCAGGTATTCCTTGAACTGGGCGGAATTCAGCCCCAGCACGCCACGCGGCATGGTGTCTTCGGCGTAGCGGTATTCGAGCTCGACGCCCTTCTGGATCAGGCCGTTGATTTCGGCCTTGAACTCGTTGGTCCACAGGTGCGGGTTTTCGAGCTTGATGGTGTTGATGAGGTCGATGCCGAAGTTGCAGTGCATGGACTCGTCGCGCAGGATGTACTGGTACTGCTCGGCGGCACCGGTCATCTTGTTCTGACGGCCCAGGGCGAGGATCTGCACGAAGCCGACGTAGAAGAAGATGCCTTCCATGATGCAGGCGAAGACGATCAGCGACTTCAGCAAATCCTGGTCGGCCTGCGGGGTGCCGGTCTTGAATTGCGGATCGGTGAGCGTGTTGATGAAGGGGATGAGGAATTCATCCTTGTCGCGGATGCTCTCGATCTCGTGATAGGCGTTGAAGATCTCGCCTTCGTCCAGGCCCAGCGATTCGACGATGTACTGGTAGGCGTGGGTGTGGATGGCCTCTTCGAATGCCTGGCGCAGCAGGTACTGGCGGCACTCGGGCGCGGTGATGTGGCGATAGGTGCCGAGCACGATGTTGTTGGCGGCGAGCGAATCGGCGGTGACGAAGAAGCCGAGGTTGCGCTTGACCAGACGGCGCTCGTCCTCGGAGAGCGCGTTGGGGTCTTTCCACTGCGCGATGTCGCGGCTCATGTTCACTTCCTGCGGCATCCAGTGGTTGGCGCAGCCGGCGAGGTATTTTTCCCACGCCCATTTGTATTTGAAGGGAACGAGCTGGTTCACGTCCGTCGCGCCGTTGATGACGCGCTTGTCGGCAGCCTGCACACGCCGGGTCTGGGGCGCGGGGTCGGCAATATCGGCAGCCGCTGCGGATTCCTTGCCCAGGAAGGCCGGCACGTCTGCGGGCTTGGCGGCGGGGGTGAAATCTTCTTCAAAGTTCAACATCGTTAAATTCTCCTTTGGTTTTCCCAAAGTGGGCTGGGCCCACACTACTTTTAATCTGGCGGTGGGCGGAGCCCACCCTGCTTTCTTGTGCCGGTTTCACCCGCAAGGGGTACGCCGGTGGGTCCCCGCTGCTTCGCAGCGACCCTTCCGCAGCCCTTCTGCGCCACCTCGACTGGATCGAGTCAGCGGGGATGAAGGCGAGCACTGTCTGAGCTCCGCAGCAGAACACGTTTTGTGTGTTCTGCCAGGGCGAGTTGCGCAGCCGCCCCGATGGCCCGGTTCAGTCGAGGCCCGCCCCGAAGGGGTGGCGCAGCAGGGCGGCTTTCTCTTTGGTTACGTTCTCCTGGCCGGCAAGAGAAAGTGACTAGCCACCGGGCATACGATTCCACACGTGCTTTAGCGCGTAGTGGATCGGAGTCCCTTCAGGGGCTACCCCCGGCCAACGCACTCAAACCCTTACTGGCACGCCTCGCATTCCTCGAACCCCACATCCCCCGGCCGCATGGTGCATGCCACGCCATCCAGCTCAGGCTCGGGCAAATTGGCAGCCGCCGCGTTCATCGCGCGGCTGCCGCCGCTGCTCATTGCCCCGGCTCCGCCGCTCGACGAGACGGCGTTCAACTCGCCGCCCTTGCCGGTCGACTTTTCGGCCGAGGTGGCGCTCAGGGTACGCAGGTAGTAGGTGGTCTTGAGGCCGCGAACCCACGCCAGCTTGTAGGTTTCGTCGAGCTTCTTGCCGGAGGCGCCGGCCATATAGATGTTGAGGCTTTGAGCCTGGTCGATCCACTTCTGGCGGCGGCTGGCACATTCGACCAGCCATCGGGTTTCCATCTCGAACGCGGTGGCGTAGAGCGTGCGGATGTCGGCCGGGATGCGGTCGATCTTCGCCAGGCTGCCGTCGAAGTACTTGATGTCGGCGACCATGACTTCGTCCCACAGGCCGAGCTTTTTCAGGTCGTTGACCAGGTACTTGTTGGCGACGGTGAACTCGCCCGACAGGTTGGATTTGACGTAGATGTTCTGGTAGGTCGGCTCGACCGAGGCAGAGACGCCGACGATGTTGGCGATGGTCGCGGTCGGCGCGATTGCCAGGCAGTTGGAGTTGCGCATGCCGTGCTCGGCGATGCGCGCACGCAGCACGTCCCAGTCGAGGGTGCTGCTGGTATCCACGTCCAGATAACCGCCACGCTCGTCCGCCAATAATTTCAGCGAATCCTGCGGCAGGATACCGCGGCTCCACAGGCTGCCTTTGTAGCTGGAATAGCGGCCACGCTCGGCGGCGAGTTCGGTCGACGCCCAGAAGGCGTAGTAGGAGACGGCTTCCATCGAGCGGTCGGCGAATTCCACCGCGGCGTCCGACGCGTAGGGCACGCGCAGTTCCTGCAGCGCGTCCTGGAAGCCCATGATGCCGAGGCCCACCGGACGGTGCTTGAAGTTGGCATTGCGTGCCTTGCCGACGGCGTAATAGTTCACGTCCACCACGTTGTCGAGCATGCGCATGGCGGTGTGGATGGTGGTTTTCAGCTTGTCCAGGTCGAGCTTGCCATCCTTGAGATGGTTCACCAGGTTGACCGAGCCGAGGTTGCACACGGCGATTTCGGTGTCGCTGGTGTTGAGCGTGATCTCGGTGCACAGGTTGGAGCTGTGGACGACGCCGACGTGCTGCTGCGGGCTGCGGATGTTGCACGGGTCCTTGAAGGTGATCCAGGGATGGCCGGTTTCGAACAGCATCGACAGCATTTTGCGCCACAGCTGGTTGGCGGGAATACGCTTGAACACCTTGATCTCGCCGCGGTCGGCGCGGCGCTCGTATTCGGTGTAGGCCTCGGCGAAGGCGCGGCCGTAGAGGTCGTGCAGATCGGGCACGTCGTTGGGGGAAAACAGGGTCCAGTCGCCGCCTTCCATCACGCGCTGCATGAAGAGATCCGGAATCCAGTTGGCGGTGTTCATGTCGTGGGTGCGGCGGCGGTCGTCACCGGTGTTCTTGCGCAGCTCGAGGAATTCTTCCATGTCGAGGTGCCAGGTTTCCAGATAGGCACACACCGCGCCCTTGCGCTTGCCGCCCTGGTTGACCGCGACGGCGGTGTCGTTGACCACCTTGAGGAAGGGAACCACACCCTGCGACTTGCCGTTGGTGCCCTTGATGCGGGCGCCCATGGCGCGCACCGGGGTCCAGTCATTGCCGAGGCCGCCTGCATATTTTTGCAGCATGGCGTTTTCCTTGATCGCCTGATAGATACCGTCGAGGTCATCGGTGACGGTGGTCAGGTAGCAGGAAGACAGCTGGCTGTGGCGGGTGCCGGCGTTGAACAGGGTCGGCGTCGAGCTCATGAAGTCGAACGACGACAGCACCTGGTAGAACTCGATGGCGCGCGCTTCGCGGTCGACTTCGTTGATCGCCAGGCCCATCGCCACGCGCATGAAGAAGGCTTGCGGCAGCTCGATGCGCGACTCTTCAATGTGCAGGAAATAGCGGTCGTACAAGGTTTGCAGACCGAGGTAGCCGAACTGGTAATCGCGATCGGCGTCGAGCACGGCTGCGAGGCGCGCCAGATCGAACTGGCCCAGCTTCTCGTCGAGCAGTTCGGCGTCGATGCCCTTCTTGATGTAGGCGGGGAAATACTCGGCATAGCGCGCGCCCATTTCGGCCTGCGTCACCGTCTCGCCCAGCACTTCGTGGCGGATCGAGACCAGCAGCAGGCGCGCGGTGACCAGGGAGTAGGCCGGGTCCTGCTCGATCATCGAGCGCGCGGCCAACACCAGCGCCTTTTCGACTTCGGCCATCGGCACGCCGTCATAGAGGTCGCGCAGTACGGTGTGCATGATCGGCTCGGCGCGCACGCCGTCACCAAGGCCGGCGCAGGCGTCGGCCAGCAGGCCGGCCAGGCGCGCGGTATCGAGCGGTTTTTTCACGCCGTCCTCGATCACGTGGAGCTGCACATCGGGGACGCCGGCGGCCTTCTGCGCAGCGCGTTCCTGGGTGCGCTTTTCGCGGTACAGCACGTAGGAACGCGCGACTTCGTGCTCGCCCGAACGCATCAGCGCCAGCTCGACCTGGTCCTGGATGTCCTCGATGTGGAAGGTGCCGCCGTTGGGGGTGCGCCGCATCAGCGCCGCCGTCACCTGATTGGTGATCGATTCGACCAGCTCGCGGATGCGCGCCGAGGCCGCTGCCTGCCCGCCCTGCACCGCGATGAAGGCCTTGGTCACGGCAATGGCGATCTTGTTGGGCGCAAAGCCCACCACCGCACCATTGCGGCGGATGATCCTGTAGTCGGCGTAGCGCATGTCGACCACCACCGGTTCGGCAGTTTCGAGCGGCGGGACGGTGGGAGATGCGGCAGATTCGGTGGCGACGTTCAACATCTACAAGTCTCCTTGGTGGGATGACAAAAAACCGGGCAATTACGTAAGGAATTCACAACTTACACACAGCTTGCCCAGCCCTCGTTCACACAGTTATACACAACATATTGTGGTCCATGTACGGAACAAATACAAACTCTGGACAAATTCTAGATGCGTGGCCCGGCGTGTCAACCTGGACGTGCGGTTTATTTCGCAGGCATTTTTCGCCGCCCGGAAAATCCCATGACAAATCAGAGTCTCTGTCGAACAGACTGCCTAAATATTGAACAAGATGACGTCTGGATGCGGCCTGGCGCCAAGAAACGTCCGGCCAAGCCCATGAATACGTTTGAATTCGGCTTATTAGCATGCTCGAATACAGGGCGTGCCGCGCAAAGACTGCTGAATCTTTATGCGCCCCGGTGAAGCGGATGGGCGCTGGGCCCCATAAGGCGATCAGGGGATTTTTGGTTATGATTGGGTAAAAACCCCCTGCCGAAAACCCCTACCGAACCGGGCACCGCCATGCGCCATACCGCTGTTCTGCTGATTTCCTGCCCCGACCAGAAGGGGCTGGTCGCCGCCATTGCCGATTTTCTGCTGCTGCACAACGCCAACATCCTGCACGCGGACCAGCATCAGGACGCCGAACTGAAGCTGTTCCTGATGCGGGTGGAATGGGAATTGGCGGAATTCAACCTCGATCTGGCCGAATTTGCCGTGGCCTTCGGACCCATCGCCACCCGCTTCGAGATGACCTGGCGCCTTGCCGAGTCGAGCCGCAAGCCGCGCATGGCGGTGTTCGTGTCGAAGTTCGACCACTGCCTGGCCGACCTGCTCTACCGCTACCAGAGCGGCGAACTGCACTGCGAACTGCCGATCGTCCTCAGCAACCACGAAGACACGCGCTGGCTGGCCGAAGCCTACCGCGTGCCTTACCAACACCTGAAGGTGCACAAGGATGCCAAGCATGAGGCCGAGCTGACGCAGCTGGCGATCCTGCGCGACCGCAAGATCGATTTCATCGTGCTGGCGCGCTACATGCAGGTACTGTCGCCCGATTTCATCCGCCACTTTCCCAACCGCATCATCAACATCCACCATTCCTTCCTGCCCGCGTTCCACGGCGCCAAGCCGTATCACCGGGCATTCGAACGCGGCGTCAAGCTGATCGGCGCGACCGCGCACTACATCACCGAAACCCTCGACGACGGCCCCATCATCGAGCAGGACGTGGCACGCATCTCGCACCGCGACAACCTCGACGACCTGGTCAAGAAGGGGGCGGATCTGGAGAAAGTGGTGCTGTCGCGTGCAGTGAAATGGCATCTGGACAATCGCGTGCTGGTGTATGCCAACAAGACCGTCGTGTTCGACTGAACCCATGCTCACGCCCAACACCTCCGGCGCCGACCCGGTGCGGCAACAGACACCCGAAACCCGGCCGAAAGCCGTTGCGGAATGGCTGCAACGGCTGCCCTTCGCCAGCCCGGCGGACACCGCCCGGCAACTGGTCATGGCCCTGTATGCGCTCAATCGCCACGCGCCGGGCGCGGACGAATACCATGCGCTGGTGGCCCTGTACTGTCCGGTGGTTGCACGCGTCGCCGCCAGTCTGGAATCGCAGTTCGCCGATTCCGGCGTGCCGCCCCACGCCCAGCACAGGCAAATCGGCACCCTCCTGCGCGAACTGCAAACCGAACTCGGCATCGGCTACAGGCAAATCCTGCTGGCAATGGCCAACCGGCGCTTCGGCTGCGCCAGCCCCAAGCGCACGGCTGAAGTTTCCGCACGGCTGCTGGCGGTCCTGCGCGACATCCAGACCGCCTGCTACCTCACCCACACGCCGCTTCCCGCAGGACTGTGGCAGGAAATGCACCAGATCCACGCTTTCGTCAAGGTCTCGAATCTGGCCGACAACGCCGTGGACGGCGCACTATCGCCCAGCCTGGCCTACAGCCAGGCCTTGCTGATCGCGCTGGCCGACCCGCCGCACATGAGCCACGCCGAACTGGTCCACACCCGCCTCTACCTGAATCAATTCGCCGCACTGACCATGCTGACCTCCACGCCGGTAGCCAGCCACTGCGGCTTTCCCATCCAGGCCGATGGCGACGTGCCGCCGAGTCATTTCGCCGCCAGCCAGCCTCACGACGGCCTCTGGCTCGACACCGATGCACTCTGCCGCCACCTGCACGAAACCGTACTGCGCCTGCGTAACGGCGAAACCCCGCTCCAAATCGGTCTGCCAACGGGAATGGCAGGCGAACTCAGCCTGACCCTGTGTAAACGCCTGCTTAAACAGTGGAGCACCGGCGCGCAGCGCGCATTCAAGCGTTACGCCACCCCAGACAGGACGGTGCAGATAGTGGCCGGCGTGAGCGCCATCCACCGGATGCTGGAAATGGTTCCGCCAGCCGCCCAGCTCCAGCAAGGTGAAGCGGACAGCCTGCCCATCCATGGCATCGAACCCGTATTCGCCGCACCGGCCGCCCTCAACGCCACCCGCTGGACGGTCGGCAACGATAGCGCGTCCGGCCTCGCCCTCTACGATACGCCGGATGTCCCGCTGAACCTGAAAGTGGGCGACCCGCTGGCCCTGCGTGCCGACGATGCGGCAGTGTGGTCGCTGGGCGTGATCCGCTGGATCCGCATGGGCGATGCGCAGCAGGTCGAACTCGGTGTCGAGCGGCTGTCGCCGCAGGTCCAGCCGGTGTGGGTGCGTCTCCTGCGCGGCCCCGGCAAGACGAACCCGGCAGCGGCGCTGTTCGTTCCGGGACTGCCCGCGCTGAAGCAGAATGACCGGCTGCTGCTGCCGCGCCCCCTGTATGAGATCGGCATGGACGCCGAAGTCTGGCACCCGCCGCACCAGTACACGCTCACCTTTGGCCGATGCCTGGAGCACACGCCCAGCTTCGACCTGATCGATTTCACCATTTTTGCCAACGAGTAACCATGACCGCAGCCATGACCGAGATTCTTGTTTTGTATTACAGTGCCGGCGGCAGCGTGCGCGAAATGGCGCAACTGCTCGCGCGCGGCATCCATCAGGTGGCCGGTGCTTCCGCCCGCGTGCGCACCGTGCCGCCGGTGGCGCCGCGCACCCAGGTGGCCGAGCCGCCGGTGCCGGACGAGGGCGCGCCCTACGTCGAACTCGCCGACCTCGAACAGTGCGCCGGCCTCGCGCTCGGCTCGCCCACCCGTTTCGGCAACATGGCGGCGCCGCTGAAGTATTTCCTCGACACCACCGGCGCGCTGTGGGTCAGGGGCACGCTGGCCGGCAAACCCGCTGCCATGTTCACCTCCACCGCCAGCCTGCACGGCGGCCAGGAAACCACCCTCACCAGCATGATGCTCCCGCTGCTGCACCACGGCATGCTGATCGTCGGCCTGCCCTACACCCTCGCCGAGGTGAACCACACCGCGAGCGGCGGCACCCCCTACGGCGCCAGCCACTGGGCCGGCCCGAACGACGACAAGCCGCTCACCGACGACGAGCGCTCGCTGTGCATCGCGCTCGGCAAGCGGCTGGCTGAAACCGCCGTGAAGCTGGCCGCGTGAAAACCCTGCAAACGCTCTCCAGCGTCAGCCTGATCGCGCTGATCTTCCTGTGTCTGGCGTGGGAACTGGTGCTGGCGCCGATCCGTCCCGGCGGCTCTTCGCTGGCGCTCAAGGCGTTGCCGCTGCTGCTGCCGCTGATGGGCATCCTGAAAGGCCGCCGCTACACCTATCAGTGGGCGCCGATGCTGGTGCTGGCCTATTTCAGCGAAGGCGTGGTGCGCGCATGGTCGGACACCGGCCTGTCGGCCTGGCTGGCCGGCGCGGAAGTGGCGTTGTCGGTGGTGTTCTTCTTCGCCGCGATCTATTACGCCAAACTCAGCGCGCCGTCGCGGCTCGCCCCATAACCCTGAATTCCTCACCACAAAGGCACAGAGGCCCGGAGAAAAACAAGAAACCAACAGCTTGCCCACTCACCCGACAGGAAACTGGGCATCGCGACGTAATCCTTACACTGTGGGAGCGGCTTCAGCCGCGATGCGGGCGGTAGCCCGCAAAGGTGGCACGGCGAGGCCTCGGCGAGCATTTGCCCTTTGCGCCTTTCGGCGCATCGCGGCTAAAGCCGCTCTACGGCGGTGCCTGCGGGATGCCGAAGGGTAGGGGCTTCATCAGAGGGGGCAAGACATGACCTCAACAACCAACAGTGACATCGCCTAAAAAAACATTCGGGGTCGGGTGCCGGACACAAGAAATTACCGACGAAACAGGCGTTTCTTATTGCACGGCGGGCAGTATCAAGGTCGCCCGCAGCCCCCCCAGCGGCGAATCCGTCAGCACGACCTGGCCGCCATACATGCGAGCCAGATCGTCGACGATGGCCAGCCCGAGTCCGCTGCCGGGAACCTGCTGATCGGCCCTGATGCCGCGGCGGAGCATGGCCTCCCGCTGCTCCGCGGCGATGCCTTTGCCGTCGTCGTCGACGCGGATCACAAGCCGATCCTGTTCGATGGCGGCATCGATCTCGACGCGGTGCGACGCCCACTTGCAGGCGTTGTCGAGCAGGTTGCCGAGCATTTCCTGCAAATCCTGCGCTTCGCCGCGAAACGCCAGGCTTGCCGCTATCGGCTGCACGACCAGATCGAGATTACGCCCGGCATGAATGCGCCGCAAGGTCCGCACCAGTCCATCGACGACGGGCCCGAGCGGCGTTCGCACGCCCGGCAAGCCAACCGTGGCCGCGGCCTGCGCCCGCGCCAGGTGGTAATCCACCTGCCTGCGCGCCATCTCGATCTGGGCGGCCACCAGACGCGCCAGCGCATCGTCCTTGCCGCCAGCGGCATTGGCGAGGACGCTCAAGGGCGTTTTCAGCGCATGGGCGAGATTGCCCGCCTGGGTGCGTGCACGCGCGACGACTTCGGCGTTTCGCGCCAGCACGGTATTGAATTCCTCGACCAGCGGCATGATTTCCGCCGGGAACGCCCCCTCCATCTGCTGCGCTTCACCGCGGTGCACGCGCCCGAGCGCAGCACGCAGCTTCTGCAGCGGTGCCAGTCCGACGAAAACCTGCACCAGCGCCGCCAGCGCCAGCCCGAGGCCCAGCACGCCCAGCGCCAGCCAGAGCATCTTGTTGAAGCGCGCCACCGGCTCGATCATCAGGCCTTCGTCGGCGGCGACGATCAGCCGCAGCGGCAGCTCGTCGATCCGCACGACGCGCTCGACCATCCCCAGCATCTCCCCTTGCGGGCCGGCGATGCGGTGATGATGGATCTCTCCGCTGGCGGGCGAATCCGCGGGCACGCGCAGCACCTGATCCCACAGGGAACGCGAACGCATCACCGCCCTGGCCGTCGGAAGACCGGGGCTGACGAGACGGTCGATCTGCCAGTAGAGGCCCGCAAAAGGCTTGTTGAAGCGGGGATCGCTCAGCGACATCGCCAGCATCGGCCGGCCCTGGTCGTCAAGCGTCAGCTGGGCGGTCAGCTGATCGAGATGGGTTTTCAGTTCGGCATGAAACTGCGATTCCACATGCTGGCGAAACATGCTGCCCAACCCCCAGCCGGCAACGAGGATGGTGGCGGCAATCCAGAACAGCGTGCCCAGCAGCAAACGAAAGCGCAGCGAGCCGCGCAGGGTGACCAGCGTCATTGCGAGTTGACGAGACGATAGCCCATGCCGCGTACGGTTTCGATCAATCCGGGCGGTAGCTTCTTGCGCAGGCGGCCGATGAAAACCTCGACGGTGTTCGAGTCGCGATCGAAATCCTGCGCATAGATGTGCTCGACCAGGTCGCTGCGGGAAACCACCTCACCGGCGTGGTGCATGAGATACGCCAGCACGCGGTATTCGTGGCTGGTCAGCGTCAGCGCCCGGCCCTCGACGGTGACGCGATTGTTGCGGGTGTCCAGCGTCACCGGGCCGCAAACCAGCTCGGCGCTGGCATGGCCGCCGGCGCGGCGGATCAGCGCGCGCAGGCGCGCCAGCAGCTCTTCCATGTGAAAGGGTTTGGTCAGGTAATCGTCGGCGCCGGCATCGATGCCGGCTACTTTTTCGTGCCAGTTGTCGCGTGCGGTAAGAATCAGCACCGGCATGGTGCGCCCGGCGGCGCGCCATTTTTTCAGCACCGTGATGCCATCCATTTGCGGCAGGCCAAGATCCAGAACAACCGCGTCGAAGGACTCGGTATCGCCCATGAAATGGGCGTCGAGGCCGTTGTGCGCCACATCGACCGCATAACCGGCTTCACGCACGCCCTCGGCCAGTTGCGTGGCCAGTGTCGGTTCATCTTCCACCGCCAGAATGCGCATCAGCGTGCTGTTCCACGGCGGCCATCCTTGCCCTTCGGCCCCTTGATGCCGAGCAGCGCGCCGTCGCGGGCACCGATCTCGATCTCGACCAGCGCCCCGTCCGTACGCAGCAGCTTGATCTCGTAAATCCAGCGCGCGTCCTCGCGCTCCAGATCGACTTCCATGATCTGCCCCGGATAGTCGCGTTCGACCCGTTCCAGAATCGTCCGCAAGGGCAGTATCTCGCCGGATTCCAGCGCCCGGCGGGCGCGATCGTGATCGTTCCCGTCGCCGGCCTGGCCCGCCCCGGCGCCCAGCAAGGCCAGCAACAGCGTGGCGGAAAGTGCCGCGCGCAATCCCCTCGACGGTTTTCTGCCTGACATCGCGGTATCCAGAATGGGTTTTTCCATGCGTTTGTTTTTAACCCTGCAAGCCTGAACGCAGGATGAACGGCGGATTCACCTTCGGTTCAGTCCACTGCGAGCAAAGTGCAGCTTCACACCCATCGTAAAGGAGAAAAACCATGCGCCGAAAGCTTGCCGTCCCCCTGGGCATTGTCGCTGCGATCCTGTCCACCTCGCTCTTCGCCGGCCCGCGCGAAGACCTGTTGGCTCAATACGCTACCGCAGCCAAGACAGAAACGCCAACTTTTTCCGGGTTCTCCGCCGCGCGCGGGAAGACCCTGTACACCCAGAAATTTTCCGGCGGCAAGCCCGACACGCCGGCCTGCACCGCCTGCCACGGCGAGAACCCGCGCGGCGCCGGCCGCACCCTGACCGGCAAGGACATCGAAGCCGTGGCGGCATCGGTCACGCCGAAGCGCTATACCGACCCGGCCAAGGTCGAAAAGTGGTTCAAGCGCAATTGCAATGAAGTGCTCGGGCGCGCATGCACGGTGCAGGAAAAAGGCGACTGGCTCAGCTACATGTTCAGCCTGTAAACGATCCGAACACACTCATTTTACATTTTACAAGGAGCACCCCATGAACATCCCCTACCGCCCGCTCGCCATTGGCCTGGTTACGCTCGCCTTTTCCGCCGTCGTGCTGCAAAGAGCCCAGGCCGGCGGCGACGACTACTTTCCCCCGGTTGTCGACCCTCTGGTCAAGGAGGAATGCGGCAGCTGCCACATGGCCTTCGCCCCCTCGATGCTCCCTGCCAGTTCATGGAAACGCATGATGGGCAATCTGAAAGACCACTTCGGCGACGACGCCAGCGTCGATGCGGATACCGCCGCCAGAATTTCCAGCTACCTCGTCACCAATGCGGCCGATACGGGCGGCAAGCGCTACAGCAGCAAACTGCTGCGCGGCGTGGCGGCGAACAGCGCTCCTCTGCGCATTACCGAGTTGCCGAGATGGGTGCATAAACACCGCAAGGTCCCCGCCTGGGAATGGAAGCACAAGGATGTGCGCACCAAGGCGAATTGCGTGGCCTGCCATGCCGATGCCGAGCAGGGCTTCTACGAGGACTGATGCACCCCCAGCATGATCATCATGAATGCCGGATGAACGGACGCTTCAGAACAGGTTCAGACACCCCCTCGCACAATGAATGCACGGTCATCGATCCGACCACAACCGAAGGAGATTTTCATCATGCGCACCACGACTATTCTTTCTGCTTTCGCCCTTGGCGCCGGACTGCTGGCCGGCAGCGCAGTGCTTGCCCCCGCGTTCGCCGATGACGACCGACCCGCCCGTACCAGCGAGCGCCAGTGGCTGTCGATTCCGCAGATTCACGACAAGCTCGTTGCCGCCGGATACCGCAACATCGAGAAAATCGAACGCGAGGATGGCGGCTATGAAGCCCGCGCCACAAACCGCAACGGCGAACGGGTCAAGCTGTACCTCAACCCGCAGACGGGAGAGATCCTCGATCGGCGGCAGCGCAAGTCCAGCCGCGACGGGAGCGACCGTTGGGGGTACACGCAGGGCCAGCGCAATTCCGCCGACTGCAACGAGCGGCGCTGCCGTGACGACCTGCCGCAGAAGGCAACCCCCACGCCGCCAACAGGCAAATAAACCGTGCGGAATCCAGCCATGAAGACCCTGCTCGCCGGTCTCATTTCCCTGGTCACTCTGGCCTGGGGGTGGGACCTCCTGGTCGCGGGCGCCGCCTCCGGCGGCAGCGCCCCTTGGGTCATGCGCCAGGAGGGTCTCTATCTGAGCGGCCTCCTGTCGATCGCCCTGATGTCCCTGGCGATGCTGCTGGCCGCCCGGCCGGCCTGGCTTGAAGGGCCGCTGGGCGGCCTCGACCGCATGTATCGAACGCACAAATGGGCGGGCATACTTGCCGTCGGCTTTGCCGCCCTGCATTGGCTGATCGAGATGTCGGACGACATCCTGAAGTTTTTGTTCGGCCGCGAGGGACGCCTGCCGAAGGGCCACGACACCGGCCTTCTGAAAATTCTGCGCGACCTCGCCGAGGACATGGGCGAGTGGGCGATTTACGCCGTGCTCGCGATGCTGGCATTGACCCTGTGGAAACGCTTTCCGTACCGGCCATGGCGTTTTCTGCATCAGGCGATGCCGGTGCTCTATCTGATGCTCGCCTTCCATGCGCTGCTGCTGGCACCTGCCGACTACTGGGCGCAGCCGGTGGGTTGGCTGCTCGCCCTGCTGCTGGGTGGTGGCGTGTATGGCAGCGTGCATTCCCTAGCCGGGCACATCGGTCGCGCGCGTCGGGTGCAAGGCAAAATCGTTTCCGTCGAGCGCCCATCCGCGGACATCGTTGCCGTGCGCTGCCAACTCGATCAGGGCTGGCGCGGGCATCGTCCCGGCCAGTTCGCCTTCGTCACCTTCGACCGCGGCGAGGGGCAGCATCCCTTCACCATCGCCAGTGCCGACCACGGCGACCGCACCATTTCCTTCCAGATCAAGGCGCTGGGCGACTACACCCGCCGCCTTGCTGAGCGGCTGCAGCCGGGGCAGGCGGTGACGGTCGAAGGACCCTACGGCCGCTTCGACCTCAACCGCCGCAATCCGCGGGCGCAACAAATCTGGGTTGCCGCCGGCATTGGCGTCACCCCCTTCCTCGCCTGGCTCGAATCGCTACAGGACAACCCCGGTCAAGCCCCCGTCGCCGACCTGCATTACTGCACGCGGGATCGCAAAACCGATCCTTTCATCGCCCGCCTGGAAACGCTCTGCACCTCCCTGCCCGGCATCAAGCTGCAGGTGCACGACTCCCGGCAGGGAGAAGTTCTGACCGCCGCTGGCATGCTGGCCGCCAAAGATCGGTCCCGCCGCGCCGAGGTCTGGTTCTGCGGGCCGCAGGGCCTCTCGGAAAAGCTCAGGAAAGGTTTGAACGCCACCTGGCCGGGAAATCTCCGGTTCCATCAGGAGGCGTTTGAAATGCGCTGAAACAGGGAACCGAAATGAAAGATGGATGTTTCTGCCGAGCAAGCCGCTGGGCGACGAAATGCGGACTCGATGACCGCAACACGCAACCTGAATTGAAAGGTAATGAACGATGAATCTGAAAAACTCTACCCTGCGCTACGGCTCGCTTTCCATCGGCATCCACTGGCTGATGTTGCTGCTGTTCGTCGCCGTGTACGGAGCCGTCGAATTGCATGAACTGTTCGAAAAAGGCAGTGATTCTCGCGAGATGCTGATGACCTGGCACTTCATGCTCGGCATGCTGGTGTTCGTGCTGGTCTGGCTGCGGCTGGGGGCGCGTCTGTCCGGCCCCACGCCCGCCATCCTGCCGGAACCGCCGAGTCTGCAACAATTATCTTCCAAGCTGTTGCATCTGGCGCTGTATCTGCTGATGATCGGCATGCCGCTGACCGGCTGGCTGATGCTCAGTGCTGCCGGAAAGCCGATCCCGTTCTTCGGCCTGGAACTGCCCGCACTGATCG
>DATKUP010000110.1:0-1246 GCA_035530575.1 Thiobacillus sp. | reverse complement strand
AAATGGCAGAGACACGAGCCCAACACCTCATCGAACTCAAGGCCAGCAACTTCAAGCGACTGAGCGCCGTACGAATCGCCGTAGACCCGGCGAACCCGCAGGGCGTGATCGTGCTGACCGGCGAGAACGCGGCCGGCAAGTCCAGCGTGCTCGACGCGATCACCGCGGCGCTGCTGGGCGAGCGGTACGCGCCGGACAAGCCGATCAAGGCTGGCACCAAGAAGGCGAAGATCCTGCTGAAGACCGAAGACTTCGTGGTCACGCGCACGTTTACCGAGGCGGGCGGAACGCTGAAGGTAGAGGATCGCGAAGGCCGATCATTCAGCACGCCCCAGAAACTGCTGGACAAACTGTGCAGCGTGGTCGGGTTTGACCCGCTGTCGTTCGCCAGGATGAAGCCAAAGGAGCAGGCCGAAGAGCTTCTGCGCATCTGCCCGATCGAACTGGACCTCGCCGCGAACACAGCGGAGCACAAGGCTGCGTACGAAGAGCGCCGCGAGATAAACCGGATCGTCAAAGAGACCGAGGCGAAACTGGCGACACTGCCCGCGATTGACCCAGAGCTTCCTGACGCGGAGGTCGTTATCTCCGCGCTGGCGGAAGAATACAAAAAGGCAGCGGACAAGATCAATGAGTACGAAAAGACACAGAATGGGATCTCGGCGGCAGAACAGAACATCGCCAATTTTGATGGGAAACTTGCCGCCCTGAAGAGCGAGATCGAAAAGATCGAGGCCGGCAAGGCAAAGTGGGAAGAACATCTGGCCAAACTCAAGTTGGTTCCGAACAAGACGGCTGAGTACGAGGCAGAGGCCAAACGCCTACAGGAGCAGATGCGGACCGCCGATTTGCGGAACGAACTGATCCGAAAGCAGATTTCGCGCAAGAAGGGCGAAGCGGTGTTGGTCGAAAGACAGGGCATCCAGTGCGCGGTGGACAAGAAGATCGCTGTGTTGGTTGAACAGCGGAAGACGGCGCTCAAGAAGGCCAAGTTCCCGGTCGCCGGGCTGTCGATCGGTGACGAGGGAGATGTGGTGTTCAATGGGGTCCCGTTCTCACAGGCCAGTACGGCGGAGCAGATCAAGGTTGGGGTGGCTCTTGCCGCGTCATCGAACCCGAAATTGAAGCTGGCGTTCGTCCGCGACGGGTCCTTGCTGGACGCCAAGTCGATGACGGCGCTTGCCGAGATCAGTGCACAGCATGGCCTTCAGGTGTTGATCGAGCGCGTGGACGACAAGACGGCCGG
>DATKUP010000109.1:0-1354 GCA_035530575.1 Thiobacillus sp. | reverse complement strand
CAGGTCCGGGCGAATCGTGCCCAGGCCATAGAGGGTATCCATCATGATGAAAGGACCCGACTTTGTGTGATCGTAGCCGATCGTCAGCCGGATCGGGATATTGTCCTCGCGCTGCTCTTCAACCGCGCAACCGAAATTGCGCGCGATCGTGCCCAGGTTGCCGAATGCCAACCCGAACGCCTCGGGGTGGAAGGCAAGGTTGTTGATGTAGGTGTCGCCCTTGCCGATCACGGTGATCGCCTTGCTGTCGCCCCAGCCGCTGGTCTGTACCATGCCGGGCGCGAAGCTGATGTCAGCCTCATTGCTGACCGCGGTTGCGTTGGCCGAGATCGCGTACTGGCCGGCCGTGTCTTCGGCAACCGTGAATAGGTCGCCGTCCTTGATCACGGCACCGTCGGTCAGGCCATCGGCATGAGAGTCGGTGTCGCCCGTCGCGGTTGTGGCGTCGTCGGTGAGCGGCGTGGTGCCCCAGGCGCCGGCAGTGTGCAGGCCGCCTGTTGCTTCGTCGAGGTTCTGGCTCTGGTAAACCTGCATACCCATGAACCTGATGATCTCGCCCTCGTCGGCGACGTTCGCATTTCCGCGCTCGTTCACCTTCAGGACTTCGGCGACCATAAAGTCGACATAAGCCTGCGGGCTGAGCACGAGGTTCCAGCCAGGTCGGCCTCCCGTTGTGCGCTTCGGGATCTTGAGCGTGATGAACTTCTTGTAAACTGCCTGGATGTCTGCGATCGAATCGGGGGGGTCGTCGACCGTGCCGATGTGATAGTAAACATCCTTGTAGAGCTGCATGATCGCCTTGTCGATGTACTCGGCGAACCCGATCGCCATCGGCCGAATGAACTTCTCCATGAACACATCGGGACTGTCCCATAGGGCCTGAGCCAAGTTCTTGTCGCTGATGTACTTTTTGTCGTAGAGCCACTGGTTGATCGAGATGGTTTTCTTCGCGAAGCTGTGGTCAGTGTAGGCCACGGCGTCGGCAGTGTTCAACGTCGGCGTCGAGGTGGCGGGGAGGTACATGTTCACTGTATCGCCCCTCACCGTCGCCTTGCCGTCGAATTCCGTTGTGATCAACCCGGGCAGCACGATGTTGCTTTTCAGGACCGTCAGCGCTTCCTTGACGTACAACTCGATATTGAGGTTTGTGATGTCCTGTGTCATTTTTGTGTGCCTCGTTATGCCAAGCCCAGGCTGGCCGGATTAGCCTTTCTGCTGATCCGCCTTTATCTGGGCCAGGATTTCTGGTTTGTTTTTCTGGTATTCAGCCAAAGTCATATTGCGAATTGCCTCTGGCGTGAACTGTTTCTGACCCTCGCTACTACCGCCGCCGAGAGCACCCGAACCGCTTTTG
>DATKUP010000108.1:0-1593 GCA_035530575.1 Thiobacillus sp. | reverse complement strand
CAACGTCACATCCCCCGGATCGGGATAGCCAACGGCGTGTTTTTGTGCGCCGTTCGTCAGTATGGACAACGCATCGCCCGGCGTTGCAAATGTGGGTTTGATGCCCATTTATTTTGTTCGCCCGGTCCCGTCGGCCGCTACAGAGTGTTCTACAACCGTCGCGTCGTCCGCGTTGTTGCGATGCTTAATAACAATCGGATCGGCAGTCGGATCGGCCACCGTGGTCTTGTTGACGATGACGGCGTACATTTCCGCCAGCACATTCGATACGGTTTTCGTGCCGTCGATGGTGTCCGCCAGGATAATGCAGGCGTCGAGCAGCAGGTCGAGCCGTCCGCCGTCCGCCCAGTCGGTTTGCAGTTCGTTCGTGTCGGTGACAATGGTGGCCGTTTCGGCCTTTACGGCTGCAACATCGGCGCTCATGCTCGCGCCCGCAGGCGCACCGAGCCGCACAAAAGAATCACCGGTCTGCGCTGTATGTCCCGTCAGTGTTGCGACGGTGCCGACGTTGGCTACAGTGTCCGATCCGAACAGGAAATAGTCGGCAGCCACCAACGTGCGCGCCTCGAATTCAGCCACCGTTGGAATATCCGCGATGTCAGTCGGCAAGTTGGCGGCGGCGAGCTCGTCGATATACCCCGCCCGCGCGTCCGTCCAGGTGGCGTTCGAGAGCGCCGTTGCCGCGAGCGCCGCGCTATCCGTGCCGCGCATCGCAATGTTCGTCCCCATCACATACAACTCGCTTGCGGTGTCCGGCGTGAAAGGCAACGCGCGCCCAAGCGTCACGACCCCGGCGTTCGTCATCGACGCAATCCAGGAGTCGGCATATCGGTCGTTTGTTGCGTCGTGAATGCGGATGTCCTGGAACTGATAGTAATTCGTGACCGCCGGAAGCGCCGCACAGGTGAAACTCAGCGCCGTGTCCGCCGCAGTCACAGCGTATTCACCGATCAATGAAAGCGATACGCGGAATCCGAGTGCATTGTGATCGGAGTGGGTTGAAACATCGTGCGCGCTAACCGCTTGGGCGATGTCGGACGCCGTCAGCACACCAACGCCGCCGGTCGAGATGTTGATCTTGTCGAACCAAACGTATTTATTCGTTGCCGTCCCTGTGCCGGTGAAACGCAAAACGACTTCGCCGTCGCTGTCCCGCTGGTGTGAGCTCAGCAGCGTGTAAGGCCCAAAGTTAGCGTAGGCCACACCGCTGATTGCGCTTCCGCCGTCGCTGATCTGCTGGAATGCTGATGTTTCATAATTCCAAGCCCAGACGTGAATCACGTCAATCAAGTCTTCTTTGGCGCGCACATGAACTTGATCCGCAACTTTATCCGTGCCGAGGTTGAACGTGAACGATGTATTTGTCCCAAACCCACCGACCGCCGCTGCTCCGGCAATCTGCCACGCCACATCGTTTGCAGTCGCGGTGTCCGTGTAGGCGTTCGCGGTGTCTGTGCCGGTAACAACTGCCCCGGCGTCAGCAGCATTGTTTGCGCGAGCTGATGCGTCGATAGCATTGCGAATCGCCTCTTGCGAATCCCGCGCGGCGTCAAAATCAGCGCCGCCGTTGTCGTCGGCCATCTTGGTCAACAT
>DATKUP010000107.1:0-1639 GCA_035530575.1 Thiobacillus sp. | reverse complement strand
AAACAACCGCTTCGCCAAGCGCCATTTCCCGGCGCAATCCGCGCGGGTGGCCTGGGCCCACACTCGGTCAGATTCTAGCGAACTTCTCTCCGCCTCAGGCAAGACCCTTGCCTCTAACGCTTCAAGGCGGGTGCGGAAAGCCTTATCTTCGTGGCCGAGATAGAACCCGCCGCACTCCGGGTTCGTTCCGCGTCCTTTTGTGTGGTGAAAGTGCAAAATCCCAGGCCCACAACCCGTGAACCCGTGCGCCCCGTCAAACCCGCAAAACGGGCATTTCGTCATCGCTGGCATCGCCGTCTCCTTTTCCCTTCCCCTCATTCCTACCTTATTATACGCTAGATTAGGGCAAAGTAAAGGGGAAATCCAAGATTTTTCTTTGCCCGTAACCCCTTATTCTATAAGGAGTTACGTTGCCCCATGAAAATAGTCAAACCCCGTATCGCGCCTTGCAATAGGCCGGCAGCACCACCGTCCACGTGTTCTCGCTCCCCAGCGCCCCCGGCGGCGGCGGCCCGCCCAGGCCCCAGCCCTCGGCCACGGCGTCCAGCAGGGTGCGCACCGCTCTTTGCCCGTCCCAGCCGTTGGCCACCATGAACGGCGCCAGCCTGGCGGCGGCGGCAGCGAACTTGGTATATGCCTCGCTGGGGTTGGCCAGCCCGAATCGCTTGCGGCCCAGGAACTTTGCCGCATAGGCGTCGGCTAGCCACACGGTCAGGTCGGCGTTGGGATCGGCCAAGGGTCGGTCGTCCTTGGTGACCATCCAGTACGGCGGTTTGTTGCGGTTGCGCAGGTATCGCTGCACGGACCGCAGCCATCCGCCCAAGTGGCTATAGCCGTGGTTGCGATCCTCCCAGATGTGCCTTCTCTGCAGGCAGCAATCAAAGTACATGCCCATCCAGGTCAGCAGCTGCTCGGCCCCTACGGCCTTGACAGTGCGCCGCAGGGTAGGCAGAAGTTGGAGAACGTCCCTGGGTGGCACTGGGTTGTTGCGAGGCTCGCCAATGGCGTACTCCCGGATATACTCGCTATCGTTCCAGGCCTCCACTATCAGGCGCTCGGTAGGCCCCAGTCGTTCGGCCGAGCGGGCGGCCGCGGCCACGGCGTCGGCGCTGGCGACGTGCCGCCGCTTGACGCCGGGGAAGGCTATACGCAGGGTATCGGGCGCGAACGGCCCGCCCGCCGGTTGGACGGCCACCTGGGCCGTGCCCGCCCAGTCCTGGCGGGCCTCTATAGCCGCCATTGCCTCATCAGGTAGCGTGACTACGATCTGCATGGGTCCGTCCCTCCCTTCAATTCCATTATACGCCGGATGAAAGGTTGCCGAAATATTTCCTGGCCGAAGGGAATGTTGCCCCCTGAAAAGTCGAAAGTGGGTCCTATTATAAGGTAGAATAAGTACGCCTTATTATTTCCCCCCTCACATTTATCCTTCCGCACAATCGTCCCTAGTTCCCCCTACGTAGTAGGGGGAACCGGACCGGCCGCGAGGGTTGATAGTTCTGACTGCGCAGGACTTAAAATCTAAAGAGGGCCGGGTGAAATGTTTCGGAAACATTTTAGAAAGATTTTAGAAAGATTCTGAACTGGGGGGTGTTGAGAAAGAAAAAAAGATTTTGTAGGCAGGGGGACCGCGGGGCGG
>DATKUP010000106.1:0-1439 GCA_035530575.1 Thiobacillus sp. | reverse complement strand
GTTGACCGGCTTCACCCAGGGCAGCAACAGCCAGAACCTCGGCTACGACCTGGACGGCAACCGCGTGAGCCAGACCATCGGCAGCACCAGCAGCAGCTACGGTTACCCGACTACCAGCAACCAGCTCAACCGTGTCCAGGTGGGCAGCGGTGCGCCGCAAAGCTACACCCAGGACGCGATCGGCGCGACTACCGCCGACCCGAGTCGGCAATACAGCTATGACGTCAGGGGCCGGCTGGTGCAGACCAACACGGCACAGGGCGTGGTCAACTACGAAGTCAACGCGCTGGGCCTGCGGGTCCGGAAACAGGTGCCGTATGCGAATACCGACACCCTGTACCACTATGACGCCCAGGGCCACCTGATCGACGAGAACCAGAACGGCAATACCCGCTTTACCCGAGAGTACATCTACCTCGGCGACCTGCCTGTGGCGGTGATGCAATGAACGCGCACCGCGGCATCATCGGACAGGAAGCCACCGGACAGATGGACAGACAAAGCCAGGCTCAAGGGGAAACGGACATGCAGACGATCATCGGCAAGACACAGGGCAGGGCAGCAGAGGGCGGACATCGCCGCACCCGCACCCCGAACAAATGGCGGGCGGCAGTCTTTGGCCTCATCCTCTCGTCCGGCCTGACCCTTGGCATGGCGGGTACCGCCCAGGCGGCACTCAGCGTTTCCATCACCGCACCGGCCAACAACACCGTCGCACTCGCCCCGGCCAGCTTCACCCTGACCGCCATCGCCGGCAATCCCCAGGGCGCCCCGATCCAGAGTGTTGCCTTCTATGCCAACGACGGCACGACCAATACCTTGCTCGGCACCATCGCTGCACCCACCGGCCCAGGTTCAATCACCCTGCCGGCTCAGGCAGCAGCCAAGGCCCCCATCGGCACGGCCGCCAACACCACCTACACCTGGAACTGGAGCAGTGTCCCGATGGGGGTCTACAGCGTCACGGCGGTCGTCACCGACAAATCAGGCGGCACTGCAACGTCAACGCCCGTCATCGTCGTCGCCGATGTGCCGCCCACCGTCGGCATCACCCGCCCGGCCGACCACAGCAGCGCCGAACCGGGTGACATTCCGCTCGCCGCCAATGCAACCAGCCCGCTCGGCACGGTCGCGAAGGTGGCGTTCTACGCTGCCACGATCACCAACGGCACATCCGGCACCCCCGTCCTCATCGGCACCGCGACCAAGGGCACAGGCGGAACCTACACCGCCATCTGGCTCAACGCGCCGCTGGGCAAATACACCCTGACGGCCATCGCCACCGACAACTGGGGCATCACCGGCCCCGCCGGCCCCATCACCTTCACCGTCACCGAACCGCGGCCCTACTACATCCATACCGACCATCTGGGCACACCAAGAATGATCACCGACACCAATGGCAATGTGGTGTGGCAATGGGATAACAGCGATCCGTT
>DATKUP010000105.1:0-3394 GCA_035530575.1 Thiobacillus sp. | reverse complement strand
CTCTTCCACCGTGTATGGTAGGGTCCCCACGGTCGGGGCCGGCTGCCTTGCCCCTTCCCATTCGTCTACCGTCTTGCTGCCCTTTGAACCGTTACAGGCCGCACACGCCCAGGCCAGGTTGTCGAGCGCATCAGTGCCCCCACGCGATAGCGGTATAACGTGGTCCACTTCGCCCCCAGGTGCATAGCGCCCGCAGTAACGACAAGTCGCATGATCACGGTTGCGCACCAGTGCCTTAACCCGTTTCCAACTCTCGCGCGAGAGTATATGCAGTTCTTGCGTTTGCGGTTGGGCTTGTCCAGTTCTCCCTACCTCGATAGTAACGCTCAGTCGGAACATGGCACCACACCTCAAAGGTAGATTTCGCCCGCTTCCCCATCGCTCAGGTGCCGGGGAGTTATGTCGATCATCTTCGGTAGCATTGCCTCGGGCCGCGATTGCGTTTCTCGGATCGTGCGAATCGTGCCAACTCTGACGCCGGCCACGTTCACCGCTGCTTGTGTGACCGTGTTGACGCCCAGGGCCAGCCCGCCCAACACACCACGGGCCTCCAGGTGCCCCAACTTCCAACAGGCCGCCCCCGTCACTGGCACCGCCAGAATCGCGCCCAGGGCCAGCGCCGCCAACGTACCATGCTCCAACCCAGCCAGCAGCCGCCACAGTCCATAGCTGATGCCGGTCAGCAGTGCCAACCCCACCAGCGCCACGCAGGCCACCGCGATTATGCGTTGTCCCAAGGTGCCCCCCGTCCGTTTCTTGCTCTGTTCGTTGCCCATTCGACCTTACCTCCATTGTCTTGTCTGGTTGGTTGGTTGGCTCCTGTGCACTCTCTGACCGTCGCAACCCTTCACGTCAAGGGTTTGCGCACTCTGAGAGAGTGCTAACCCGACCAACCAACCAGCCGCCTATACCGTCTGTGCGAGTGCATAACCGTGAGTTCTCAGCACCTCGCACAGATCACGCCCCACCTCGATTAGACGTCGGCCACGTGTGTCCCCCACATTGGCACCCAGGGCCGCCGCCCGTTGGCACATTGCTGGCCGCCCCTCACCCTCGAACGCAGACAGAAGCGCCGCCGCGAGTTCCATACCGCTCCAGTCCACCGCCTTGCTGCTGCCCCCGTCGGGCAAATCTTGGCCGATGGTTTCCGGCTCGTAGGCGGGCCACTGTGCGAACTGCCAGCGCGCCCGACCGTTGGCACCCTCAATCACGCGCGCTATGTCGCTGCTGTCCACGAACGCGCCTTGTGCCCGATGGGAAGCGCCAGCGCCTATAACGTAGGAGTCGCCGCACCCTAGCAGGTGGTCCGCCCTCGGGGTTGCCCCACCGACCGCCACCCGGCTCGCGTCCGGGTCCTCCACTTTGAGCGCCACCTTGCCCGTCAGGTTCCTTCTGGTTGCGCTGTCTCCAAAGGCCGTCACGGTCGGGTGTTGCGTTGCCATGACCGTGTGCACGCGCGCCGCTCGCCCCTGTGCTGTCAGTTTGCGTAGCATGGCCACGATAGCAGGATCGGCCACCAGTTCCTGGAATTCGTCAACCATGACGATTATGCGCCCGTCCTTGACGTTCTCAGCATAGCGCCGCCGCATCTCTATGCACGCCCAGGCCAACGCCGCCCGCACTTCGTCAACCTCGATAGCGCAAGGGCCTACCACGCCGGGCAGCCGCTCTACCACGCGCAAGCTCTCACCCATCTTGCCGTCGCACAGTACCAGCGTGTTTTCAGGGTCTTGGGCAAACTGTGCCGCCATGTTGCGCAGTGCCACCGACTTACCCGCGCCCGTCGCGCCACTCACCAGGAAGTTAGAAGTACGGTCACACAACTGCGGTACGATAGTACAGCCAGTTTCACTTATGCCGGCTACCCAACGCCCGTCAGACTGCGGTTTCTTGCACACGTCGGCCAGCCGAATTGACGTCTGCGCGAGGTCCTTGCCCCATCCTGCCTCACAACGAACGTACCGCCCATGTAGGTACGCTTGCGGTTGGCCGTCGAAGTCCCAGGGACACATCTGCGCAACCGCCGCGCAGTCATTGCGAGTGAGTGCCGCCAGCAAGGTGCCCGCGTCCAGGCCACCGCAGAGAAATTCTAGCGCGCCCGCTCGCGGCCCAGGGATTGACTCCACCCGTTGTATGCGAATAGCCGCGCCAGTCAGCGCGCCGCCGGTAGCATTCCTATACACGATTTGCCCCCATTGCTCTAGCAACCGATAACGCATAATCGCCCTAGGGTCCTTCTTCACGACTCACCTCCAGATTTGACGTTTTCACCCGCGAATGCCAGCGCCCGTTGACGGGCCGTCGCCGCGTCCATTGGACGTTGGGCCGCCGTCGCCCGCGAGGTCAGACTGCGTGCCGTCTCCATCGCGGTCAAGATCGTGACCGCTTCCCCCGCTTGCGCCTGCTCCAGTTCGTGCCCTGCTGTCCAGGCTTCCCGATAGGCATGGTGGTGGCACCGACCGCGCCCACCGCGTAGCCAGTCGCAGGCCACGCGCCCGTTGCCAAGATTGAACGGGCAACTTGTCACCGTGCACACGCCAGGGAAGACGGTCACGCCCCACCTTCATTTTGCTCTGGCGCCAATTCGATCAAATCAAATAGGGGTTGGCATGTTAGGACTGCGGGTGAACCGCCCGCCGTAATGAGTAGACGGCTAACCGACCGAATATCCCCCTGCACCCCGTGTACTACCACATCCCCCTCTACTGCCAGGCCATAAAGAGACGGTGCAAACGTAAACACGTTGTGCCCCACCTCGATTGTCACGCTGTCAACGTCGGTAAAAACCTCTTTGCCAGCGCCCTTCACAAGTTCGTCACCTTTGACACAAACTGTTACTTTCATTCCCTCACACCTCCCATTGCCAGCCCCCTTGCGAATCCGCGCCGGTCAGGTGGTTGCAACCCGTGCACTCGTAGCAGGTCCGCGTACCGCTGCCAGGCCAGTTGACGTTCGCGCACCAGTTGCCAATGCGCCGCGTCTCGAGTGCCATTGTAGGGTCCGCGCATGAGACTCGACCACCAGCGTTCGTACAGCGATACGTAGGTTCGTGCCGCGTCCACCAGGTCACCCGCGCCGGCGGATGACATAGCGGCCAGCACCGCCACATTCCGCGCATCGCAACCGCCCGCTGCCATGGCACCGCCAGCAGGTGTAACGGCGGATGCGCCCGCGCCCGCGACAATCGGGACATTTGACAGTGCCGTGCCCGTCGCATTTTTTACAGGTGTTTCCCATTTCTGTACCTCCATCGTCGTGTACCTCCAGAAAGTTTCTACCGCCTCACCAGTTCGCTGCTGCCCATCTGAAGCGAAAGCAAGTCACCTAACTCAGATGGGCAGTGCCAGCCGGTCAGATGTCATCGAGCGCGGCCTTGTGTTCTGTGGGGCCATTC
>DATKUP010000104.1:0-1700 GCA_035530575.1 Thiobacillus sp. | reverse complement strand
GATGTCACTCGAGTCGTGGTGGAACCAGTATGACTGGCCGCCCGTCCCGCCGGTCTGGCCGGAAAAACCGCTCTGGCCAGAGAACGCCGACGACCCGGATGACCCGCTGTCTCCTGAATACCCGGACGTCCCCGACGTCCCCGAGTCGCCAGAATACCCCGAGGTCCCCGACCCGCCTGATTCCCCTGATGCCCCGGAATAAGCGGACGTTCCCGAATGACCCGACGTGCCTGACTCGCCTGACGTCCCCGAATCGCCGGAATACCCTGACTCGCCCGACGCGCCTGACTCACCCGAATATCCCGACGTTCCCGACTCGCCTGACGTCCCGGACTCGCCCGAATATCCCGACGTCCCGGATTCCCCTGACGTGCCTGACTCGCCCGAATGACCGGAAGTGCCGCTCCCGCCTGAAGTTCCCGAATCGCCAGAATAACCCGACACGCCTGACGTCCCGGAATAGCCAGACACGCCAGACGCGCCCGAGTAACCAGACACGCCCGAATAGGCCGAGTAGCCAGAATACCCGCTGGTCGAATCGCCAGAGTAGCCCGACACGCCTGAGCCGCCAGAATACCCAGAGTAGCCGCTTGTCGAATCGCCCGAATAGCCGCTGGTACCAGAAGTCCCGCTGACGCCTGAGTCGCCCGAGTAACCCGACACGCCCGACTTGCCAGAGTATGCAGAATAACCGGATACGCCCGAGTCGCCTGACGTACCTGAGGTCCCAGAATACCCGCTGACACCAGAATGCCCAGAAGTACCGGACTTGCCTGAATACGCAGAATATCCTGACGCACCACTAGCGCCGGAATGCCCAGACGTCCCGGACTGTCCGGAAAACGCAGAGAACCCGGACGCGCCGGAAAAACCCGACGGGCCCACAGAACCAATCTGTAAAACGAGGATATTTCCGTTAGAGTCGACCGTTCTCATTCTGCTGTACCCCTAACTACGGGTTCTATTTGTCACCAAAACTTACCACGAACGTTGGGTTCGTCACCGGCGCCGAATCCAACCAGGCCACGAGCGATTCACCGGCGGTCAGGATAACGCTGTCTCCGTCACCAAACTCCACGGTATAGCCCTGACACAAAAGCTGCGAATGGAACTGGTATTCATTGCCGCCGACCTTCTTGGCCATGTGCAGAATGACCGTCGTGCTGTCCGTGTGATTAATATACAGCGCCCGGATCATGCGGAACACGCCCGCACCCGGCGTCGCCACCAGCTCCACGTGGGTCAGGCCTGACAGCGACCCTTGGTTTCCGGCACCTGCCAGCGCGGCCATTGGTTACCCTCCCCACGCAAAGAACGTGAACGCGTCGTCGCCATCACCTGCCCCGGACCCAGCGGCGCCAGAATATCCGGAGTATCCGGAGGGACCGCTCGGGCCGGAAGGCCCGGAGAAGCCAATCCCGGATGCCCCGGAATAGCCCGACCCGCCAGAGAACCCGGACCAGCCGGAGACCCCGGAGGTTCCGGACTGGGCTGAAGCCGGGTGCTGCGGCCGTACGACGAGCGGCATTCGTTAAGTCCTCGTCACTTCCAAGGCGATCGTCGCCCTGGTTATCGCGGAACATTCCTGGACGTAGAAAGTCAGAGTGCTCGCCGCTGGTATCGTCTTCGTCCATCCGACCAGCAACGTGTCGCTGCTCTTCTTCGCGTTGGAAATCGTCGGCAACGAACTCGCGCAGATG
>DATKUP010000103.1:0-3090 GCA_035530575.1 Thiobacillus sp. | reverse complement strand
ACACGGCATAGCCATCAAAAAGGCTTCCGGGGGTGAGCCTGAAACCCAATCACCCCCGACAATATCAGTCTCAGAAAGGGGAGAACGATGGAACTGAATGTGAAACAGCGGTTGATGCTCCTGAATGTAGTGCCGGTGGAGAACGTGCGGATGACGGACCTCCGCATCGCCAGGGAATTGCAGCTCAAGCTGGGATTCTCGGAAGAGGAGCAGCAGCGGTTCGGCTTCGCGCAGGAGGATACCCGCCTGACGTGGAACCAAGCTGAGGACGTGCCGGTGGAGATCAAGATCGGGCCGAGGGCACACGTGCTAATCCAGGACGCGCTCAAGAAGCTGGACGAGGAAAAGAAGCTGACGCTGGACCACGTGGACCTGTGGGACTTGTTCGAGTGTGACGGAGACTAGAAATCGATGACATTACCGCTTTCCAAACGACCGGGCACGACGCCGGCCCTCCTCGTTGACGGTGTAACATTCAACGCCAGCACGACATCGGGCAGCAGTGCCTCCTACGATGCGATGGAATGGGAGCACTTTACGCTGTGGATTCAACTACTGAAAGAGGGCGGGACATCGCACGGCCTGAGCCTGGACGTGGAATGCTCACCCGATGGCGAGGACTGGTACTTGTTCCGTGGCGGATTGTCGGCGCAGGTTGATCAACTTCCGCTCACCTATACCGCAGCCGACATTGGCAGCGGGTTGAACGAGTGCTATGTCGGCACCTGCCCTGGGCGCTACATGCGTATCACCGCCACAGCGACGGGCACATCGGCAGAGAACCGCATCCGGTTGAGCTGCCTGGCCGATTTCTGGCACTAATGGGCCGGGCGTTCGTCGCGGGCCAACATCCCGCCATGCGACGCCGGACAAGAAAGGGGCAGGCGTGGTTGCCTAGCGGCGGCCCGGCCCGATAAGCAGGCAAAATGGCAAACCGTGACATAGTACGGGGCGACATAGGTGCAATCGAACGCCTCATCGAATACGATAGCGACGAAGAGCGCGTCGTCAAGATGGTGGGCGCGATACCGTTCGATTCCAGCGAAACGGAATTGTTCACATCGAGGAATCCAGCGATAGTGATGGACATTGAGGGCGTATTCACCGCCATGCTCAACGAACTGCGCGAGCTGAACTGGCACATGGCGATTCTGACAGGCGAAACATTCGACAGCATGGAGGACTGATGCTAATAGACGACGGAAAAGGAAAGGGCTTTCGCGCCGGGGTGGATTCTGAGAACCGGCTAGAAACGTTCTCTGTGGTGCAGGACTTGCAATTCCACATCAACGAAGTGGAGGGGCAGTTCTATTCGCTGGTCGTTGACCAGGTGACAGGCGGCACGAACCGGCACAACATCTACATCAAGAACACGTCGGACCAGAAACTGTTAATCACCAGCGTTACGGCATTTGCCACAAGCACGGCGACCGAGCTGTATGCGTTGCTGGGCGTCACCGGGACGGCGACCAGCCCATCGACGGGAACGCCTGTCAACCGGAATGCCGGCAGCGGCAACACGGCGACGGGCACCTTCCAATACGGCGCGAACCTGGCCTTGACGGGCGGCTCCGAGGTGGACCGCTGGTTCGTGGACAATGACTTGGCGGCAGTGAAGCACGAATGGGGCAGCGCGTTGGTGTTGCCCCAAAACGCCACCTTCGTTCTGGCGTCATCGGCCAGCACTACGATCAATGTCACGATCAGCTTCGGCTATCACTAAAGGAACCTGATGCCCATTCAGAGCATCATCACCGATCCGCGTGACGGAAATGTGCCTCGGGTGGACAATACCACCGGCGAGGCGCAGGGGCTTGTCGTCGCTACGAGGCCGCTGAAAACATACCGGCATCAACTGTGGTGGTTCACGAATGACACCTACGGCGCGGACATGAACAAGAACGTCACGTTCGCCGGCACGCCCGACGCGGTGTATACCGACAATGCCCAGTGGACGATGAGCGCCATAACTGGCACGTGGGACTTTGACGAGACGACCATCAAGCAGGGCGGCACAAAGGCAATTGACGCGGCGTCCACCATAAACGGCAGCACGGCGCAGGCGGCGAAGGGCGGCGACTTGACGGTGGCCTCGTACACGGCGCTGACGGGGTACATGTACATCACAGGATGGCCGGCAACTGGCACCAAGGGCGTCGAGGTGATAGGCTGGGACACGGGCGACGGGGCAGCGGTGGGTGTGGCGCTGGACATAGCGGACTATGTGGACACCTCCGTCTTTGGCGCATGGCAACAGTTCGCTATTCCTCTTCCCAACTTTGAGTTCGACGCCACCACGATAGATGCGCTGCGATTCCGAACCATCAGCCTGGGTGCGGGCGCGGCGCCCGATTACTACCTGGACACGGTTCAATTCGAGGAGACAGGCACGCCGCTGCTCTATACCATCAGGCCCAATGCGGGTACATGGTTTCACGTCAACCGCATCCGAATGACCATCGCGGACAACTGGGTTAGCACGCTGCAAGATGCCAGCCTGCCCGAGATCAGCTATGACAGCATCCTGGGCGTGTCGGCGCTCACGTCTGGCCTGCTATACCAGCGCATCCAAGGCGGGGAGACAGCGTTCACATTCCCCGTCAGGCAGGTGTCCGACTGGATGCAAATGCCAGGCTGCATTATGCCCATCGCCATCGGGGATGCTACAAACACGCTCATCGCGCTGGAAATCCCGTTCGAGGTGCCTGAGATTCTAAAGGCAGAGGACGACGACGAGCTGCGTGTCACCGTGCAGGACAACCTTTCAGGGTTGCTACTACTGCGGATGGTGGCGGCGGGATTCGAGGAAACGCGATGATACTGGACTGGCTAGAATCGCCCCTGGCAACAAATGCGTTGCTTTTGGCTCTACTTCTGTGGATGGTTTTCCACGGGCGCATACAGAGATTCAGTCACAGACTGAAACGGGCAATCAAGAAACTGGTAGGGGGCGGGCTAGTCGCCTGCTTGTGGAGGGTACGAAATGGCAGCAACTGACGCACCGAGACGCAGCACATACACCGTCAACGTGGGGGCCGAGGCTACGGCCGCGAGCCTGGCCGTGGTCCTGGTGGACCTGAGCGATAGCAC
>DATKUP010000102.1:0-13663 GCA_035530575.1 Thiobacillus sp. | reverse complement strand
GAGAAGGGCAACCACCATTGCGAACAGCCTCGAACGACTCATGACAACTTCGGCTTCAGACCCTTCTCCTGGCTCGTCTCGAATATCCTATTCAAAACGAGTTGGCGCAAGCATAGGATGACAAATTAATCAGCGGTTCCTTAAGCTGGGTCGGTCAGTCAACCCGTGCGGGTTGGGCTTTGCAGCCCAACCTCTTTGGCGATTGCCCAGTTATGGGCGGGGGGCACGCCAGCGTGTGCGATGAATGCAAGGTGAACAGCGGATTCACCATCTGTTCAGGTCAGATCCGGCAAAGTGACATCCGTCAAACACCAAACTGGAGTCCATGATGCTCACATACATTAAACACAACTACTTCCCTGTCATCGGCTTGCTCGGGCTGTTAGCCGTCAATGCCAATGCCGCAGTTCCCCAGGCTGAGTCCTGCGAACAAATCAGGCTGGAAATCAAGGCGCAAACTGGTGTGCTGCTTTTCAAGCCAGACACCACCATGCTGAAAAAACTGCACGCACGGTTGGAATGCCGTTTCTCGCCGGACGAGGTGTATCAGGCCGTCTATGGTGACAAACCGATGCCAAAAAAATAGCGTCGGGATCGTCGAGCCACGCATCGCGACGACGATGACGATTGAGATGCAGACGCAGCCATCCCACGGAAAGTCGACTTTGGCGGGATGACGGCCAGTTGGCCGGGAGTACACCAATCAAGCCGAGAATAAATGGGGTCTATCATCGGATTTGTGGATGATACCTGCCAGTTGAAAGCGTAGCATTTTCTGCTGACGGGGGTGTGTCTCATGGGGTCCGTGGTTTGGCAACAAACGTCGCCCGGCTCTGAAATGCCGTCTCCGTCACTCACATCACCCATAACGCCTGCTGGGCTGGAGACAATTTTCACGGGAACCGCGATGCCCAAGTTGAGCGAATACGTCGAGATGGCTGCAATGGAATATTTGCAGGAGACCGGACAACACGAACTGGATGCGCGCTGGATTGCCGAGTTCTTTCAGGATGGTGGCGTGCAGGAGGATTATCCGCGGCAGGATCTGGTCGCTTTTTCGGATCTGGTACAAAAAGCGCTGACCAAAAAATCCGAGCGTGCCGGCAAACAAATGCGCTTCCAGTTGGACAAGATCATCCACTTCACCCGACGGCCGCGCAAACTGTAAGGACGAATGCTGTTTTCAGGAAAACCGAACCAGATTCCCATCCTGGTCGTATGCCAGATATTTGGAGATCACGCCATTCTGGATGGAATTGACCATCGTAGTTAAGTGCGTCTGCGCCTCTTCGGTGCTCGGCATGGCCCCCGCACGCCCTGCCAGGCAGGCGATAAACACGATTTTCCAATCCTGCCCCATCTGGTGTGATTCCGCGACGAGATCGGAAAAATCGCCTGGTTCATCCAAGGCTTTGTCGGTACACATTTTAGGGGTCAATACGCCGCCTGTACCGGCGTGAAAATCCTGATTCTTGGCGTCAGTATAGCCGTCAGGCAATTCGGGTTGGGTGAAAACGAACAGAAGCCGTTGCGGTTCGGACTGTTGCCTGGCGGCGTTTAGCAGGTCTGAATAATGGGTCATGTCCATGTGGCTTGACCTTGTTATCGAAGAGGGAAGGTTGACGGTCTTTGCAAGCGTATCACCGACGCCATCTCGCCGCCCGCATTGGCCGGATCAACTTCACAAGTGCAGGCCAATTCCGTTGAGAACGAATGGTTGGCGCGCCTCGTTTTTCCAGCACGATTTCCTATACTGATTTTCCGAGGCACGCACGCCGGCTCCTATGCCTGGAGCCGAACAAGGCGTCGAGAGATGATTGGAGGAGCTGAAAATGACCAGATGGATTTTCGAACCTGGACACTCCGCCGCGGCGTTTGCGGTGCGCCACATGATGGTTTCAACCATGCGCGGAATGTTCAAGAACGTGCATGGCAGTATCGATTTCGATCCGGATAATCCGATGGGGGCCGCCGCGGTCGAGACGACGATCGGGACCGCCGGGATCTGGACCGGAGACGATGCGCGCGACGCGCATTTGCGCGGCGTGGGCTTCCTGGACGTGGAGAAGTATCCGGAGATGATCTTCCGCAACAGCGAGGTGCGCTGTGTCGGTGAGACCGATTACAAGGTGCTGGGCGATCTCACCCTCTGCGGTGTGACCCGTCCGGTCGAACTGGTCACGCGCTATCTGGGCCGCTGGCAGTGCCCCTACTGGGAAGACGGCAAAGATCTTGGACCGGCCAGCCGCATCGGCTTCGTGGCCACCACGGTGATCAACCGCCATCATTTCGGCGTCAGCTGGAATGCGCCGATGGACCGGAATGGTCTGGTTGTCGGCGACGACGTGGCGATCACCCTCGACGTCGAGGCCATCCTCGAAACCGACATGCAGCGGATCGCCGGGATGATGCGGGGATAGTGGGCATCGGATCGGCGGAACAGGTTTGAGCATCCGCCTTCGGCAAGCCGGGTTTGCCCTGCATGGCCTGTGCCGCCTCCCGCTGGAAGCCCTCGATGGAGCTGTTTCAGTGAACGGGCTTCAAACTTTATCGGCCGAATCAATCAATCCGTATCAAGCGATTCAGGAAAACCAGCGCAGAAAAGCGGCGGCCGTTAGCGCCACCGCGCCCAGCGCGGCCAGGCCATGGAAGGTGCGTTTCACCGCATCGGGGCGCCATTGCCGGCCACGCAGAAGAAAGAGAGCGGACAGCAACACGCCCGAAAACGCTGCGGCTATCTTGACGACCAGGGCCGTCATGGCCACGCTGCTCAGATCCGGCGTCTCGCCGTAATAGTGGTAGCTGATGAGGCCGAACGTGCCGCCACTGACAAGCTGCGCGGTCCAGGCAACCAGGATCAGCCAGGCGAATGTGCGCCCAAATTCCAGCCGGGGTGCGGGCCAAAGCGCGAATACTGCGCCACCCAGCACTGCGATGGCGCCAAAGTTATGCACCACCTGGGTCAGGGCATAGGCAAGATTTTCCGGTTCCAAGGCTTATTTCACCGTGACCTGGATGCACTGTTCAATGCCAATGGGCACATGGGCCTTGTTCACCACCTTGACACAGAGGCTGTGCTTGCCGGATGACAGGGTTTCCAGCAAATAGCTGCCCTTGGACTTGCGCAATATCGCCACCTCCTTGTTGTCGACATAGAGATGGGCGTGATCACCGCGCGGGCCGTGCACCACCTCATAGGCGAGCCGGTTCTCGTCCATCCCGTCCAGGGTGGCACCATCTGTTGGCGAAGTGATCAGCGCTTTGCCCTGTGCAAAACTGACCGAAGGAACCGTCACAAAAAACATGAGTCCCAAGGCGGTGATGAAATACCGTGTGTTCACGTTGCGCTCCTTTTGGCGAATTAAAAAGACGTCCTTTAGCTGGTAACAATAGTAGCAACAATAAGGGCCACCGTTTTCCCAGGTGCCGCCGTGGGTCAGTTCCGCCAGCACTTCAGGGCCAGGTCTTGCAATGCCACATTTCAATCAATGCACGCTTGACCGCATCAAATTGTCGTTGCTCAATACGCGTCGTTCCGTCAGGCTCTTCGACAATGGCGCAGGCCGTGATTTACGCCTGATGAACATCCAGTCCGATAACGCGTTTATGGATGGCTACCAGAGTTCCATACCGACTCCTTTCGAATTACACTTGAAAGCGGAAGGTGGCGGGTGCCAGAACTGAAAGTGCCTGGAAGCGACAAGTCGCCAACGGCCTGTTTGACGTGCGCGCTCTATGGAAACAATCCGGGGTTCGAGTCAGTTCTGCGGGTCACGTCAGGTTGCGGGGTCAAGCCACCGCAAAAATTGCGCGACCTCTTTCCTTCATCTTTCTCCCAAGTTCCAAGACCTCTCCTTGTAACTTGCGACTTGAGACTTGTAACTTGGGACTTGTAACTTGAAACTGGATTCTAAAATCTACATCGCTGGCCACCGCGGTCTGGTCGGCTCCGCCCTCATACGCAACCTGCGCATCAGGGGCTTCGATAACTTCGTTACCCGCACCCACGCCGAGCTCGACCTCATCAGTCAGGCAGCGGTCGAGGCCTTCTTCGCCGCCGAGAAACCCGACTACGTCTTTCTCGCCGCGGCCAGGGTCGGCGGTATCCACGCCAATAATACCTATCCAGCCGAATTCATCCGCGACAACCTCGCCATCCAGACCAACATCATTCACGCCGCGTATAAGAATAACGTCAGGCGCCTGTTGTTTCTCGGTTCCAGCTGCATCTACCCCAAGCTGGCGCCGCAGCCGATGAAGGAAGAGTACCTGCTCACCGGCGAGCTTGAACCCACCAACCGCCCCTATGCCCTGGCCAAGATCGCCGGCATCGAGATGTGCTGGAGCTACAACCGGCAATACAAAACCCAGTATCTCGCTGTCATGCCGACCAATCTGTATGGCCCGGGCGACAATTACCATCCGGAAAATTCCCACGTCATCCCCGCGCTGATCCGCCGCTTTCACGAAGCGAAGCTGGCGAATGCGCCGAGCGTCAGTGTCTGGGGAAGCGGTACCCCCAGGCGCGAATTCCTTTACAGCGAAGACATGGCCGACGCCTGCGTCTATCTGATGAACCTGCCGGACGAACAGTTCGTTCCGCTGCTGGGACAGGACCGTAACGACGGCTTGCCGCCGCTGATGAACATCGGCGTCGGCCACGACCTGACCATCCGCGAACTGGCCGAGACCGTGAAAGACGTGGTGGGCTATCCGGGCAAACTCGAATTCGACCCTAGCAAGCCTGATGGCACCCCGCGCAAGCTGATGGATGTGGGGCGGCTGAATGCGATGGGCTGGACGGCGAGAACGGATATGCGCGAAGGATTGGCGCGCGCCTATCAGGACTTCACCACGGGTTTGTGAATTGCATGCGCGATGAACTGGCCTCATGTCGTGCAGCATAATTAAAAAGGCTCTTTCACCGTTTTGTTGGTGTTGGCCAGCCCTGTGGAGCGGCTTCAGCCGCGATGCGGGCGGGAACCCGCAAAGGTGGCGCGGCAAGATCCTGGCGAGCATTTGCTCTTTGCGCCTTGCGGCGCATCGCGGTTGAAGTCGCCCTCGGGGCCACCTGCGGAATGCCGCAGGGTAGGGATTTCATCAGAGGGGGCAAAACATAACTTCGACAGCCAACAGTGACATAACCAATTAAAAAAACAGAAAAAATGGGGGAGATAAATTTGAAAGTTCTATTGACCGGCGGGGCAGGTTATATCGGGTCGCATACCGCAGTGGAATGCCTGGCAGCGGGGCACGAGGTGGTGGTGTTCGACAACCTGTCGAACAGCAGCGTGAAGTCGCTGGACCGGGTGGCGCAGATTGCGGGCAAATCGGTGACGTTCGTGCAGGGCGATATCCGCGAGCGCGCGGCGCTGCGCGCATTGTTCGCCCGGCATGAGATTGACGCGGTGGTGCATTTTGCCGGGCTGAAGGCGGTGGGCGAGTCGGTGGAAAAACCGATCCTGTATTACGACAACAACATCGCGGGCAGCATTGTGCTGTTCGAGGAAATGACTGCTGCCGGCGTGAAATCGGTGGTGTTCTCGTCGTCCGCCACGGTGTATGGCGACCCGGCGACGGTGCCGATCACCGAGGATTTTCCGCTGTCGGCGACCAATCCCTATGGCCGCTCCAAGCTCTTCATCGAAGAAATGCTACGCGATATTGCGCTTGCGGACGCGGGCTGGAAAATTGCGCTGTTGCGCTATTTCAATCCGGTGGGCGCGCACGAGTCGGGTCTGATCGGTGAAGACCCGCGCGGTGTCCCCAACAATCTGATGCCCTATGTGGCGCAGGTGGCGGTGGGGCGCCGCCCGCAACTCAGTGTGTTCGGCGGCGACTACCCGACGCCCGACGGCACCGGGGTGCGCGATTACATCCATGTGGTCGATCTGGCGCGCGGGCATGTGGCGGCGCTGAACACGCTGCTGAAGCTGGGCGGGGTGCAGACCTGGAACCTGGGCACTGGCCGCGGCGTGAGCGTGCTCGATATGGTGCATGCGTTCGAAGCGGCGAGCGGGAAGCCGGTGCCATACCGGATCGTCGCGCGGCGCGCGGGAGACGTGGCGCAATGCTGGGCCGATCCCTCGCGGGCCGCGCGTGACCTGGGCTGGCGCGCGGAATACGACTTGCCGCGTATGTGCGCGGATGCCTGGCGCTGGCAGCAGGGCAATCCGGAGGGATACGCCTGAGAGGCGAGATTCAAGATTCAAGTTGCAGGCCCCAAGGGGCTACGCGCTTTAGGTCAAGCCAGGATCGCCTTGTGGCTTGTCACTTGAATCTTGTAACTATTCCCCCGCGGGTTCCCAGTGTTGCAGCTTTAGCTGCAGCGATTGCTGACCATTGTATTCGTTGGGCATGAGGGCGTAGACGGCGCGGATGCGGTCGGGCAGCGGATCGGGGTGGAAGAAGCGCATGGCATCGAACACCTCGCCTTCGCGCGCGAGTTTGAGCTTGAGATGCTTTTCGCCGACGACGCGCTGTGCCACAACATCGAAGGTGGCGCAAAACAGCGGGGCGGGGAAGCCCTGTCCCCAGACGGCGTGGTCCAGCTCGATGGCGAGTTGGTAGCTGTGGTCGGTGGCGTCGAGTTCGCCGTCGGTTTCGATTACACCTTCGAGGTCGGCGGGGTCGATCAGCTCGCGTACCACGGTCTCGAACGCCCGGCTGAATTCTTCGTGACGGCCGGTGGAAAGGCTGAGCCCGGCCGCCATGGCGTGACCGCCGAATTTGAGGATGAGGCCGGGATGGCGTTTGTCGATCAGATCGAGCGCGTCGCGCAGGTGCAGGCCGGGGATGGAGCGGCCGGAACCCTTGAGTTCACCCGACTCTCCCGTTCCGCCATTTTCATTGCTGGCCAGCACGATGGTGGGGCGGTGGAACTTATCTTTCAGCCTTGAGGCGAGGATGCCGATGACACCGATGTGCCAGCCGGGCTGATACGCGGTGAGGCTGTGGCTGTCGGAGGGGTTGAAGCTGGCGAGGATGGCGAGCGCCTCCTCCAGCATGTCGGCTTCGACGTCGCGCCGCGTCCGGTTGAGGGTGTCGAGCTGCTGCGCCAGCTGCTGCGCGGTGGCGGGATCGTCGGTCAGCAGGCATTCGATGCCGAGCGCCATGTCGTCGATGCGGCCAGCGGCGTTGAGCCGCGGGCCGAGCATGAAACCGAGATCGAACACGGTGGCGCGCGCGGGGTCGCGTCCGGCGGCGCGGAATAGCGCGTTGATGCCGGCGCTGGCCTTGCCCGCGCGCATCCGCGCCAGACCGTTTTCGATCAGGGTGCGGTTGTTGGCGTCGAGCCTGACGACGTCGGCGACGGTGCCGAGGGCGACCAGGTCGAGCAGTGCGCGCAAGTCGGGTTCGGGCTGCTGCGCATACGCGCCGCGCTGGCGCAGTTCGGCGCGCAGCGCCAGCAATACATAAAACATTACCCCAACCCCAGCCAGGTTCTTTGAGGCGAAGCCGCAGCCCGGCTGGCTGGGGTTGACGATGCAGGCGGCATCCGGTAAGGCGTCGCCGGGCAGGTGATGGTCGGTGACCAGCACCGGGATGCCGAGCGCGTTCGCCGCCGCCACGCCGTCGACGGCGGCGATGCCGTTGTCGACGGTGACGATCAGATCGGGCCGGCGCGCGGCGGCGAGTTTGACGATGTCGGGGGTGAGGCCGTAGCCATGTTCGAGCCGGTTGGGCACCAGAAAATCGACCTGTGCGCCGAGCAGGCGCAGGCCGCGCACACCGACCGCGCAGGCGGTGGCGCCATCGGCGTCGTAGTCGGCGATGATGAGCAGGCGCTTGTTTGCGGCGATGGCGTCGGCCAGCAGCGCGGCAGCCCGTTCGACGTGCAGCAGCCCGACGGGCGGCAGCAACTGCGGCAGTCGGTGCGCGATCTGCTCGGGATGGGTGACGCCGCGTGCGGCATACAGACGCGCCCAGGCGGGCGCGAGGCCGGCCTGTTCGAGGGCGGTGCGGGCGTCGGCGGGGCAGGGGCGGGTGGTGACTGAAGGCATGGTGCGATGGAACATCGTGTAATTAGAGCGTGGTGCGATTGTATTGGCAGAAGCACCAGGCAAGCGAATCGGGATCCGGAACCCGGTGGATTGCCGATTCTGTCCGTCAGAAACACGTAGTAACATGATCCCATGAGTCATTTACTCCCGCTTTCCCGTGTGGCCAAGCTGATCAATCAGCCGCGTCATAAGCTGCAGGAAGTGATCCGCAGCGGTCTGCTGGCGACCTTCGATGGCATGGTCGAGCTCGACGAGTTGCTGCGTATGTTTCCCGATGTGAAGTGGGATGACGACGCAGAGTTTCGCCGGGTTCAGGAAATCAAGGACAAGGCGTTTGCCAAACGGGTGTACGAAAACGTGTTGCCGGACAAGGAAGTGCTGGCGGCACGGCTCACAGAGTTGGGCGACGAGTATGCCGCGGCCAGGACCCTGTTACTGCATTACGGTAACGTGATGGCCTGGCTGGACGAAAAGATCGACGAATTCGACGAAGAAGCCAGCGCCGAAACACATCATGCGCTACACAGCGTGCGCGCATTTCTGCTGCGCAACCTGGCCGAAATGCCGCCCGATGCGCTGCTGGCGCAGGCAGCGATTGCACAGGAAAGGATACTTAAAGTCATGTCAGCCCATGTCACCATCCAGCCAAGCGGCCACGAATTCATTGTGGAGGGCAACGACACGTTGCTCGATGCTGCGCTGCGCAACGGCATTTCGCTCAACTACGGCTGCAGCAACGGCAACTGCGGGGAGTGCAAGGCACGGCTGGTTTCGGGCGAGGTAAAAAAAGTCCGTGCCTACGACTACATGATGAAGCAGGCCGATAAGGATGCCGGGGTGATTCTGCTGTGCGCGTATGCGCCGGTGAACGATGTGGTGATCGAGACCAACGTGGAAGGCGCGCACGCCATTCCGGTGCAGCAGATCAGCGCCAAGGTCAAGTCGGTGGAAATACTCAATCCACAGATGGCCGCACTGCATATTCTGACGCCGCGCAGTCAGCGTCTGCGATATCTCGGCGGGCAAAGCATTGAGGTGTCGATCGATGGCGGCCGCGGGCGATACGCCATTGCCAGCTGTCCGTGCGAAGACCGCAATATAGAATTGCAGATTCCGCATCGCCCCGGTGATGTGCTGGCCGACGCGGTGTTCACCGCGCTGAAAGCTGGCGATACGGTCGCGTTGGAAGGCCCGTTCGGCGAATTCGTGCTGGATGAAGATTCGCCGCGGCCGGTGATTTTTCTTGCCTTCGGTATCGGCTTCGCGCCGATCAAGAGTCTGGTCCAGCACGCGATGTCGCTGGAACTGGCCGAATCGATCGACCTGCACTGGGTGGCCGACGAGGCCGGCCATTATCAGGACAATCTGTGCCGTACCTGGGCCGATGCGCTGGACAATTTCAATTACGTGCCCCATGCGCAGCCCGATGACCTCGACGCTGTGCTGGAGGCCATCGTGCTGGATTACCCCGACCTGCATCGCTTCGACGTTTATGCAGCGGGCACCGCAGCGCAGCTGGATCGGGCGCGGGCACATTTTGTGCGCCAGGGCCTGCCGGAAGTACGCTGGTTCGCGGGTGCGATCGACGCCTGAATGCTGCGGGTCCTGCTTTATCTGTGGGCATTTCCGGTGACCCTGCTTGGCATGCTGGTGGCGTTCATCGCGCGCGGCAGCGGCGGCGCCCTGCTGCGGGTGGATGGCGTGCTGGAGGCCGCGGGTGGCTGGCCGGCATGGGTGTTAAGGCGGAGCTTGCCGTTCAGCGGCGCGGTGGCGGCGATCACGCTGGGCCATGTGGTGGTGGGCGTGTCGCTGGACGCGCTGACGGCAACCCGTGCGCACGAGCGCGCGCATGTCAGGCAGTTCGAGCGCTGGGGCGTATTGTTGCTGCTGTTGTATCCGCTCGCCGGCCTGCTCGCGTGGGTGCGCGGCGGGGATCCGTATTGCGATAATTTATTTGAACGTGAGGCGCGTGCCGCGGCGGCGGCGGCCCCGGAAAAAGCTGTCCGGCCAGGCTCAGCCGGGCCTCACTCTATCGGGCGGTGAGCGCCTTCACCGGGTTCGCCGGTGTCGGGATCGATCCAGTCGGATATGCCGATTTCCTCTTCGGCCTCTGCCACCGTTTCGCCGGGCTCAAAGTCGCTTTCGGCACTGTATTCCATGTCCTGCACGGCTTCCAGTATGCTCGGGAAAGGCCCATATTCCTCGCTGGTATCGGCATCGATCCAGTAACAACCATCGGGCCGCTCGACGATGCGGGTGTGGTCGTAGTCGGGTGGCGTTTCGGGTATGAACTGTTTCATTGCGCGTCCTCCGTGTCTCAACTATAGGGCGCTAAGCCAGGCAGGGCAAGCGTCATTCAGAGCGTGCGCTCGACGAAGGTCAGGCCCAGCAGCGCGGCCATGATCAGCACCAGATGCGCCCAGCTCCACAGACGAAAATGCCGCATCAGTGCGGTGACTTCGCGGTTGGCAATGAGGAAGGGGCGGCCGTACGCAGGCTGACGCATGAGGTGAATGCCGTCTTTCAGGCGGATATCGAGATGGGCGAGGTCGACCTCATCGGATGCGGCCTGGCGCGCGCGCTCCCATTCGTCGAGGCCGATTTCGCCGTCGCGGTTGGCGTCGAAGCGTTCCAGCAGGGCGGACTTGTCGCGTTTCCATTCGGCCAGCAGGGTGGAAAGATCGGTTTTTTTGTCGAGCACGGCGTTGGGGCCGCCGAGAGTGACGTGCTCGCCGATGACGTAAAGAGTTTCGCCTTCAACCAAGGTCCACTCGGTTTTGCGATAGCCCCCTGCGTTTGAAACCTGCTTGCGTGAGGTGAGGATTTCGGCGCCGTCGGGGTCGACAAGGACCATGCCGCTGCCATCGCTGATACCGAAGGTGTCGTGCGAGATGCCGGATTCGACATGTTCCCAGCGATTGCCGTTTTTGCGTTCAACGCGGTAGCGGTACCACAGGCAGGGCAGACCGCTGAGCGGGCTGACCAGGTCGGCGCCCGGCGGCTGCCGGCCGCGGCCGACCAGCTCGATATAGCCTTGCGGCGCGGAGGCGATGCGCGAGGTCGGCGTGTCTGCCACGGCGCGGTAGCGCTTGAGGTTGGCGTACCACGCCCAGAAGCTGGTCAGCCCGACCAGCGTAAAACTGATCTGCCAACCGATGCGCGAGTGCAACTGGAAACCGAGCAGCAGGATGAGCAGGTTGCCGCCGCCCAGCACGAGATTGGCGTAATCGTGCCGCCATTCGGCCGCCCCGTACGTGTAAAACATCAGCTATTGAAGAGCTGTTTCAGGTCGATGTCTTTCTTTTCCTCGGCGACAAACCGCAGCAGCGAAAACTGGCGGAAGCCGAACAGCCGCGCGACGACGGTGTCGGGGAACTGTTCGACGCGCACGTTGTTGACGTTGACCGAGTCGTTGTAAAACTCACGGCGGTCGGCGATGGCGTTTTCCAGCCCGGTAATTCGCCCCTGCAGATGCTGGAAGGTTTCGTTGGTTTTCAGCTCGGGATAGGCTTCGGCGACCGCAAACAGATTGCCCAACCCGAGCCGCAGCGCGCCTTCGGCCTGCCCCAGCGCGGGAATGTCGTGCGATACGCGTGCGCTGGCCACCTGGCTGCGCGCCTGCATCACCTTCTCCAGCGTTTCCTGCTCGAATTGCATGTATTGCTTACAGGTCTCGACCAGTTTGGGCAGTTCGTCGTGGCGCTGTTTGAGCAGGATATCGATGTTCGACCAGGACTTGCCGACGTTGTGCTTCAGCGTCACCAATTGGTTGAAGATGAACACGCCGAAAACGGCGAGCAGGGCGAGCACGATAAAAAAAACCAGGAGGCCGGACATGATGTGCTCCAGATGATTGAGTCGCAGGAATAGCGGATGGCGTGCGTTTAACTTGAGCGCGGCATGGTCAAATCCGCGCCGCGAGAATGGCTGCGATGTCGCTGTCCTCGAGCAAGACCGGATTGGTTTTCATGCTGCTACCGCGGCTGTCGGCCACGATGCGCGGAATATCGGCGGGCGTCACTCCGTAATGTGCCAGCGTCGGCAGCCCAAGCGCGTGGGTCCAGGCTTCCAGTGTGTCGATCAGGGCGACATGGGCGGCTTCCTGGTCCAGATGGCCTTGTTTGCTCAGCAACCGCCCCACCTGCGCGTATTTTCCCAGCGCCGGATGCGCCGGTTCGCGCGTGCGCAGCGCTTCGATATTGATGCGCGTGGCCATCGCCACCAGTGTGCCGCACGCCACGCCATGCGGAATCGGGAAGAATGCCCCCAGCGGCGCGGCCAGTCCGTGTACCGAACCAAGCCCGACCTGCGCCAGCGCGATGCCCGACACCAGCGCCGCGTACGCCATCCGCTCGCGCGCCACGGCGTCGCCGGCGCCCACGTATAAAGCCAGCAGGCCGTCGCGCGCGGCCTTCATGCCGCCCCAGGCGAGCGAATCGGTCAGTGGTGCGGCGCGGCTGGAGACAAAGGACTCCAGCAACTGGGTGAAGGCATCCATGCCGTTCGCCGCGATGACTGCAGGCGGGCAGGTCGCCAAAAGATCCGGGTCGACCAGCGCGACTTCCGCCACCAGTTTCTCATCGCGGAAGGACTTCTTGAAGCCATCCATCCCCGGCACGCTCAATACCGCATTCTTGGTCGCTTCCGAGCCGGTGCCCGCCGTGGTCGGTACGGCGATGAACGGGGTGGCAGGGCCGGCGTACGGTAACTCGGGCCCCACGCCTTCCAGATGATCCATCACCGAATTGCCGGGCTTGAGCAGGCCGGCGATTGCCTTGGCGGCATCCAGCGCGCTGCCGCCGCCGATGCCGATGACTACATCGATGGGCTCCAGGTGCAAGGCGCGCACGGCCTCGTCCACCATCTGCGGCGACGGTTCGCCCGGGATGGCAAGGTGCAGCCACGAAATGCCCTGCGCTTTAAGCCCCGCCGTCACGGCCGGCCAGAACGACGAGCTTTTCAGCGAGCCGGCACCGGTGACGAGCAAGGCATGCGCGCCATATCCGCGGGCAAGGGCTGGTAATCTGGCCAGCACGCAGGCGCCAAACTCGATGCGCGGCAAGCGCGAAAGGGAAAACTCGGTCATGCGCACACTCAACTCCCTGTCCATGCAAGCCTTGTATGGTAGCGACAAGGGCAACCGCCTGTCTGCCTGGCAATTTTACGTGGTGGGATCGCCGCCGCCCCGTCATCCGGTGGGAGGGAATGGTTTGGCATGGCCAGCGTTGAAATCATTGGAGGATCCGTCTTCCAGGGCAGTCTGGCCTGATCGGAAAGCCGAAGAAGTGTTGACGTCCTCGGGGAGTCTTTGCTATAGTCTCGCTTCTCGATTGACGCGAAACATTGCGACAGGCGCGGGGTGGAGCAGTCTGGCAGCTCGTCGGGCTCATAACCCGAAGGTCGTAGGTTCAAATCCTGCCCCCGCAACCACTTCGAAATAAGTGTTGACGTTTTATGTGAACTACGTAGAATGCGCACCTCTCGAAACGGCAACGCAACGAATGCGAAGTCATAAGAGGCTGATCTTTAACAATTTACAGCCGATAGGTGTGGGTGTTGTTGCGGTAGCTGGCCTGGTTTAGGCTGGGTTGGCAACTAGCATAAATGCTCACACTTGAATTGAAGTTAATTCATTTTGAGTTTGAGCGAAGCAGTATTTG
>DATKUP010000101.1:0-1056 GCA_035530575.1 Thiobacillus sp. | reverse complement strand
GCGAGCCACCACTGTGCCGCATCTGCGACAGTGGCACCCCAGGGTAGCATCGTGAGAGTCGCCCACGTCGCAGTCGTCACACCACACCGCGCCGGATTGTACGAGACCACACGCGACCTGGTCGCCGCCGAGCGCGCGGCCGCGATCGACGCGCGCATCGTCGATCCGGTCAAGCCCCGCGAGGCCACCGACCGCGGTGTCCCGATCGTCGGCACCGATTTTGCCCGCGGCTGTCACGCCATCGTGAACCACAGCGGACTCAGCAAGGATCTCGACGCCCTCCAACTGCCCATCATCCACGTTCTGCACGGGCGCCCTCATTGCTCGTTTCTACTGGAATCCGCCAAGAAGATTCCCGTCTACACCTACCTGACACGCATACGAAACGATCCCAGGTTCAAACTCTTCGTCACCTTCTGGCCCGAGTTCCTACCGTACTGGTCCACAATCCTGCCCGCCGAGAAACTCAAAGCCATACCACCGCCCGTCGACCTCAATCACTGGACACCCGACGGACCCAGCGGATACCAGTTTCACGGCCACAAGGCCCAGGTCAACGTCGTCTGCGCCAGCATGTGGCGCGAGGATGAGACGCCATACCACATTGTCAACGCCTTCCACCTGTTCGCCCTCCGTAACCCACGGGCCAAGCTCCACATCTACGCGGCACCTCAGAAGGGCGGCGCCTGGCAAGTCCTCAAGCAGGCACTGCACGAAAAGGGAATGCTCGGCGAGGTCCAGCCAATCGTCCACGGCCTCGACAACGTCTACCGCGCCGCCGACGTCGTGATCACCCCGCACCGGATCCCCACCCGCAGTGTGCGCGAGCCGCTCGCCTGCGGCTCTAACGTCGTCATGGCACCCGCCAAACGATGGTACACGCCCTTCGTGGCAGAGCCGCAGGACCTGGACGCATACGCTCACCAGATCGAGCGCGCCGTCGAACACACCGCCCCGAACCGTCGCACCGCTGAGAACCTATTCAACCCCGCCGACACCGCCAACCAGATGATCACGCTCATCCAACAGGTGACAAATGGCAGCCAGTGACGCCCG
>DATKUP010000100.1:0-1927 GCA_035530575.1 Thiobacillus sp. | reverse complement strand
GTGCCGCTGGTGCATCTCCAGCTTCGCCCGTGCGCCTTCCTTGGCGATCAGGTCGATGTCCGAGTACACCCAGGACGAGGTGATGGCCAGCCGCTCCCAATCGTCCTGCGTCATGCTATTCCACGAGTCGCCTTCGAGCATGGGCGCTTCGCCAGCGTGCAGCGTCGAAATGTCCACCCGTCGCGGCTGCGCTTTCTGGTAGCCAAGGCGGGCGATCTGTCTGTCAAGCCATGCGTCCCAAACTGGCATTAGTGCTCCGATGCCTTCAGGCTGTATGCCAATAAGCCGAAAGCGTTAAATCCGCTGTATGCCCCGCAGGGTATCCGTGGCGCTGCGAAATTCATCCTCAATTTCGCGCATAATTATCAACGCCTGTTTCACGGCCCCATCATCGTGTTCTTCTATCGCTAATGCCACTTGGCGCCGGTATGACTCCAATAGTATTGCCAACTGTTCATTCGTCACGTCGCACTCCTTTCGGGTTACTGGTCACAGCCGGGTCATTGAGATGTCAATTTCGTTGCACATAGTCACGGCAATCGACCTCTCCAGCCCTCGTTGAAACTCCGCATCAGCCACCAGCGCGAGTAGCCGGTCACGAAATTCGGGTGGTACGAGATAGCCGCCGTTGACAGCCGCCTGCGGTTCAGCCGGTTTCAGTTTCGGCCTTGGCCCACGCACTACCCTTGCCTCGTTGGTATTTACGGCAGTCAGGCGCGGAACAAATGGCAGCAACAGCGATGCACCCAGCCCCTTGACAAATTGACGTCTATGCACTGTCCCGCACTCCTTTCAGGGTTGCTAGTCTCAATACCCACGGCCAAACGCGAACAGGCCCACACCAACCGTCAGATAAGGCCCGCGCCCCTCGTGCCAAATCGGAGTCCACAAGTGAAACCAGAAACCACGCGCGCGCCAGGCAGACCAGCGCACGGGATGACCCGTCCCGCTGTATGATCGTTCCATCGCCCTAATACCACGCCATGCACTGGCAATATCAATCATCCTGCCCATCCTCCGCACTCCTTTCAGGGTTGCGCCCCCGCTCCTGCGTCGCCTAGATGAAGCCCCAGGTGAAGCCCGAATCGTGCCCCTGCCATGCCAGCGCCAGGGCAATCACCGTATCGTCGTGCATCCCCTCCGGCGCCTCGTACCGCAATAGGCCCGACGGTAGCCGATGAGCCTCGAACGCCTGCAACTCCCCAATCAGCACCGGATCGGGTATGATGGCTATGTCCGCCCTCTCGAACGCCAGGGCCAGCGCGTCGACCGCCTGCTGCTTGCTGGCGTTCGTCGTGGTGAACGCTTGCACCGGCAACCCCTCGCGCTGCATCTGTTCGATGAGTGGCTCCCCCATGCTGTTGCGCTCGGCTATGATGGTGGAGGGCCGGAACCGTTCGGCCATCGCCATCAGCCGCCCGACCTGCGTGTGATAGTCAATCTGGTTGAACCGATCCAGCGCCACGAGCTGCTTGTCTGTCGCGTCCAGCACGGCGATGGCGGTGAAATCGTTGTGCTTGCCCCAGTCCACGCCGAACGTGTATTCATGTTCCGCGTCCTCTTCCTCGCCTCGCTCGTTGGTAACGGTGGCCCTGCGCTCCTGCGGTTCGGCGGTGGCGGCGGCCATAACACGGCGAAAGATTCCGCCAGCGTCGTCGATGAATTCGGCCAGGTATTCCTGCTGGTAAATGCGCTCCGGCAGGTTCAGCCGGGCCGCCTCAATCTCTCCGGCTGGGATGTACGGGTTCGTGCTGGTCGGGAAACACCAGGACTGCCAGCCCGTCTCCCCTCGCTGCCCGAACTGCCACAGGCGCCAGAACCAGTTGCGCCCCTTCGGCGTGCTGATGAACAGTGCCCGCCCTTGCCTGTCGGCCAGCGCCGGTCGCAGCACCTCATTCCATGCCGCTTCTTTCATAAAGGCGCATTC
>DATKUP010000099.1:0-56679 GCA_035530575.1 Thiobacillus sp. | reverse complement strand
CCCATCCCGAACAGGACGGTGAAACGCTCCCGCGCCAATGATAGTAGGCATCTCGCCTGTGAAAGTAGGTCATCGTCAGACTCCATATCCGTGCCTAACAGCACACTAAAACCCCCTCACAAAAAGAGGGGGTTTTTTTATTTTTTGTAAGCGCCCATCCGCCCCGTCCTCGCAGCAGCAAGATTTACGGCAATACGGTTTTCAGCGGCAGCAACTCATCAATCCGGCTATTGGACCAAGCAGGCAATTTCTCCAAAGTATCCTTCAGCCAGGCATGAGGATCCAGGCCGTTGAGCCTGGCGGTTCCCAGCAGACTCTGAATGGCTGCCGCCCGTTTTTCTGCGCGCTCCGAGCCGGCGAACAGCCAGTTCTTTTTCCCGATCGCGATGGGCCGAATCGCGTTCTCCACCGGATTGTTATCGATCGGCAGCACGCCGTTGTCAGCGTAGCGCATCGGCGCTGGCCAGCGCTTGATACTGTAATCGAGCGCCCTGGCCGTGGCATCGCCATTGGCGACGCCGAGCCGGGTCTGCATCCGCCAGGTTCGCAAGGTATCCAGCCTGGGGCGGGCGTCGGTCTGCCGCAATTGCAAGCGACACGCCGCATCCATTCCCCGTGCTTGCCGTTCCACCTCATACAACTCCCCGATCCGGCGCAGCGCCTCGGCAGCGACCGGGCTTTGGTTGGCCGCATAAAGGTCAAAGAACTTGCGACGTGCATGCGCCAGGCAGCCCAGTTCCGTGACGCCATGCGTAAACGGCGCCTTGTAACCGGCGTAGGCAGGCAATGGGACATGATCGCCGCTGTATGATTTTTATCAGGACAAGACGTCCAGCGCGACCAGCACGACGATGATGCCCACGATCAAAGCGCCCGCGCTTAGCAACAAAACCGCCCCTGCCGCGCAGTCCTTGGCGGTTTTGATCGCGGGGTGAATCTCGGGATGCAAATGGTCGATGAGCGACTCCAGCGCCGTATTGAATAGCTCCGCCGCCAGCACCAGCAAGGCAATAATCAGGCATATCGCCCACCATACGGCCGACACCCGCAGCAGCAAAAGCGCAGCCGGCAGCGCGATGGCGAAGGCAGTCTGAATACGAAAACTCCGCTCGTTTCGCCACGCCGCGGCGATGCCCGCCCAGGCAAAGCCGAGTCGGTGTCGCATCGTTTTATTCTTCATGTCATTCATTCCGGTTGATAGATCAGTAGCACGCCTTTGTCCCACACAGTTTCTTCGCTTGCCGCCGCAGGCACGCTTTTACGGTCGACAAGTCGTGCCTGCAAGCCTGCAAGACTCTCAAGCAAAACCCGGCGCGGTGCGTTGAAATCCTGACCGTCATGCGGCAGGTTAAACCAGGCCAGTGGGCGGCTTATGCTTTCTTCTGCCACGGTCCCGACCCATATGGGTGTGCGTGGTGCCTGCAACATTTTCTCTGTTGGCCACAAGCGCAGCACCAGGCGCTGGTCTGGCTTGCCCTTGACCGGGTAGATCAAAGCCAGTGTTTCGTGGCGACCATCGTGAACATGAGGCAGTAGCGGCAATTGCATGGCCGGGCGATGGGTGTCGAGCCAAAGCAGCAGGCTCTTGCCGGTTAGGGGCACCGCCTCCCGCCATCCTTGCGCCATCAATCTGGTACGCAGGAATTCGATCGATCCAGCCCACTGAACGGTAAGTGGCTGCTCGTATTCACCCTCGATGTCGATGCGCCAGGCAGGCAGGGTTTGCCAACTCTGGTTCCACCAGTCTTGCTGGGCAATCAGCGTGGATGGCCGGTGAACTGCGTAGCGTGCGATGTCGGCGTCACGCTGGGTCGTGGCGTGAACGCCCGCGCCCACAATGAGCGCAATAGCCGCCACGGCCAGCAGGCCGTGCGCCGAGACCGCAGGCGCCGGGCGGCGCAAGTACGCGATGCCCAGCAGCGCCACCCATGCCACCCCGAAACTTAACCCGCCCAGCACGTCGGACAGCCAGTGCGCACCCAGGTAGATGCGCGAGAAAGCGATCAGGCCTGCGAGCAAGGCCATGACGCTGAACACCACGAGTTGTCCGCGCAAGGACAGTTCGCGTGCGCTTAACACGGCCAGAAAGCCGAAGATGACAATGCTCATGGCCGCATGACTGCTGGGGAAGCCGAACGCGATGCTGCCGTCGTACAAAGGCAGCGGGCGTGGCAGGCCGAATCCCACTTTGAAAATCACGGTGAGCATCGCACCAAAACTCGCTGCGGCGAGCCAGTAGGCAGCTGGCCGCCAGGCGCGTTTCCACGCCAGCCATAGCAGCACTGCGGTGATGACCGGCAGCGTCACCGCGGCATCGCCCAATTCGGTGAGCACGATCATGACGCTATCGCCAAAGGGCGTGCGCAGCCCTTGAAACAGGTGATAGACCGTCCTGTCGACCACCACCAGCGGATCGCCGGTAAGCACGTCCTCGATAATCCCGAAGAACATCCAGGCGGCGGCAATCAATACCGCTGCGAACACCAGCAAGGCGCGGGATTCGGGACGCGCCGGGTCGAGCAGCGAAGCGACCATGCCCCGCAACGACCAGGTTCTTGTCGGCAGCGCCCTGCCCGCCCAGGCCTGAAGCTGACCCAAGCCGTGTTCGACGCGCGGTTGCAGCCAGATCACGCTGCGGCTGACGATCCAGATGCTGCTCCAGGCCAGGATCGATAGCAGCACGAGGGTCAAAGCGAGGCGTGTGGCCACCGCCCCCGCCAAGCCCAATGAGGCACCGAAGACGACGCCCGGCAAGATATAAGTAGGCGCCCAGCCGAGCGCAGACAGAATATTGGCCGCGTAGAAGCGTGCCGGAGTCATGCCGAGCATGCCCGCTACCGCCGGAATCACGGGGCGAATGGGTCCGACAAAGCGTCCCAGGAAGATGCTCATACCGCTGTGCCGATGAAAGAACACAGTGCCTTTTTCCAGTAGTTTCGGATAACGGCTGAAAGGCCAGCGATTGCGCAGTTCAGCACGGTAGTGACGGCCCAGCCAGTAGCTGCTGGCGTCTCCGGCAATCGCGCCTGCGGCTGCACAAGCCAATGTGGCCCATAGGTCAAGCGGGCCGACCGCTACGACGGCGCCTGCGCCGAACATGATGAGTGCGCCTGGAACGAACAGCCCCACGACCGCGAGAGACTCTGTGAACGCGGCGAGAAAAACTGTCGCATAGGCCCACTCAGGATGTCGGGCAATCCAGGCGATCAATCCGCTGAAATTGGCAATGTCCACTATCGCTTGTTGCTTGCCTTGGAGTCAGAAAAGATTTCAATAGCAACAGTAGTCAAAATCGAGGCCCTTTGGGGTGTCCGCTGTACACAGTGCAGGACATGCATTCATAGATAGAGCCACCCTTCATCTCGTCTTGTAACACGGATTGCATTCTCTAAAAAGCTGCGTAAATCATGTGCATTCGGTGATCGCCAGATGCCCATAATTTGAGCGCGGGCCCAAGGAACTGCACTGGGGAATGTTTACTAAAAATGAATTCGTAACGGTTCCTCAACGTCCCGCAAACACCACACCTGGCTCCATCTTCAATACAGGGCGGATGCTTAGCGCAGCGGCAACCACGCTGATGAGTACAACGGTCACGGCGCCCAGTACAGGTGTGAACCACATCATGCGAAACGGATATCCGGCCAGGATGGCCAATTCTCCAATGATGGCGCAGAGCCCTAGTCCGAGACCGGTTCCAAGGAGTCCACACAAACCAGCCTGGGCGAACACCATGGTCAAAAGCAGCCGTGGTGTGGCCCCCATCGCACTGAGCACAGCATAATTTCGCAGGTTTTCGTTGGTGAACATATAGAGCATCACCCCGGTTACGCCAAAGCCAACTGACATGGCCAGGGTAAGCATCGCTGCGATGTCACCCACATCTTCGGAGTTGACGAGAAACCAGCGAACGGTATCGGATTTAAAGTCTGCAGACGTGCGCGCGCGCATACCCGTTGCCGACTCGATGCGAATCGCCAGGGCCTCAGGCGCTACGCCCGGTGCGGCGGTTGCAAGCACGAAGGTGAGCCGGCGACGCTCTGGCGGCAGAATCCGGGTCGCGTTCGAAACAGTCGTATAGAGCAACGGGCGCGGCGGAAACAGGGGGAGTCCCTGTGATCTCCCTGCAATCCTGACGAGGTGATCATTGACGAGCAATTCGTCGCCTGCCGCCAGTTCACGTGTCGGCGCGTCGAGATGCGGTTGGTCGCGTGGCCACTGATCCGCAACTTGAAATGGCGTCTCCAGCTTGCCATTGGATCCCCCTGCATCGACCACCACGGCGTCAGGCACTCTAAGCAAGCCAGGTGTCACGCTGTCTTTCATGGGGGGCAGACCTGTCAGCGTCACGTCATCGACACCAATGATCTGAAACGGCTGATAACGTCCGTTGGGAAAACGGACCTCCGCCGTGGCCAGTATGAGCGGCACCGCCGACTGAACGCCTGCAACACTGCGGACTCTTGCCAATACCTGTTGTGACATGTTGGTCGTCTGCTCGACTGAATTGACCGCCGGGTCCATCACCCATACATCTGTGGTCGCGTTCTCGGAGATGAGCGCGTAGCCGCGCGTCATGATGCCGGCGAAATAGGATGCAGCGAACGTCACCAGGAATGACGTGAACGTAATGCCAAAGATCAGGCCCACATATTTGGCGCGATCACCCAGCAGCATTTTTACGGCCACGCGTAACATTTTGGCGCTCCTTCTGCGCGTGCGGACTGGCAGGGTAATGGCTGATAGTGGGAATTGGGCCTGGTCGTAACCGGTTCCAGTTCAAGGCCCCCACCCAAGGCCTTGTGCAATGCCACCCATGCTGTTGCCACTGCAGCGTCGCTGCGCGTCAGATCAATCCGTGACTGAAACAAGGTTTGCTGAGCGATCAGAACATTCCGAAAATCAGTGAGGCCACTTTTATACAGCGCTGTCGACAGGGTGACCGCGCGCTCGTTCGAATCTACTGTTTTAGAGAGTGAAAGCCGGTGAGCGCCTTCATTGCGAAAGGTGGCGATGGCATTTTCAACCTCCTCATATGCAAGCAGGATCGTCTTTCGATAATTGATCAAAGCCTCTTGCTGCTCGGCATCGCGGACTTCGATATGGGCGACAATGCGTCCGCGCTGGAAAATAGGCCATGTGATCGATGGACCGATCGACCAGTATCGGCTGCCTGCATTGAAAAAGTCGCTGCCTGAGCGACTCTCCAGGCCGAGGGCGCCGAGCAAAGAAAATTTCGGGTACAAATCCGCCGTTGCAATACCGATTCGTGCGGTTGCCGCCTCGAGCTGGCGCTCTGCTCGCAGGATGTCCGGACGCTGCCGAAGCAGATCGGAAGGCATGCCCAGGGGCAGCGATGAGGGTCCGGTTGGAATTGGCCTTGGCGCACGGAGCGCCTCAGACAATTCCCCTGGCGCGAGGCCGAGCAGAATGCCGAGGCGATGCACGCTTTGTTCGCTTGCGTTTTCCAGGGCGGGGATGCGGGAGGCGATTGCGTCGACTTGAGATTCGGCACTGGCAACGTCCAGGTCTGTGGCCATGCCACTCCGATAGCGTACTTTGATCAGATGAAGACTGTCCTGCTCAGCCAGAAGGCTGGTACGCGTGATGGCCAGCGCCTGCTGGGTGGCGCGCAGCGCAATATAGTGACGGGTAACTTCGGCAAGCAGCGAAAGTATGACGCCGTTCCGGTCATGCAACGATCCCTGATAGTTTGCATCCGCGAGTTCGGTTGAACGGTGAACGCCGCCGAAGAGATCAAGCTCCCATCGTGCGTCGAATCCTGCATGAAACAGGTCTTCAGACTTCGTTGCATCCAACGCAGAGGGTGGGGCCACACTTGTAGACGTCGAGCTTGGGACGTTCTCGCTTTCGCGTCCACGGGTATGCGAGCCGGTTGCACTGACCGTGGGCAAGCGTAATGCTGTCGCGATACCGAGATTTGCACGTGCCGCACGTATTCGCGCTTCGGCACCTTGTATGTCGAGATTGCCCTGAACGGCGCGCTCGATCAGGGCGTTGAGTTCCGTGTCGTTGAAGCTTCGCCACCATGATGCCTGTGCAGCAGGTGGGGACGAAGTGGCACTTTCGGGTGCTTCGCTCCAGTGGGCGGGCACATCAAGCGCCGGTCGATGATAATCGGGTCCCACAACGCACCCACCGGTAGCGATAGCGAGCATCAAAAACAAGATTCGTCGCAACCGGATGATCACGGCGCCTTCACGGACGACGGGGTTGATGCGGCTTCAGGCGAAAGTTTGTCTACGTTTGTCTCGATGAACACATCGACTTGCTGTCCCACGTAGACCGGCAAAGCCGTGTGGTCAAAGCTATAGATGACCTGCAAGGCACGCGTATCGACCCGTTCGGTGCTGGCGCCGGTCAGCGATTTTTTTGGCAACACGAACGGATCGACGCGTTCAAATTTCAGTGCGGTGTGTAGCGTCGGTTTGCCGCGCACAAATGCCACGGCACGCGCACCCGGTTGAACACGCCATGCATCGTTCTCGTCGATGTCGGCACGCACGAACAGCCAGTCATCGTTTCCGATCAGCATCGAAGCAGCCCCGGGCGCGCCGCCCTGGACGAATTCACCGACGCGCATCGTGTTTTGCAATATGCGTCCGCGGATTGGGGCACGTACGGTATGCCGATTTATATCCATCTGGATCTGCACAACCTGCGCTTGGGATGAAGCCTGCTCGGCTTCGGCAAGCTTCACTGCAAAGCGCCGACGGTTTAACTCCTCGACGCTGATGGCGCGTTTATCCGATACGCTGTCGGCAAGTTCGAACTGGCTTCTGGCTTGCGCCAGGCGTACGGCTATTTCTTTTATTTTCGCTGTCGCCAACAGGCGTTGCGCTTGCTGTTCACGATCGTCGATTTTAAACAGCTTGTCACCCGCTTTGACCTGGCTGCCTGTGCTTACGTAGAGCTCAACCACAATACCGGGCACTGGCGTACCGACAAGGATGTTGCCCGTGCTGGCTTCGATGATGCCCGAGCCGGCGACGTAGGACGCAAAAGGCGCCACGGGCGACTGTGCTGCCGGTTTGGAGACGGGCGGTTGCCGATTGCCGATCAGCACCATCGCGACGGCCAGGAGCAGACCAATTAGCGCGAGTATCGGCAGTAAATATTTACGCATCATTGGGCCTGTGCCTGCTCGGCGCCAACGCTTATGTCGATTATTTTCCCGTCTTCCATATGCGCGATGCGGTCGGCGAATTCATAAATGCGGGCGTCGTGTGTTACGACCACCAGCGCGCGGTCGGGCGCTTGCGCCACATCGCGCAGGATTTCCATCATGGCATGTCCGGTGGCATGGTCCAGGCTGCTGGTTGGTTCGTCGCAAATAATGATTTTGGGATTGTGCACCAGCGCGCGGGCGATCGCCACGCGTTGCTGTTGCCCACCACTGAGTTGGCCCGGAAGGGCATCTTCGCGTTCTGAAAGTCCGACCTGGTCGAGAACGGCCCGAGCACGTTGATCGGCAGACTTGCGTTCCTCACCGCTGATCAATAGCGGCACGGCTACGTTTTCGGCGGCGGTCAGCGAAGGGAGCAAATTGAATGTCTGGAAAACAAACCCGATAGACGACCCGCGAAAGCGCGCCCGCTCGTCGGTATTCATGTCCTCAAAGTCTTTGCCGAGTACCGTGCAATTCCCCCCGTCGCGCTTGAGGATCCCGCCGATGATTGATATCAGGGTGGTCTTGCCACAGCCGGAAGGACCGGCCAGGATGAGCAGTTCCCCCTGGTAGACATCGAGGTCGATCCCGCGCAGGGCCGTTACTTTCGCATCACCGACACCATAGTCCTTCGTGATACCGGAACACTGGACGGCAACGTCCTGGCTTGGATTCATTGCTTTTCTATCCCTTTTTTGTCGCGGTAAGCTGCGTTTGACCGGAGGATGATAGAAGAACGGGGGAACCGGAAGATGACCGCAACCTGACCAATTGGTCATCTTTGAACGCGTCGACCTCGAAGCATAAGCTCGCCGTGAGATGGAGCCGGATCAGGCAGTACCTGCGGCTGCAGGAAACGTCAGCGTGACGGCCGTGCCACGATTAATTTCGCTCTGGATTGAAACCGTGCCGCCATGCAAATGCATGATCGACTGTACGATGGCAAGGCCGAGTCCTGTGCCTTGACCCTGCCGCGCGCGCGCGCCATCGACCCGGTAAAAGCGCTCAAGTACATGGGTCAAATCTTCGGGTGCTATTCCGCACCCGGTATCGCTTACGGTAATTTCAGCCGCGTCATTCCGCAGCGTCTTCGCATCGATGACGACTCGATCGCCGCTTGGCGTATGGCGAATCGCATTGGCGACAAGATTGCCCAAGGCACGCCGCAAGAGGCCGGAATCCGCTAATGCCCTTCCAGTGCCATGGGCAATCAGGGTGACGCCTTGCTCATCGGCCATCGCCTGATAAAAGGCGCATACAGCGGCAATTTCCTGCTCAACGTCCAGCCATTTCTTGTCGATCTGCGCGGCCGGCTGTTCGGTGCGGGCAAGAAACAGCAGCGCATCCACCATATGGGACAGACGGTCATATTCGTCCATCGATGATTCAATGCAAGCTCGGTAATCCTCATTGGATCGGTCCCTGGAAAGCGCGATTTCTGCTTCGCCTCGCAGGATATGGAGCGGCGTGCGCAGTTCGTGTGCAATGTCGGCCGAGAAGCGTGAGATGCGAGCAAACGAGTTTTCGAGGCGCGACAGGAGGCGATCGAAGTTGGTCGCGAGCGGCCCCAGCTCCAAAGGCCAGGCCTCATCGCCGACTCGGCGATGCAATTGACCCGCGCCAAGCTCATCGACGATCGCGGCAAGCCGCGATGCGGGCTGCATTCCGCGACGGGCAATCAGGTAACCGCCGGCAATGGCAATTGCCAGGGCGATGACAACGGATAACAACACGCTGCCCCGGTAAGCTGCCAGTAGTTGCGCCTCTTTCGATAGGCTCATCGCTGTGTGCACGGTGAATAGCGCGTTTTCCTGGAATTTTCCGGACATCAGACGGTACTTCTTCCCGTCGCTGGAAAACCAGTCCCGCCCGTGTTCGTCTATTGCGTGTGGGGAATTTATGAAAGTCTCACCGCTGTCAAAAATGGCGCTGGGTGTTGGGCTGTCCGCAACGATATCTTCCTGCGCATTCAGCACCCGGATATAGATGCCTGGAAGCGTATCCGCCTCGTGTTGAACCTCTTCGCGCAAGGCCGCGTAATCATTTGGGTGGAGCTTCAGAACGGCGCGCACCTCGGCGATTTTTCCCGCCAGTAGCCGATCATTTTCCTGCTGCAACCGATCCGCGAGCACCCAATACAGCACACTGCCGACCGAGGCGATCAGCGCGATGCTGAGCAGCGCATACCAAAAGGTGAGGCGCGCGGCAATCGAACCGGGTATCCCTATTGCAGCCTCAGTCCCGCTCTTCCAGAACATAGCCAACCCCACGTAGTGTGTGAATCAATTTTTGCTGGTATGGATCGTCCGTTTTTCTCCGCAATCTGCGGATTGCAACATCGACAACATTGCTGTCGCCGTCAAAATGCATATCCCACACCTGCTCTGCGAGCCTTGTGCGAGTCAATACTTCGTCCGGATGGCGCAGAAGATATTCCAGAAGCCGGTATTCCTGGGGTGCAAGATCAATCTGTTTCCCGGCCCTCATTGCTTTATGCCGCAATAAATCCATTTCGAGATCGGCGAATCGGAGCATCTCGGTTTGCCGAGCGGGCGTCCGACGCAAAATGTTGCGTACCCGCGCAAGCAGCTCCGAGAAGGCGAACGGCTTGACCAGATAGTCGTCGGCGCCTGAATTCAAACCCTTCACACGGTGGGAAACATCATCCAGCGCGGTGAGCAGGATGACGGGCTGATCCTGCCGATGTTTGCGAATTTCCTGCAGCACCCACCATCCATCGCGCTTCGGCAGCATGATATCGAGCACGACCATCTCATAGTCGCCCGTCGCCGCCAGATTGAATCCATCCGCACCGTCTGCTGCAACATCGACAACATAACCTTCCTCATTGAAACCCCTTGTGAGGAAGGCGGCTGTCTTGGATTCATCTTCAATGATCAGAATTTTCATCGTTGGCTCTCGGCTGCTGGCGAGTAGCGAAGCACAGCGTTAGCGTGTTGAGTGGCGACATGCGCGCTTCCTGCGATCAGCAGGATAATGGCCACGAGTATCGTCAACTCCTTCGCTCCAAATTCCTCGCGGGATTGGTAAAAGAAGTAGGCGACGGCCAGTGCCGCCACCCATGCCGCCCAGCACGTCAGACAGTTCAGATTACCATTCCCTCTTGCCCATCTGGGAGTCGCATGGCGTTATTTCCTGCGCAGCGGGCAGAGTTTCGCCTGTCAGATCGGCGCACAGCAAGATATTCTTCCCATAAAAGCCAATGAACGACAAGATCAACCCATCGACCAGCACAGAAGCTTTGTCCATGAAACCGAGCACACCGTCGCAAGAGACCAAGCGCACTGCCACTCCTGCCCACATGCCCTTGGCCATCTGGACGCTCGGCTTTGTCAGCTTGTTGATGGATATCTCGTCCGAGATGATTCACAGCCTGTTGCCGGTCTTCCTGGTCACGGCCCTTGGAACAAGCGTGTTCGTTGTAGGCCTGATAGAGGGTGTGTCGGAGGCCACCGCGCTGATCGTGAAGGTGTTCTCGGGTGCGCTTTCCGACTACTGGGGACGGCGCAAGCCCATTGCCGTTTTGGGCTACGGGCTGGGCGCGCTTTCCAAGCCCTTGTTTGCCCTCGCGTCGAGCGCCGGCCTCGTCCTCGTCGCGCGTCTGATCGATCGGATTGGCAAGGGTATCCGGGGGGCGCCGCGGGATGCCCTGGTGGCAGACATCGCCCCGCTCGAACTGCGCGGAGCAGCCTTTGGCCTGCGCCAGTCACTCGACACCGTGGGTGCTTTCCTTGGCCCGCTGTTCGCCTTGGGCTTGATGCTGCTCTGGGCGAACGACTTCCGTGCCGTTTTCTGGGTGGCCATCATCCCCGGCTTTCTCTCTGTCGCCATGTTGCTGTTTGGCGTACAGGAGCCCGAGAAGAAACAGGGCGCCCATCCCGTCAACCCCATTCGCCGGGAAAACCTGCGCCGGCTGTCGCGCGCTTACTGGTGGGTCGTTGTGATCGGCGCCCTGTTCACTCTGGCACGGTTTTCCGAGGCGTTTCTCGTCTTGCGCGCCCTGCAAGGCGGCTTGCCCATCGCGCTGGTGCCTCTGGTACTGATCGCCATGAACGTCGTCTACGCACTCTCGGCCTATCCGTTCGGCAAGCTCTCAGACAGCGTGAACCACACCGGCTTGTTGACGCTTGGGCTTGCGACCCTGATCGGCGCGGATGTGGTACTGGCGTACAGCAACCATTGGATATGGGTGTGGCTGGGCATCACTTTGTGGGGCTTGCACATGGGGATTGCACAAGGTCTCCTGGCGAGGATGGTGGCCGATACTGCGCCGGCAGCGTTGCGAGGCACTGCCTACGGTTTCTTCAATCTGGTAAGTGGCATTGCTATGCTCATAGCCAGCGTACTCGCCGGCCTGCTGTGGGATCGCTTCGGCGCATCGCAGACGTTCATCGCCGGGGCAGTATTCAGCGGCCTCGCATTGATGACGATCTTGTTCCGTGGCCGCATTTCGGCACTGTGGAGGTAATCCGCCTGGCTATTCGCTCATGCTTTCTTTACAGCCGGATTTACACATCCTCCTCCCGTAAATGACTGCTGTTGGCCCATAGTTCCAGTTCCCTGAGGCTGCAAGCCGTCACCGGCTGTTCAGGGTCGCTATGTAGAGATTTACATAGTGACCCGTTGCGGGTCTTCACCGCTGGTTGCTCGAAGGGCCCCTCGGCAGTGCGGATCGTCACCGCAATCTCTTAGGTAAGGTTTGTCATTTCACGTCTTCAGCAACGCTGCTGTTCCACCTGATCAGCCAGTTCTACAAGAAAATATCTCTGATCGCTACAAGTTTTCCTTCGGCTAATGGATGGGCATATTTGGCGATGCCAAGATAACGCCCACCTTGTTTGGCCGCGTCACTCACAACCACGACGACTTGCGACCATTGAATGCTGGTCGACTAGGTAACCTCCATCTGACTTTCACGATCGGCAAACAATACGATTTGACTGAATTAGACAAATAATTTCAATGGCTTAACAAGTTCTCCCCGCCATAAGAAATGTCCTTTCCCTCTATGAAGTGATCCTTCATCTAAATATTACCAATATATTTCAATGGGTTATGTTCATTTGGCTTTCTTTCAGCAGAAAATTAATGTTTATGGATGTTACGTGCAAACAGATAAGTTGATGTTATTGAACATTTTTTTAAAATGGCATGATGTATGCTTAACAATTGCGTGCGGGAAAAATTCCCGTCACCAATCCCCTCGTGCTGCCGCCGAGGAAATTAGGCAGTTCATGCTCAAGGGGTTTTAAGTATGCAGCTTTTTACCGAGGAGATTCAATATGACCACTCTCAAAGAGCAACTAACCGCGCACGTTGCCGCATACGATATATGGGAAAAACGACGCCATCATGGATCGGCTGGGGCTAACGATCGGAAATTGTGGGTACTTGCCTGCATGGACGAACGCCTGCCGGTAGACGAAGCGCTCGGCATTCACGTAGATACACCGGCCGGACATGGCGATGCGCACTGTTTTCGCAATGCTGGAGGAATCGTCACCGACGATGCGATCCGTTCGGCGATGCTGACTTGCAATTTTTTTGGCACCGAGGAAATCGTCATCGTGCAGCATACGCAATGCGGCATGCTGTCGGCGAATGCGGTCGATCTGGAAAAAATGTTACGCGACAAGGGGGTCGATATAGACAATCTCATGATGGATCCGACGTTGCCGGAATTGAGGCTGGAGAAAGGCGCATTTGCCAAGTGGATCGGGATGATGGACGACGTGGACGAAACCTGCCTAAAGACAATTGAGGCATTCAAAAACCATCCCCTCATCCCCAAGGATGTGGTCATCAGCGGCTGGATCTGGGAGGTTGAGACGCGTCGATTGAGGGCGCCGACCCTAGATCAGAGTAAGCGGGTCCGGTGCACCGATGTCACCTCAGCCCCATTCGGCGTTAAAGGGAAGCAACCGCCGCGTTGGAGCTAGCCTCCTGGAGGAAACCCGGAAATGTGGGTACCTGCATAACGGGTATCCACGTCTTGTCGTTTTCAAGAAACGCTCTCACCTACAGAATGAGGTTCAAAATGCCAGTCTATGATTATCTGTGTACCCGATGCAAACTGCAATTCGACGCAAACCATGCAATCAGCGCGTCCCGTCCGGATTGCCCGGTATGCGGTGGCGCGGCCGCGAAAGTGATTCTCTCGGCCCCGGCGATGCACGGGCATATGGCGCGCGGGCGTGATCTGGCAATGCGCTCACTTCAGCCGAAACCTGGCCAGGAAAAACACGTACACGGACCTGGATGTGGATGTGGGGGTCACCAAGATTCTTAATTTCTATCAATATATTGGCGTAGCCTAGGCGGACAAATACCGTGTGACTTTGGAATAGCAAAGTCCAGCGCGCAACAGCGCGCGACTTCCGATAGCGATATCGGATTTGAGGAGATCACTATGCCCGATAAGCTTTTTTCCCATCTCAATCCCATCCTGTTTTTGCAGACTTTTGTTGCCCAGAGCATCGAGGTCAGCGCGATGATGGGAAGAGACAAGGGTGATGACCGCCTAAATCACATCGAGCAACTCGGCCTCACCGCGAGCGATTGCTTTGAGACTGCGTACCGCCAGGAGTTGGCACAAGACGGCCCCCTGGATCATGACAAGTACGCGGACATGATTGTGGAGATCAAGAATAAGATCGGTGGAAATTTTTCCCGAGCATCAAGCGAACCGGGCATGGTGCGCGTAGTCAATAGGCGCTGCCCTTTTGGGGAAGCCGTTATGCAGGCCCCGGAGCTCTGCAAAATGACGTCCAGCGTCTTCGGTGGAATTGCGGCACGTAACTTCGGCTACGCGAAAGTGATCCTGGACAAGCGTATTGCGGTGGGAGATGGAATGTGCGAGGCGCGCATTTATACCGATCCCAAGAAAGCGGCCACCTTTGAGGGCGACGAATATCACCGGGAACAGGGCGTCATCCGTGGCCAGAAGGCCTCAGTCAAAGCGCAAATTACTAGAGAGCGGCGTAGCGGGAAAGTATGGTGCGGTGTCAGCCCGCGCAAGCCCGAGGATACCGACAAACCTCCCGTCGTGGCGAAGTCCCCAGCCATGCTCAGCGCTCTGGAGATAATAAAGGTAGTAGCACCAACCACTGCGACCGTGCTGATTACCGGTGAGACCGGCGTGGGCAAGGAGGTCATCGCTCGTCGTATCCATGCCATGAGTGAGCGCTGGAACAGAAATTTTGTCGCGGTGAACTGCGGCGCAATACCCGAAAATTTAGTCGAGACCACACTATTCGGACATGAGCGTGGTGCGTTTACCGGCGCCTACGAAGTCCACCACGGTTTGTTTGAACAGGCAGAGGGCGGAAGTCTGTTTCTTGACGAGATCGATTCGTTACCTCTTGCCGCCCAAGTGCGTCTTTTGAGGGTGCTCCAGGGCGGTGAGTTCGAGCGGGTGGGTGGGAAGCAGCGCCTGTCAGCAGATGTTCGGGTAATTGCCGCAGCCAGTACGCGCCTCGACAAATTCATTGCCGAGGGGTCTTTTCGGAAGGACCTCTACTACCGGATAAACGTGGTGCCCATACTTCTCCCACCGCTGCGCGAACGACGCGAGGATCTTTTGCCACTCGTTAATCACATCCTTGGGCAACTCTCCACGAAGTACAAAAAAGTTATCAAAGCATTAAGCGAGGTCGCAATGGCGAGGGTGACGCAGTATGACTGGCCCGGCAACGTACGTGAACTGGAGAACGTACTGGAGCGTTCGTTCCTGTTCTCAAGCGGCCCTGTTATGTCCGAGTTACTGCTTCCCCAGGCCGGTGGTGGTGCGTCAGCGAGCGTCTATCAGTCCGTTGACTTGTCCCTCAAGGAGGCGAAACAGCAGGCGGGCGAACAGATTGAGGCGCTCATCCTCAAGGAGGCGCTTACCCGCTTCTGTGGAAATGTCAGCGAGGTCGCCAGGTCGTTGGGGCTTACGCCGCGGGCGATCCACCAGAAGATCAATTTGCACAGCATAGACCCCAACGAGTATCGCTCCCATGCAAGACCCAAGGTTGCGCATATGGATAAAGGGAAGTAGCGCGTTCCAGGGCTTGTCGCAAATTTTGAAGCGCTTGTGTGGCAGGCTACCGTAGTAGCGTTTTATGCCTTTATTTCAGTGCGGGTGTTGAAGCAGTCGCGAAGCACGCGCTGCTCATTCGACAACCAAACCAGGAAGTCGAAGGACTGTGTTACTCCTGCGGACAGGAGGCTATTATGGGGCCGCAAAGGCGACGATAACCACAGTGCCGCCGCTAGGGTATGGGGGAAGCTGTGTAATACACCTTTCCCGATCATGGCATCAATTGCTTCACGTTGTATCGCCGGCATGCCTGCCCCGAGCCTATACAGATAAAACCCCTACCGGGAAAAGGTGGGCTGTGTGGGTTGGAACCCGGTCAGGCTTCGGCATGGTTCACTGGATCGCTATGCGCATCCGGTCCAGTTTCTCGACCACGGCCTGATAGAGATCCCCGTCGGCATCGGTGTTGCGGTCTGGGTGGTTGGCGCTACGAATCTTTTTCAACGCAGCCATATCGTCGGGCAGGTCATGCACCTTGGTCACCCGGTCGCCGTTCTTGGCCATTTCGCGCTGAAGCTCGGCTTCTGCGCCTTCGCGTGTGTCGTGCAGCTTCCTGCTGCCAAGTCGCCAACCATCCTGGGTCTTGCGCGGGAATTGATTTTTCTTGCCATCAAACCAGATCCATGTGCCGGTTTCAGGATTCAGTTCAAAACGAATAGTGGTGATGCCGTAGGTGTAAACGGGCGGCGCGAGGTCCTTGGCGAACATCTTGAAGGTGCCGACAGTATCCACGGCAGCAAGGTAATACGCGCCTGCTTCATGGGGGCAAAACGCGGCGCTGGGCACCGGCTTAGGCGTTGGCTCAGGCTTGCTGTCGTTACGTAGCGGATCCATTTCAGCCGTGCGACTGGCGCGTAATGCTGCACGGCGTTGTGCGTTGGTCACTGGTGCTGCTCCTTCAAATTTCTGGAAACCCTCTGGGATAGCCCCTCGCTGAAGGGGCAGGCCCCAAGTGAACCGATGAGGCTGTCCGAGAGTGTTTTCTTGTGGGACATATCTGCTTGACCAAACTGTTCACGAAAGCCGGCTACGATTGGCTACGCTGGGGCAGCATTAAAAAAGCCCCGCATCGCTGCGAGGCTCTTCGAATTTGGCTCCCCGACCTGGGCTCGAACCAGGGACCTGCGGATTAACAGTCCGTCGCTCTACCGACTGAGCTATCGGGGAATAGGAGAGCGCGCATTCTAGAGTCGGCGGGCTTTCAGGTCAAGCCTTATAGCGGCTAACCGTCACTTTCCACCTGCAATTCTGGGACGTGGCTGAAGGCGATGTGCATCGGCGCGGCGCGGCGGCCGCTGTGGGCGCCGCCGAAGTACAGGGTGTTGGGACCGTAGCGCTGGTTGATCTGGTCGAGCACGCTGTTGAGGGTTTCATGCTGGTCGTCGGGATCGAACAGGTCGCGCGTGATCTGGCTGTGCTCGGCGAGGTGGAGCAGGGTGACGCCGACCTTGAGGAGGGGGGCGGGATCGGGCAGGCGGCGCTGCCACAGTTCGGCCAGCACCGGGTTGAATTTGAGGGTGTCGGCGTGCGGCGAGAAGCGGGCCTGGTCGGACCAGTGGACGGGTCCGTTGCCGCGTTGCAGATAGGTGAGGTGCAGGCCAAGGCCACCGGCGCAATAGCCGTAATGGCGCAGCCGCATCGCGGCCTTGTGTAGCAGGCGGTAAAGCACCGCCAGGGCGGAGGCGGGGTCGCGCAGGTCGGGCGCGAGCACGTGCGAATGGCCGACGCTGGCACGCTGGGTGGGGGCGGATTCCACGACTTCGCCGCGCAGTCTGGCGTAAAAGCGTTCGCCTTCGATGCCGCCCCAAGCCTGGCGCAGGGTGTTTTTGCTGGCGGCGCACAGTTGTTCGACGCTGTGAATACCAAGCCGGTTGAGGCGCGGTTCCATGGCGCGGCCGATGCCGGTGAGGGCGCCGAGCTTGAGGCCGTACAGGCGCTGCGGCAATTCATTCTGGCGGATCACGACCAGTCCGTCCGGCTTCTGCATGTTCGACGCGGTCTTGGCGAGAAAGCGGTTGGGCGCGATGCCGACCGAACTGTGCAGGACTTCGCCCACCTGGTCGTAGATCGCCTGCTTGATCTGTTGGCCGAGTTTGACGGCGTTGGCTTCCTTGCGGTCGCTTCCCATCAGCTCGCAGGTCATTTCGTCGATCGACAGCACAGCGCCGACGGGGGTGCACGATTCGACCGCGGTGACGATGCGATGGTGGATTTCGACGTAGGTGGCGGGACGCGCCTGGACGAACACGATGTCCTTGCACAGCTTGCGCGCCTGCCACACCGGGGTGCCGGTTTTGATGCCGAAGCGCTTGGCGTCGATGCTGGCGGCGATGCAGCAGGTGGTGTCGGCCATCACCGGCAACACGCCGACCGGCTTGCCGCGCAGTTCGGGGCGCAACTGCTGCTCGACCGATGCGAAGTAGGAATTGAGATCGACGTAAAGCGAATGCAGTGACATGGCGTGCTCCGGGTGCTTTTCAGACCCTGTAACTCAGCCGGGGTTCGCCAGATTCATCCGTTCCAGCCGCTGGCACAGGGTGTCGATGATGCGGCGCGACAGCGGAGCGGAATGGCGCATCAGCTCTTCCATGATGTGCGGCGGCAGCGCCAGCACGGTGATTTCAGTGTCGGCCACCACCGTGGCGGTACGTTTCTCGTTCAGCAGATAGGCCATTTCACCGAACAGCTGGCCTTCGTGGAGTTCGCCCAGCTGACGCGGGCCGTCTGGGGTGTTCTTGTAGGCTCTGGCGCGGCCGGTGTGGAGAAAATAAGCGGTTCGCGAGTCGTCGCCTTCCTCGATCAGGGTGTGGCCTGGGGGGAGGATTTGTCCATAGGTTTCCAGCAGGCGCTGGATGTCGCCGAAAACATAGGCTTCTATCTTGTCGGCGCCTTTGTCGCTGCCGGCGAGAAACAGCTTTTCCAGCGCAGTGATGTCGGCCTTGCCGTAGGCGTACAGCGCCTGCGCCCACAGATACAGCAGCAGAAACGCGAAATAGGCGCCGATCAGCACGAACACCACGCCGCCGAGTGCGCCGTACAGGCTGTTGTAGTTTTCCAGCTTGAAGAAAGCGCCGAACAGCGTGAGCAGAAGCCCCAGGCTTACGGCGGCGCCCAGTGCGAATGCTGCGGCGACGCGCGCGGGCGGATGCCGCCGCGGCAACTGCCAGTAGGCGGCGAATACCAGCGCCCACACCATGGCAAAGACGAATAGCGTATTGAGCACCTGCAGCACCTGTGCGTTGCCTGTGCCGATGAAGTTGTTCTGCGCCAGGAAACTCAGCGTCACCTGCGCCAGCGCGGCGACGCACATCAGCAGGAACAGCAGCGGCAGGATGATCAGCGGCAGCACCCACTTCATCACCGGATTGCGCTTGCTCGGGCTTGGAAAGATGATGCGGAACGCCCCCTGTACCGCGTTGACCAGCCAGCGCGACGACAGCACCAGGGTCAGCAGGCCGACGCCGCTTGCGGCCAGTTGGGTCTGGCGCGCGATGAAGCCAAGCGCGGCGAGGCTTTCCAGCTGCATCTGATCGTAGAGCGCGGCCATCAGGATGGTGGCAGGCACCGAGTTTTCGGCGACGCGGCTCAGCAGTTGCAGGGCGTAGCTCAGCAGCAGCAGCAACGGGGTGGCCGACAGCAGAAAATAAAACGCCGTCGCCGCGGCATGGTTTTGCAGGCCGTTCTGGCCGAACAGGCGCAGGGTGGTGTAGGCAAGCTGAAGCAGCCAGCCGGCTGTGCCGCGCGTGGGGGGCAAGGCGAGTTTTCGAAACATGGCGCTAGCCTACCCGCGCCACGGGCAGGGCGCTAGGCCAGCGCCTGCGCGATGCGCTTCAGCGCTTTTTCCAGGTTGGCCTGCGAGGTGGCGAACGACAGGCGGACGTAGCCTTCGGCGCCGAAGGCCGAGCCGGGGACGACGGCGACGTCGGCGGATTCAAGCAGGTATTCTGAAAACGCGATGTCGGTCGGCTCCTCGATGATGTCGCGCGCCAGCAGGTGCATGATCGCCGGGCGCACGTCGGGGAAGGCATAGAAGGCACCGCCGCTGTCGACGCAGTGAAAGCCGGGGAGGGCGTTCAGCGCGTCGACGACATAGCGGTGGCGCGTCTTGAAGGCGTCGAGCATCGGCGTGATGCAGCCCTGATCGCCGTTAAGCGCGGCTTCGGCCGCCACCTGCGAGATCGAGGTAGGGTTGGAGGTGGACTGCGACTGCACGTTGGTCATCGCGCGCAGGATGGCTTCGGGGCCGGCCGCGTAGCCGATGCGCCAGCCGGTCATCGAATAGGCTTTCGAGACGCCGTTCAGCACCAGGGTGCGGTCGTACAGGTCGGGGCAGACGTTGAGGATGTTGACGAAGGACGCGTTATTCAGCCGGATGTGCTCGTACATGTCATCGGACGCGATCAGCACATGCGGGTGTTTGCGCAGCACCGCACCCAGTGTGGCGAGTTCGTCACCGGTATAGACCGCGCCGGTGGGATTGGACGGGCTGTTGATGACGAACAGGCGGGTTTTTGGCGTGATCGCCGCTTCCAGCTGCGCCGGGGTGATCTTGAAGCCCTGCTCGATGCCCGCCTCGACGATCACCGGCTTGCCGTCGGCGAGGAGCACGATGTCGGGATACGACACCCAGTAGGGCGCCGGGATGATGACCTCGTCGCCGGGGTTGATCACTGCCAGCGCCAGGTTGAAGAAACTCTGCTTGCCGCCGCACGAAACCAGGATCTGCCTGGGCGTGTAGTCCAGCCCGTTGTCGCGCTTGAACTTGGCGATGACCGCCGCCTTCAGGCTGGGGGTGCCGTCGACCGCCGTGTATTTGGTGAAGCCCGCGTTGATCGCCGCGATCGCCGCATCCTTGATGTGCTGCGGGGTGTCGAAATCAGGCTCGCCGGCGCCGAGACCGACGATGTCGCGGCCGCTTGCCTTGAGCGCGGCGGCGCGCGCGGTGACGGCCAGGGTGGGGGAGGGCTTGATGGCCAGTACGCGGCGGGAGAGTTCCACAGTAGTTCCTTCATGCACCCGCGGTGGCGGAGTGCTACTATCGACAAGTTTCAGGCCGCGCGATTTTAACCCGAATGTTTCATGAATTCGCGTGATGCTCGTGCAGCAACTTATGAAATATTCAGGTTCCGATGTTCGTCACCTTCCCCGATAGCCCGTTCCGTCTGTTCCAGCCATTTCAGCCTGCTGGCGACCAACCGCAGGCCATCGCCCAGCTGATCGAGGGCATCGATGACGGCCTGGCCTACCAGACCCTGCTGGGAGTGACCGGTTCGGGCAAGACCTACACCATGGCCAACGTCATTGCGCGGACGGGGCGGCCGGCGCTGGTGATGGCGCCGAACAAGACGCTGGCGGCGCAGCTGTATTCCGAAATGCGCGAGTTCTTCCCGGAAAACGCGGTCGAGTATTTCGTCTCCTACTACGACTACTACCAGCCCGAGGCCTATGTGCCGGCGCGCGATTTGTTCATCGAAAAAGATTCCAGCATCAACGAGCACATCGAGCAGATGCGGCTGTCGGCGACCAAGTCGCTGCTGGAGCGGCGCGACACCGTGATCGTTTGCACCGTGTCGGCGATCTACGGCATCGGCGACCCGTCGGACTACCACAGCATGATTCTGCTGCTGCGCGAGAACGACAAGATGAGCCAGCGCGAGGTCATCGCGCGGCTGACGCAGATGCAGTACGACCGCAACGACATCGAGTTCAAACGCGGGGTGTTCCGCGTGCGCGGCGACGTCATCGACATCTTCCCGGCGGAACACGCCGAAACCGCGATCCGCATCGAACTGTTCGACGACGTGGTGGAGACCCTGCACCTGTTCGACCCGCTCACCGGGCAGATCCTGTCGCGGGTGGGGCGCTTCACCGTGTTCCCGTCCAGCCATTACGTCACCCCGCGCGCGACGATTCTAAGGGCCATCGAGCAGATCAAGGTCGAGCTGCGCGAGCGGCTGGAGTGGTATTACGCCAACGGCAAGCTGGTCGAGGCGCAGCGGCTGGAACAGCGCACCCGTTTCGATCTCGAAATGATGGCCGAGCTGGGATTCTGCAAGGGCATCGAGAACTACTCGCGGCATCTTTCGGGGCGCAAGCCGGGCGAGCCGCCGCCGACGCTGATCGACTACCTGGCGAAGGATGCGCTGATGATCATCGACGAATCGCACGTCACCGTGACGCAGGTCGGCGGCATGTACAAGGGCGACCGCTCGCGCAAGGAAAACCTGGTCGATTACGGCTTCCGCCTGCCGTCGGCGCTCGACAACCGCCCACTCAAGTTCGAGGAATTCGAGGCGCTGATGCCGCAGACCGTGTTCGTTTCCGCCACCCCGGCCAAGTACGAGGCCGAGCATTCGGGCCAGGTGGTCGAGCAGCTGGTGCGCCCGACCGGTCTGGTCGATCCGCTGATCGAGGTGCGCCCGGCGTCGGCGCAGGTCGACGATCTGATGTCCGAAGCGAGAAAGCGCATCGCCATCGGCGAGCGCGTGCTGGTGACGACGCTGACCAAGCGCATGTCCGAGGATCTCACCGATTACCTGGCCGAGCACGGCATCAAGGTGCGCTACCTGCACTCCGACATCGACACCGTCGAGCGCGTCGAGATCATCCGCGACCTGCGCCTGGGCGAATTCGACGTGCTGGTCGGCATCAACCTGCTGCGCGAAGGCCTCGACATTCCCGAGGTGTCGCTGGTGGCGATTCTCGACGCCGACAAGGAAGGCTTCCTGCGTTCCGAGCGCGCGCTGATCCAGACCATCGGCCGCGCCGCGCGCCATCTGCACGGCACCGCGATCCTGTATGCCGACAGGATCACCGACTCGATGCGGCGCGCGATGGACGAGACCGAACGCCGCCGCAACAAGCAGCTTGCCTTCAATGCCGAGCACGGCATCACTCCGCGCGGCGTGCAGAAGCGCATCCGGGACATGATCGACGGTGTGTACAATACCGACGCCGCACGCCTGGAACTCAAGGCCGCACAGACTGTGGCCGAATACAAGATACTGGATGAAAAAGCGCTGACCAAAAGGATCAAGAAGCTGGAAAAGGAAATGCTGGATGCAGCGAAGAACCTGGAATTCGAAAAAGCCGCGGAACTTCGCGATCATTTGAAGGAACTCAAACGGGTGTTATTTGGTGTGGAAGAGCATGATTCATGACTAAAGTTCTGATGGTGTGTATGGGTAATATCTGCCGATCGCCGATGGCGGAGGGCATGCTTCGCAAGGCCATCATGGATGCGGGCCTTGACCGGCAGGTGGAAGTGGACTCCGCCGGGACGCATGCCTACCACATCGGCGCGGCGCCGGATCCGCGTGCGCAGCAGGCCATACGCCAGCGTGGTGTCGATATCAGCCAGTTGCGCGGGCGTAAGGTGGCGGACGAGGATTTCGAGCGCTTCGACTACATCCTGGTGATGGATGACGACAATTACAGCCAGCTGATCAGGCGCGCGCCGGCGCACCACCATGGCAAAATCCGGAGGCTGCTGTCGTTCAGCCGCAAATACCACAACCTCGACGTGGTTGATCCGTATTACGGCAACCCGCAGGGCTTCGAGGAAAACCTCGACATGATCGAGGACGCGGTGCAGGGTCTTATCCGGGAAATCACCGGCGACACCCGGGTGAAAATGCGTTCAGACAGCTGAACGCATCCTGCTGTGTGTAGCAAAAAAACAAGGGCCACTTTTTAGCGGCCCTTGTTTTTTTTCGGTTGCAGGCTTATTTCGCCTGCGTTTCCACCTGCACAAGGGGTTCCTGGGGTGGTGGAACCTGTGGGCGTGAGCGCCGGCGGGTGGGGTGGGGGGCGGCCGGGGCGGTCGTCTCGCCTGCCGTTGCAACGGGCACGCTGGTTGTTTCCACCTGCATCAGGCTGACGGGCTCGGTCTCGGTTTTGATTACGGGGCGACGGCGGCGGCGCGGGCGTCCGGCTTCGCTGGTTTCAGGCGTGCTGACCGCCGCGGCTTGGGTTTCCACTTGATTCAGATTGGCCGTGCCGGTTGCCAGCTCCGCCAGAATGACGGCGGGCGAGGCGGTGACCGGAGCCGCCGTTTCAAGCTGCAAGGCCTGCTGTGCGGGTGCGACCGCAGCGGGGGCTGTCTTGGGCGCACCCGCAATTTCGATGATCGCATGGAAGCCGGCGGGTGCCGCGGCGACGTCGTTCCCGGTCTGCGCCACACGTTCACCTGTGCCTGCTTCGTTTTCCGGGCGGGCTTCGCGCGGACGGCGATTGCCGCGTCCACGGCGGCTGCGCGACTCGCGTTTTTCCTCGCTGACGGCTTCAAGCGGTGCCTCGACCGGCCCCGCACCCTGTGGTGCGGCTTCGGCTTCCGGACGCGGTTTGGGTTGGCGCGGCGGGCGTGCCGGCTTGGCTGATTCGCCGCCACGGGTTTCGGCGCGCCCCTCGCTCGGGCGCGGTGTGGCCTGACGCGGTTCACGGGGTTCACGCGATTCATTCGGGCTTGCTTCGCCACGGCCAGTGTCGCGTCCGCGACGCTGGCCGGGCTTGCGGTCACGGCGCTCGCTCGGCCGTGCGCCGCGCGTGAGAGCGGGAGCCGGTTCGGCTGCCGGTGCGGCTTTGGCCGCCGGCGCTTCTTCACCCCGTTGTTTGAACCAGCCAAAAATACGCTCGAACAGGCCGGTCTCCGGCTGCGGTTGGGCCGCACCGGCCGGCCGTGCGGCGGGCGCCGGTTGCGGCGGTGGCGCAATCGATTTGACCGCAGCGACCTGGCGTGCCGGGGCGGCCTCTTGCGCGGTCTGGTAGATGGGCTCGGCTTCCGGCAGGGCCACCAGCTTGTAGCTCGGCTCAGCCGCATCGCGCAGGTTGAGCTCGTCGTGGCGCAGCCGGGTGATGGCGTAGTGCGGGGTTTCCAGATGGATGTTGGGGATCAGCACCACATTCACCTTGAGGCGTGTTTCGAGGGTGTGAATGTCGACGCGCTTCTCGTTGAGCAGGAAGGTGGCGACATCGACCGGCAGCTGCACATGCAGCGCGCCGGTGTTTTCCTTCATTGCCTCTTCCTGCAGGATGCGCAGGATGTGCAGCGCGGACGATTCGGCGCCGCGGATGTGGCCGGTGCCGTGGCAGCGCGGGCAGGGCGTGTAGCTGGTTTCGCCGAGCGAGGGCTGCAGCCGCTGACGCGACATTTCCAGCAGGCCGAAGCGCGAGATCTTGCCGGTCTGTACGCGGGCGCGGTCGTGATGCAGGGCATCGCGCAGGCGGTTTTCGACTTCGCGCTGATGCTTGGGCTCTTCCATGTCGATGAAATCGATCACGATCAGGCCGCCGAGGTCGCGCAAGCGCATCTGGCGGGCGATTTCATCGGCCGCTTCGAGGTTGGTGTTGTAGGCGGTCTGCTCGACGTCGCTGCCCTTGGTGGCGCGCGCCGAGTTGACGTCGATCGACACCAGCGCTTCTGTGTGATCGATGACGATGGCGCCGCCGGCAGGCAGGTTGACCTGGCGCGAATACGCCGATTCGATCTGATGTTCGATCTGGAAGCGCGAGAACAGCGGCACATCGTCGCGGTAGAGCTTGACCTTGTCGACGTTGTCCGGCATCACGTGCGCCATGAACTGCTGCGCCTGCTCGTAGATGTCTTCGGTATCGATCAGGATCTCGCCGATGTCCGCCGAGAAATAGTCGCGGATGGCGCGGATGACCAGGCTGCCTTCCTGGTAGATCAGGAAGGCGCCTTTTTGCGAGCTGGACGCGCCGTCGATGGCTTTCCACAGGCTCAGCAGGTAGTTCAAATCCCACTGGAATTCCTGGGCGCTGCGGCCGATGCCGGCAGTGCGGGCGATCAGGCTCATGCCTTCAGGGATGTCGAGTTGCGCCAAGGTGTCGCGCAGTTCGTTGCGTTCCTCGCCCTCGATGCGGCGCGAGACGCCGCCGCCGCGCGGGTTGGTCGGCATCAGCACGACATAGCGGCCGGCCAGCGAGACGTAGGTGGTGAGGGCGGCGCCCTTGTTGCCGCGTTCGTCTTTTTCCACCTGGACCAGCAGTTCCTGGCCTTCTTTCAGGTTTTCCGGGACGCGTCCGCCGTTGGGCAGACAGGTGCGGGAAATTTCCTTGAACGGCAGAAAACCGTGGCGCTCGCAGCCGTAATCGACGAATACGGCTTCCAGGCTGGGCTCGACGCGGGTGACGACACCCTTGTAGATGTTGCCCTTGCGCTGTTCCTTGCTGGCGGACTCGATGTCAAGGTCGACCAGCTTCTGGCCGTCGACGATGGCAACCCGGAGTTCTTCCGCCTGGGTTGCGTTGAAAAGCATGCGCTTCATTATTTACTCCCGCGCGCGTGCATACGGGACAGGCCAGACTGCCGCCTAGAGCGGGCGGCTCATGCGATCACGTGGTAGGTCAGGTGAAATGGCATGGGATAAAAGGTGTCCTGTTCCTGGAGAGTTTCGCCGACAAAGCCGGGGTGGTCTTTCCGGTTCCCGCCGGAGGCTGCGCCTCGGCGTGAACAACTATTTCGTATGCTTGTTGTCGCGTCATTGATAACATCGCTGCTTTGCCGATTGCGCGGGGCGGGTGGTTTCGACTGATCGCGCCAGCTTGAATGTTGGCTGGGCGGCAGGAATCCAGACGGGCCGGACAGGCGGCGGCCGGTGAGCGTTGTAACCGGCGTATTCTTTAAAATCAAATCTGTCCGGCAATCCTGCCGGGCGATTGGTCGGGCAAAACTCAGCCTGAACCGACGGTAGTGTATATGAAAAAGAATGACTTAGAGAAAGATTCGGTCCGGCGGCTGAAAATCGACGACAGCGCCGACGGCCAGCGTCTGGACAATTTTTTGATGGCGCGGCTTAAGGGTGTGCCGAAAAGCCGTATCTACAAGCTGGTGCGCGGCGGCGAGGTGCGGATCAACGGCGGCCGCGTCGAGGTCAGCTATCGTCTGCAGCTGGGCGACGAGGTGCGGATTCCACCGGTGCGCATCGCGGTGCCGGTCATCACCCCCGCCACCCATCTGCCGCAGGGCGGCATCCGGCTGGTGCCGCACATCCTGTACCGCGACGACGCCCTGATCGCGCTGAACAAGCCGGCCGCCATGGCGGTTCACGGCGGCAGCGGAATTTCGCGCGGGGTGATCGAGCAGATGCGGCTGGAACTGCCGGAATGCCGCTACATGGAACTGGTGCACCGGCTCGACCGCGAAACCTCGGGGGTGCTGCTGATCGCGCTGAAACGCCGCGCCCTGGTCGGACTGCACGCCGCGATGCGCGAGGGAAAAATCGAAAAGCGCTACCTGACGCTGGTGGCCGGGCGCTGGCCGAACCCGGTGCAGCATGTGAAGCTGACCTTGCACAAGCGGGTCACCGACGACGGCGAAAAGCGCGTCACGGTGCGCGACGAGGGGCAGACTGCGCACACCATCTTCCGACGTCTGCAAAGTTTTTCCGGGTTCACCCTGCTGGAGGCGGAACTGAAGACCGGACGTACCCATCAGATTCGCGTGCATACCTCGCATCTCGGGTTTCCGATCGCGGGGGACGACAAATACGGCGATTTCGAACTCAACAAGCGGCTGATGAAGCAGGGACTGAAGCGGATGTTCCTGCACGCCGCCCAGTTGAGCTTCGAGCATCCCGTTTCCGGCGAGCGCATGCTGATCGAAGCGCCGCTGCCTGCCGAACTGGCCACTTTCCTGGATAACTTGAAGCATGCCCAAACAATTTGACCTATTGATTTTCGACTGGGACGGCACCCTGATGGATTCCGCCGGGGCGATCGTCGATTCGATCCAGCGCGCCTGCGAGGACATCGGCCTGCCGGTGCCGGGCGATCACGCGTCGCGCCAGATCATCGGCTTGGGGCTGACCCAGGCGCTGCAGACCCTGCTGCCGAATTTGCCGGCCGACGATTATCCGCGGCTGGTCGAACGTTACCGCCATCATTACTTTGGCCGTGACGCGCAGATTCCGTTGTTCGATGGGGTGGCCAGCGGGATCGGCCAGCTGCATGCAAGCGGCTTTACGCTCGCGGTGGCCACCGGAAAAAGCCGCGCCGGCCTGTCCCGCGCGCTTGAATCCAGCGGGCTGGGCGCCTGGTTCGCCGCCACCCGCTGCGCCGACCAGACGCATTCCAAGCCGCACCCGGCGATGGTGCTGGAGCTGATCGACGAACTCGACGCCGACCCGACGCGCACCCTGATGATCGGCGATACCAGCCACGATCTCCTGATGGCGTCGAATGCCGGCGTCGCCAGCCTGGGTGTAACCTATGGCGCGCACGAAGCCGGCGACCTGCATCCGCATGCACCGCTCGCCCTGATGGACAGTTTTGCCGAGGTGCACGCATGGCTGAATGCGAACGCCTGATCTATGCCTCGCGCGACATTTTCGGGTAGGGTCGCGACGTGCGTTTCGAACTGGTCCGCACCGGCACGCCGCAACCGCGGCCATGTGCCGGTGGAAGTAGGGCCTGTTAGCAAGGCGAGTTCTTCGACGACTCGCGGCTATACTTGATCTGTTCTCCCGTGGAGGGCTTTATCATCCCGCAAGCGGGCAGTGCGTCGGCGGACGTTGCGCCGGACGCGGCCTGATTCCTTTGTCGGCCGTCGAGCGCGATGGCCATGTATATCGATTGAAAACAGCCTGATGGAAAAACAATAATGAGTGAACCAGAAAAATCTTCTCCGGCAAACTGGGAACGCGACGTTCTGGAAAAGCTGGCACTGTCGGCGGTGCAGGAACAGCGTCGCAGTCGGCACTGGAGCATCCTGTTCAAGACGCTCGGCTTTCTGTACCTGTTCATCGTGTTGTTTCTGGCGGCCGGCTGGTTCCGCTCGGATGGCGTTTCCCTGCCCAAGGCGCATACCGCGCTGGTCGATCTGCAGGGCGTCATCGCGGCCGACCAGACCAGCGCCGACTCGGTGATCGGCAGCCTGCAGGGCGCGTTCGAGGACAAGAAAACCAAGGGTGTGATCCTGCGCATCAATAGCCCCGGCGGCAGCCCGGTGCAGGCCGGGCAGATCTACGACGAGATCAAGCGCCTGCGCGCCAAGTATCCGAAAACGCCGCTCTACGCCGTGGTGGACGACATCTGCGCCTCGGGCGGCTATTACGTCGCCGCCGGCGCCGACAGGATCTTCGTCGACAAGGCCAGCATCGTCGGCTCCATCGGCGTGCTGATGAATGGCTTCGGCTTCACTGAAGCCATGCAGAAGCTCGGCGTCGAACGCCGCCTGCTGACGGCGGGGGAAAACAAGGGCTTCCTCGACCCCTTCTCGCCGGTCGACCCCAAACAGCAGGCGTTCGCCAGACAGATGCTCGAAGAAATCCACGCCCAGTTCATCGGGGTGGTGCGGGAAGGGCGCGGCAAGCGCCTGAAGGAAACCCCCGAGATGTTCAGCGGGCTGGTGTGGAGCGGCGAGAAAAGCATCCAGCTGGGCCTTGCCGACGGCCTCGGCAACGTCGAATCGGTTGCGCGAGATGTCATCAAGGCCGAGGACATTGTCGATTACACCCGCCAGGACAGTCTGGTCGAGCGCATTGCCGGCCGCCTCGGCGCGACCATGGCGAAGACGTGGTCGCCCTTTGACAAAGCCGGGGTGAGCCTGCGGTGAACGATTACCGGGCGATCGCCTGTGCGGATCACGAACGCCTGGAATTCGCTGCACTCAAGCAGCAATGGCTGGATTTGAACGTCACGACGGGCGATCGGATCGGGCGCCAGCGCTTGATGCCTCTGGACGTATACACCCGCGACGGCGCCGAATGGCTGCTGGCCGAAACCGAATCCGGCGAGCGGCTGACCCTGCGGCTCGACTGGCTGCAATTCTGAACGTTCGGGTGGCGGTGCCGAACGCAGAGGCTTCAGCATTGTCTTAGCGTGTTGGCCGCGGGAACAGGCCACTAATAGAATGCATCCTAAATAAAGAACACCATGAAAATCCCGAAAAGACTCGAACCGCTGGTCGAAGACGGCCTGATCGACGACGTGACGCGCCAGCTCATGAGCGGCAAGGAGGCGATGGTCTTCGTCGTCCGCTGCGGCGACGAGGTGCGCTGCGCCAAGGTCTACAAGGAAGCCAACAAGCGCGCGTTCCGCCAGAGCGTCGATTACACGGAAAACCGCAAGGTGAAGAACAGCCGCCAGGCGCGCGCGATGGCCAAAGGCACGCGTTATGGGCGGGAAGCCCAGGAAGCGGCCTGGCAAAACGCCGAAGTGGATGCCCTGTATCGCCTCGCCGCCGCCGGCGTGCGGGTGCCGACGCCCTACAATTTCCATTCCGGCGTGTTGCTGATGGAACTGGTCTGCGACGAGGACGGCAACGCGGCACCGCGTCTGAATGACGTGGAATTCACGCCGGAACTGGCGCGGGTGCATTTCCAGATGCTGCTCAAGCAAGTCGTGCTGATGCTGTGCGCCGGGGTGATTCACGGTGACCTGTCCGAATTCAATATCCTGATCAGCGCCGACGGCCCGGTGATCATCGACCTGCCGCAGGCGGTGGATGCCGCCGGCAACAACCACGCCCCCGACATGCTGGAACGCGATGTCGCCAATCTGACCGCCTATTTCGGACGCTTTGCGCCGGAACTGCTGGGGACCGACTACGGCAAGGAAATCTGGGCGCTGTACGAACACGGCGCGCTGCATCCGGACGTGCCGCTGACCGGCCATTTTGCACGCAGCACGAAACCGGTGGACCTGGACGGTGTTCTGCGGGAAATCGGCGATGCCCGTGACGAAGAGGCGGCGCGGCAGCTGCGGATGCTGGAAGCGGGGTAGCGGCGCGGTTTAGCCCCGCTACACTTCCCAAGGCCGGTTTACGGGATTGTTCAAGTCGCGGCTGCCGTGTACCACCGTTAGGATCAGCACATGGTCGGCAGCGACTTGATAAATGAGCCGATAGCCCTGAAAAACGATTTCCCGAATATCGTCGCGATTGACTTCAGGCACATGCCTACCAAGATTCGGGAAACCGGGAAGCGTCTCCACTCGCATCAGGATGCGCTGGATGAATTGCCGGGCATAAATCGGCGAGTCCTGGCCGATATAAGCGTTCAGCTGTTTGAGGTCATTACGCGCGGTATTTGACCAGACAAGCCTCATTTCTGATTGCCGAGCAGGTCATGCACCACCTCTTCATGCGAGAAAACACGTCCCTCGGCGACGTCCTTTAGTCCCGATTCTATTTTTTGCCGCACATAAAATTCATACATGATGTCGTCGAACGTCGCCGTGTCGGGCAAATGCTCGATCAGCTGGCGCGCCATTTCTTTGGCGGTTTGCATGGCATGACCCTCTTCAATGTAAGAACGCTTTAATTTTACACGCGCAATCGATGGTGGCTGTCTTGAGCCTTGGTTGCCAGGTGTCAAAATCCAAACCGCGAATGGCAGAGTCGGCGCATGCGTGAAGCACGCCCCGTGCGTCCCGTATAATCCGGCATGACCGATCACCCGAACACCCCACCTGATTCGCCGCCCGCCGACCTCCCAACGGCCGGCTCGCCCTTCGACCAGCTGCCGCTGGCGCCCGCCGTGCTGGCCAATCTGCGCCAGCTCGGCTACCTCCACATGACGCCGATCCAGGCGACCAGCCTGCCGATCGCGCTGGCCGGCCACGACCTGATCGCGCAGGCCAAGACCGGCAGCGGCAAGACGGCGGCCTTTGCGCTGGCCCTGCTGAACAGGCTCAATCCGCGCCGCTTCGCCGTGCAGGCGCTGGTGCTGTGCCCGACGCGCGAACTGGCGGACCAGGTGACGCAGGAAATCCGCCGACTGGCGCGCAGCGAGGACAACATCAAGATTCTCTCCCTGGTCGGCGGCTCCACCATGCGTCCGCAACTGGCCAGCCTGGAGCACGGCGCCCACGTCGTCGTCGGCACGCCGGGCCGCATCATGGATCACCTGCAGCGCGGCAGCCTCAACCTGGATGCGCTCAATACGCTGGTGCTCGACGAAGCCGACCGCATGCTGGACATGGGCTTCTACGACGACATCGGCTTCATCGCACGGGAGTGTCCGGGCACGCGCCAGACGCTGCTGTTTTCCGCCACCTACCCAGCGGGCATTGCGGAGTTGAGCCGGCGCCTCTTGCGGCAGCCGCACGAGGTGAAGCTGCTGGAGCGGCACGAGCACGACAAGATCCGCCAGCGCTTCTATGAGGTGAGCCACGACGACCGCCTGCAGGCGGTGGCATTGCTGCTCCGCCACTATCGCCCGGTCAGCACGCTGGCCTTCTGTAACACCCGCCAACAATGCCGCGATTTGGTGCAGGTCCTGCGCGAGCAGGGCTTCCACGCGCTGGCGCTGCACGGCGAACTGGAGCAGCGCGAGCGCGACCAGGTGCTGATCCAGTTCGCCAACCGCAGCTGTTCGGTGCTGGTGGCGACCGACGTCGCCGCGCGCGGGCTCGACATCGCCCAGCTCGAAGCGGTGATCAACGTCGATGTCACGCCCGATCCCGAGGTCTACATCCACCGCATCGGCCGCACCGGCCGCGCCGACCAGGAAGGCTGGGCGCTGAGCCTGGCCAGCTCCAGCCAGATGCGGCGCGTCGCCAACATCGTCAAGGAACTCGGCACCGAGCCTGAATGGCACGCTCTTAACGAGCTGGAAGCCGCCAGCGACGAGCCACTCTTGCCGCCGATGGCGACCCTGCAGATTCTCGGTGGCCGCAAGGAAAAGATCCGTCCCGGCGACGTACTGGGCGCGCTCACCGGCGAGGCGGGTTTTGCCAGCGCGCAGGTGGGCAAGATCACCGTCACCGAATCCACCACCTATGTCGCGGTGGAACGGGGCATCGCGCACGAAGTCCAGCGCAGGCTTTCCGCGGGCAAGTTGAAGGGGAAAAGCGTCAAGGTGCGCATACTGGACGTCGCCGACGATTCCGCGCCGCGCGAGACCGCCCGACGCAATCGGTAATCGCAGTTCAGCGGCTTAAATTCCGATTCCGAACACCACCAACCGGTCTTTGACCGCGTCGCTGCGGCCGCGCCAGTTTTTTGCGCTGCGGGTCAGGATCAGCTGGCTTGGCAGGCTGAGGTCGCCGCCGACGCTGATGAAGGTGTCGGGCGCCAGCGTGGTGGCCAGCGCATCCAGCAGGGCTGCGCTGCGATAGGGCGTCTCGATGAAGAGCTGGGTGGCGCGGTCGCGGCGCGCGGTTTTTTCCAGCTCGCGGATGGCTTGGCTGCGCTCGGGTTCCTTGGCAGGAAGATAGCCGTGGAAGGCGAAGCGTTGGCCACCCAGCCCCGAGGCCATCAGTGCCAGCAGGATCGACGACGGGCCGATCAGCGGTACCACCGGAATGTTTTCGCGATGCGCGGCCATCACCAGCGCCGCACCGGGGTCGGCGACGGCAGGACAGCCCGCCTCGGACAGCAGGCCGACGTCGTGCCCGGCCCTGAGCGGCGCCAATAGCGCCGGGATGGCGGGGGCCGGGGTGTGTTCGTTGAGTTCCGCGATCTGCAGCGCCTGGATCGGCTGCGGATGGCCCATGGCTTTCAGGTGTGCGCGTGCGGTTTTGGCGCGTTCGACGACGAAATGATCGAGCTGGCGTGCGACCGCGAGGGTGTCGGGCGGCAGGCAGGTGTCGGGACTGACCGGCCCCAACGGAACCGGGATCAGGTAGAGGGTGGCCACTCGAATTACACCGGACGCCAGGTCAGCACGTCGACGCCTTCGTTCATGAGCATCTCGGTCAACGCCATCAGCGGCAGGCCTATCAGCGCCGTGGGATCGGGGCTGTCCATGCGTTCCATCAGCGCGATGCCGAGCGACTCGCTCTTGGCCGAGCCGGCGCAGTCGTAGGGCGTTTCCTTTTCGAGGTAGGCGGCGATCTGCGGATCGGTGAGTGGGCGGATATGCACCACCGTCGGCACGTCGCGCGTTTGGGTGTGGCCGCTGCGGCTGTTGAGCAGCGTCAGCGCGGTGTGGAACACCATGGTGCGGCCCTGCATTTTTTTCAGCTGCGCGTAGGCATTGTCGAAATTGCCGGGCTTGCCGAGCTGCTCGGAATCGAGCATCAGCACCTGATCGGATCCGATGATCAGCGCGTCGGGATAAGTCGTCGCGGCGGCCTGCGCCTTCAGCACCGACAGGCGCAGCGCGGTGGCCGAGGGCGTCTCGCCCGGCAGCGGGGTTTCGTCGACGTCGGGCGAAAGGATTTCAAACGGCAGATGCAGGCGCGACAGCAGTTCGCGCCGGTAGCGCGAAGTCGAAGCCAGGATGAGCCTCATTCCGGCTGGATCTCGACCAGCGCCATATCGGGCGTTACCGCGTCGCTTTTCTTGGCAAAGATGCTGATGACGACGCCGGCGATCGGTGCCTGCACTTCGTTCTCCATTTTCATCGCCTCGATCACCAGCACGCCGTCGCCGGCCTTGACCGTCTGACCGATGCTCACCAGCACGTCGACGACGGTGCCGGGCATGGCGGCGGTAACGTGGCCGGGATGACTGGCGCGCGGCTTCTGGCCGGGTGCGGCGGGCGCCGCAGCGGCCTTGCGCGGGGCGCTGTCGCCGCCCGTTTCGATGGCGACCTCGTTCAGCGATTCGACCAGCACTTCTTCCGTGACACCGTCGACCGACACGAAATAGGGCCGCTGGGTGGAATCGCTGCGGCCGCTGCCTGACAGCTTGATGTGGTAGGTCTCGCCGTGCAGCGTGATTTTGAATTCGTCGGCGGCGTAGCGCGGACCGTTGTCCTGTTGCGCCGTGGCAGGCGGCAGCAGTTGTTCGGGCTTGAGGCTCCCGGCAGCGCGTTCCTGCAGCCAGGCCTTGCCGATTTCAGGGAACATGGCGTAGGTCAGCACGTCCTCGTCGGACTTGGCCAGGCCCTCGATTTCGCCGCGCAGCTTGTCGAGTTCGTCGCCCAGCAGGTCGGCCGGGCGGCAGGTGGTGACGTCGAGATCGCCGATCGCTATTTTCCGCACCTCCTCGTTGATGTGCCCCGGCGCCCGGCCGTAGCGGCCCTGCAGGTAGAGCTTCACCTCGTTGGTGACCGACTTGTAGCGCGCGCCGGTGAGCACGTTGAGCGCGGCCTGGGTGCCGACGATCTGCGAGGTCGGCGTCACCAGCGGTGGGTAGCCGAGGTCTTCGCGCACGCGCGGGATTTCCTCGAGCACGGCGTCCATGCTGTCGAGCGCGCCTTGCTCCTTCAACTGGTTGGCGAGGTTGGAAATCATTCCGCCCGGCACCTGGTTGATCAGCACGCGGGTGTCGGTGCCGGTGAAGGCGGACTCGAACTGCCAGTATTTCTTGCGCACCTCCTTGAAATAGGCCGAAATCTCCTCGATCAGCGGCAGCGACAGGCCGGTATCGTATTCGGTGCCGGCGAGTGCGGCGACCATGCTCTGCGTGGTGGGGTGGCTGGCGCCTTCGGCAAACGCGCCGACGCAGGTGTCGATGATGGTGGCGCCGGCTTCCACCGCCTTCAGGTGGGTCATGTGCGCCAGTCCCGAGGTGGCGTGGCTGTGGGTGTGGATCGGCAGGTTGGTGGCTTCGCGGATCGCGCATACCAGTTCGTACGCCGTGTAGGGCGTGAGCAGCCCCGCCATGTCCTTGATCGCGATGGTGTCGCAGCCCATTTCCGCCAGGCCGCGGGCGAGCTCGACGAAGTGGGGGACGTCGTGCACCGGGCTGGTGGTGTAGCAGACCGTGCCTTCGGCGTGCTTGCCGGCGGCTTTCACCGTCTCGATCGACACGCGCAGGTTGCGCAGGTCGTTCATGGCGTCGAACACGCGGAACACGTCGATGCCGTTGTCGGCGGATTTCTGCACGAAGGCGCGCACCACGTCGTCGGAATAGTTGCGGTAGCCGAGCAGGTTCTGCCCGCGCAGCAGCATCTGGAGCGGCGTGTTGGGCAGCGCTTTCCTGAGTTTGCGCAGGCGCTCCCACGGGTCTTCGCGCAAAAAGCGCACGCAGGCGTCGAAGGTGGCGCCGCCCCAGGCTTCCAGCGACCAGAAGCCGGCCGCATCGAGCTTGCTGCAGATCGGCAGCATGTCGGCGGTCTGCATGCGGGTGGCGATGAGCGACTGGTGGCCGTCGCGCAGGACGAGGTCGGTGATGTGTACTTTGGCCATGGTTAGGGCGTGTCAACCTTCATTTCACGTCTGCGACGGGGGCAATTTGGGATGCAGCCCGCGAAGCAAGACGCGAAGTGGTGCAAGTCACCATGAGTGGCTTGCGACAAAGGGGGGCGCCCAAATCGCCCCCGTCCCGGAGGGTTGCTGCGAGAAAAGCGCGTCTGCGGCGTTGCAAGGTTTGTGAATGGAATGACCATTCGCTGCACCTTGCGCCTGGCATCCATCGCTTTTTCGCGGCAACGCAGGCGTGAAATGAAGATTGCCACGCCCTATAATCCCTGGTGCGCCGCAATGGCGGCCGCAATGGCGGCTGCGATCACTTCCGGCGGTTTCTTTTCGGTGTACTGGGTGAGTTCCGGGTGCTCGTCGACAAAGCTGGTGTTGAAGCGCCCGCTGCGAAATTCGGGGTTCTTGAGGATTTCCTGGTAATAGGGAATCGTCGTTTTCACGCCATACACCAGCATATCGTCGAGTGCGCGGCGCCCGCGTGCGATGGTCGCCTCCCAATTCAGATTCCATACGCTGAGCTTGGCGCACATGGAATCGAAGTAGGGCGGAATCACGTAATCGGTGTAAATCGCCGCGTCCACGCGCACGCCGGGACCGCCCGGCGAATAGTAGCGGGTGATGCGGCCGAGGCTGGGCAGAAACTCGTTTTTCGGGTCTTCGGCGTTGATGCGGAATTCGATGGCATAGCCGCGATGCCTGATCTCGTCCTGCCTGTATTGCAGCGGCAGGCCGGACGCGATGCGGATCTGTTCCTGCACGATGTCGACGCCGGTGATGGTCTCGGTGATGGGATGCTCGACCTGCAGCCGGGTGTTCATTTCCATGAAATAGAACTGGTTGTCCTGGTCGAGCAGGAATTCGACCGTTCCGGCATTGACGTAGCTCACCGCCTTGGCGGCGCGCACCGCCAGCTTGCCGATGTATTGCCGCTGCGCCTCGGTCAATTGCGGGCTCGGTGCGATTTCGATCAGTTTCTGGTTGCGGCGCTGGATCGAGCAGTCGCGCTCGAACAGGTGGATCACGTTGCCCTGGGTGTCGCCCAGGATCTGTACCTCGATGTGCTTGGGCCGCACCACGCATTTTTCGACGAAGACCTCGGGCTTGCCGAAGGCCTTGCTGGCTTCCGACACCACGCGGTCGTAGTTTTTCAGCAGTTCTTCCTCGTTGTCGCAGCGGCGGATGCCGCGCCCGCCGCCGCCGTTGGTGGCCTTGAGCATCACCGGATAGCCGAACTTGCCGGCCAGCGCTCGCGCTTCCTCGACGTTTTCCAGGTTGTGGTCGGAGCCGGGGATCACCGGAATGCCGGCGGCGATCATCGCATTGCGCGCCTGGATCTTGTCGCCCATGCGGCGGATCACCTCGGGCGAGGGGCCGATGAAGCGGATGCCGCGGCGCGCGCAAATGGCGGCGAGGTCGGGGTTCTCGGAGAGAAAGCCGTAGCCCGGATGCAGCGCGTCGCAGCCCGAAGCGGCCGCCAGGTTGACCAGCGTGTGCGCGTTCAGATAGCCGAGAATGGGATCCTTGCCGATATGGTAAGCCTCGTCGGCTTTCTTCACGTGGAGCGCGTGGCGGTCGGCGTCGGTGTAGATGGCGACCGACTTGATGCCCAGTTCGGCACAGGCGCGCACGATGCGAACGGCGATCTCACCGCGGTTGGCGACTAGAATTTTCTTGAGCATGGGCTTGCCTGACGTTGGGAAGGCTGGGGTTTCTTTGACAAAAAGAACGCGAAATCATATCATTGCTGGCTAATGTTGCTGGCCATGTTTACGAGTGCGTCATGTTTAAATCTGTCATGCTTCAGCCAATCGAGGTCGATCCATGGCGTTTTTGCAGGGATGGACAGTCGTGGGAAACCCGGTCCGATGTGGCTGCGTTTCCGCGTCTGGCCCATGAATTTACGCAAGGCACGCTGTTCTGTCGAGTCGTCGGACGCGTGGATCAGCGGGGCAGCCTGTCCCTGCAGTCGATGGTCAGCGGCGAAGTGGAATTGCCCTGCCAGCGCTGTCTGGGCAGCATGCCGTATAAGGTTGATGTCGAACGCACGCTGTATCTGGCGCGCAACGAGGCCGAGATGGAACGACTGGATGCGTTGCCGGACAGCGACGCAATCCAGGCCGGTGAAGTCTTGAATCTTGTCGATCTGGTTGAGGATGAAGTGTTGTTGAGCCTGCCGCTGGCGGCCATGCACGCAGAAGGTGAATGCCCCGTCCCTGGGGTGAAGTAGTTTTTAATGCGCCCGCTTGGGTGTAACCGAATTTAAGGAGCAAGAAATGGCAGTCCAGCAGAACAAAAAATCCCCGTCCAAGCGCGGCATGCACCGCTCGCACGACTTTCTGGCAAGCCCGCAGCTGGCTGTCGAGCCGACCACGGGTGAAGTGCATATGCGTCACCATATCAGCCCCAGCGGCTTTTATCGTGGCCGCAAGGTCGTCAAGGCAAAAGGCGAATAATTTCCCGACGCGCCATGGCGTGGTTTACGCTGGGGTTTGATGGCTCCGGCCTGGCGCATTCAACCCGGCTAACGATTCCGGCTGCATGAGAACCATCACCGTCGCCATTGACGTCATGGGGGGCGACCACGGCCCCCATGTCACGGTTCCGGCGACGATCAGCTGTCTTGCGCGTCATCCCGACATGAACGTGATTCTGGTCGGGCCGCAGGACATTATCGCGGCCGAACTCAAGGCGCGTCGTGCCAAGACCGGTCCGCGCCTTATCGTGCGCCACGCCAGTCAGGTGGTGGCGATGGACGAGGCGCCCGCGCTGGCGCTGCGTGGCAAAAAGGATTCCTCGATGCGGGTGGCCATCGATCTCGTCAAGTCCGGCGAGGCCGATGCCTGCGTGTCGGCCGGCAACACCGGCGCCCTGATGGCAACCGCGCGTTTCGTCCTGAAGACTCTCCCCGGCATCGACCGCCCCGCCATTGCCGGCGTGATGCCGACGGTCAAGGGGCACGCGCTGGTGCTGGACATGGGGGCGAACGTCGACTGCACGGCTGAGAATCTGCTGCAGTTCGGCATCATGGGCGCGATGCTGGTGTCGGCGGTGGAGCACATCCCGAATCCGAGCGTCGGTCTGCTGAACATCGGCGAGGAAGCCATCAAGGGCAATGAAATGGTCAAACGTGCCGGCGAACTGCTGCGCGACAGTCACCTGAACTTCTACGGCAACGTCGAAGGTGACGACATCTTCAAGGGCACCACCGACGTGGTGGTCTGCGACGGTTTTGTCGGCAATGTCACCCTGAAAGCCTCTGAAGGGCTGGCCAAGATGGTTTCCACTACGCTGCGTGCCGAGTTCAAGCGCAACGGACTGACCCGCATCGCAGGGCTGATTGCGTTACCGGTGCTGAATGCCTTCAAGCGGCGGCTCGACCCGCGCCGCTACAACGGCGCCACGCTGCTGGGCCTGAAAGGCGTGGTGGTGAAAAGCCATGGCTCGGCCGATTCCTTCGCATTCGAACACGCCATCGAAACCGCCAGCGATGAAGTCCGCAACAACGTGCTGAAACGTATTACCGACCAGATCCAACTCCTGCAACGGGTGGCCGCTTGACCTATTCCCGCATTCTTGGCACCGGCAGCTACCTGCCGGCGCGCATCCTCACCAACGCCGACCTCGAAAAGCTGATCGATACGAACGACCAATGGATCGTCGATCGTACCGGTATCCGCGAACGCCATATTGCCGCCGAGGGCGAATTCACCAGCGACCTGGCAGTGCAGGCGGCACGCGCCGCACTCGACGCAGCGGGGCTGGCGGCGGATGACATCGATCTGCTGCTGGTCGCCACCACCACGCCCGACCTGGTTTTTCCCAGCACCGCCTGCATCGTGCAGTCCAAGCTTGGCATGACCAACGGCAAACCGGCGTTCGACCTGCAGGCGGTGTGCAGCGGCTTTATCTACGCCCTGAGCGTGGCCGACCAGTTCATCAAGACCGGTGCCGCCAGACACGTGCTGGTGATCGGTGCGGAAACCCTGTCGCGCATCACCGACTGGAACGACCGCGGCAACTGCATCCTGTGGGGCGACGGCGCGGGTGCGGTGGTGGTGGGCGCATCGACCGAGCCGGGTATCATCGCCACCCACATTCATGCCGATGGCCGCCACAAGGAATTGCTGCGCACCACCACAGGCCCTTCGACCGGCATGAAGGAGCCTCCGCTGATGCGGATGGAAGGCAACCCCGTGTTCAAGATGGCAGTCAACACGCTCGATCGCATCGTCGACGAAACGCTGGAAGCCAACGGCCTGCAGAAATCCGATATCGACTGGCTGGTGCCGCACCAGGCCAATATCCGCATCATTTCCGCCACCGCGAAAAAACTCGGCATGAGCATGGACAACGTCGTCACCACCGTGGCCAGCCATGGCAACACCTCGGCCGCCTCGGTGCCGCTGGCATTCGATGTGGCGGTGCGCGACGGCCGCATCCAGCGTGGCCAGACGGTGCTGATGGAAGCCTTTGGCGGCGGTTTTACCTGGGGCTCCGCGCTCCTCAAATACTAGAAAGACCTTTGATGAAGCTTGCTTTCGTTTTCCCCGGGCAGGGCTCGCAATCGGTCGGCATGATGGCCGGGTGGGGCGACCGCGCCGAAGTGCGCGCCACCTTTGCAGAAGCGTCCGACGCGCTCGGCCAGGACCTGTGGGCGCTGGTCGTCGACGGCCCGGCCGATCTGCTCAACCAGACGGTCAATACCCAGCCCGCCATGCTGGCGGCCGATGTCGCCGTCTGGCGCGTGTGGCAGGCCGCAGGCGGCGCAACGCCGGCGCTGCTGGCAGGACACAGCCTCGGCGAATATGCCGCGCTGGTGGCCGCCGGGGCGCTGGGCTTTGCCGATGCAATCAGGCTGGTGCGCTTCCGCGCCGAGGCGATGCAGGCGGCGGTGCCCGAAGGTATCGGCGCCATGGCGGCGATCCTGGGCCTGGACGACGATACCGTGCGCGCTGTCTGCAGTGAGGCCGCTGCCGGCGAAGTGGTCGAGGCGGTGAATCTGAACTCGCCCGGTCAGGTGGTGATCGCAGGCAACAAGGCCGCGGTCGAGCGCGCGATGGTGCTGGCGAAGGAAAAAGGCGCCAAACGCGCGCTGCTGCTGCCGGTTTCCGTGCCGTCGCACTCGTCGCTGATGCTGCTGGCCGCCGAAAAGCTGCTGACGCATCTGCAGAGCGTGGCGATCGCTGCCCCCGCGATTCCCGTGCTGCACAACACCGATGTGCAAAGCCATGCCGAGCCCGACGCGATCCGTGCCGCGCTGGCGAAACAATTGCACACGCCGGTGCGCTGGGTCGAGACCGTGCAGGCGCTGAAAGCCGCCGGCATCGGGCGCGTGATCGAGTGCGGCCCCGGCAAGGTGCTGGCGGGCCTCAATAAGCGTATCGACGACAGCCTGCCCGCCGTGGCGCTGGTGGATGAAGCGAGCCTCGCGGCCGCACTCAGCCAATAAGGAGACATCATGCAAGGACAAATCGCATTAGTGACCGGCGCCAGTCGTGGAATCGGCCAGGCGATCGCGCTGGCGCTCGGCCAGGCGGGCGCCACCGTAGTCGGCACCGCCACCAGCGACAAGGGCGCGCAGGCGATCGGCGATTACCTTGCCGCGGCCGATATCAAGGGCAGCGGCATGAAGCTCAACGTCACCGACGCGACCGAGGTCGACACGGTCATCGCCGCGATTACTGCGCAGTTCGGCGACATCGGCATCCTGGTCAACAACGCCGGCATCACCCGCGACAACCTCTTGATGCGGATGACGGACGAGGAGTGGGACGACATCCTGGCGACCAACCTCACTTCGGTGTTTCGTCTCTCGCGTGCGGTGCTGCGCGCAATGATGAAGGCGCGTGCAGGGCGCATCATTTCCATCGCTTCGGTGGTGGGCGCGATGGGCAACGCCGGGCAGACCAACTACAGTGCCGCCAAGGCCGGCATCATGGGCTTCACCAAGTCGCTGGCGCGCGAGGTCGGCAGCCGCAACATCACGGTCAACTGCGTGGCGCCGGGCTTCATCGACACCGATATGACGCGCGCACTGCCCGATGCGCAGCGGCAGGCGCTGCTCGCCCACATCCCGCTGGGACGGCTGGGCACGGCGGAAGACATCGCGCAGGCCGTCGCGTTTCTGGCGTCGCCCGCTGCAGGTTATATTTCCGGCACCACCCTGCATGTCAACGGCGGAATGTACATGGCATAGCCGCCAAACAAAGTTTGGTAGAATCGCGAAGTTTTAATTTTCCGGGCTTCAATTTGTTGGAGCCTAATTTCAAGAGAGGATCAGTAATGGAAAACGTACAGCGTGTAATTAAAGTCGTCGCCGAGCAACTGGGCGTCAATGAGGCGGACATCAAGAACGAGTCTTCCTTCGTCGGTGACCTGGGCGCTGACTCGCTCGATACGGTCGAACTGGTGATGGCGCTGGAAGAAGAATTCGGCTGCGAGATTCCCGACGAGGACGCAGAAAAGATCACCACCGTCCAGCAGGCGATTGATTACGTCAACAGCCATTCGAGCTGATCGTTCACCCCAGTCAAGAGGTCTGCGTCTTGTCCAAACGTCGCGTCGTCGTCACCGGGCTGGGGATCGTCTCCCCGGTCGGTAACACCATTCCTGAAGCCTGGGATAACCTGGTTGCCGGGCGTTCCGGGATTGCCCGGATTACCCGTTTCGACCCTTCACCTTTCACCTCCCAAATAGCGGGTGAGGTCAGGGATTTTGACGTTGCGCACTATCTCAACCCGAAAGAAGCCCGCCGCATGGATGTCTTCATCCAGTTCGGGGTGGCTGCCGGCATTCAGGCGATTCGGGATTCCGGTATCGAAGTTACCGACGCCAACGCCGAGCGCATCGGCATCAATATCGGTTCCGGGATCGGCGGCTTGCCGCTGATCGAGGAGACCCACACCCAGCTGATGGAATCCGGCTCAAGGAAGATTTCCCCCTTCTTCATCCCAGGCTCCATCATCAACATGATTTCCGGCAATCTTTCCATCCTGTACGGGATAAAAGGTCCCAACCTGGCGGTCGTCACCGCCTGCGCCACCGGCCTCCATGCGGTGGGTCTGTCCGCCCGCATGATCGAGCATGGCGACGCCGATGTGATGGTTGCCGGCGGCGCCGAGTGTGCGACGTCGCCGCTGGGTCTGGGGGGCTTCGCCGCGGCACGCGCGCTGTCCACCCGCAACGACGACCCGGCTACTGCCAGCCGTCCGTGGGACAAGGATCGCGATGGCTTCGTGCTGGGCGAAGGCGCCGGCGTGCTGGTGCTCGAAGAGTACGAGCACGCCAAAAAGCGTGGTGCAAAGATATATGCCGAGGTGGTGGGCTTTGGCATGAGCGGCGATGCCTACCATGTGACGTCGCCAAGTACCGACGGTCCCAGGCGTTCGATGCTGAACGCGATGCGCGATGCCGGTGTCAATGCCGATCAGATCGATTACATCAATGCGCACGGCACCTCGACGCCGATGGGCGACAAGAACGAAACCGATGCGATCAAGCTCGCCATGGGGGATGCGGCCTACAGGACGGTGGTCAACTCGACCAAATCGATGACCGGCCACCTGCTGGGCGGCGCCGGCGGTGTCGAGTCGATATTCACCGTGCTGGCAGTGCATCATCAGGTGTCGCCGCCGACCATCAATATCTTCTCGCAAGACCCGGAGTGCGATCTCGATTACTGCGCCAACACCGCGCGCGACCTGAAGATCGACTTTGCGCTCAAGAACAACTTCGGGTTTGGCGGCACCAACGGCTCGCTGGTCTTCAAACGCGTTTGATTTTCGCCGCGGACCGCCTGGCCCCGCCCGAGATTCGGGAATGGCCGTTGCAGCCCGAGCAATCGCGGCCTGATCTGGTCCGGCTTCAGGCGTCCGATCCGCAGCGTTATCCCGGCCTGTTTCTCGGCAGTGGCGATACCGGCTGGGACGTGCTGTTTGCGTTTCCGCAGGACACCACGCACATCGCCGCTGCCGATGGCCTGTGCGGATTGCAGACGCATCCGGCGATGCAGCTTCAGCCGCTCCGCTCTGCCCGATTCGATCATGGTCTGCCGTTTTGCGGCGGCTGGCTGTGCGCGTTCGCGTATGAGCTGGGCGGGCTGTTCGAGCCCAGCGTGGGGCTGGCCGATGATGCCGATTTCCCGCTTGCCTGGCTGACCCGTATCCCGGCTGCGATCCTGTTCGACCGCCACAACGGACGGTGCGTGCTGGTGGCCGAATCCGGCCGGCACGCGCTGATCGACAGCATGGCGCGCGACCTGGCGCAGGCGCTGCCCCCCGTCCCCGCGTTGCCGGCGCTCACCGCGCTGCAGGAGGACGATCCTGCCGCCTTTTTGGCCGGAGTCGCGCGCATCCAGGACTACATCCGTGCCGGCGATGTGTTCCAGGTCAATCTGTCGCGCGGCTGGCAGGCCGAATTCGGCGTTCCGGTTGCGCCTGCATCGCTGTTTACGCGGCTGATGCAGAAAAATCCTGCGCCGTTTTCGGCGCTGCTGCAGAGGGAAGAATGGGCGATCGTGAGCTCGTCGCCCGAACGGCTGGCCCGTCTCGACCCCCGCGGTCGCCTGGAAACGCGGCCGATTGCCGGCACCCATCCCAGAAGCGAAGATGCTGTGGAAGACGCTGCCCTGCGTGCACGCCTGCAGGCGCATCCCAAGGAACGCGCCGAACACGTCATGCTGGTCGACCTCGAGCGTAACGACCTGGGGCGGGTATGCGAACCCGGCAGCGTGAAGGTGGCGGCACTGATGGAAATCGCCAGCTACCGCCACGTGCACCACATCGAGTCAACCGTCTGTGGGCAGTTGCGCGAGGGGATGCGCGTGCTCGATGCCTTGCGCGCGGTGTTTCCGGGCGGCACCATCACCGGCTGTCCCAAGGTGCGCACCATGCAGATCATTCATGAACTGGAGCAGACGCCGCGCCGCAGCTATACCGGCAGTGTCGGCTACATCAACCGCGACGGCAGCTTCGATTTCAACATCCTGATCCGCAGCTTCCTGTTGCGCGGACGCGCGCTGAGCTTCCGCGCCGGCGCCGGCATCGTGGCCGACTCCGTCGCCGCGCGCGAACTCGACGAAACCCGCGCCAAGGCCCGCGGCCTGCTGCGCGCGCTTGAACCTGAACCCGCATGATCCTGGTCAACGGCCAGCCTGCAGAGACCGTGAACGTGCTGGATCGCGGTCTGGCCTACGGCGACGGTGTTTTCCGCACGCTGCGTACGCGGGCCGGCCAGCCGTTGTGGTGGCGCGACCATTACGCCAAGCTGGCGGCCGACTGTGCGGCGCTGGCACTGGCTTGCCCCGACGAAGCCGGATTGCGCGGCGAGATCTGTCGGGTGGCTGCGGCAGGGGAAGGCGTCGCCAAGATCGTGCTTACGCGCGGAACGGGGGCACGCGGCTATGCGCCGCCGCAAGATCCGGCCTGCACCCGCATCGTGCTGTCCGCGGCGCTGCCGCCGCATGCACAGCCCGATTCGCCTGCTGGTATCACGGCGCGCTGGTGCAGCCTGCGTTTGGCGCGGCAGCCGCGGTTGGCCGGAATCAAGCACCTGAACCGGCTGGAGAACGTGCTGGCGCGGGCGGAATGGGACGATCCGGCGATTTTCGAGGGACTGTTGTGCGATGACAGCGGCGCGGTGATCGGCGGCGTGATGAGCAATCTCCTGATTGCGAAGGCAGACGAACTGTTCACCCCGGATCTGAGTCAGAGCGGGGTGGCCGGCGTGGCCAGGGCGCGGCTGCTGCGTGCCCTGGCGCGTCGCGGCATCCCCGCCCATATCGCCCGCTTGTCGCCAGACGCTATACTCGCTGCCGATGAAGTGATGATCTGCAACAGCATCATCGGGGTGCGCCGCGTGGCCCGCCTGGATGACGTGACCTGGTTGCCCGCGGGCTGGACCGATACTTTGAAAACCGTCCTGGATGATGAAGTCGATTAAGCGATTGTTCGTGCTTGCCGTGCTGGCCATACTGCTGCTGGCAGGCGGATTGGCCTGGTACGCCAACCAGCCCCTGCGCATCGAGTCCTTGCCGAAGACCATCAACGTGGTACCCGGCACCCATTTGCGGAGCTTGAGCGCGATGCTGGAGCGCGAAGGCGTGATCGGCAACGCGCAGGTATTCTGGCTGCTCGGCCGCGTGCTCGGCAAGGCGGGGACGCTCAAGGTCGGCGTGTATACGCTCGACAGGCCGCTGACGCCGCTGGAGCTCTACGGCAAGATCCAGCACGGCGACGTCTCGCAGGCCATCGTCCAGTTCATCGAAGGCTGGAATTGGCGCGAGGTGCGCGCAGTCCTTGCCGCGCAGCCGTTGTTGAAGCACGACAGCGCCGGCATGAGCGATGCCGAGCTGCTGCAGGCGATCGGCGCCGAACAAAGTCATCCCGAAGGCCTTTTCTTTCCCGACACCTATTCCTACGCACCGCATTCGTCCGATCTCAACGTGCTGCGCCACGCTTATCGCCTGCAGCGGGAAAAGCTCATGGCCGCCTGGGAAACCCGTGCAGCGGGGCTGCCGTATCGCACCCCGTATGAAGCGCTCGTCATGGCGTCGATCGTGGAAAAGGAAACCGGCGCGGCATTCGAGCGTCCGACAATTGCCGGGGTATTCATCAACCGGCTCCGGCTGGGAATGCGCCTGCAGACCGATCCCACCGTGATCTACGGACTGGGAGAGCGCTTCGACGGCAACCTCCGCCGTATCGATCTGCAAACCGACACGCCCTACAACACCTACACCCGCATCGGCCTGCCGCCGACGCCGATTGCGATGCCCAGCGAGGCGGCGATCCAGGCTGCGCTCAACCCCGCCAAAACCGATGCCCTGTATTTCGTCTCGCGCAATGACGGCACGCATACATTTTCCCGCAACCTCGACGCGCACAACCGCGCAGTGAACCGCTACCAGCGATGACAGCATCCGGCAAATTCATCACCCTCGAAGGCGTCGACGGCGCCGGCAAGAGCACCCATCTGGATTTCGTCGCCGGCTGGCTGCGCCGGCAGGGCCGCGAGGTCATCGTCACCCGCGAGCCCGGCGGCACCCCGCTCGGCGAAACCCTGCGCGAACTTCTGCTGCACCAGGAGATGGACGCCGACACCGAGCTGCTGCTGATGTTCGCCGCGCGCCAGGAGCACCTGGCGCGTCTGATCCTGCCGACGCTGGCGCGCGGCGCGTGGGTGGTGTCCGACCGCTTCACCGATGCCAGCTATGCCTACCAGTGCGGCGGGCGCGGCATCGCCGCGGAACGCATCGCCGCGCTGGAAGCCTGGGTGCAGCGCGGCTTCCAGCCTGACCTCACCCTGCTGTTCGACGTGCCGCCGGCGGTGGCGGAGGCGCGCCGCTCGGCCGCACGCACCGCCGACCGTTTCGAGCGCGAGGCCGACAGCTTTTTCAGCCGCGTGCGCAACGCCTACCTCGAGCGCGCACAGGCCAACCCCGGCCGCATTCGCGTACTGGATGCGCGGCACAGTATCGCCGAATTGCAGACCGAAATCGGCCAGCTGTTGCAGGGGCTGGCGTGAGCGCTCCGTATCCCTGGCTGGAGGTGCCCTGGCAGCGCTTGCTGGCGGGCCGTGGACATCCCGCTCAGGCCCTGTTGCTGACCGGGCCACGCGGGGTGGGCAAGGGCGCTCTGGCGCTGGCGTGGGCGCAGGCCTTGCTGTGCGAAGCGCCGCTTGCCGACGGCGCGGCCTGTGGTACGTGCCCCGCCTGCCACTGGTTCGACACTGGCGGGCATCCGGATTTTCGGCTGGTCACCCTGCAGGAGAAAACCGGCAAGGAAGGCGAGACCCGGATGGCCACCGCCATCGAGGTCGATCAGGCGCGCGAGGCGGTCGATTACGTCCAGTTTTCCACCTACCGCGCGGGGCTTCGGGTAGTGCTGGTCAACCCGGCCGATAGCCTCAACCCGGCGGCCGCCAATGCCCTGTTAAAGGTATTGGAGGAACCGCCGTTAAATACGGTGTTCGTGCTGGTCTCGGATCAACCGCGACGGCTGCTGCCAACCATCCGCAGCCGCTGCACCCGGCTCGACATCGGCCTGCCGCCAATCGATCAGGCGGCGCAGTGGCTGGCAGGGCAGGGTGTGGACGATGCGAAGAACCTGCTGGCGCTTTCCGGCGGCACGCCGCTCGACGCGCAGCGCTGGGTCGACAGCGGCGAGCTGGATGAACGCCGTAGCGTGCTGGAAGGCCTGTCGCGTCCCGACCTGCTTGATCCGGTGACGCTGGGTGACCGCTTCAAAACGGTCGGTCCGCAGACCTGGCACAACGTGGCATACAAGTGGCTGGGCGATTTGCTGGCGGTCAAGTTGCAGGGCAGCGTACAGTTCAACCATGATTTTTCCGGGGTGCTGATGCGGCTGGGGGAAAAGGCCGATCTGGCAAAGCTGCTGGCACTCGCCAGAATGCAGGCGAACGAAGGCCGGACGCTGGCCCATCCGCTCAACCGCAGCCTGCAGTTGGAAGCCTGGCTGATTCAGTACCGGCATCTGTTTGAATAGAGAGTTGAATATGAATGCAGCAGTCAATGATGTCGCGGCACCCGTCCGGCCCGGCGTGCTTTCCCTGTCGATCAAGGAAAAATCCGCGCTGTTTGCGGCCTACATGCCTTTCATCAAGGGGGGCGGGCTGTTCATTCCCACCAACAAAAGCTACAAGATGGGAGAGGAAGTGTTCATGCTGCTGACGCTGATGGACGACCCCGCCAGGCTGCCGGTGTCGGGCAAGGTGGTGTGGCTGACGCCTTCGGGTGCGCATGGCGGCCGCACCCAGGGCGTGGGCGTGCAGTTCGCCTTCAACGAAAGCGGCAAGGCGGCGCAAAACAAGATTGAAGGTTTTCTCGGCGGTTCGTTAAAATCGGTACGACCCACTCACACCATGTGACAGGTGCAAGGTTCAAGTTTCAAGAGCGGCGCTGAACCTTTCCAAAAGCCAGGGCGCCTTCAAGGGCCTTGCATCTTGTAACTTGAATCTTGTATCTGAAATGTTCGTCGATTCCCACTGCCACATCAATTTCCCCGATCTCGCCAGCAAGTTGCCTGAGGTGTTCGACCTTATGGCGGCCAACCAGGTGAGCCACGCGCTGTGCATTAGCGTGGAACTGGAAAAATTCCCCGAGATCCGCGCGTTGGCCGAGGCGCATCCCAATGTCTACGCCTCGGTCGGTGTCCATCCCGACCATGAAGGCTGCACCGAGCCGACGGTGGCGGAACTGGTCGCGCTGGCCGATCACCCGAAGGTGGTGGCGATCGGCGAGACCGGGCTGGATTATTTCCGGCTCGGCGGCGACCTCGAATGGCAGCGCGAGCGTTTCCGCACCCATATTTGTGCCGCGCGTGCGTGCCAAAAGCCCCTGGTCATCCATACCCGCGCTGCGGCCGACGATACCCTGCGCATCATGCACGAGGAGCAGGCCGGCAAGGCGGGCGGGGTGATGCACTGCTTTACCGAAAGTCTGGAAGTAGCCGAAGCTGCGATCGAGCAGGGTTTTTACATTTCGTTTTCCGGCATCGTCACCTTCAAGAATGCCAAGGCCCTGCGCGAGGTGGCGGCGGTCATTCCACTGGAGCGCATGCTGATCGAGACCGATTCGCCGTACCTGGCGCCGGCGCCGCATCGCGGACAGACCAACCAGCCCGGCTACGTCAAGCACGTGGCGGAAGAAATCGCGCGGGTGCGCGGCATCACCGCCGAGGCGGTGGGTGACATCACGACGCAGAATTTCTTCCGGTTGTTCAAGTCCGCCCGCCACTGAGGCGTTCAAGCCCCTGCCTGGATCGGGCGAATAGCTTACCCGGCCCGTGCCGCCAGTTTGTTGAGCACGTGCGCCGCTGCCCGCAGACCGAAGCTGGCGGTGACGCACACGGAAGATCCAAAACCGGCGCAATTGAGTCCATGCAGGTGGGCGTCCTCGGGACGTTCGTAGCACACACCGCCCTCGGCACTCGGATAGGTGAGGGATTCGGTGGAATACACGCAGTCGATACCGAATTTTTTACCCGGCTCGCGCGAAAATCCATGCTCGCGGCGCAGGCTGGCGCGCACCTTGGCCAGCAGGGGATCTTCGATGGTGCGGGCGAGATCGGCCAGCTGCACCCGGCCGGGGTCGCTCTGGCCGCCGGCGGCGCCGACGCACACCAGCCTGATGCGCTGGCGGCGGCAGTGGACGATCAGCGCGGTTTTGGCGCGGGCGCTGTCGATGGCATCCACCACGTAGTCGAAACTTTCCGCCAGCAGCCCGGCGACATTCTCGGGCGTGAGAAACTCATCCACGCAGTCGACCTGGCAGCGCGGATTGATCGCATGGATGCGCGCTTTCATGGCCTCGACCTTGGGCTTACCGAGTTCGTGCGTCAGCGCATGGATCTGCCGGTTGATGTTGGACTCGGCCAGATGGTCGGGGTCGATCAGGGTAAGTCGGCCGATGGCGGAGCGCGCCAGCGCCTCTGCGGTCCAGGCCCCGACGCCGCCGATGCCGATGACGCACACATGCGCCCGCTGGAAACGCTCGAAGGCAGTCGCGCCGTAAAGCCGGCGCACGCCGCCAAAACGGCGCTCGAAATCGATCGCGTGTTCGCTGTGGAAGAGGTCAGTCATGAAAGGGGCTGCCGGCTTGTCGTCCGGGGATCGGGGGATCGGCAGGCATCAGGATATCAGGCGGCGGTTGTGGCGCGAATCATACCGTGTCCGCCGCACGGGATTCGATGCACACCATGCCGGCAGGTCTGAAAATGGGACTTGCAAGAGCCAGACAAACCGGGTGGTCTGGGAGCCGGGCCCGCTCGGCGCTGGCTGAAGGAGGTCTCCCAGACGCAGGATCAGAGATCCGCAGTTTCCAGTTCGAACTGGATTGCCTGGATTCCGGCACGGGCACAGGCTTCGTCCTGCTCGCCGGTCGCTGCGCCGGAGATGCCGACTGCGCCGATGATGTTGCCGGCGGCCTCGATCGGCACGCCGCCGGCGGAAAACACCAGACCTTCGACCTTGCCGACCGAGAACGGCTGAGTAAAGCGGTTTTCCATGCTTGAGGTGGCCGCATTGAAATTGACCGCCGTGTAGGCCTTCTGCCGGCTGATCTCCAGGGTGATGCGCGATGCCAGCGTGTCGCGTAGCGTCACCATGGCGTCGCCGCTGCGGTCGACCACGGTTACGCCGATCTGGATGCCCTCCTTGCGGCAGGCCGCCATCGCGGCATGGGCGATTTTTTCCGAAGCCTCGACGGTGAGTCTGGGGATTTTGACGATGACGGGCACCTCTGCCGCGATCGCAGGAAAGGTGAACAAAGCGGCGCAGCTCGCCGCGATCAATGAAGGTTTGCGCATGAACCATCTCCTCCTGTTGGTATGTTGATGTGGGAAACACCCTGCATGGCGAGCCGGATGGCAATTCAACTCAACCCGGCCGGGGCATCGGGGGCCATCGCCATACTACCTGTTCCGGGCCGCAAGTGGCCGCAGAACCTGAGGGCTTGCTACTCGAAAAACGCCTTGACCTTGTCCATGAACGACTGCGCGCGCGGGTTATTGTTGCGTCCCGGGCTCAGGCTATCCAGTTCGCGCAGCAATTCCTTCTGGCGCTCGGACAGATTCACCGGTGTTTCGATCTGCATGTGGCACAGCAGGTCGCCAGGGGCATGGCTGCGCACACCCTTGATGCCCTTGCCACGCAGGCGGAACACCTTTCCCGACTGCGTTTCTGCCGGAACCTTGATCTTGGCATGGCCTTCCAGGGTGGGAATTTCAACCTCGCCGCCAAGTGCAGCGGTGGCGAAGCTAATCGGCATTTCGCAATGCAGATCGTCGCCGTCGCGCTTGAATACCGGGTGGTCCTTGAGATGGATCACCACATAGAGGTCGCCCGACGGACCACCGTTGACCCCGGCTTCGCCCTCGCCACCCAGACGAATGCGGTCGCCGCTGTCGACCCCGGCGGGGATCTTCACCGACAGGGTCTTGTGTTTCTTGACGCGGCCTTCGCCATGACAGGCAGTGCAGGGGTCGGCCACCATCTTGCCGGTACCGCCGCAGCGCGGGCAGGTCTGCTGCACCGAGAAAAAGCCCTGCTGGATGCGCACCTGGCCATTCCCGCCGCAGGTGGTGCAGGTGGTCGGCGAGGTACCGGGCTTGGCGCCGCTGCCGTGGCACACGCCACATTCTTCCAGGGAGGGGATGCGAATCTTGGTCTCGGTGCCGCGCGCTGCTTCTTCCAGCCCGATTTCCAGGTTGTAGCGCAGGTCGGCGCCGCGATAGACACGGTCGCGGCGGCCGCCGCCCCCGCCGCCAAAAATATCGCCGAAGATATCGGAAAATGCATCTGAAAATCCGCTCGCTCCTCCGCCATAACCGCCACCCATGCCAGCCTGCTGGTCGACGCCGGCGTGGCCGAACTGGTTGTAGGTGGCGCGCTTGTCGGGATCGGACAGGACCTCGTAGGCCTGTTTGGCTTCCTTGAATTTTTCCTCCGCGCCCTTGTCATCCGGGTTGCGGTCAGGGTGGTGTTTCATGGCCAGCTTGCGGTAGGCCTTCTTGATGTCTTCGTCCGAGGCGTTCTTGGCGACGCCGAGAGTTTCGTAGTAGTCGCGTTTTGACATGGGGCGATAAGTAAAGGGGAAAGGGTAAAGGGGGAAGGGTAAAAGGGAAAAAGGAGACCGGTTTTACCCTTCTCCCTTGAGTGCAGCAGGCGCGGCCCCTTCCCCCTTCACAGATTTACTTGTCCTTCACCTCTTCGAACTCGGCATCGACCACGTTGTCGTCGGCCGAACCAGCGCCGCCACTGGCGGCTTCACCCGGCTGCGCCTGCTCGCCTTGGTACATCTGCTCGGCCAGCTTGTGGCTGGCGGTGGCCAGTGCATTGGTCTTGGCTTCGATGGTGTCCTTGTCGCCTTCGCGCACGGCATCCTCGCATTCCTTCAGCGCAGCCTCGATTGCTGCCTTCTCGTCGGTCGACACCTTGTCGCCATGTTCGGCCAGCGATTTCTTCACCGAGTGGATCATGCTGTCCGCCGCGTTGCGCGCGGTCGCCAGTTCGACCGCCTTGTGGTCCTCGGCAGCATTGGCTTCGGCATCCTTCACCATGCGCTGGATTTCCTCCTCGCTCAGGCCGGAACTGGCCTGGATGCGGATCTTGTTCTCCTTGCCGCTGGCCTTGTCCTTGGCCGACACGTGCAGGATGCCGTTGGCGTCGATGTCGAACGTGACCTCGACCTGCGGCACGCCGCGCGGAGCGGGCGGGATGCCCGTGAGCTGGAACTTGCCGATCGTGCGGTTGTCGCGGGCCAGCTCGCGCTCGCCCTGCAGCACGTGGATCTCCACCGTCGTCTGGTTGTCGTCGGCCGTGGAGAACACCTCCGACTTCTTGGTCGGGATGGTCGTGTTGCGCGGAATGAGCACCGTGGTCACGCCGCCCAGCGTCTCGAGGCCGAGCGACAGCGGCGTCACGTCGAGCAGCAGCACGTCCTTCTGCTCGCCGGTGAGCACCGCGCCCTGCACGGCGGCGCCGATCGCCACGACTTCATCGGGGTTGACGCCCTTGTTGGGGTCCTTGCCGAAGAACTTCTTGACGATTTCCTGGATCTAGGGAATGCGCGACGAGCCGCCGACGAGCAGCACCTCGTCGATCTCCTCGGGCTTGAGCCCCGCGTCCTTGAGCGCCTGCTGCATGGGCGGCAGGGTGCGCTGGATGAGGTCGTCCACCAGCTGCTCGAACTTGGCCCGCGACAGCGTATACGTCAGGTGCTTGGGCCCGCTCGCGTCGGCGGTGATGAACGGCAGGTTGATGTCCGTGGACATCGTGCTCGACAGCTCCATCTTGGCCTTTTCCGCGGCTTCCTTGAGCCGCTGGAGCGCCATCGGATCCTTGGCCAGGTCGATGCCCTGGTCCTTCTTGAACTCGGCCACGATCCAGTCAATCACGCGCTGGTCGAAGTCGTCGCCGCCCAGGTGCGTGTCGCCGTTGGTGGACTTCACCTCGAACTGGCGCGAGCCCTCCACGTCGTACAGCTCCAGCACGGAAATGTCATACGTGCCGCCGCCGAGGTCGAACACGGCGACCTTCTCGTCCTTCTTCTTGTCGAGGCCGTACGCGAGGGCCGCGGCCGTGGGCTCGTTGATGATGCGCAGGACTTCGAGTCCGGCGATCTTGCCCGCGTCCTTGGTGGCCTGGCGCTGCGCGTCGTTGAAGTACGCCGGCACGGTGACCACCGCCTTGGTCACCGAGTGCCCGAGGTAGTCCTCCGCCGTCTGTTTCATCTTCTGCAGGATCATGGCCGAGATCTCGGGCGCGGTGAACCGCTTGCCCTGCACCTCGACCGTGGCCACGTCGTTGGTGCCCGCGAGCACCTTGTAGGGCACGCGCGAGGTCTCGTCCTTGACCTCGCTCATCTTGCGCCCCATGAACCGCTTGATCGAGAACACCGTGTTCTGGGGGTTCGTGACCGCCTGGCGCTTGGCCACCTGGCCGACGAGGCGCTCCCCATCCTTGGTGAACCCGACGACCGAAGGCGTCGTCCGACCACCCTCCGCGTTCGGGATCACGACGGGGTCGCCCCCCTCCATGACCGCCACGACCGAGTTGGTGGTACCCAGATCGATGCCGATGACTTTGTCCGCCATGTAGTCCCCTTTGAGTGAATGACGGGGCGTCTGCCACCCCGCCGACGGTCACTTGTACAGGCAAGACCAGGGCCGGAATTCTGCGCCACTCTGGCAGATTTGCCCCGCAATTATCATTCTGGGGTCTGACACTCTGGCGTCGACGGGCTGCGGCTGACTCCGCGGCAGGCATGGCGGTGCGGCCTGGCAGCCCTCTGGTTCCGGAACCCCGATGATCCCCCTGAGCGACGAAAACCTCTCCCTCCGAACGCCCGTGATGACCTGGGCGCTGCTGGCGGCGATGTTCGCGGTCTGGATCTTCGTGGAGGGGGCCGGCTTCAACGACAACACGCTCATGGCGGCCGTGTGCAATCTGGGGATGGTGCCCGGGGAGATCACGCACCGCGCGGCGCTGGGCTACGCGCTGCCCATGGCGCCCGGCCTCGCGTGCGTGATCGACAACTCGCGGATCAACATCTTCACCCCGCTCATCTCGATCTTCCTCCACGGCGGATGGCTCCACATCCTCGGCAACGCCGTGTTCTTCTGGGTGTTCGCGCGGGCGGTGGAAGACACCATGGGCCCGTGGCGGTTCCTGGCGTTCTACCTCATCTGCGGGCTGGCGGCGGCCGCCACCCAGATCGCATCGGACCCGGCCTCGCCGGTGCCCACGGTGGGGGCGTCGGGGGCCATCTCCGGGGTCATGGGGGCCTACCTCGTGCTCTACCCGCGGGTGCGGGTCCACATGCTGTTCATCTTCGTCATTTTCTTCAAGGTGTTCCGCATCCCGGCCTGGATGGTGCTCATCTGGTGGTTCGGCGTGCAGTTGCTCACGGCGCTCCCCTCGCTGTCGTCTCCGGGGCCCGACATCAGCGGCGGCGTGGCCGTGTGGGCGCACGTGGGCGGGTTCCTAGCGGGGCTGGTGCTCATCCGGGCGTTCGTGCGGCCCGAACTCATGGCCCAGCGGCAGCGGATGATGGCGGCCCTGCGGCCTGCGTAGAGCGGGGGTTCCCCGACATTCTGTCGGGCGGGGTTCCCCTTCCTACGGCCGTCACACGGCCGATACGTTTGAGTACCCCAATTCATTGGAACCCCATGTTCGGTCGGCTGATCCCCCACGACGATCAATTCTTCACGTCCTTCAACCAGCTGGCGGATCAGTTGGTGGCCGCGAGCCGCAAATTGGTGCAGCTGTTCGACGAGCCGGCGCGTGCCGTCCAGCACGTCCGCGCGCTCAAGGAGATCGAGCACGACGCCGACGTGATCACGGCGGCGGTGAACGTCCGCCTCAACAAGAGCTTCATCACCCCATTCGACCGCGAGGACATCCACATGCTGGTGTCGCGGCTGGACGACGTGGTGGATCTGATCGACGGCGCGGCGCGGCGCTACGAGATGCTGCACATCAGCGCCGTGCGCCCCGAGGGCAAGGAGCTGGCCCGCGTGCTGGCGCAGGCCACCGACCACCTGCAGCAGGCGGTGGCGGCGATCAAGAAGCCGGTCGAGGTGGAGCGCCAGGTGGCCGAGGTCAAGCGGCTGGAGGAGGAGGCCGACGCCATCTACCACGAGGCCGTGGGCTCGCTGTTCGCCAATGGCGACAACGCGATCGACGTGCTGCGGTGGAAGGAGATGTACGACACCCTCGAACGCACCACCGACTACTGCATGCGCGTGGCCCAGGTGTTGCGGAGCATCTCGCTCAAGAACGCCTGACGTGGCCGCGTTCGTCGTCGGGATCATCGTCGTCGCGCTCGTCTTCGACTTCAGCAACGGGTTCCACGATTCGGCGAATTCCATCGCCACCATCGTCGGCACGCGGGTGCTGAGTCCGCTCGCCGCCGTGGTCTGGGCGGCGACGTTCAACTTCGCGGCGCTGTTCATCATCAAGACCGCGGTGGCGCAGGCGATCGGGTCGGGCATGATCGACATGAACATCGTCACGCCCAACGTGATCCTGGCCGCCCTGCTCGGCGCGATCACCTGGAACGTGATCACCTGGTACTTCGGCATCCCGTCCAGTTCGTCGCACGCGCTCATCGGCGGGTACGCCGGCGCGGCCATCGCCAAGTCGGGCATCGGGGCCATCCTCTGGGGCCTCAAGTGGAAGCAGACCCTGTCGTTCATCGTCATCTCGCCCGTCGTCGGCCTGGTGGCGGGCTATCTGCTGATGGTGGCGGTGTTCTGGATCTTCCGGCGGAGCGCGCCCGCCAAGGTGGATCGGTTCTTCCGGCCGGCCCAGCTGGCCAGCTCGGCGCTGCTCTCGCTGTCGCACGGCGGCAACGACGCCCAGAAGACCATGGGCATCATCGTCGCGCTGCTGGTGGCCACGCAGCCCGTGTTCGCGCACCAGACGGGGGTGTTGCACCACCTGTACGTGACCGACGGCAACGCCATCCCGTTCTGGGTCGAAGTGTGCGCGTACACGTCGATCTCCCTGGGCACGCTGTTCGGCGGATGGCGCATCGTGCACACCATGGGGTCGCGCATCACCAAGCTGCGCCCGGTGGGCGGGTTCTGCGCCGAGACCGGCGGCGCGCTGGCGATCCTGGTGGCCACGCGGTTCGGCATTCCGGTGAGCACCACGCACACGATCACGGGCTCGATCGTCGGTGTGGGCGCCACGCACCGGCTGTCGGCCGTGCGGTGGGGCATCGCCGGCCGGATCGTGTGGGCGTGGGTGCTCACGATACCGGCCGCAGGTGCGCTTGCCGCCGTGGGTTACATCGTCCTTCGGGCGTTCCTCGGGC
>DATKUP010000098.1:0-2209 GCA_035530575.1 Thiobacillus sp. | reverse complement strand
CCCGCGGCGTCAGACTAGTTGTCGCCTCTGAAATTTCTTAGTCAAGAAGCTCAGAGGTGTAAGTTGAAGATCAAACAAACGTATTCGTTGGCGTTTCGTGAGCAGGCGCTGGCCAAGGTATTTAGCCGTGGAAGTCGTACGATCGGCTCGGTGGCTGACGAATTGAACATGCACGCAGGGACATTGAAGAACTGGATGAAAGAAGAAAAGGCATTGAGCCGTGGCGAGGCTGCTGGCGAGGCGCGGCGCCCGGAAGACTGGTCGGCGGAAGAACGCTTGTTGGCCTTGCACCAGAGCCACGGTCTGGTCGGCGAGCCCCTGAACGCCTGGTGTCGCGAGCGCGGTTTATTTGCGCATCAGCTGACTCAATGGCGCGAGGATTTTTGCACGGTCAGCAGCTCGAGCCATCGCCGAGAGAGCGCGCAGGAAGTGCGCGAACTGAAGAATGCCAATGTCCAGCTACAACGCGAACTGACCCGTAAGGACAGGGCGTTGGCGGAGGCGGCTGCGCTGTTAGTTCTATCAAAAAAATATCAAGCGCTGTTCGGGGACGAGGCGTCATGACGTCCCTCGAAGAGCGCCAAATCGTGATCAGCCTGATCAGCGAAGCGACCACCGCGGGTGCTCGCCAAGAGCACGCCTGCGAGATACTGGGGCTGAGCGCGCGCACGTTGCAGCGTTGGCAAGACGCTGCGCCGGACGCCGTGGATGGGCGTTCGTTGCGGCACCATGTGCCATCGCACAAGCTCAGCGCCGAGGAGCGCGCCGAGCTATTGGCGGTCGCCAACTCCGCCGAATTCGGTCACCTGCCACCGAGCCAGATTGTGCCTCGTCTGGCTGACCAGCAACGCTATATCGCATCCGAATCGACCTTCTACCGGGTCCTGCGGGATGAAAAGCAACTGGCGCATCGGCGCAGTGAACGGCCATCCCAATCGCGCAGCAAGCCACGCGCCGTCTGCGCCACCGCACCCAACCAGTTGTACAGCTGGGACATCACCTACCTGCCCACCACCGTGCGCGGACAGTACTTCTACCTGTACCTGTTCATGGACGTGTTCAGCCGCAAGATCGTCGGCTGGCAGGTCTATGCCGAAGAGAGCAGCGCCCAGGCCAGTGAAGTGCTCAAGGATCTGTGCGTGCGCGAAGCGATACAGCCCCACCAAGTGATTTTGCATTCGGACAACGGTGGTCCCATGAAGGGCGCCACCATGCTGGCGACCTTGCAGGCCCTCGGCGTCATGCCATCCTTGAGTCGTCCGCGCGTGAGCAACGACAACCCCTATTCGGAATCACTGTTCAAGACGCTGAAGTACCGGCCTGCTTATCCGCTGGACGCGTTCGACACGTTGTTCGCCGCGCGAACCTGGGCGACCGGGTTAGTGCACTGGTACAACCACGAGCATCGTCACAGCGCGATCCGCTTCGTGACGCCCGCCCAGCGCCATGCCCATCTGGATCAGGCCATCCTGGATCAACGCGTCGCGCTCTACGAAGCCGCACGTCAATCTCAGCCGCTACGTTGGAAAGGCGCTACGCGCAACTGGACGCGCATCCATACCGTCCATCTGAATCCCGATCGGGACGACGACCAGGACGCCATCACGACAGCTCGTAACCAGGAACGAAAGATCGCCTGAAAATTAATCATTGAGGCGACAACTAGCTTGAAATTTTCCGGATATGTCTTATCCACCAGAATCCGCGGGGATATCCGGGGCCGTTCTGGCAGCACCTGTTCCACGCCTGTTCGACGAAGTTCTGCCCGCACGGCCAGTGATTTCTGCTACTCCCGGAAAAATTGGACTCTCCCAAAGCGGCCGTTCGCGACCGACTCAAATGGGTCGAAAGCGCAAACTTGCTCGATAGTCGGTTTTCACCTGCCGGAAAGCAAGCGGTAACTGCGGCGATGGCTGACGTGTGAAGTTGCTTTGGCTGTTGCTTTGGCTCTGCTGAAGTGTGCGGGCCAGGATGGCCCGCCGCTCTACCGGGGCCCCTGTGCGGCGGTGAGGTGGGGACGACAGGCCCGCAGGGGCATCGGCAGGGATGCCGATGCCTTTTCGTCAGGGCAGGATGCCCTGTCGAAAAGCCCGGCCCCAGCTCACGGACTTGCCGGGCAGGGATGCCCGGCAAGCGCCAAGCGGGGTGGCCTTTCTCTTTGGTTATCTTTCTCTTTGGCCACGCAAAGAGAAAGTAACTCGGGCGCCGA
>DATKUP010000097.1:0-13632 GCA_035530575.1 Thiobacillus sp. | reverse complement strand
CTGAACTTGTAGTGGACGTCCACCCCGCTGGCCCTTACTCTGGGATACACGTTTTTCATGGCTGTCTCCTTCCTGTCTTCCGGGTCTTTGATTCACCCTAGAAGATAGGCTCTCGGAGGCAGCCTTTCATGGGATTACGTTCCTGTGATGGCAAGAGGCGAGTGACTTGTACATGTTTTCATGCCCGCGCCCGGGGCGGGCTTGGGCATGCCACCCGACGCGGCATGATGCAACGACGGCGCCGTGTGCGCGCTCCCCGTTGGGTCGCCGCTAAACGGGGCAAGCGTGGTGGACGGTGAATCCCAGACCGTGGGGGATGTCGCGGCGCGCCGGGATGCCACCCGCCGCAATGGGCACCCGACGCCCGACCGCGCTCCCCGTTGGGTCGCGGCTAAACGGCCAAGCGTGGTGGACGGTGAATCATAGACCGTGGGGGATGCCACCCACTACCCACCAGCAATAGGTTTGCAGGTCGCTGAGGTGAAGCGCCTGACCATATTGGAGGTTGAGGCGCTTCGTGCGTCGGGGGCATATCTGTCTTTGGGGGTTCCATGGGCACTGACATCCAAGAAGGACAAGCGGCCAGTGCGGATGCGGCCGGCCGGGCAAGCGACGCCGAGGCCGGCGCGACGCTTGCGGGCATTGCGGACGCGGATGCCGGCACGCCAAGCGAATGCGGCGACGAGACACTGCTGGCCATGCGGTCGGCCGAGTTGACGCCGGCTGCTTTGCCTGAAGGCCGCGCGACGTCAGCGCAAGCAGACGATGCGGGCGACGGCTCGCGGCGGGCGGTGGTACCTGAGCGGGTGACCATCGTGCCGTGGGGACGGGTAACCAGCACGGCGGGTGAGTTCGTGGTTGACGAGGAGGCGGCGCGGCTGACGCTTGAGGCGTTTGCGGCGCACGGGACCGACCTGCCGATCGATTACGAGCACCAGAGCCTGGGCGGGCGGTGGTCGTCGCCGACGGGTCAGGCGCCGGCTGCGGGCTGGATCAAGAAGCTGGAAGTCGTTGCGGGCGTGGGGATCGTGGCTTGTGTGGAGTGGACGGCGTCGTCGCGGAGGCAGGTGGCCGATCGGCAGTATCGGTATCTCTCGCCGGTGGCGATGGTTCGCAAGCGCGACCGCAGGCTGGTGGCGCTGCATTCGGTGGGGCTGACCAACAAGCCGGCGATCGTGGGGGCCGAGCCGATCGTCAACAGCCGATCGGCGCGGGCGGATACGGACAGACAAAGTGAGGAGATCGGGATGCAGGAACAGATCGAGAGTTTGCGTGCGGTCTTGCAGTTGGACGAGCAGGCCGAGTCGCCGCAGGTGCTGGCGGCGGCGGCTGAGCGGATCGAGCAGCTCGAGCAGCGGCTTGCGCGTCGCGATGCGGAAGAGTTGGTGGCCCGGGCGATGCAGGCCGGCAAGCTGACCGAAGCGCAGCGCGAATGGGCGGTCGAGCTGGCGCTGAGCGACGGCGACGCATACGAACGCTGGGAGGGGACGGCGCCGGTGGTGGTGCCGGCGGGCCGTACGCAGGGGCCGGCGGACGCGGACGCAGGCCAACCGGGGCGGTCGGCGGTGATCGCGTCGGCGCGGAGCGAATTCCGCGGACATTCGGAACTGGCGATGCTGACCGGCGAGCAGGCGTACATCAACGACGCCCTGCGGCAGCGTGGGCTGGAGCTGCTGGCCGACTAGTGCCGGACGAGGTGATCGAGAGCAAGGCGGCCGGGAAAAGGAGAACGACGCATGGCATTGGCGGCGAATCGAGAGGTGGATCGGTACGTGGACCAGGAGCTTCGCAGCTACCTGGTGGCGGCGGACGCCCATGTTTTCAAGGGCGGGTTTGTGGGTCTGGACGCCAGCGGCTACGCCCAGGCGTTGACGGCGGGCGATCCGTGTGTGGGTCTGGCGTACGAGGAGTGCGACAACACGGGCGGCAGCGACGGTGACAAGCGCATTCGCGTCTACACGCAGGGGGATTTTCTGCACGCGCTGAGCGGCGCGGCGCTGACGAACATCGGCGACGCGGTGTACGCGTCGGACGACGGGACGCTGACGTTCACGGCGACGGCCAACAGCCTTGTGGGGGTATGCGTGGATCGGCCCGAGGCCAACAAGGTGATCGTGCGGCTGAACCCGCACAGCAGCGTGCCGGCGTAGCGGGGCAAGAGCCTGACGCGGTGCGAGCAAACGAGACACTCAAGCGATAGGAGCGCGACACAATGGCGGTGATCAATACGGGGCTGTTGACCAAGGGGTTGCGGAGCGAGTTTTTCGCCCGGTTTGGGGCGACGCCGACGTCCTACGGCGAGTTGGCGACGCGGATCGTCTCGACGTCCGACAGCGAGACGTACCGCTGGCTGGGCACGGTGCCGCGGATGCGGCAGTGGGGGACGGGCCGACTGGCCAAGGGGTTGCGGAGCGAATCGTACTCGGTGGAGAACCTCAAGTATGAGGCGACGATCGAGGTGGATCGCGATGAGATCGCGGACGACCAGACCGGCCAGATTCGTGTTCGGGTGGCCGAGTTGGCACAGCACGCGGCCACGCACAAGGACTATGTGATCGCCGATCTGCTGATCAACGGGGAGACGAGCGGCTACGACGGCTACGACGGTGTGTCGTTCTTCAACGACGCGCACGTCTCGGGTGCGTCGGGCAGCCAGGATAACAAGCTCACCTTTACCGCGACGGATGCGGACTCGCCGACGGTGGAGGAGTTCCAGGGGGCATTGAAGCAGGCGATCGCGTCGATGCTGAGCTTCAAGGACGATCAGGGCGAGCCCATGCTGATCGGCGCGACGGGTTTGGTGTGCGTGGTGCCGCCGCCGATGTACTTCACGGCGCTGGAGGCGATCAACGCGTCGCTGGTTTCGAGCACATCGAACGTGCTGGAGGGCGCGGCGCGGGTTGTGACGCTTGCGTGGCTGACCGACGCGAGCAAGTGGTACCTGCTGAAGACTGACGGGGTGGTGCGGCCGTTCATCTTCCAGGATCGCGAGCCGGTGGAGTTTGGTTCGGTGGCCGAGGGCAGCGAGGAGGCGTTCCGCCGCGAGAAGTTCCTCTACGGCGTACGGGCTCGGTACCGGCTGGCGTATGGGTACTGGCAGTACGCGGTACGGACAGACTTCGAGACGGGCAGCTAGCGCGCAGCGCACGGGGCTTGCGATGAGCTACGTAACCAACGCTGACATCGAGAAGCGGGTCGGACCGGCGGCGTACGTGCAGCTGACCGACGACGAGGACACGGGCTCGGCCAACGAGGATCGCGTGGACGAGGCGCGGCTGGCAGCTGAGGGCGGGGTAAACAGCTACCTGGCCCGACCGGGCGGAATCCAACCTGCCCTGCCCGACGCGCCGGGCCCCCAGGCGCCATGTGCCGTCCGGCCGAACTGCCGCGTGAGCCAACAGAGACAATGCCAGCGCCCCGGCGCCGCCGACCTGCCCCCGGTCGTGCGGCGCCAAACGGCCGATGGGCGGGCCCATTGCCCGCCCGTCGGCCACGCCGCCTTGGCGTTGGCGAAGCCGAAGCTGACCCAATACGATGATAGAAAGTTCTTGACATGAAGGTTCGGCTGAGGTCTCATAGATAGGCGAATCCAGAAAGAGGGTTTATGTAGAGATTCCCGCAGGAAGCGTTAGACAGAATTGCGCCATCGCCTGTTATTGGCGGAGGAACCCGAGACATGACACGGCCATTAATAGAACGTCTCCAAACCGACTTTAGCGCCGCACTCGAAGACTGGGCGCCGTTCTGTCAGGCACCGTCGGGCGGGGTGTTTCTCGACGTTGATTACGAAGACACGCCGGTCAAGCTGCCCCTTCCACTCAGAGACGCTAGAAAACGACTCGTCAAATATGTTACTGATGAACGGTCGGCGGGCCGGACGGACATGCCTTTTAACGGAGCCCGGTACTACGTCCGTAGAATCGAGCGCGATCTACGTCAGTTCGGGGAACGTGTCAGGTGCAGCCTCACGTTCGGCCCGTCTGATTATCGCACTTTTCTAGTCACGAACGGCATGGACCAGCGGTGGGCCAAACGTGCCGGGGTTGGGAAGAAATGGAAAACGCCGCACCAGTGGGCTATGCAGTGGACGCAGGGCGAGGACTCCTTGTTCTTCGAGAATTCGTTTGGTGTCAACATACTCGTGAGGGCCCGCGGAGCCGGCGGGCGGCGCTACCTCTTCTTCAACCAACGAGGCGGTCAGTCCGCGATTGGAAAAGGCTATACGGTCGGCTCCGTGGACGAGGGCCTGCGACGGCGCTTCGACGACAAGCTCTTCGACGAACGTTCCGCCACAGACGCCACGCCCAACATTCTCAAAGCTGCGTACAGGGGTCTGGAGGAGGAGATGGGACTGGCGCGGTCGCGACTTGGAGGTGTGAAGCCGATCGTTCTCAGCATAGGTCGTGTCAAGAGTAATTGGCAGTCCGCAGCGCTGGTCTATTGGCCTCTGAACCTGTCAGTCGAGGATGTGAAACTGGCGGCAGCTACAGCCCAGGACCGACACTACGAGTTCCAAGAGATGCATGCCGTTCGTTTTACCCGCAAAGCTATAATGGAGTTCGTTGCGCGCCAGGAGGACCGTGCCCCGGTGGCAACTTGGGTTCTTGCCATGGCCGCTTACGCCTTGCAGGTCCCCGAGCAACCTCATGTCTTCCTGTGTCACAGCCATCGTGATAAGCGCTTCGTGCGCGCCCTGGCTGGCCGGCTCAGAGCGAACGGAATCAGGGTGTGGGTCGATGAGGCGGAGATAAACGTCGGTGACTCGTTGATCGATAAGATTGAGCAAGCGATTGACGAGGTGGACTACGTTATTGCAGTCATTTCGACCGCGTCAATTGAGTCCAGATGGGTCCAGGAGGAGCTCCATCTAGCAATGACCCGGCAGATCGAAGATCGTCGCATTGTGGTCTTACCTCTGTTGAAGGAAGACTGCAACCTGCCGGGCTTCCTGAAGGGCAAGCTCGCTGCGGATTGTACCAGGCCGCATAGACGTCCTAGGGAGTATAAGAAGTTGATTGCGAGCATCTTAGACCGACCAGGGCGTTAGCCTCGCTGGCAGTGACGTCTAGAGCATGGACAATCGCGACGCGGCAGCGATGGGGGTACTCATCATCGGAAAGTTGAGACCGGCTCGGTGGGGCGGAATTGCAGGTGCGCCAGGTGACGTGCGCCCACTGGCGTCCAACCGCCCACCTGGCAACGCTCGCGCATGTGGTGATAGGTCATCCCTGCGCCGGGCTCGCCGTCCTACCCCCGTCGTGTGGCCTCCCGTCTTGGTGTCGTCGGCCTGGCGCGGCACCTACAGCCCAGCAGGGCTAGTCGCCCGGCGCATTGATCTTGCCTTTCCATCGGCCGTCCTCATCTTTGAACAGGTCGAAGGCCACGGGCATATTGGTGAAGCGGAAGTGCCGGAAGGCCATGTTGAACCCACATAGCCAGAGTCCTGTGTGATCGGCAATGATGTCTTGCCCGTGACTGTGCAACCGGAAACTCATTGTCACCTCACTGTTGCGAGCATCGATTCTGTACCTGACGTAATACTGGCGGGATTGGTCCCTGACATGGATCTGGTTGCCCTTTACCTCGCAGTCCCAACGATCCTCGACGTTCACCATCCAGTCGTTGTCGTCGATCTTCAGCAGCGTGCGGCCGTTAACATCCTTCAACTCAACAACGAGCGCTGGCCGCCCGAACTGGCGGCTAAACCCCAGCAGCGGCTGTCCTTCAACTCGCAGCACAGTCATGCAGCCTTCGAAACGCACCATACCCTCGCCAAGGACGATGCTAAACCGCGACCAATCGTCGATCACGAACTTGTCGCGGACGCGTCGTCTTTTGGGCGGGTTCGCCTTGAGGTTGTACAACGTGGCGCGCGAGATCGCGTTGCTGTCTGCCATTCTTGCGTGGTTGTAGCACAGCGCGATCATGTCTTGCTGACGGAAGTGGTGTTCGTCGCGCCAAGGGACGATGTGATGGTAAGTCAGCAGCGGATTGCTACAGATCGGGCAGCTGTAGTAGACTTCTTGTCGCAGCTCCCTGCGAAGCGGACGGGGGGGCGTTCGGCTAACGCGAGGGCGTTCCGTCATCGTCTCTCTCGCTTCCTCACTGGCCTAGGGTGGCGACAACCTGCCGGCAGCAGGGGTGCGGCCCACCGTTGCGCCGCGCCCATGTTGACGCTCAGGTTGATTGCATGGTTGCCAACTCCCCTCTCGCGTCCATGACATCTCGAGCCTCGCTGAAGATGTCGTGCCATCGCTTGGCTTGCTTGTGGTGCTGCATATCCTTGACGATGGCTGCCGACAGAAACGCGCCGGCGAGAAGACCCAGCATGACCCGCCCAAAGAGCTGCCAGCCTGTCTGTGCTGGGTCTTCCGCGAGCAAGATAACGACAGCGACAAGGCAGATGGCAGTTGTGAAACCGTACGTTGAGAGGAATGAGTCCACGAGTCGCCTGTACCACGGCCAGTTGGGGCGCTCGTAGGTGCCGTCAGCTCTACGTACCGTGTGCTCCCAGTTGAGCCCCTGAATGGTAGGTTCTAGGCACACCTCGATGTAGCTACCTATCTTCCGGATGGCCGAACCAATGTCCAGTCGCTCCCACCATCCGAGGAGGGCAAGGTAGGCCGCGACGAACCCGAGCTCGGAGATCCCGGAGTAGACTGCCGCGCCGATCAGGACGCCGATCCCGGCCCAGATGAGGCTGAGACGTGTGTTCTGCCGAGCGAGGTACGAAAGGATTTCGTTACGCAACGCTTCGAACTCCCTTAGGGCGGCCTCTTCCCTTGTCATGGTTGCTCTGTCCTAAAAAATGATCACATGGTTTCTCTATAACAGCCTTAGCCTGCGAAGTCGCCATATAGCAGCCCAGGGCCCGAATTCCCTTGAGAGCCAGCATGCAAAAGGGATCCAAAAGGTGTCAGCATGATTTTGCGGAATTCCTCAGGGTCCATCATGACCTCAAACCAAGGGACGGGCGCGCCCCCAGGCGCCTGGTCGTCCCTTCAACTCACTCGGAAAACCTCGCAAGGGCGCACAGTATTCATGCTGACGCCTTTTGCGCTGCTGTTGTCATATAGTGCCCAACGATACAGGTCACCGGCGGGGGCGAAGCGCCAGCGGAATCCCCGTACGGTGACCTGTTGGTTCGAAGATCCACTATGCGTCCTCCAGAGCTTTCTTGATGGAGGCGAAGGTGAACGAAAGGGCCCACGCTGCTCCAACTCCGTACAGACCGTTGGGGGTCGCGTTGTCCTTCGCCGTCTTGACGGCGACCATCTTCTTCTTCAGCTCAACGGCTTTGCCGATCTCCCATGCAACCCATCGACTCTTGTGTGTTGTTCCCCCGACGATGCAGAGGAAGTACGTCGAATTGCTTATGCGGGCGGAGATGACACGCTTTATCGCCGCGGCATCATCACTATCGACTGAGACGTCGACCGATGCATCATAGAATGAGAAATCAAATTCCTTGTTCGCATCCCATGCGACTAGCAGATTCTTGTAATGCTTGTCGTTGTCGTAGTCATAACTAATAAACACCCTCTTCTTAGCCATGGTTCGGCTCCTTTTTCTGTGGCCGTATGTATTGTGACCACGCCGTATTCTCCTTGGAAATCATCGATTCGACACGCTGCACAAGCAGCGGAAACGGCGTATCTACATCGTACGGCTGCGTCTTCGTCAGAAACCGGAACTTCTCATGCTTCAGTGACTCGCATGTTGTCCTGTATTCGATCCAGTTCTCCTGAAACTGGCAGAGGCTCAGAACTGCTGCGATGACTGCAATGAGAACGCCAAACAGCCCGACGACGGTCCGACACAGAGGTTCAGTAGCGGTCATGTAGCCGGTCAGAAAGGGGATCGAAACAGCCGCGACGATCTCGACGATGCGCAGCCCCTTGTACCACTTTTGGTGACACTGGCTCTTCTTGTCGTACCAGCCTATCTGGCCATCAAGTCGCGTTTTGAGGTACTCTGCTTCGTCCATATTCACACCTCTCCGGCGCCTTCATCGTCTTGAGAGTCAACTGGGAAGTACTCCCATTGATCGACGGTCCCGGTAGTAATGTTCGCGGACTCTGCTCTGCCACTTCAGAAAGAGGTGGTGCAGCTCCTGACGTTTCTCGGGAGTCATATCTGCGGACGGCGTGCGGTGAACGAAGACGTCTGTCACCCCAGGATCAAAGATCCCACCCTTGATCCTCTCATCGCGAAAGATCAGCAAGGGCAACCCTAGAGCAAAAAGCACTCCGGCTTCCAGTTGGTTCCAGGGACTGGGGTACGAGACGCCAGTATCGACACGGTTCTGTTCCGCGGTCCCACGCTTGAAAACGCCCTTCTCGGTGTAGAACTGCTCGAAACCCAATACAACGCCGCCGGAGCAATGGGTGCCCAGTACATACACCTCGCGGAGAGGCAGGTCGGTCGGATAGTCTGACCTCCCCAACGCCCGCGGCTCTAGGGAGAGGAAATCCAACTCCTGCATCAGTACCTCGCGTGCCGCTTCCTGGTCCGGATTCAGTATCGTAGGACACGAAAGGAAAACCGGTATCTTCATCCGTCTGTTACCCTGACCTGCTCCCCAATAACTGATCCATGTGTTGTGAGACTCGTTGGCCCGGCAACGGCTGTGCCGCTTGACGTGGGGTGATATATCGCTTCTCTGTACCCTATCGGCCTATCTCCGCTACAAGTCATCCACCGGGCTGTTGACGTTTTGGCCCTCCGATTAAGGAGATGGGCCTGGATCACCGTTAGTCTTCACGTCGTGGTGCCCGACAGAGTCATACACGGTCCGGACGGTTCGCTAGGTGGGGCCATCACCCGACCTCCCCGGTAACCGATCCCGACGGATTCGATACGCCACGGCTCGCACTATAGCACAAATCCGCGAAGGCGCAAAGAAAATTCCTTGCGCCTTCGCGGATCGAAGGGGATGCAGGCCTGCCAAGTCGGTCCAGCTACGTCGGCATGTTCTACAGGACGGCCATGACCGTATTGCTCGGCTCGCCGTCGCCGGCCTTGTTGGCCGCCACCACGCGATATTCCAGCTCCTTGCCCCGGGGCTGATCGACCAGGCTGGCCTCGGTATCCATCGCCGTGGCGATGTCCTCCCAGGGCCCCTCGGGCCGCTCGCGACGCATGACCTTGTAGGCGGCCGGCCGGCCACCGTCGACGGGACTCTTCCAGTCGATATGCAGCCAGCCCTCGCCCTGCTGCGGGGCCTCCAGCAGACGGGCCTGGCCCGGCGGAGAAAGCGGAGCGGCGGACTTGCGGCCGGCCCAGCCTATCAGCCGGAGCTTGGCGTCGTCGAAGTCGACCGTGTTCTCGGCGTAGCGAAGGTCGCTTTTCATCGCATCGGTCAACGTGTCGAGGGTGTCGTCCTTGTCGTCGGTGGCCTGCTCGGCGGCGGCCTGGGCTGCGATGGCCGCGTTCTTGGCCGTGGTGTAGGCGGTAATCGCCGCCGTCAAATCCAGTGGGGCCACCGGCGGGGCCGGATAGATGGCCACGCTAGCGGTTAGCCCCGTAGCCATGGCCTCGGCCAGGGCCACGATCTCGGCCTCGGTGTTGGGAAATCGTGCCATTGTCGTAAACTCCTTATATAGAGCGAGTTAACTGCACCTATCCCGCCTGCGCGGGCCTGTCGGAACGTCCGTTTTGCGGCAAAACTGTCCTCTTCTGTCACAAAGCAAGCTTCATCCGCCTCAAACGAAGCTTCATCTGTCACAAACCAAGCTTCATTCGCCTCAAACGAACCTTCATCTATCGCGGATTAAGCGTCACCAGACTCCAATCACGCTTCCTGTGTCACCAACCAAGCTTCGTCCCGCACATATCAGGCGCCCTCCGTCGCAGAGCGGGCGTGGTTGGAGGTCTACAACGTCACCGAAACGGTATTGCTCGCCGGCCCGGCGCCCGACCGGTTGACGGCCATGACCCGATACTCGACCCCGACGGCCTGCGGCTGATCGGCGAGCGTCGCCTCGGTATCGATGGCCGTGGCCACGTCGTGCCATGTGTCAGCATCATCGCCGGGCTGGCGCCGCTGGACGGTATAGGCGTTGGGCCTGCCGCCGTCGGCGGGTGCCTTCCAGTCCAGCGAAAGTCGGCCGCGGTGCCGGCTGGCGGCCTCCAGCACGCGCGGCTGGCCCGGAGGCTCCAGCGGTGCGCGGTCACGGCGTCCCGACCAGCCGATCAGCTTCAGCTTGGCGTCGTCGAAGTCGACGGTGTTCTCGGCGTAGCGAAGGTCGGCCTTGACCGCCTCGACGAGTTGCCCGAGGGCCTCGTCCTTGGCGGCGGCAGCCTGCCGGGCGGCGGCGTCGGCCGCAGTTGCACCGGCCCGCCGGACGAGGTAGCTGAGGGTCCTCATTCGGAGCGGTCCGGGACGCACCGGCGGGGCGGGATAGACGTCAAAATGGGCGCCCAGCCCGTCGATCATCCGCTGAACGAGGGCGGCGATATCAGCCTCTCTGGTCGGAAAGCTCGCCATGCCGACAGCGCCCGGACACACCCCGCCCCGATCAGCCCCGAGGCGATCAGATAACCCCACATAATCGGCCGCACGCACAAATTGCGGCGTTGCCGAGGCGTATATCGGCAAGGAACATGCCGGCCTTGCGAAATCTTAATACGCGGTCTGGCGTGGATATGACGCAGGCAGGGCTCTGCGAAGATTACGTGGCCGTGTTGGCCGAGCACGGGCGGCGCTTGCGACATCCAGCAGGGGTCATTCCGAATCATCAGGCGGTACGGACGTGCCTGCGCCAGCAATCGGTTTGCTGCTGCTGCCCGCAATCCGCACCAGACTGCGAGTCAGGTCGGCTAGCTCATTGGTCACTTGCCAGCCATACGTCAGGGCGTCGATCCGCTTGTCATACACAAACTTGCGCGGGTCCTTGGCATTGGGGTTGTCCGGTATAAGGCAGCTGGCCGCCCATATTCCCGGCTCTGGCTGCGTCATCAAGCTGCGTGGCACAGCGTCTAATGGTGTGCAATGCTGGATGCAGTTTCTGTACTGCCTGAGCTTATCGGGGAAGTTGTCGTCGCTTACAGTGAGCCGTTTTCCGAGGTGGGGCGGCAAATCGCATGCCTTCACGGTTTCGTTGAGAGTGTCCGGTGCCTTTCCCTTGCCTGGACCGAACAACCGCCACAAGGGATCGCGCATCATCTCGTATGTTCTACGAGCCGATGTCAGCAAGGACTCGAGTTCGTAATATGCACTCTGTATAGCCGGGTGATTACGGCCAACGTAGTCCGTGTCCGATTCGTGGGGCATGTCGCGCGCGGTGCTTACGATGCTGACGTAGGCCTCCGCCAACTGTCGGCAGTGATAGGCGAGGGCACCCAAGACGAAGTCGAGGGCGCTTATGGAAAAGAACATACCGACAGGGTCGTGTCGGCGTACGTCACGAAACAGATCGCTCACTCCCAAAACAAGGTCTCGGGGAGCGCCGGTGCGTAACAGGTAGGTGCGACCTAAGCACGCTTCCCATCTCCTTGCCGCCGCGACCGGGCGGACGCCATACCTGGCGGCGAGCGCATTAGGGTCAACCTGTTTCTGGTGCCCGGTGTCGGTGGTGATCACCCATTGGCCGGTAGTGTCTCGGCGAAGCTCGATTCCGTGCTCGAAGATCATGCGGGCCAGGTCGGGCGCGTCGACGGTCATCTCGCTCTCCTGTCGTGAACATAGTAACTACCATGTATTTCGGCGTTGTCCAGTCTCAGCCCGACGGCGGGTGGGTGCGTGGAGCTGCGCTGGCGGTATGGCCCTGAGGGACAGGAGGTAGAACCGTCGGCATTCGAGGTGTTCGGGGACGACGGCGGCACGATGGATTGGCAGACGCCGGTTGCGGAGGTGGCGTACCGTCGTGGCCGGGTGGATTACCTATGGACGAGTGCAGCGTTTGCGCACGGGTCGCGCTTACGGTTTGGGGCCGAAGACGGGGTTGTCGCCGAGCTGGGAGTCGCTCAAGGCGATCGACGGCATCGACAAGAGTAGCAGTGCCCCGAGCATCACCGAGATCGGGGGCGGCTGGTACAAGTTCAGTCTGAGTTACGGCACGGCACCATGGGATGTCAACGAACTGGTGGGCGTGATCGATGCCGACGGTTCGCTGCTCGACGCCCAGCGGTACATTCCGGTGTGTATCTCATTGCGGGATATGGCGTTTGCTTTTCTGGCGAACAAGCGGCAGCAAACGATTGCCAGCGGGATGATCGAGATTATGGACGACGATGGCTCGACGGTGATGGTGACTTATACCCCGAGTCAGGACAGCGGCAGGGAGGTACTCACGCCCGGAGCGCCGAGCTAAATGATGGTTGGAGATCTGGTGACGAAGTGGCTGGCCGTTTGGGAACCGCTGTCGTTGGGGCAATTCGGCGACAGTCGGGCTAATGGGCTGGGGCTGACCTGCGGGCAGTTTTGGTTACGGACCACGGGTGGGTATAATCTGTACCGCTGGACAGGCGACAGGTATCCGGTTGACGTCTCGGGTGGGATTGTGGGGGCGGTGCGATCAGGGGCAAGCGCCATCACGAACTTTCCATTCATCACACACGTGGCAAGCACACGGTACTGGTATTTGATTCGAGCAGTCGGAGCCGGCGGCGTGGAAGAGGCGAACGAATCGCAGGTTGTGCGGGTGGAGTTAGACGCGGCCGGTGAGCTACTGGGACCGGAGCCGAACGCGCCGGAGAGTGTTCGTGCGCGTCCGATGGCGGCCGGGTGCGTGGAACTGCGCTGGCGGTACAGTCCGGCGAGCCAGGAGGCGGAACCGTCGATATTTGAGGTATTCGGGGACGGCGGTGGCACGATGGATTGGCAGACGCCGGTTGGGGAGGTGGCGTACCGTCGTGGCCGGGTGGATTACCTATGGACGAGTGCAGCGTTTGCGGACGGGGCGCGCTTGCGGTTTGGGGTCCGGGCCAAGTCGGCCATGGGCGTTTCGGAGCGCAATGAGAGAGTCGTTGTGGTGGAAGCGGATGCAATGGGTCCGGCTCCACTTACGGTGTTCGTGGCGGAGCCTGGTGAGGAGCAACGGTAGGGGCGAAGCATGCCGATACGCAGCAGGAAGCAGTTGCAGTTGGATCAGGCTGAGGTTTTGGCGGGGTATCGCAGGGCGCGATCCGAGGCGTCGGACGAGTTGGGGCAGATGCCGGTGTCGGGTGGGTCAGCGGCGGCGGGCGCCTGGGGGCGCGTGAGTGAGGTGGTCACATCGGACGCCAACTACGGTCCGCATCTGTCGGTGCAGCCTCAGGCGTTTTCGGGCCTGCCGAGGGTGGCGTCGGACGCATCGGTGGCGACGGTACGGTGCTATCCCACGCCGAATCGGGTGGTGGGCGACTACGCGGTGGATGAGTACGTGAAGATCATCCCTGCCCGTGGGGCGTTGATCGCGGACAAGTCGGCGTAAGGCAAGCGTGTTGCGCGGCGGCCGATCATTGCCGCATGCGACGGCATTCACACGCACATCAGACATTCACAATAATTAATTACTCAAACTGAGCGGTTTGGGTGATGATCGGCCTTGGCGCAATAGAAAAGGCCCTTTTGCGGCCGATGAGTGTGTTGAACAAGATCACCTTCATCGAGCACGAGGGCCTTGTCATGATGATCGACCGTTGTCCGCG
>DATKUP010000096.1:0-2863 GCA_035530575.1 Thiobacillus sp. | reverse complement strand
CTGTTGCATCCACACCAGCCGCTTCTCGTAGACGCTCCCGTACTGGTTGGGCCAGATGCCCGTCTCGCGGAACAGGCGACGAAAGCTGCCGCTTGCCCTGCGGTACGGGCGTATCTTGGTCACGACGTGAACGGTGATGCCAGCTTCCATCCACTGGCACGCCATCTCGTCGTCGTCGACGCCCCACCCCGGCTCGGCAAAGGGTCCTTCCTCGGTGAACCGCAGCCCGTCCCAGGCTCGCGCTCTCGTCAGGCAGTACGCCGTATGGCTGAGGCAGCGGTTGGCGTAGGTGTGCTCTGGCAGGATCGGGTCGGGCCACCTGCGCCACGCCTTGTCATAGTCCGTCTCAAAGTCTGCGACCTCAACGCCGATCACGTCTGCTCCTGGCGTGCGCTGTAGGTAGTCGAACATTTGTTCTGTTCCGCCGACCAGCGGGCGTATGCCACCATCGAGAAAGAGCGCATAGTCGAAGGGTATAGCGGCGTTGATGCCCGCGTTGCGTCCGGGTCCTGCGCCGTCGTTCCCCTTGATGATGCTCACCAGGTCGGGCTGTGTCGCCAGCCACTCGACTGTGCCATCCGTGCTCCCGTTGCTGACGGCGACGATCTTGCTCACCAGCGGGTCCTGGCGTAGAATGCGCGCCTGTTCTTTCAGTATCGGCAGGTTGTCCAGCGACGTGATGATTGCCGCGATCTCAGGCCGTCCACTCATACCCGTACCTTTCTGTCATCTCGCGCAGGTTGCCCCGTATCGGTTCGGGCAGTTCTGCCAGGTTCACATCGCTCTCGAAATACCCTACCCGGCTGTTGTAGCGCGTGTTGGAAAAGAGGTCGCGCCCCTGGTAGTCTATGCCCAGCAGGTCCAGCAAGCCCTGCACGTCGTCCTCAACGCGCCAGCGAATGTCGGCATAGGGTTCAATGCGCCTGTTCCACTGCGTGTAATAGTGGGCCATCCGTGCGCCCGGGTCTTCGATGCCCAACGCTTCTGGTTCATATCGGGCCGAGAACTGAAAGTACAGGCCGCCTATGTGCTGGTAGCCAAGACCGCCTTGGCGGCACATGCTGTCGATGGTCGGCTTTGGCGAACGCACGAGATGCACAACGGTCAGGCCCTGTAGTTCTTCCCTGTCAAGGTAGGGCGCGGCCAGCCAGCTTGATTCGGCCTGCCAGCTCCACGCCGGGTTTGCCATCCTCGTGCGCACGCGGTACATGATCTCCTCGTCCGTTGCCAGTCCGGGCGGCATCCGTATCCCGTCCGCGTTCTTGTGTGGCGAAAAGATGCCCTCGTGTGAGCAACGTATGCCGGCGCTACTCAATACGTGAGCGATGTAGCCCGTGCCGCAACGGCCTGTGCCCGTTACGAGGAGCCACCAACCGCGACTCATGATGCTCCGACTGGCGGCAGGTGTAGGAGCGGCACAAACAGTTTCCACATCGCGGCAGGCGACCACGCCCTGCGCGCCATCACCTTTGCCCGGACTGCCCTGTTCTGGTGCAGCTCTGCCAGCAGGCGCACTGCCTCATCGTTCCAGAACGCCTGTTCTGATGGTTCATAGGTACGGTTTGTCCTGTCACTCTCAAAGTCCATGTAGATCGCGTTGCTACCCCACAGTTCGCGCATCACGGGCAGATCGTGGTTGAGCACGCACAGGCATCCACGCAGCATCGCCTCGTGGACGGTGAGGCTGTACGTTTCGATGCGCGACGGATGCACGTAGACATTGCTCAAGTCCATCAGCTCCATCACCACGCGCCTCGGCACGCCCTGGCTGCATCGGTCGTCTGTGCGTGATGTAAAGTGGACCTTGCCCAGCAGCCCCAGCTCATACGCCAATGCCCCCAGTTCGTTGATGTACTTTTGGAATCGGTCACCCTGACTCTGCCAGTCCACGATCAACAGACGTGGTTCGTAGTCGAGGTGCTTCACGCCCGCCATAAGCCGGATGATCTTTTCCGGTTGCTTGCCCCTGTCGAGGCGCACCGGATAGACGGCTACCACCTCGCCGCCCAGCAGGTCAGTCTTGGTCACGATGTCCTTTGTCAGCTTGTCATAGGGCCACACCGATAGCGGGTCAATGGCGTGTGCGCTCCGGTTGGCGATTGCGCGCCATTCCTGACCGTGTAACTGGTACGTCTGACAAACGCGCGACAGGTCGCCAGCGTTGGGGTAGATGATGTACCCTGGCGGCGGCGTGTAGCGGCAGCTCTCCGGGTAGTCTTCCTCGCCCGGGGTGGGGCACGAGTGAATCCAGTGCAGCCACAGCAGGCCGGGGCGGCTCTCCGCGTACTGGCGCATGGCGACGTTGTGTTCCTTGTAGAACTGCTGCAAGATGATGTCGTGCGTGATGCAGACATCTACGTCGGCTAGTGCTTCCGCTAGTGCGTCCTTGATGGTAGCGACCCGCTCCTCGAAATGGTCCGACACGCCATCGTCGAGGTGCATGAACGGCACCACGGGGCGTATGTCGAGCGTTTCCTTGCGCCACAGGCTCGGCGGGTCCGGTTCCTGAAAGTTCTCCTGCACGAGTACCACGGGTTCATACCCGTTGTCGAGCAGCATCCTCAGTTGCGTCTCCGCAACCGAGACGAGGCTGTATCCCGACTCGACCTCGAAGAACGTGGTGAACAGCGCGACCTTTTTCACTTGTCTGCCTTTCTGCTATGCCGCTGTGAGATGTGTGAACGCGATTGTCACATTTTGTGACACGTTACCCCCGCTGCCAGGGAACATGGTCTTGCCCTCTCCGTCCACCGGGCGTTGCATGTAGCCGCTGTAGTCCGTGGTCGTGCGCATCCGCCCGGTGTCGGTGTAGGTACTGATGTAGACTTCCACGCTGGCGTCTGTGTCGCAGGAAAAGAAGTCC
>DATKUP010000095.1:0-1372 GCA_035530575.1 Thiobacillus sp. | reverse complement strand
CTCCAGATCGAAACTCCCCCTCTGAATCCAGACGCGAATCTGCCAGCAGGGGGCGGGCTTTTTCGAGCCGTTCGCGCGGCTTACGACCACGATGTGATCGCTGATCATCTTCTTTGCCATGATATCTCCCTTCTCGAATCCTCGAATTGTTAGGCCGCTGGATAAGACTATTTCCTCAATATCCAGTAACCACGGAAAGTCGCCACCGCGTTCCAATCGTTATCGTTAACGATGCAACGGATTTCCGTGTATGGGAGCACGTTTGCGAGCGTGCCGCCGATCGGGTTGTGTGTCGCGTCGTCATCGTCCCAATATCCAGACGGCAAAATCGTAATTATTGCCGAGATATTCTTGTCCGCCGCGAGGGCTTCGCCCCAGTCGATTTGATTCATAACTTCCATTGAATCGACCGGATCGATAATCCAAATCCTGCTCCACACATCGCTATCGCTGGCTCGGCCCTCGAAATAGATCTGACCGTTGCCGGCTGATCCGCCGCTCGCCCAATCGATCTCGATCACGGCCCCGATGTAGCTGTAATCGGTACAGCCGATCGCCGTGGTTGTATCGAGCTCGGCACTTGTCGCAACCGTCACGGCCGCGAGTGTGCTCATCTGACGAACTACCGTTCCCGCCGTAGCGTATGAGACCATCCCCAGAATGAGCGCGCCGAGCATTGCCGCCACGCATAATTTACGCATCATTTTTGCCTCCTAGCTTGAGTGTTCACCTTTCATTGTCACCCTGTCGTCACGCCGTTGTTGTAACGTTACGGAGTGGGCTTCACGTCGTACTGCTTGACGTGCGCCACGTTCAGGACGTTGTATCCGCGCTGGATTTTCCAGCCGAGCTCGAGCTTCCGCCTCAGAGCATCGCGGCCCATCCACACGGTGAGCTCCAACCCGTAGCCGTTCGCCTGTGCGAAGGCGTCCATCCCGAAGAAGATCGGGTAATCGTGCCGCTCGCCGGCCACGGTCGCATGGTAGGCGCTGGGCCCCGAGACCCACCGGAAGCCGTACCACGTTCCGAGCTCGTACTTGAACGCGAGGTCCGGGTTCGCGTAGTTCGCGCGATCGATGAAGCCCTTGAGGTCCTCCGTGTGCGCGAACAGATCCCGCTTGGTATACGGCGAGATCACGGCGGCATAGAGCCCGGCCTCTCTCGTCGGTACGCTCCCGTTCTCCAGAGCCCGCGCGATGTCCAGCACATGATCGGCGTCGAGCGGACCCGCTACGGTCTCTGTGGCCGTTAAGGCGCTGTAGAGCTTGTAGGCGCAGATGTTATCGATCGTCTCGGCGGCGTTGATCGCGATGAGCCTGTTTTTCACCTCGACGACACCGAGGATCGCGGTCTCGCGGATTCCCTGCATGGA
>DATKUP010000094.1:0-98299 GCA_035530575.1 Thiobacillus sp. | reverse complement strand
TAGCACTGCACCAGGGCTTGTACGGTCGGCAGGAATTCGGCTGGCTGGCTCATCGCTCGCACATTTGGTTCTAACACGGACATAATTTAGTTCGTGCTAGAACCAAAGTCAAGCCCTGTCAGCGGACCAGACCGGTTGAGGCCGCGGTAATGCAGGTCGGGGTTGTAGGGTGCACTCCGTGCACCTTCTGGCATCAATCGGTGCTCGGAGTGCACCCACACGCTACCGAATTGAACCCTCCCGGATAAAAAGGCGATCAGCTCGCCTGCCAGCGCGCCGCCGCGACGTCGTCGCTGGCGCGGGCCTCGACCCAGCGCTCGCCCTCCGTCGTTTCTTCCTTCTTCCAGAATGGCGCCTGCGTCTTCAGGTAATCCATGATGAATTCGCAGGCGTCGAAGGCTTCGCCGCGGTGCTGGCTCGCCACTGCCACCAGCACGATGGGATCGCCCGGCAACAGGCGGCCGACGCGGTGGATCACGGTGACGTCGAGCAGGGTCCAGCGCGAGCACGCATCGTCGACCACAGCGGCGAGCGCCTTCTCGGTCATGCCGGGGTAGTGTTCCAGCGTCATCGCCGCAACGCCGCTGCCTTCGTTGAGGTCGCGCGCCAGACCGACGAAGCTGGCGATGGCGCCGATGTCGGTGCGGTCCCGGCTCATCGCGGCGACTTCGGCGCCGAGGTCGAAGGTATCGGCCTGGACCAGGATTTTCATTGCCTCAACCTCCGGTCACCGGCGGAAAAATCGCGACTTCGGCATTGTCCGGCAGCAATGCATCGAGCGCGACGATGTCCTGGTTGACCGCCATCCTGAACGCACGCCCCGCAGCCAGTTCTTCCGCCCACACGCCGCCGCGGGTCTGCAACTGTGCGACCAGATCGGCAGCGGTAGTGCCGGCGAAATCCAGGGTTTCCTCGCCCACGCTGAAACGCTCGCGCAGACGGGCAAAATACAATACGCGTAATTTCATGACAGCAACTCCGAGAAAGGAATGTAGCGCACCCAGTCACCCGGATGCACGATATGACCGATGCCGAGGTCAACCAGGCCATCGGCCCAGGCACAGGAAGTCAGCACGCCCGAGCCCTGATTGGGGAACAGCGCCAGCCTGCCATCCGCCTGAATTTTTACCCGCAGGAATTCGCGCCGTGTGCCCGCCTTGTTCCAGGCGAAGTCCGCCTGCATGGCAAATGCGCGGTACAGTACGTCGGCCACGCCCATACGCTTGAGCAAAAACGGCCGCACGAACAGGCAGAAGGTGACAAAGGCCGATACCGGATTGCCCGGCAGGCCGATGAAATCGGCGTCGTTCACGCGGCCGTAGACGAGCGGCTTGCCGGGCTTCATGGCGACCTTCCACATCTCGACGCGGCCGAGTTTTTCGACCGCCGCCTTCACATAGTCGGCCTCGCCTACCGACACGCCGCCGCTGGTGATGACGACGTCGGCAATGCTGGCCGCGCCTTCCAGAGCGGCCTGGGTCGCTTCCAGCGAGTCGGGAACGATGCCGAAATCGGTCAGCTCGCAGCCCAACGACTTCAGCAGTCCGGTCAACAGGTAGCGGTTGGAGTTGTAGATCTGGCCGGGGGCGAGCGCCGTGCCCGGCGTCACCAGCTCGTCGCCGGTGAAAAAACACGCCACTTTCAGCCGCTTGAACACCGGCAGTGCAGCCAGCCCGACCGAGGCGGCAAGGCCCATTTCCGCCGCGCCGATGCGGGCGCCTGCGGCGAGGACTTGCCCGCCCGCCTCGATATCCTCGCCGGCGCGGCGGATGTTTTCGCCCGGCTGCGGCAGGGTGTTGATGACGACGAATTCGCCCTCGGCCATGCAGTATTCCTGCATCAGCACGGCGTCGGCCCCGGGCGGCACCGGTGCCCCGGTGAAGATGCGGGCAGCGGTGCCGGGCTGCAGGGGCGCACCGACCGCGCCGGCGAGAATGCGCTGCGACACCGGCAGGCGCACGCCGGCCACGACCACGTCGGCGGCGCGCACGGCGTAGCCGTCCATCGCGCTGTTGTCGAGCGGCGGCACGGTGATGGCGGAAGTCTGCGGCACGGCGAGCACGCGTCCGAGCGCATCCGTAATGGCCACAGTCTCGGTTTCGGTCACCCCGCGCGCGCGTTCGAGCAGGGCATCAAGCAGTTGGTCGGCTGTAAGCATGGTTCAGGATAAAGTCGGTGAGTTGGAAAACGGCATCGAGGTCGATGCGGGGAAAACCGTTCGGGGGGTCGACGTCGGACGCCGCCGCCAGAATATTCGGGTCGTCGGGAAACAGCCAGGGCTTGGCGGTCTCCGTGCGATGCACTTCCAGCTTGGGGATCGCGCAGCGCTTGTAGCCCTCGACCAGTACCAGATCGCACGGCGGCAGCTGCGCCAGCAGATCGTCCAGCAGCGGCGGCGCGTCGCGATGCTCGGTCAGCACCGCGGTACGGTGGTCGGATGCCAGCAGCACCGCCGCTGCGCCCGCCTCGCGCGCACGCCAGCTGTCCTTGCCGGGGCGGTCGATGTCGAAATCGTGGTGGGTGTGCTTGATCACCGCCACCCGGAGCCCGCGCGCGGCCAGCTGCGGCAGCACGCGCTCGATCAGCGTGGTTTTGCCGCTGCCGCTGTAGCCTGCAATGCCGAATATTTTCATGCCTGGAATATTTTCATGCCTGGAGGGTGAGTCTGGCTGGTCTGGATTGGATAATTGGGTTATATTTTTCCATATATAACCCATTCCTGCCACCACTTCGGCCCTCATCATGAACGCACCCGTTCTTACCGATCAGTTCGGACGCCGCATCGACTACGTGCGGCTGTCGGTGACCGACCGTTGCGACCTGCGCTGCAGCTACTGCATCCCGGAAGGTTTCACGGGCTTCGAGGAACCCGCACACTGGCTCAATTTCGACGAGATCGAACGCCTGATCGGCGCATTCGCCCGGCTCGGCGTAAGCCGCATCCGCCTGACCGGCGGCGAACCGTTGCTGCGGCGCGACATTGCCGGACTGGCCGGGCGCATCGCTGCCCTGCCCGGCATCGAAGACCTGTCGCTGTCGACCAACGCCACCCAGCTCGAACGCCACGCCCATGCGCTGAAAGCCGCCGGAGTGACGCGGCTCAACGTCAGCCTCGACTCGCTGCAGCAGGCGCGGGTGGAAAAAATCAACGGCCGCGACGTGCTCGCCAGGGTGATGGCCGGCCTCACCGTGGCGCAGGATGTGGGCTTTGCGCCGATCAAGCTCAACATGGTGGCGCTGGCCGGCACCAACGACGACGAGATCGACGAAATGGTTGCCTTCTGCATGCAGCGCGGCTTCGTGCTGCGGCTGATCGAGGCGATGCCGATGGGTGATACCGGCCGCAACGCCGAATACCTGGACCTGCAGCCAGTGAAGGAACGCCTGCGCAAAGAGTTCGATCTCGTCGAAACCGTCCTGCCCGGCGCCGGACCGGCGCGCTACCTGGGCACCGCGGACGGCCGCTTCAACGTCGGCTTCATCACACCCATCTCGCAGCACTTCTGCCAGACCTGCAACCGCATCCGTATCGCCGTCGACGGCACCGCTTACATGTGCTTGGGCCAGGATGAAAAATTCGAATTCCGCCCGCTGCTGCGGAGCGCCTGTTCCGACGCCGAACTGGATGACGCCATTCTCGAAGCGATCAATCTCAAGCCGGAACGCCACGAATTCAACGAGGCGCCACAGAAAGTCCTGCGCTTTATGTCGATGACTGGCGGCTAGCCCCCCCGTAATCAGGGTTGACGGTGCGAAACCCTGCGAACGGATCGCGCCGGTGCGGCAGATAGAAATTGCGGAAGCCGGGACGTTTGAGGGCCGGATCGGTGACCGGCCCGCCGCCGCGCAATTCCGCATGCGTGTGGAACCAGGGCCGGGAATAATCCTGGTAGGGATCGGGCGAAAACCCCGGATACGGTGTGAAGAGATTGCGCAGCCAGTCCCAGCCCATGCCCCCTTGAAATTCCGGCAGTGCCGCCGCGCGCAGCCACTGCGCAGCCGTGGGCAGACGCCTGCCCATCCAGGCGGCACAGGCCTCGGCTTCGTAACGGTTCACATGCAACATGGGTGCGTCCGCACTCAGCGGCATCCAGCGGTCGAAGCGGCGCACCTGCCAATCGCCGTTTAGCGGCCGCCAGTAAAGCGGATGGCGGGCACCCGAGGCCTCGCGCCAGGCCCATCCCTCGTCCGACCACCCGTCCCTGCGCTGGTAGCCGCCCGCATCGACGAATTCGGCGAAGGCCGTCTCGGACTGCGGACTCGCGTCGATGTCGAATGCCGGAACCGGCGCCGTGTGACGCCACTTTTCGTTGTCGAAAATGAACCCTTCGTCCGTACCGCTACCCAGCACAACCTCGCCCGCGGCAAACGCCAGCCGCCGGGCAGGCGGCAAAGCTGTCGCATCGGGTCGCCCCGGCGGCGCATAGCCCAGATTCTGGAAAGCCATCCACCAGGCCTCGATGTGCATCAGCTCGTGATACAGGCTCAGCTCGGCGAAATACGCCAGCTCATGGGTGAATGCGTTGCGCAGGCGGGCGGCCACGGCTTCGGCCACCCCGGCCGCGTAGTCGTCGACCGCCGCGAGTTCCGGCAAGGGTAGATCCCAGCGCGTGTCGTGCGCTACGCTGGAGGAGTCGTACAAGGCATCGGCCCCGGCCAGCAGGCTGACTGCGAAACCGCCATCGGGCCGTGCGCGCAGGCACCAGCGCTCCTGGAACCAGACGATGTGCCCGTATTCCCACAGCGGCGGGTTCAGGTGTTCGGCACGCGGCCCCAGCAGGCCGCCGGTCGGCAGGCCGTCGATCAGCGCACGCAGGTGGCCGTGCGCCTGCGCCAGCCGGTCGATGAGCTGGTCCGCGGTGCAAGCGCTGACGGGTCGGGTCTTGTTCATGCTGTATAAACTACTATAGGCCCTGCCATTCCGGGCGCCCCCTCGACTACGAATTCTGATTATGAACGATACCCTTCTCACGCCACCCATTCGCCTGACCCAGTTTTCCCACGGCGGCGGCTGCGGCTGCAAGATCGCGCCTTCGGTGTTGCGCGATATCCTGTCCGACACGCCCTTCGCATCGCATCTGGCAGCAACCTATCCCGACCTCCTGGTCGGGATCGAGCACGGCGACGACGCCGCCGTCTACCGGCTGAACGACGAGCAGGCGATCGTGGCGACCACCGACTTCTTCATGCCCATCGTCGACGACCCCTACGAATTCGGCCGCATCGCCGCCACCAATGCGCTATCCGACGTCTATGCCATGGGCGGGCGGCCGCTGTTCGCCCTGGCCATCGTCGGCATGCCGATCGGCAAGCTGCCTAACAGCGTCATCCGGCAGATCCTCGCCGGCGGCGAGGCTGTCTGCAAACAGGCCGGGATTCCCATCGCCGGCGGCCATTCCATCGACGCGCCGGAACCGATCTACGGCCTGGTCGGCATCGGCGTGGTCGATCCGCGCAAGGTCAAGCAGAACAGCGGCGGCCAGGCCGGCGACCTGCTGATCCTCGGCAAGCCGCTGGGCGTCGGCATCTACAGTGCGGCGCTGAAAAAGGACCTGCTGAGCGCCGACCAGTACGCGGCGATGATCGCCGCCACCACCCAGCTCAATACCGCGGGTGCCGACCTCGCCGCAATCGACGGCGTGCACGCGATGACCGACATCACCGGCTTCGGCCTGCTCGGCCACCTGCTCGAAATCACCCGCGCGTCGATGCTGGCGGCACGCGTTGAATTGGCGCGTCTGCCGCTCTTTCCGGGCGTCGCCGAACTGGCCCAGGGCGGCCACATCACCGGCGCCAGCGAACGCAACTGGGCGAGCTACGGCAGCGAAGTGAATCTGCCCGATGGCATCGCCGACTGGCAGCGTGCCCTCTTGACCGATCCGCAAACCAGCGGCGGCCTCTTGGTGAGCTGTGCGACCGAATCAAGGGATGCCGTGCTTGAAATTTTCCACCGGCACGGCTTTATGCAGGCGACGGAAATCGGCCGGCTGGATGCCGGCAACCAGATTTCAATCGAGGCTTGAATGTCTTTTACCTTCAAGGATTTTCCCGCCGACCGCGACGACCTGCGCGCCGACGTTCTGAACGGTCTGGCGGCCAGCCCCAAATCGATTCCGCCGAAATATTTCTACGATGAAGCGGGCTGTCGCCTGTTCGAAGCGATCTGCGCCCAGCCCGAATATGCGCTCACCCGCACCGAACGGGCGCTGATGGCTTCCTGCTTGCCCGACATCGCCACTGCCATCGGCCCGGTGGACTGCATCGTCGAGCCAGGCGCTGGAGACTGCGCCAAGGTGCGCCTGCTGCTCGACGCGCTGCATCCCGCGCACCTCGTCGCGATGGACATTGCCGGCGCCCCCCTGGCAACCGCGGCGGAAGCTCTTTCCCGCGACCACCCGGATCTTGCCGTCACCGCGCTGGGGATGGATTTCGTCCATGACCTGGAAGCGGCGGCGTCCCATCTGCCATCCGGCCGGCGGCTCGTCTACTATCCCGGATCCAGCATCGGCAACTTCCCACCCGACGCGGCGACTGCCCTGCTAACCCGCTTTCGCCAGCTGGCCGGCGCGGAAGGCCAACTGCTCATCGGCTTTGACCTCAAGAAGGACCCGCAGCGGTTGCATCGCGCCTACAACGACGCTGCCGGCATCACTGCCGCCTTCAACCTCAACCTGCTCGAACGGCTGAACCGCGAGCTGGGCGCCGACTTCGATCCGTCCCGATTCAGCCACTACGCGTTCTACAACCCGGTGGCTGGCCGCATCGAGATGCACCTGGTGAGCCTCGCCGAGCAGGACGTGAGCGTCGCGGGCCGGCGCTTCCATTTTGTCCTGGGCGAAACGCTGCACACCGAGCATTCCTACAAGTTCCGCCGCGACGAATTCAGCGCACTTGCGAACAGCACCGGCTGGCAGCTGGCCGGCGAATGGGAGCACGACGGGTTCGCGGTCCAGCTGCATCGTTATCGTTAGAAGCTGCCATTAACCCTGCCGCCGCACGGGTCGCGCAAGGCTTGCGCGGCCTTAAAATCGGCCCATGTCCAGCCTTGAATCGCTCACCTTCGACAACGGCTTCGCCCGCCTGCCGGAAGCCTATTATTCGCGCGTCTGCCCGACCCCCCTTCCCGACCCCTATCTGGTCTGCTACAGCCCGCAAGCGCTGGCGCTGCTCGACCTCGACGAAAGCGAAATCACCCGCCCCGAACTGATCCAGACGCTGGCCGGCAACCAGCTGCTGCCGGGCATGGACGCAATCGCCGCGCTGTACGCCGGGCACCAGTTCGGCCATTACGTGCCGCAGCTGGGTGACGGCCGCGCGATCCTGCTGGGCGAAGTGAAGAATGCCGTCGGCGAAGGTTGGGAAGTGCAGCTGAAGGGTGCCGGCCGCACCCCCTACTCGCGCGGCGGCGACGGCCGTGCGGTGCTGCGCTCGAGTATCCGCGAGTTTCTGTGTTCCGAAGCGATGCATGCACTCGGCATTCCGACCACCCGCGCCCTCGCCATCGTCGGCAGCGACCGCCCGGTCTACCGCGAGGAAGAGGAAACCGCCGCGCTGGTCACAAGACTGGCGCCGAGCTTCGTGCGCTTCGGTTCGTTCGAGGTGTTCTACTACCGCAACCAGATCGAGTCGATCAAGCACCTGGCCGATTACGTCATCGCGCGTTACTACCCCGAGCTGACGACGCTGGCCGATCCCTACCCCGAGTTCCTGCGCCAGGTCGCACTGCGCACCGCCGAGCTGATGGCGCAGTGGCAGGCGGTTGGCTTCTCACACGGGGTGATGAATACCGACAACATGTCCATCCTCGGCCTCACGCTCGACTATGGTCCGTTCGGCTTTCTCGACGCCTTCGACCCCGGCTATATCTGCAACCATTCCGACAGCAGCGGGCGCTACGCCTTCGACCAGCAGCCCGACGTCGCGGCATGGAACCTCACCAAGCTGGCCCAGACGCTGGTGCCGCTGATGTCGGTGGAAGCCGCATCCAGTGCGATCGGCGAGTATCCGCAGGCGTTCGGCCGCGCCTACCTCGAGCGCATGGCTGCCAAGTTCGGTCTGCCGCCGGGCGACAAAACGGCCTCGCTCGTGATGGACGCGCTGCAGCTGCTGGCGCAGAACCACGTCGATTACACGATTTTCCTGCGCCGCCTGTGCGACTTCGACATTGGGGAAAATTCTCCCAACACGCTGCGCGACCTCTTCCTCGACCGCGCGGCCTTCGATGCCTGGGCGGCGCGCTACGCCGCCGCGCTGCGCCAGCAGGGTTCGCTCGACGCCGAGCGCTGCAAGGCGATGCGTGCGGTCAACCCCAAATACATCCTGCGCAACCATCTGGCCGAAATCGCCATCCGCCGCGCGACAGACGAGCGCGATTACAGCGAGATCAAACGCCTGCACGCGCTGCTCACACGGCCGTTCGACGAACAGCCGGAATACGAGCCCTACGCCGCCGAGCCGCCTGACTGGGCGAGGAAGATTGAGGTAAGCTGCTCCTCGTGAACCGCACCGCTGCCCTGCTCGCCGCCTGCGCCGGACAGTCCATTCAGCGCCGCAACGGCAGCAGCAGCGTGAAATGCATCACTGGCGATTGAGCATTCAGGATGCCGACTGCTCCTGATGCCATGCCACTTGTGCCACTGCGTCACCCACAGAAAGCCCTTCTTCCACACCATCCATGATCATCCGCTGCAGGATGGCACCCAGCATTTCCACATTGGCCTTGCCATGCTCCCTCAAGGCGCGCAGGAACATCACGGTATTGATATCCTGGAAACGTTCCTCGAACTCGTCGTAGTCCTTGCCCGTGGCAAGCCAGTAGCAGAGATCGTATGCCAGACGAAAAAGAGGCTCCAGTTGTTCATTGCCAAGGCCCGGTATGTTCAACGCCACTTCCTGCATCAGGTCATGCCGGAATTTGTCCAGACCGTAATCGATTTCGCCCTTCACCACTTGCTGCGGTGTGAATTCCCATTCCATGCTTGTTTCCTTCCAGATGGCTATCCGAACAGCGAAGTAAAATCTGCGTCATCCCCCTCGCAGATCGGGCAGATTTCCTCCGGCGCGGGCGAGATGAAAAAGCGGTCGCAGCGGGTGCATCGCTGTTTGCCCAAGGTATGCAGGGTCACCGGTTCGGGCAACCTGGCAAGGTTTTTCATCTCGTCCTTGAAATACAGCACATCGGGCTGACACACCTCGACGCATACGCCGCAGCCGACGCAGCGCGTGAATTCGAAGCCCAGTTGCCAGGCCGTGGCACCCTCCCTGATCTGCAGCGCGCCGGTAGGACAGGCGCGGGCACAGGCCTCGCAGGCGGTGCAGCCGGGCCGGATGCCGATCTGCGCTGCGAGCAGGGCGGCATGGACGGGCAAGGTCGCAGGGGGGGGCTGTGGCACGTTGAACAGGATTTGCAGCAATTCCCGTCCGGCGGTGGAAAACGGCGCGGCGAAGCGGATCGCCTTGAGGGGAACAGGAGAGGCCTCGCTTGCTGAAACCGGGCGCGACAACTGGTCGGCACCGCGACCGACGAAGCGGCGAAACAGGTGGCGGCGGGAGGAATTGTGTCCGCCCTTGTCCGGTTCGGCTGCGCTTGCGTCAGGTACGGCTATTGCGGCCCACTTGTCGTTACCGGCAACGTGTCGCAGGCTTTCGGCCGCTTCCAGGTTGAGGCCCAGCATCGCTTCCCCGCGCGCACCATGGGCACATTCTGCGCAATGCTGCGTGCCGGCCAGCGTGACCGCGATGCCGCGGCTGGCGAGATAGGCCAGCATCGCCGCGTCCAGGGCGCCCAGGCAGGGGACGATCTCGTCCCCCCTGGATTCGGAAGGCGCGCAGGCGAAAGTAACTTCGGGCCGCTTGGCGGCGCGCTTCAGCACCTCGATGCGCGGCAGGTTGTCCGCCAGCAGCGCTTCGGTGGGACAGGCGGCGGCGCACAGCGCGCAGTTCCGGCAAGCCGCAGCGCTGATTTTGATGCCCTCGTCGTTCAGCTCAACCGCTTCGTGAGGGCAGGCGTCGGCACAGCGGCTGCACCCGCTGTAGCGGTAGCGAAAACGGGTGCAGCGGCTGGTGCGGTATTCGGGCTGACTCAGCATCAATTACTTGTACTCATGCAAAGCCTGCCCCTGCTCGCAGGTATTGCTGGGGATGGTGAAGTTCTGCGGCATGAGGATTTCCGGCCCGGCCGAGGATGCCTCGCCACCCGACTGCACCTGCTTCAATATGGCGTAACCGCCTTTCACGGCGAATACGTCCTGCCCGCTGTTTTTGGCAATGACTTGTGCAACTTCCAGTGCCTGCCGGTCGTTGTTGCCCACCACCACTGCGAATCCGCCCGGCTTGGGCTTGACGCCTTCCTTGTAGATCACGGCAAAAGGAATCGGCTGCTGTTTGCGCCGCCCTTCTTCGCGCGCATCGATGACACAGCAGGGCTGGCCCTTTTTCAGCACTTCTGCAAGCTGGGCGCCGTCCAGCAGTTCGGCCCGTGCGGCCCACGCCGGCGCCGACAAGACACATGCCAGGACAACCACGAATCTTCCCGGCCAGTTCATGCCACGACCTCCATCGCTGGTTCCAGTGCCCGGCTCAAGGCCAGCATCGCTGCTTCATCGTAATGTGCGCTATTGGGAATGGCCAGGTTTCTGGCCTGGCCAAATTGAATCCAGGGAAGCAGGTCCGCCTCCGGATTTGCCAGCGGCGTCAGCCACAGACAGGCGCCGCACTGCTCCACCAACTCGGCGCACAGGTTGAGGTCGGTGTCGTCGACGATGTCCGCCCCGAGCAGCACCAGCGAAGCGCCGCGTTCAAGCATCTGCCCGAGCCACCAGCCGGCATCGGTGCCACTGCGGCTGCCATCGCTTTTCAGCACTTCCCAGGCTGGCTTGCCATAGGAGGGTGTCACGCAGCTGAAATCGGCGTTGGAATGAATGTCCAGCGTCCAACTGACCTCCACGCGTTGCGCAGGCACCCATACCCCCACGCGATTGCCGCCAAATTCCCGGCTCATGGCCTCGATCAGACTGCCGTCAAGCAAGGCGGCCTCGCCCGCCAGCACCCGCTCGGCGCCCCGCGCCAGCAGTTCGCGCGCGCGCTCCAGGCCGGCACCGCGCAGCACGACCGAAACGCGGGACAGGTCCTCGGGCAGGTCATCGCCGTCAAACAAAAAAACAGGCTCGGCAAACGGGCCGTCTTCTGGCTTGGCCCAGCGGCGCAGGGCGATTTCCGGCATGGCTTGCGTCATCGATTCATCACCCGGTGTTCAAATTTTTTGAAAACAAAAGGCTGCAGGGGACAGTCTGCCTCATGGTCCAATCCAGCCAGCAACGGCCTCAGGATATTGAGCGTTTCCAGGACGGGGCCGAGCGCCACCCCGCGATAAACCGGAACAAATTGCGGCAACAGGGTCAGGGCGTCATCGGCAAGCAGCGCCGCGCCATCCTGATTATGGTTCTGGGTGAAATGAAAGGCCAGTGCCGCGAACGCCAGCCCCTGCAGGAACCGGGCATCCGGATCTTCGTGCTCGTCCGGCCGGGACTGGATCAGGTGATTCCAGCGTTCGCCCAGCCAGTCGTGGACGGCGCCGAAGTTATTGGCGTTCCACAACAGTTCCAGTTCATCCCAGGCGAATTCATGATTCATGCGGCAACCCGGTTCTCTTGCTTGCCATGTTCGCAGCCGCCGCATACAGGCTCGTCGGGATTGAACAACACATCGATTTCACTTTTCGGCACCACTTCCCGGCCGCCGTCCACATCGTCGACCTTCACCTTCAGCAGGGCCAGTTCGGCCTCGGCAAAATCGCGCAACAGGCGTGCGATTTCACGGTAGAAGGAATGCTCCGTCACCCGCTCCAGTAGCGTCGCGTAGCCGCGCACCCAACGGCCGAGGTGGGTGGCCCAGAAACGCTTGATTTCCTTTTCCAGCCGCCAGGCCGCTGCCTTGTCGCCCTGTTCCAGTGCGGCCGCCTGGTTTTCCAGCAGCACGGCCACGAAAGTCAGTTCGACCCCGAGCTGGTCCTCGAATACGGCAAATCTACCCTGTTGCAGCTCGAATCCGCAACGCTGGTATATGGCCTTCACCTCATGGAAGGGTTCCTGCTGTAAACGCCCGGTAAGGCGCGACGACTCCACCGGCGGGCAGCCGCCGGAGGTGGTGAAAAGGGTGGCGTATTCGCACGCCAGAACATCCTGAAGCGTGTCCAGGGGACTATCGGTCACATCCGCGTCGAACGCCAGACCCAATTCAGCCAGCGCTTCCGGCGCACGCAGGGCCGCCAGATAATCGCACCCCGGCTCTTCGACGAAAGCGCCCGCCAGCAACTGGTAATAGCCGGCGCGGGCACGCAACTCCAGAGGGGACAGGCTGGCTTCCATGGGTTCGATTGAAACTGCACTCTGATTCTGCATGGCAATCCTCTCAAAAAACCCGGTCATGAAGAAGGGAAGGACTTCATGACCGGGGCACTCCGCTGCTCAAGGGTAAACCAACTCAATGACCGCCTCCGCCGGCCTTGAGCTTGACGCTTTCCGGCCCGCCCCAGGATGCCATTTCCGGGTGCATCGTACGGTGCAGGTCACCGGTGTAGGCGTAGCGCATGGTTTCCTTGAAGGCTTCCACGTGCTGGTCCCATGAGGCCTGGACGTCGCCGTACTTGTCGTTCGGCCCGGCCTTGGTCACCTTGACCACCGTGTCGTACCAGCCCTGCGAGCCGCCGATGGGATCTACCACCACGGGGATGATGGCATTGGGATGAACCCCCTTGTCTTCCCACCACACGTTGTTCAGATCCGGGTCGTCCGCCGCTCCCCATGCACCGGCTTTCTCGCTCTTCAGCTTGAGCTGGGCCAGCCTGCCGTAGGCCCAGTGCCCGAATGAAGTCGGGATGGCCACCACCTTGGGATGAATGCCCTCGAACACGTAGGCCTTGGTGACCAGGTAACCAACCTTGCTTTCCACCCGCACCAGGTCGCCGGTTTTCACGCCCAGCTTCTTGCCGGTTTCGGTGTTCATCCACACCGGATTGTCATGGGCGATCTCGGCCAGCCATTTCACCGACGCGGTACGGGATTGCACGTGTACATTGAGCTTGTAGGTGGTGAGGACCAGCTCGTCGTCCTTCATTTCCTTATGCCAGGGGATCTGCTTGAAGGTGGGCATGGGGTTGAAACCAAAGTCAGCCCACTCGTCCACGCGCACGTTGATGATCCGGTCGTGGGTGGGAAAGCCGGTGTAGTTCTTGCCCTTGCGCTGGACGCCGATGGCTTTGCCGTTTTTGACGATGGTGCCGTTCTTTTCCACCACGGCACCGGCCATGTCGGCGGCATACAACTCCTTCTTGTGCAGGCCGTATTCCGGCTGGATTTCGCGCCCGGTCTTGTCCACGATCTTGCCGGTGGCCGGATCAAGCTTGCCATAAATCGGCCATACCCCGTGCTTCTTGAGGAAATCCAGCCCGCCAGCCTCTTTCAGGCCCGGGACACTGTCGAAATGGTGGCGCATGTAGTCCTCGCCATCCTTGAAGTTCCAGTATTGTTTCATGCCGCGCTTGCCGTCCGGGTCCAGCTTGTGAATGATGTCGCGCATGATGATGCGGGTTTCACGGGTCTCGCCTAACGGCTTGATCACCGGTTGGCGAATGCCCAGCCATGGCCACAGGGAGTTGGGCATGGACTCCGGTTCCCATCGCTCGAGGTACATGCAGTCGGGCAGGATAATGTCGGCCAGCTCCGTTTCCTCGCCCATCACCGTGCTCATGGAAACATAGAACGGAATCAGCTTCTCGTCGCGGAACAGCTTGCCCCACACTGCCTGGGCGCCGGGGTTGGTGTATACCGGGTTGTCCATGTATGTGAAATAGACGTTGATCTTCTGCTTGCCCTCCGCGATCCAGAACGGCACCAGATGAGCCACCTTGTGCCCGGCCAGGGGGTAATCCGGGTGATCGGACATCCACGAAGGCTTGGCCGGATTGGGCGGTTCTGGCTGCGGCTGGGGCCAGCCCATGCCGCGCGGCATGCAGTAGCCGCCGCGCACCTCGATGTTGCCGGTCATGATCGGCAACATCATGCACGCCTTCTCGTTGTAGGAACCGTACAAGTGCTTGGCCGGGCCGCGGTAGGTGTAGGTGGTGGCCGGCTTGGTGGTGGCGAATTCGTGCGCGATGCGCTCGATCGTTGCTACCGGCACACCGGACAGCTTGGAGGCCCATTCCGGGGTGTACTGCCGGTAATGTTCCTTCAGTTCATCCACTGTGACGTTGGTCCAGGTTTCTATGAAGTCACTGTCCTGCAGATTGTCGCGCAGGATGACGTGGCCGATGGCCAATGCCACTGCCCCGTCAGTGCCGGGGAAGACTGGAATCCACTCATCGGAACGTCCAGCGGTATTGGACAGACGTACATCGAAGGTCACCAATTTGGCCTTGTTCTCCGCCATGCCATCGGCCACGCGCTGGGCGTAGGGGTTGTGGAAATATGACGCCTCCATGATGTTGGAGCCGAAGTTGAGGATGTACTTGGCGTTGGCGAAATCCGGCGTTTCAATGTCCGGGCCCCAGGTCGGCTCCATGCCGATTTTCTTGGAAGACTCGCACACCGAGGTATGGTTCATGATTGTGGCCGAACCCAGCGTCTTGACGAATCGGCTGATAGCGCCACCCGTGCGGTCGCGACCGTACTTCAGCATGATTGTGTTGGGGTCTTCCTTGAGCGCCGCATCCAGCTTCTGGGCGATTTCGGTCAGCGCCTCGTCCCAGGTGATGCGCTTCCACTTGCCTTCGCCGCGGGCTCCAACGCGCTTCAAGGGATAGAGAATGCGGTCCGGATTGTAGGTGTACCACATGCCGGAATTGCCTTTGGCACACAGCCTGCCGCGCGTGGAAACGTGCTCCGGGTTGCCTTCCAGCTTGACGATACGGCCGTTCTCTACGTAGGCCAAGGCGCCGTCCTGAATGTTGCAGACGTGGCAGGTAATGGGAATCGCCTTGCGTTCGGCGAAATTCACCGGGTTGAAATCCCTGCCGCCCAGATCCGTTTCCATTGCCCTGAGCAGCCTGGGGGAAGCCGCGGCAGCGGCCGTGGTCGCAGCGCTTGCCTGGAGAAAGGTGCGGCGCGAAATCTTGAAATTCAACATGTCCATTTTCTGGTCTCCCGATCTTTAGAAATAGGTCTGAACGATCTGGCCGCCGACCAGGATGGAATAGCGCAACGCCATTCCGCCCACCAGCAGCAGCAGGGCTGCGAGCATCACGCCGCCCTGCTGGCGTCCGAAGGGCGCGAGCAGGAGCAGGATGGGCGCGGCGGTGCCGAGCAGGATGCCGATGCCGATAAAAATCATGCCGAGCGTGCCGCTGGTCATGAACATGAAGGTCAGCTCCTCGCCGGTGCCGCCGTAAGCCGTGGTGCCGAGCATCGAGATCAGCATCACGCCCACTGCTGCTGCCGACCACAACATGAAGCGGCGCAGCATGACGAGCAGTTTTTCGTTTGCTCCTGCCAGGAAAGACGCCACCGCCGCACCCGATACCAGCGATAGGGCGACAAACAGGATGGGCATCAGCGGCGTGTTCCATACCGGCCGGTTCTGATGCACGGTAAGGTCGAAGCCGGTGTAGATCGGTAGCCCCAAGGCCAGCAGCGAACCCACTACCGCGAGCTTGCGGCTCAGGCCCTCGTCGTTCTTGCGCATCATGAAGAAATAGGCCACCGACACCGCGCCAAACGCAACTAGGTTGAGACCACCCCAGGCCAGCGGCGAGGTGAAATTGAGATAGGCCGGATTCATGATGTTCAGGAAACGCGCCGGTTTCGACAAATCGCCGATCAGCAGCAAGCCGCTCACCGCCAGCAGCACGAACGAGAGATAGAACGCGCTGGCACGCAGGGTCCTGAACTCCGCTCGATACCAGGACAGCGTGGACATGAAGAACAGCGCCGCCGAAATGCCGATGGTGAAGAAGTAGATCGAATAGGTACTCGACCACGGCATGTGATGGAAAATATTATAGTCACCCATGATTCGCTCCTATCCCTGATGGTTCTTGTTGAAGGCCTTGCGGTCCTGTTCCAGCACCTCGGGCGGGTCGTAAACCGCGCGGCCAAACTCGGAATTATTGCGGTCCAGGCCGATGTAGAACACATGCGGCTTGGTGCCTTCCTCGGGGCGCAACACCTGGGTCGGCAGGGTGGACACCAGATGCGACACTTCGCTCGCGGGATCGTTGAGGTCGCCAAAAATGCGCGCCCGGCCGATGCAGGTCTGCACGCAGGCCGGTGTCAGCCCCTGGGTTACCCGGTGGTGGCAGAAGGTGCATTTGTCCACCACGCTGGTGATGTCGGTGTAGGTACGGCTCTTGGGCAGCATGAAGCGCGCGTTGTAGGGGCAGGACGCCATGCAGGCCTTGCAGCCGATGCAGCGTTCATAGCGCTGGAGCACGAAGCCGCCGTCTTCCACGACATACGTGGCGCCTACCGGACAGGCACGCACGCAGGGTGGATCTTCGCAGTGATTGCACAGGCGCGGCATGAAATGCTTGCGCACATTGGGATAAGTGCCCACCACCCTGTAGGGCACCCAGGTTCTGAATACCCCGAGCGGGACGTCGAATTCGGCCTTGCACGCGACCATGCAGGCATCGCAGCCGATGCAGCGGCGCAGGTCGATCACCATGGCGTACCTTTTCTTAACAGGCTCGCCACGGGTTTCGCTGGAAGACAAGCGCATTTCGCTCATGGTTGTTGGTCTCCTCCTAAATTCCATTTCCGACCCGCCTCGATGCACTGGTAACTACTGGCGGGCAGCCATAACCCTGTTCAAACTCGGGTTGTTAATTCATAAAGCAGCATCCATGCCAGAAAATAACTCATTGTTTAATCAATATATTTTGAATAGGGAGCGCAAACACCGTTACCTGATGGTTACAAATCATGAATTCCGGTATTACCATTTGGTAAACATCGGCAACAAGCAACCAATCCAGACGGAGAATGAAACGTGTCGAGAAGGCGGTTTTGTACAGCATTGGCCCTGTGCGGGCTGGCACCCGGCGCATTCGCGGCAGCGCTTGCCGGCGAAGCGCCTGCATTGCGGATTGGCCTGACCCCCGTTTTTCTCGACGACCAGTCCACTTTCCTGGAGGCCTGGCGCGTTTACCTGACCGAGCATCTGCAACGGCCGGTGGTTTTCGTGCAGCGCGGCAGCTACCGCGAGATTGTCGACCTGCTCAGCCAGGACCAGCTCGACGCGGCATGGCTATGCGGTTCGCCGTACGTGCGTCATGAACGGCGCCTCAGGCTTCTGGCCGTGCCGTTGTTCCAGGGCAAGCCGCTGTACCGCTCCTATCTCATCGTTCCTGCCGGCGACACGCACACCAAGTCCCTGCTCGACCTGCGCGGCAAGGTCTTCGCCTACTCCGACCCCGATTCCAATTCCGGTTTTCTCTATACCCAGTTCGCACTGGCGCAGATCAGGGAGCGTTCCGAGGTCTTCTTTGCGCGCACTTTCTACACCTGGTCGCATCGCAAGGTGGTTGACGCGGTTGCCGTCGAACTGGCCCAGGGCGGCGCAGTGGACGGTTATGTCTGGGAAACCCTGCAACGCTCCCATCCGCAGCTCACAGCCAGAACCCGGGTCGTGGCGCAATCGCCCGAGTTTGGTTTTCCGCCCTTTGTCGCCCGCGCCACCCTTTCCGATAGCGATTTTGCGGCACTGCGGCAAGCCCTGATCGATATGCGCGACAACGATGAGGGGCGGAAATTACTGCGCCAGCTCAACCTGGACGGTTTCACGCCGGGTGAGCGCAAGCTGTTTGATGGCATCGCACGCATGGTTAAGGAAGTGGCAAACCGGCCATGAAGCATTTCCTGCGCGATCTCAGCCTGCGCTACAAGATTCCCTTGCGGGTACTCATGCTCGCCAGCATCACCGCCATTCTGGTGGCCGCTTCCATCCTGTTTCGGGTGTATGACGAAACCCGCAACGATCTGCTGCGTCACGCCGAAAGCATGGGCCGGGTGCTGGCCAACACCCTGGTCGGCCCCATCACCCATGACGATGTCTGGCGCGCGTATGAAATCATCAACTCACCTTTCCAGGGGGAAAGCCAGGAGCAGACCCAGATTGCGGAAACCATCCTGGTGCTGGACACACGGGGCCAGGTTTATGTTTCCACCCGCCCCACCCAGTACCCCATGCTGTCGGACCCAGGACGGCTTGATCCTGAATATGCCGCAATCAGCAATCTGGCGACGGACCGAAACGATGTGAAACCAAGCGTCGTTGACCCGCCCGATTCCAGCAGGCTGTTCGTCATCATTCCCATCACCGCCGAAGGGACGCGCCTGGGAACCCTGGTCATGGGTTTCTCCAAGAGTCTGTTCATCCCCCGCTTCGTCGGCATCGCCCAGCGCGCCGCCCTGATGACCCTGCTGGCCTTGGCGATGCTGCTGCCCGTCGCCTGGTACTGGGGCCATCGCATGGCTAAACCGCTGGTCCGACTGGCAGGATGCATGGACCAGATCGGGCCCAGCGTACCGGAAAACCTGCACTGCGATCTGTTCGAATCGCATGACGAAATCGGTCGTGCCGGGGCGTCCTTCAAACGCATGCTGAAGGAGCTCAAGGAAAAGGAGCAACTGGAACAGGAAATCATGGCAAGCGAACGGCTGGCGGCGGTGGGGCGGCTTTCCGCCGGCATCGCCCACGAAATCAACAACCCCCTGGGCGGCATGCTTAACGCCATCAGCACCTTCAAACGGCACGGATCGGACGATCCGCGCACGCTCAAAACACTGGCTTTGCTGGAACGCGGCCTGACCCAGATCAAGGATACGGTCGCCGCCCTCCTGGTGGAAACCAAAGTGGAGAACCATCCACTGTCGCGCCGCGACATCGAGGACACACGTACCCTGGTGGCTGCGGAAGCGGCCGAAAAAAAACTTGAACTGACATGGGAAAACGACATTACGGAAGATCTGCCGCTGCCTTCCACCCTGGTGCGCCAGATTCTCCTCAATCTGCTGCTCAACGCCATCCGTGCCGCGAACACGCGGGTCGAGTGCCAAGTTTACCGTGACAGCCGCAGTTTCACCCTGCTGGTAAAAAACGATGGCGCCCACATCGAGGATGAAGACATGGCCTACCTGTTTGAGCCTTTTTCGCGTTTGAGCCACAACGGCCACGGCCTGGGTCTGTGGGTCACCTACCAGATCGCACGCCAGTTGAATGGCGGCATCGTGGTGGAAAGCGAGCCCGGCGAAACCCGTTTCGCCGTCACTCTGCCCTTGCAGAAAGTACCATGAGCACCCCAATCACACCTTCCCTGTGCCTGATCGAGGACGACGAGATCATGGGCGAATCGCTGCTAGACCGCTTCGAGCTGGAAGGCTACACGGTGGACTGGCACCGCACCGCCCAGTCGGCCCTGGCAGCGGTTGGGCGCAAGGATTACGCGGCAGTGGTGAGCGACATCCGCCTGCCCGACGGCAGCGGCGAGGAAATCTTCATTCGGCTGCTGGAGCGCGGCAGCAGCCTGCCGCCGTTTCTCTTCATCACCGGCCACGGCTCGATCGACCGTGCCGTGGCGCTGCTCAAGCTGGGGGCTGCGGACTACATCACCAAGCCCTTCGATCTCGACCGGCTGGTGGAAAAGGTGGGCGCGTTATGTGGCAACCGCTTCTCCCCCTGCGAAAAGGATAGTTGCCGCCTGGGCATCTCGCCCGCTATGCGCCGGATCGCGCAGACTCTGCCCCGGCTCGCCCAGCACGCGCCCACCATTCTCGTCACAGGAGAGTCGGGCGTGGGCAAGGAAGTGATCGCCCACGAAATCCACCGTCTCGACCCCAAAAACAAGGAACGCCCTTTTGTCGCCGTCAATTGCGGGGCGGTCAGCGAATCGCTGCTCGAAGCGGAACTGTTCGGCCACGAAAAAGGGGCGTTCACCGGGGCGATCCGCGCGCGCAAAGGGGTGTTCGAACAGGCCGATGGCGGCACGCTGTTTCTCGACGAAATCGGCGACACCCCGCTGGCCATGCAGGTCAAACTGCTGCGCGCCGTCCAGGAGCGCAGGATCGTGCGCGTCGGCGGCAGTAATGAAATTGCCGTCAACTTGCGATTGATCTGCGCCACCCACCGTGACCTGCGCAAGATGGTGGAAGAAGGCGCTTTCCGTGAAGATCTCTACTACCGCATCCACGTCATTCAAACCAAGATACCGCCACTACGCGAGCGACGCGAAGACATCCTGTGGTTCGCCCACCGCTTCCTGGAGGAGCAGGCTGCCAAGGGAGAACGCAAGCAGCTTTCCCGCGCCGGCGAGGAAGCCTTGCTCGCCCACCCCTGGCCCGGCAACGTGCGGGAACTACGACACGCCATCGAGCGTGCCTCGATTCTCACCCCCGGCCCGCTGCTGGAGCCGGAAGCCCTGTTCGAGCAGGGTGAACAGCCGATACCTGAAGACGACAACCGGGAACTCGGCAGCTACCTGCAAGGCTGCGAAGAACGTTACATCCGCGATTCCCTGGCGCGCAATGACGGCCACCTCGGACGCACAGCAGAAAGTCTTGGCATCAGCCGCAAGAATTTGTGGGAGAAGATGAAAAAGCTCGAAATTTCTTCTTCTGACTAGCAGCCTGTCGGGATTGATCCGACTGGCTGCCAGCCCGAGTCCGCCATACCAGGAACACGCCATGTTTGCCGCTAAATAAAGTTTATTAAACCGTTTAAAACTTTATTATCAACAGGGCGCACCAAAAACAAAACCGGGGCTTGCGCCCCGGTTTCATATATGACTTGACCCGATAAAACTCAGGCGAAATTCGCTTCAGCAAACTTCCAGTTCGCCAGATTGTTAAGAAAGGTCTCGACGAACTTGGGACGCGCGTTGCGGTAGTCGATGTAGTAAGCGTGTTCCCACACGTCCACGCACAGCAGGGCCTTGTCGCCGGTGGTCAGTGGGGTGCCGGCGGGGCCCATGTTGACGATGTCGACTGAGCCGTCGGCCTTTTTCACCAGCCAGGTCCAGCCGGAACCGAAGTTACCCACGGCGCTGGTCTGGAAGGCCTTCTTGAATTCGTCCAGCGAGCCCCACTTCTTGTCGATCGCGTCGGCCAGTGCGCCGGAGGGCGCGCCACCGCCGTTGGGCGACAGGCAGTTCCAGAAGAAGGTGTGGTTCCACACCTGCGCGGCGTTGTTGTAGACGCCGCCGGCGGGAGCGGTCTTGACGATGTCCTCGAGCGACTTGCTCTCGAACTCGGTGCCCTTGATCAGGTTGTTGAGGTTGGTCACATAAGCCTGATGGTGCTTGCTGTAGTGGTATTCGAAGGTTTCCTGGGACATGTGCGGTGCGAGCGCATCCATGGCAAAGGGCAGTGCGGGCAAGGTGTGTTCCATAACTCTCTCCTGATATTGAACAGACAGTAAATGATAGGCTGTTTTTCGGGCGCTGCAGTCCGATGTCGGCACCAGCGCCGTCAGCCGGGCGCACAAGAAAAAGGGCCGGTGCAATCCGGCCCTGACTCTCTTGTTTTTTGGTCGGGACGAGAGGATTTGAACCTCCGACCACTTGACCCCCAGTCAAGTGCGCTACCAGGCTGCGCTACGCCCCGATGAAGCCGGTAATTCTAACAGATGAGCCGCATCCGGCGGAAGCCGGTCACCCCAATATTTTCAGGATGGCGATGATTTCGGCACGCAGTTTGCCAATATCCAGCGCACTTGAAGCCGGCGCGAGCGCGGCCTCGGATGTGGTTTCGGGATCGTGCTCCAGGCGTTGCCGTGCGCCGCTGATGGTGAACCCCTCGTCGTACAGCAATTCCCGGATGCGGCGGATCAGCAGCACCTCGTGGTGCTGGTAGTAACGCCGGTTGCCGCGCCGCTTGACCGGGCGCAACTGGGTGAATTCCTGTTCCCAGTAACGCAGCACATGCGCCTTGACGGCGCACAGCTCCGACACTTCACCGATGGTGAAATAGCGTTTTGCCGGAATCGGCGGAAGTTCACTCCTCGCTGGGCGTTCCAATTTCGGCGCCTTCGACCTGTGACTTGAGTTTCTGGCTGGCGTGGAAGGTCACCACGCGACGCGCGGAAATCGGCATTTCTTCGCCGGTTTTGGGATTGCGGCCGGGCCGCTGCGGTTTCTCGCGACACTGAAAATTACCGAAACCGGACAGTTTGACGATGTCGCCCTTTTCGAGGGACAAGCGAATCTCGTCAAAAAACGACTCGACGACGTCCTTCGCCTCGCGTTTGTTCAAACCCACTTTTTCGAACAGAAGTTCGGCCAGATCAGCTTTGGTAAGGGTGGTCATGGTCGTTGGTCGTTGTTGCAGAATTTGGCTGGTGGAAAATCGCGTCACGCACGCGTCAGTAAAATTTACGCTACACCCGCAAAGAGGCATTGCACTGACGAAGTGCGGCATCGACCAGTTTTTGCACGGCATCGTCCACTTCCCGATCCGTCAATGTGCGTTCAGTATCTTGCATAACTACCCGTATGGCAAGGCTTTTTTGGTTTTCGGTCACACCTTTTCCACGGTAATCGTCGAACACCTCGATTGAGCGCACCCAGTCAGCCGCGGCCTCGCGCAGCGCAGCCAGCAGCTCGCCGGCTGGCGTATGAACGTCCAGCACAAACGCCAGATCGCGCTGCATCTGCGGGAAGCGGGACAACGCGGCATACCGCGGCAGACTGCGTCGGGCAAGCGCCAGGCTGTCGAGTTCGAACAGCACCGGTGCGGCCGGTAGATCGAACGCCTGCACCAGGCGCGGATGCAGCGAACCGATCCAGCCGATGGACCAGCCATCGGCCCACAGTTCGGCACACTGCCCCGGATGGAGGGCGGGATGCACACCGCTGCGGGCATCCAGCGCATGACCGAACAGCCGTTCCAGGTCACCTTTGAGATCGAAGAAATCGACGCGGCGCGACGGCGCGCCCCACTGCTCGGGAAGCGCGTCGCCATAAACCAGGCCGCCCAGCCGCATCGGCTGTTCGGCAAGCGACACGTACACCCGTCCCAGCTCGAAAATACGCACCCGCGCCTGCTGACGGTTGAGGTTGTGGCGCAGGGTTTCGATCAGACCGCCCCACAGGGTAGTTCGCATCGCCGACAACTGGTTGGCGATCGGGTTGGCGAGCAACAGCGGGCGGGCAGTGGCGTCGAACGCAGTCTCCCATGATGGATCGACAAAACTGTAGGTGATGACTTCCTGGTAGCCGAGATCGACCATCATCTGGCGCAGGGTATCGTCGGCCAGCACTGTTTCGTCCTGCGGCAGCATGCGCAAGGGTGCCGCAGGCGGCTGCGCCGGAATGTTGTCGTAGCCGAACAGGCGCACCGCTTCTTCGATCAGGTCTTCCTCGATCGCGAGATCGAAACGGAAACTCGGTGGCGTGACGACGAAGCGGTCGTCCTGGCGCTCGACATTCGCGCCGATGGCGGCAAGGTCGCGCGCAACCTGGTCGGCATCGAGCTCGATGCCGACCACGCGCGTCAGGCGCGCCAGCCGCAGGGTGATCGGCTCACGCCGGGGCAACTCGGCGACCGCCTCGGTGATCGGCCCGGCCTGGCCGCCGCAGATGTCGAGCAGCAGCTGCGTTGCGCGTTCCATCGCCTGCCGGGTGGCGCCGAAATCGACGCCGCGCTCGAAGCGGTGCGACGAATCGGTCGACAGGCCCAGGCGCCGGGCGCGGCCGGCAATCGCCGCCGGCACGAAGAACGCGGCCTCCAGCATGATGTCGACGGAGACGCGCTCCACGCTGGTCGGCTGCCCGCCCATGATCCCGGCCAGCGCCACCGGCCCGCCGGCATCGGCGATCACCAGCATATCGGGGGCGAGTTCGGCGAGCTGGCCATCCAGCAATTCGAGTTTTTCACCCGGACGCGCCAGTCGCACCTCGATGCCGCCATTCAAGCGCGACAGCGCGAAGGCATGCATCGGCTGGCCGAATTCGAGCAGCACGTAGTTGGTGATGTCGACCGGCGCCAGCAGCGGTCGGATGCCGCTACGCTCGAGCCGTTGCGCCATCCAGCGCGGCGTGGCGGCCTGCGCGTCGATGCCGCGCACCACGCGCGCCAGATAGCGCGGACAGGCCTCGCTTGCCGTCACCTGCAGCGGCACCGCATCCTGGATGCTCGGGGCGACTTCGACGATCTGCGGCAACCTCGCCTCGGCGCCGGTGATCGCGCCAACCTCGCGCGCCAGGCCTTGTATCGACAGGCAGTCCGCACGGTTGGGCGTGAGTTTCAGGGTGATGAGAGTGTCGTCCAGGTTGAGCCAACTGCGGAAATCCTCGCCCACCGGTGCGTCTTCATCCAGCACCATCAAGCCATCCGCCGCACCTTCCAGGCCCAGTTCCCTGGTCGAGCACAGCATGCCGAAGGACTCGACGCCGCGCACCCTGGCGACCTTGATCTCGATCCCGGGCAGCGTCGCGCCGGGGCGGGCGCACGGCACCTTGAGGCCTGCCGCCGCGTTGGGTGCGCCGCACACAATGGTGACCGGCGCCGCTTCGCCGACATCGACCCGGCACACGCGCAGGCGATCGGCGTCGGGATGTTTCTCCGCCGACAGGATTTCGGCCACCACCACGTTATTGAAGGGCGGCGCGGCGGGCGCCAGCGCCTCCACTTCCAGTCCCGCCATGGTCAGGGCATGGGCCAGTTGGGCGGTATCGAGCGCGGGATTGACGAGGCTGCGTAGCCAGGATTCCGGGAATTGCATGATGATTTCGCTTTAATTAATTGAATTGCTTGAGAAATCGCAAATCATTTTCAAAGAACAGCCGCAGGTCGTCGACGCCGTAACGCAGCATCGCCAAACGCTCGACGCCCAGACCGAATGCGAAGCCCTGATAGCGTTCGCTATCGATGCCGACGTGGCCGAACACGTTGGGATGCACCATGCCACAGCCGCCGATCTCCAGCCAGCCGTCGCCCCAACTCATATCCATCTCGGCCGAAGGCTCGGTGAACGGGAAGAACGACGGACGGAAGCGCACCTGCAAATCATCGCGTTCGAAGAAGCGTTGCAGGAAGTCCTGCACCACGCCTTTCAGATTGGCGAAGCTGATCTGCTCATCCACCCAAAGGCCTTCGGCCTGGTGGAACATGGGCGAATGGGTGGCGTCGGAGTCGACCCGGTAGACGCGGCCGGGGGCAATGATCTTGATCGGCGGCTTCTGGTGCTCCATGTAGCGCACCTGCACCGGCGAAGTGTGGGTGCGCAGCAACGCCCCGCTCTGCAGATAAAAAGTGTCGTGCATCGCGCGGGCCGGATGGTCTTGCGGGATGTTGAGTGCAGTGAAGTTGTAGAAATCGGTCTCGACCTCGGGCCCGGTCGCCACATCGAACCCGATCGTACGGAACAGCGCCTGAATGCGCGCCAGCGTCTTCGACACCGGATGCAGACCGCCGTGCCCCAATCCACGTCCCGGCAGGCTCACGTCCAGCGTCTCGGCCGCCAGTTGGCGATCCAGTTCGGCCTGCTGCAAGACGTCACGGCGGGTTTTCAGCGCCACCTCGACCGCCTGCTTGGCCTCGTTGATGCGAGCGCCGGCGGTCTTGCGCGCGTCGGCCGGCATCGCACCCAGGCTTTTCAGCAGTTCGGTGAGCTGGCCGCTTTTACCAAGATAAGCCGCCTTGACCTGTTCCAGCATCGGCAAATCGGGGCTGGTCTGGATCGCGGCAAGGGCGTCGGCAACGATTTCGTTTGGATTGCGCATGGCGGTTTTTACATATCGGGAATTTATCCGCGAAGGACGCGAAGTTCACAAAGAAAAGCGAAACGACCGAAGCCCGATCGATACGCCAGCTGGTTTTTCTCTTCGCGCTTCTTCGCATTCTTCGCGGATAAACTCGTTTGAACAATACCAACAAAAAAAGGCCTTGCGGCCTTTTTTTGTGACGGTTTGACGGCTTACGCCGCCAGCTTGGCCTTGACCTGATCGACGATCTTGGCAAACGCATCCTTGTCAAAAATCGCGATATCGGACAGCACCTTGCGGTCGATCCCGATCTCTGCGCGGCTCAAGCCGTTCATGAACACGCTGTAGGTCAGACCGTACTGACGCGCGGCGGCGTTGATACGGGCAATCCACAGCCTGCGGAACTGGCGCTTGCGCTGACGACGGTCGCGGTACTGGTACTGACCGGCCTTCATCACCGCTTCATTGGCGACGCGGAATACGTTCTTGCGGCGGCCGCGATAGCCTTTGGCGGCGTCGAGGACTTTCTTGTGACTGGCGCGGGCGGTTACACCCCGTTTGACGCGTGGCATGGTCTTTCTCCTTTATGCGTAGGGCAACATGCGAGCAACCGACTTGTGGTCGCTGGCACCGACTGTTTCCGTGCCGCGCAACTGGCGCTTACGCTTGGTGCTCTTCTTGGTGAGAATGTGACGCATGAACGCGTGCGAGCGCTTGAACCCGCCGCCGCCCAGTGCGCGGAACCGCTTGGCGGCGCCGCTCTTGGTTTTCATCTTAGGCATGATGCTTCCTTTTATCTCATGCGGCCAGGTGATCCCACGGCGTGGAATGCTTCACCAACCCGACTGCACGTATTGTGGCGTTTTCACCCGCTGGCTTGACCCGTCAGGGGCCGAGAAACGCCGGTCTCGAAACTCAAATTTTCTTTTTCGGCGCCAGCATCATTACCAGCTGGCGGCCTTCCATCTTGGGGAACTGCTCGACCACCGCCAGTTCGGCCAGGTCGGCCGCGACCCGCCTCAACTGGTTCATGCCGATTTCCTGGTGGGCCATTTCGCGGCCCCGGAAACGCAGCGTAATCTTGGTCTTGTCGCCTTCTTCCAGAAACTTGATCAGGTTGCGCAGCTTGATCTGGTAATCGCCTTCGTCGGTACCCGGACGGAACTTGATTTCCTTGATCTGGACCTGCTTCTGCTTCAGCTTGGCTTCGTGCTGCTTCTTGCTTTCCTGGTACTTGAACTTGCCGTAGTCCATGATCTTGCACACGGGCGGCTGGGCCGTCGGTGCAATTTCCACCAGATCCAGGTCAGCTTCTTCTGCCTGACGCAGCGCATCGTAAATTTTTACGATGCCAAGCGGCTCGCCTTCCACACCGACCAAACGTATCTCGGGGGTGGTAATTTCCCCATTGATGCGTGTCTGTTTCTTTTCTGTCGCGATGAGTTGTTCTCCAAATAAAAACCTGACGCTACGCGCCGAGGCAAAAAGATCAAACCATAAATAAAAAGGCGCGGGGCCGCCCTTAACTACAGGAGGTCCCTGCGCCTTGTTTGACCGCCATTACTGGCGCGCCAGCGTTTCCGCTTTCAGGCGCGCCATCAAGTCATCCAAACTGAGCTGCCCCAGATCCTGGTTGCCGCGGGCACGGACGGAAACCATCCCGGTTTCCATTTCCTTGTCGCCGACAACCACCTGATAAGGCAGCTTTTGCAAGCTATGTTCGCGGATTTTATAAGTAATCTTGTTATTACTCAAGTCCGACATCGCACGGATACCCGCCTCGCGCAGCGCCTGGGTGACTTTTTGTGCATAGTCGGCCTGGCGCTCGCTGATATTCATCACCATCACCTGCACCGGCGCCAGCCACAACGGGAAGTTGCCGGCATGGTGCTCGATCAGGATGCCGATGAAACGCTCCATCGACCCGAGAATCGCACGGTGCAGCATCACCGGAGTCTTGCGGCTGTTGTCCTCGTCGACGAATTCGGCGTCGAGGCGCAGCGGCAGGTTGAAATCGAGCTGTATGGTGCCGCACTGCCACAGCCGACCAATCGAATCCTTCAGGGTGAACTCGACCTTGGGGCCGTAGAATGCACCCTCGCCGGGCTGCAGGTCGTAGGCCAGCTTGCTCTTGTCGAGCGCCGCCGCTAGCGCCGCTTCGGCCTTGTCCCAGGATTCGTCCGAGCCGACCCGTTTGTCCGGACGGGTCGACAGCTTGACCAGCACGTCGTCGAAGCCGAAGTCGGCGTAGGTCTTCTGCAGCATGACGATGAAGTCGGCGACTTCCTGCTCGACCTGGTCTTCGGTGCAGAAAATGTGCGCGTCGTCCTGGGTGAAGCCGCGTACCCGCATGATGCCGTGCAGCGCACCTGACGGCTCGTTGCGGTGGCACGAGCCGAACTCGGCCAGGCGCAACGGCAGGTCGCGATAGGAATGCAAGCCGCTGTTGAAAATCTGCACATGACCCGGGCAGTTCATCGGCTTCACCGCGTAGTCGCGGTTTTCCGACGCGGTGGTGAACATGTTCTCGTGGTAGTTTTCCCAGTGGCCGGACTTCTCCCACATGCAGCGGTCCATCATCGCCGGGGTGCGCACTTCCTGATAGCCGTATTCGACGAATTTCTGCCGCATGTACTGCTCGATCTGCTGCCACACGATCCAGCCCTTGGGGTGCCAGAACACCATGCCCGGCGCTTCGTCCTGCATGTGCAGGAGGTCGAGTTGCTTGGCAAGCCGGCGGTGGTCGCGTTTTTCGGCCTCCTCCAGCCGGTACAGATAGTCCTCAAGGTCTTCCTTTTTTGCCCAGGCCGTGCCGTAGATGCGCTGCAGCATCTCGTTCTTGCTGTCGCCGCGCCAGTAGGCGCCGGCCAGTTTCATCAGCTTGAAGTGCTTGAGCTTACCGGTCGACGGCACGTGGGGGCCGCGGCAGAGGTCGATGAAGTCATCCTCGCGATACAGCGAAATATCCTCGTTGCTCGGGATCGACGCGATGATCTCGGCCTTGTAGCGCTCGCCCATGTTCTTGAAGAAGGTCACCGCCTCGTCGCGCGGCATCACGCTGCGCTCGACTGGAATGTCCCGCTTGGCCAGCTCGGCCATTTTTTTCTCGATGGCCGCCAGGTCTTCCGGCGTGAACGGGCGCTTGTACGAAAAATCGTAAAAGAAGCCGTCCTCGATCACCGGCCCGATGGTCACCTGCGCGTCGGGGAACAGCGACTTCACCGCATGGGCCAGCAGGTGCGCGCTGGAATGGCGAATCACGTCGAGGCCGTCGGCATCGCGGTCGGTGACGATGGACAGCAGCGAATCGGCGTCGATCAGATGGCGGGTGTCGACCAGCTTGCCGTTGACCCGTCCGGCGAGTGCCGCCTTGGCCAGCCCCGCGCCGATACTGGATGCGACCTGCGCGACCGTGACCGGGGCTTCGAACTGCCGGACGGAACCATCGGGAAGCGTGACGTTGATCATGATTCAAACTCCAGAAACAAAAAAAGCGCGGACCGGCCGCGCTTTTGGGTACTACAGGAAGCTTGCAGAAACTCTGCGAACAGCAATGCGCCGGGTTTATCGAGTGACAAGCCGACTAGTTCGCAGTGACATTCCACAAGCTCCACGGGGCGAGCCCCACTAATAAAACTAAAACGGGTCATCCCGACCCTTCAAATATTGGTAGGCGCGAATGGACTCGAACCATCGACCCCCACCATGTCAAGGTGGTGCTCTAACCAGCTGAGCTACGCGCCTAATGCGGGGCGCATCATAACCGAAACGCCACGCGCGTGTCGAGTCGGCGCGGGGGTTTTTTGACTTTTTATGTTGTTTTACGCCAGCGGCCAGCGCCGGATCACGTCGTAATGCATCCCGTCGGCCTCGCGGCGCGAGACCACCAGCACGAAATCTCTCACCGGCCAGTGCACCGGCTCGCATGGCAGCGCCTCCCCGCCAGCCGAATTGCGCAGCAGGGTGACGTGCGGCACATGCGGGCGCGCGTCGACGGCGAACCCGCCGCCCTGCAGGGCAGTGTTCAGCGCGCCGACCAGTTCGAGATGCTGCGGCGTCTGGTTCACCCCCAGCCAGCCGATCCGGTTGTGCCGCCAGTAGCCGGCCTGGTCGAGGACAAGCTCGAACGCATCGGTGCGGACCATGTCGGCGCAGGCGGCCAGGGCATCCAGTTGCCCGGCCGGCGTGCTGCCGAGAAAGGCCAGGGTGATGTGCAGCGTGTCGGCGCGCATGCGGCGGCCGCCCCAGTGCTGGTGCAGCCACTTGCCGGCTCGGTTGAGCGCGGCGCGGGTGGCGTCGTCCGGCCATAGGGCGAAGAACAGCCGCAGCGTGTCGGGTCCGGCCGGGCTGGACTCGATTAAACCGGGTTCAGTCACGCGCGATCAGGCACACCGCTTCCGCCGCGATACCCTCGCCGCGCCCGGTGAAGCCGAGTTTTTCAGTGGTGGTGGCCTTGACGTTGACGTGCTCGATGGCGACGCCGAGGTCATCCGCGATGTGCGCGGTCATCCGCGCAATGTGCGGCGCCATTTTCGGCGCCTGCGCGATGAGGGTGGCGTCGATGTTACCGACGCGCCAGCCACGCGACTTCAGCTGTTCGGCTACCCGGCGCAGCAGGATGCGGCTGTCGATGCCGGCGAACGCGGCGTCGCTATCCGGAAAATGGCGGCCGATATCGCCCAGCCCGACCGCACCCAGTAGCGCATCGCAGATCGCGTGCAGCAGCACGTCGGCGTCCGAATGTCCGGCCAGCCCGAGGTGATGGGGAATGTCGACGCCGCCGATGATGAGCTTGCGGTTGGCGGTGAAGGCGTGGACGTCGAGGCCGTGGCCGATGCGAAAATCAGTCATTCAGATGCTCCAGGATGAGGCTCGCCAGGCGCAGGTCCTGCGGATAGGTAACCTTGAGGTTGCGGCTGTCGCATTCCACCAGGCGCGGATGCAGCCCCAGCTGTTCGATCGCCGACGCCTCGTCGGTCATGTCGGCGTCTGCCGCGCGCAACGCGTCACGCAGCATGCCGTGACGGAACATCTGCGGCGTCTGCGCCTGCCACAGGCCGGCGCGCGGCACGGTCACCTCGACCCGGCACCCGCCATCGGCGCGCTTCAGGGTATCGGCTACCGGCACCGCGAGCAGGCCGCCGACCGGGTCGTCCACGGCAATATCGAGCAGGCGTCCGAGTGCCTTGGCCGGCAGACAGGGGCGCGCGGCGTCGTGCACCAGCACCCAGTCATCCGCTGCGCACCATTCGGCCATTGCCTGCAGACCGTTCAACACCGTCCCGGCGCGCGCGGTGCCGCCGCAGCGCAGCACCTGCATGCGGTCCTGCCAGCCCGACCAGTCGTAGTTGTCCCACCATGCGTCGTCGGGCGACAGCACCACCACGAGTCGATCGATGCGCGGCTCGCGCGCCAATGCGGCAAGCGCATGGGCAATCAGCGGCAAGCCTTTGAGTTCGAGATATTGTTTGGGCAGCACGCCGCCCATGCGCGAGCCGCTGCCGGCGGCGGGGATCAGGGCGTGAAACCGGCTCATGCCTCCCCGCCCGGCGCCAGCACGTCACGGTTGCCGTTCGACTGCATCGACGACACCAAGCCTGCGCGTTCCATGTCCTCGATCATGCGCGCGGCGCGGTTGTAGCCGATGCGCAGCTGGCGTTGCACCGACGAGATCGAGGCGCGCCGCGTTTTCAGCACGTAGGCCACGGCCTGGTCGTACAGCGGGTCGGCTTCCGCCGCCTCGCCGAATTCGCCGCCACCCTCGCCCGCTTCTTCCGGCGATTCGAGCACGCCTTCGATGTATTCGGGTTCGCCCAACGATTTCAGGTAATCGACGACGCGATGCACTTCGGCGTCGGACACGAAGGCGCCATGCACCCGCTGCGGCATCCCGGTGCCGGGCGGCAGGTAGAGCATGTCGCCCTGCCCCAACAGCGCCTCGGCGCCCATCTGGTCAAGGATGGTGCGCGAGTCGATCTTGCTGGATACCTGGAAGGCGATGCGTGTCGGGATGTTGGCCTTGATCAGGCCGGTGATGACGTCGACCGACGGCCGCTGCGTCGCCAGGATCAGGTGGATGCCGGCCGCGCGCGCCTTCTGCGCCAGCCGCGCGATCAGTTCCTCGACCTTCTTGCCGACCACCATCATCAAGTCGGCGAGCTCGTCGATCATCACCACGATCATCGGCAGGGTTTCCAGCGGCTCCGGGTTGTCCGGCGTCAGGCTGAACGGATGGGTGAGCGGCGTGCCGGCTTTCCTGGCGTCGCGCACCTTCTGGTTGTAGCCGGCGAGGTTGCGCACGCCGACCGCCGACAGCAGCTTGTAGCGCCGCTCCATTTCGCCCACGCACCAGTTGAGCGCGCTGGCGGCCTGCCGCATGTCGGTGACCACCGGCGCCAAGAGATGCGGAATACCTTCGTAAATGGAAAGCTCCAGCATCTTGGGGTCGACCATGATCATGCGCACGGCAGACGGATCAGACTTGTACACCAGCGACAGGATCATCGCGTTGACGCCAACCGATTTGCCCGAGCCGGTGGTGCCGGCGACCAGCAGGTGCGGCATCTTGCCCAGATCCGACACCACCGGATTGCCGGCGATGTCCTTACCCAGGGTGATGGTCAGCGGGCTCGAACTGTCGTGGTAGGCCCTGGAGCCGAGAATCTCGCTCAAACGCACCATCTGCCGCTTGGGGTTGGGAATTTCCAGTCCCATGGTGTGCTTGCCGGGAATCGCCTCGACCACGCGAATGCTGATCACCGACAGCGTGCGCGCCAGATCCTTCGCCAGGTTGACGATCTGGTTGCCCTTCACCCCTACCGCCGGCTCGATCTCGTAGCGCGTGATCACCGGGCCGGGCGAGGCCGAGACGACCTTCACCTCGACGCCGAATTCGGCAAGCTTGCGCTCGATCATCAAGGAGGTGAATTCCAGCGCCTCGGCACTCGCGGTTTCCACCGCCTCCTCGGCGGGATCAAGCAGATGCAGCGGCGGCAAGGGCGAGTCAGGCAGATCGGAGAACAGCGGCGACTGTTTTTCGGTGACGGCACGTGTCGATTGCGGCACTTCCTTCACCACCGGCTCGATGCGGATCGGCGGCGCGTCGACGCGTTTCTTCTTTTCCACCGACACGACGGCTTCGCGCTTTTGCTGCGCCATCTCGCCCACCTGGCGATCCTTATAAGCCTGCCAGGTCTGGATCGATTTCCACCAGGCCCGCTCCACCCACTCGCCGGCGCGCTCGGCCATGCCCAGCCAGGACACCCCGGTGAACAGGCTGAACCCCACCGCCATCAGCAGCAGCAGGGCCAGCGAACCGCCGGTGAACCCCAGCAGCGCACCCGCCGTCGCGCCGACGCCAGCGCCCAGCACGCCGCCGTGCGTGTCGGGCAGCACCACCGCCCAGTGCCAGGCGCGCAACCATTCGACCCCGGTACTGGCTAGCAGCAGCAGGCCGAATCCGCCGAGCCGGAACCAGCGCTGACGGCTGTCCGCCAGCGGATTTTCATCCAGATGACGAAAGGTGTGGATGACATAGGCCAGTGCCAGCAGCACCCACCACCAGGCCGACACGCCGAAAATCATCAGCAGCAGATCGGACAGCCAGGCGCCGCTTTTACCGCCGAGGTTATGGATCGCTGCGCCGTCGCCGGTGGTGCTGAAACCGGGGTCGGCCACATTGTGGGTGAGCAGGATTGCCGCCAGCAGCAGCGCGGCAAAGCCAACCAGCAGCGCGCGGGCTTCGCGCAGCAGACGCTGCATACGGGGCGGCAAAGGGGTCGGTGAACGGGAAGCAGGACGCGCCATGGAAACTCAACAAGCCAAGGTGCTCTGGATTATACCGGGCAGCCCGCATGGAAACGCTGCCGCCAAGTTTGGTTAGAATAGCCAGCTTTCCCATCGTCCGAGCACAGGCCATGAGCACCCAACACCACAAACTCGTCATTCTCGGTTCCGGCCCCGCCGGTTATTCTGCCGCCGTGTACGCCGCACGCGCCAACCTCTCCCCCGTCGTCATCACCGGCATGCAGCAGGGCGGCCAGCTGATGACCACCACCGAAGTCGACAACTGGCCCGCCGATGTCGACGGCGTGCAGGGCCCCGAACTCATGGATCGCTTCCAGCGCCACGCCGAGCGCTTCAACACCGAGATCATTTTTGACCAGATCAACAGCGTCAAGCTGACCGAAAAGCCCTTCACCCTGGTGGGCGACTCCGGCACTTATACCTGCGATGCGCTGATCGTCGCCACCGGCGCATCGGCCATGTACCTGGGCTTGCCATCCGAGCAGGAATTCATGGGCAAGGGCGTGTCGGGCTGCGCCACCTGCGACGGCTTTTTCTACAAGAACCAGCAGGTGGCCGTCGTCGGCGGCGGCAACACCGCGGTTGAAGAAGCCCTGTACCTGGCCAACATCGCCAGCCACGTCACCCTGGTGCATCGCCGCGACACCTTCAAGTCCGAGAAAATCCTCATCGAGCACCTGATGGAAAAGGTCAAGGAAGGCAAGATCACCCTCGCCACCGACCACGTCCTGGACGAAGTTCTGGGCGACAAGACCGGCGTCACCGGCGTGCGCCTCAAAAGCACCAAGAACGACAGCACCCAGGAGCTCAAGCTCACCGGCGTCTTCATCGCCATCGGCCACAAGCCCAACACCGGCATCTTCGAAGGCCAGATCGAACTTGAAAACGGCTACATCGTCACCAAAAGTGGCAACAAGGGCAACGCCACCGCCACCAGCATCGAAGGCGTGTTCGCCGCCGGCGACGTGCAGGACCATATCTACCGCCAGGCCGTCACCAGCGCCGGCACCGGCTGCATGGCCGCGCTCGACGCCGAGCGCTACCTGGACGCGCTCGGCAAGGCCTGAGCGCAGCCTGGGCCAGACGGTGATCCGGCATGAAGCGCGCCCGCGGCAGTGCGCTCGACCCCGCCTCGTTCGAGGCGCTGGCCCGCATGCGTCGCGTGCTGCGCGCGCAGGCCACCGCGCCGGCCTCGCTTCACCAGGCGCCGCATAAGCCCAGGATTCCTGAAGACGGCACGATGCTGTTTCGCCGCGCCGTCGCCGATGTCATTCCCCTGCCGCCTTCCAACCGCGCGGACGTTGCGCGGCCGCGCCCCAAGCCGATTGCCCGCCAGCGCCTGCGCGACGAGCAGCAGGTCCTGGTCGATGCGCTTGCCGACCCGTGGGACTGGGAAGCCGCCATCTCCACCGGCGAGGAACTGGTTTTCTCACGTCCCGGCGTGCCGGCTGCGGCGCTCAGAAAATTGCGACGCGGCGGCTGGGTCATCCAGGGCGAACTCGACCTGCACGGGCACACCGGCGACGAAGCGCGCATTGCGCTGGCCGCCTTCCTCAACCGCTGCATGAAAGACGACCGGCGCTGCGTACGCATCATCCACGGCAAAGGCCATGGCTCGAAAAACCGCCTGCCGGTGCTGAAGAACAAGGTGCGCCACTGGCTCACCCAGCGCGAAGACGTGCTCGCCTTCTGCCAGGCACGCACCGTCGACGGCGGCGCCGGCGCCGTCATCGTGCTGCTTAAATCCTCGTCACGTTAAAGAGCCCCCATCATGAGCGATCCCGTCATCAAAGACTTCGAGCTGCCGTCCACCGGCAACACCACCTTCAAGCTGTCCGACCATCGCGGCAAGAACGTCGTCGCCTACTTCTACCCCAAGGACAACACCTCCGGCTGCACCCTCGAAGGCCAGGAATTCCGTGATCTGTACGCCGATTTCGCCAAGGCCAACACGATTGTCGTCGGCGTCTCGCGCGACAGCCTGAAGTCGCACGAAGGCTTCAAGGCTGCGCACGGTTTTCCGTTCGAGTTGCTGTCCGACAAGAACGAAACCGCCTGCGAACTGTTCGGCGTGATGAAGCTGAAGAATATGTACGGCAAACAGGTGCGCGGGGTGGAGCGCAGCACGTTCGTATTTGATGTGGATGGAAAACTGGTTAAGAGCTGGCGCGGGTTGAAGGCGCCGGGGCATGCGGCGGAGGTGTTGGGGGTTGTGCAGGGGCTGTGAGCGCGTGATGCCCGATCCGTCGTTGCGAGCGTAGCGAAGCAGTCCAGTTGAGATTAAGGCGCGGAGCACCACCGAGTAGTGAGGTTTGTGGCTGGCTGACTGCCGTTGGCCGGGGGTAGCCCGGCGGCTAGTCACTTTCTTTTGTCTCGCCAAAAGAAAGTAACCAAAGAAAAGGCGACCCCGCTCATCCCCGAAGCCCCGAAAACCGAGCCTGCCGGGTGGGCGGCAAAGAACTCGCCCCGCTTTTGCTGTTTTTAATTGGTTTTTTGTGAGCGGAGCTCAAACACCTTTGCCGCTGATCCACCCGGCAGGCTCAATTTTCGGCGAGGCTGAGAGGGGAGGAAAGTCAAAACCAGGACGGTGGTGGCGGGGTAGTTCGCGTGCTTGTGTGACGACACCCATCCGACGCATTATGCCTGCGGCTAATTAGAGTTAAGGGACTGCCGCGCTTCTCGCGGCAGTCCCGCTTTTACGAAGGGTTGACGTGTAACGTACATGCCATGATCGCTACGTTTTCGCCATGATAATCCTTGCGAGAAATAGTACGCCAACCGAGGCGCTCATAAAATGACTCTTGGTCCGGCGTGAAAAGATAAATACATCGAATTGCCAAAGCATGGGCTTCCCGCAAAATGGCTTCTGTCAGTGCGGTTCCGATGCCTTGCTGCCGGAACGCCGGATGCACGTAGAGACTCGCCAGCCATGGCGATAACTCGGTGTGACACTCCATATTGTTTGCAACGAGGCTGACAAAACCTAAAGCGCTCTTGCCCTGCAATGCAACTAAAGTTGTCGGGATTTCTCGACGGCCCAGCCGATCTTGAATTATCTCGATCCGATGTTCGAACGATGGATCTGACTCCAAGGGCCATTGGGCATGATGCCATCCCGCAAGCAGAGGGATGAACTCCGCATGATTGGCAAGATAGTCAACGCAAAATGCATGGGCCATGGAAAACGCCTAACGAGCTAAGGGCTTGAGTACTTGTCTTGCGACGCAATTCAGCTTGAGTAGGGCGTATTCGCCGTAGGCGTAATGCGCCGGATGTGTGGCAATGGTAATTCAAACCGCCCAGTTATCACCGGCCTGGTTTTGACTTTTATCCCCTCTCAGCCCAGCCGAAAATTGAGCCTGCCGGGTGGATCAGCGGCAAAGGTGTTTGAGCCCCGCTCACAAAAAACCAAATTAAAACAGCAAAAGCGGGGCGAGTTCTTTGCCGCCCACTCGGCAGGCTCGGTTTTCGGGAATTCGGGGATGAGCGGGGGCGCCTTTCTTTGGTTACTTTCTTTGGCAAGACAAAGAAAGTGACTTGCCGCCGGCAACCCCGGTCAACGGCAGTCAGCCAGCCACAAACCTCACTACTCGGTTGTGCTTCACGCCTACATTTAACTGGATTGCTTCCCACCACGGCCTTCGGCCTCGTGACTAAAGGCAACAGCGCTCGTAATGACGGGCGAAGTCGCCTCCGCAGCAAAGAACCGCTCCACCACCTCCATCTTCCGCGTCCGCGTCATCGCCGGCAGCGCATTCAGCAACAAGCGCCCATAAGGCTTATCCGCCAGCCGCATATCGCAAATCATCAGCACCCCCCGATCGGTCTCGCTGCGAATCAACCGTCCCGCCCCCTGCTTCAGGCTGATTGCCGCGTGCGGCAGCTGATAGTCCATGAAGGGCTTGCCGCCGTTCTTCTCGGCCTGGGCGATGCGCGCGGCGACCACCGGGTCGTCGGGCGGCTGGAACGGCAGTTTGTCGATGATGACCACCGACAGCGCGTCGCCGGGCATGTCGACGCCTTCCCAGAAGCTCTGGCTGCCGAGCAGTACGGCATTGCCGGCTTTCTGGAAGCGCGCGAGGAGTTCGTTTTTCGGCGCGTCGCCCTGCACCAGCAAGGGGTAGTCCCAGCCGCGAAACTTGAAGGCATCGATCAACAGGCCGCGTGCCTTGTCCAGCGCGCGCAGGCTGGTGAACAGGATGAACGCGCGGCCGCGGCTGACTTCCAGCACCGGCAGGGCGGCTTTGACGACGGCCTCGGTGAATTCGGGCGTATTCGGTGCGGACACGCCCTGCGGCACGTAGAGCACGCCCTGGCGCGGGTAGTCGAAGGGGCTGTCGACGCACAGGGTTTCGGCATCCTCGATTCCCAGGCGGGTTTTCAGGTGGCTGAAGTCGCCGCCGACGGCGAGCGTGGCCGAGGTGAGGATCCACGCCTGGGCGCGCTCGGTGAGCTTGGCACCGAACATCGCGCCGACGGACAGCGGCGTGGCGTGCAGCAGCAGCGAACTCAGGGTGGTTTCCAGCCAGCGCACGCGGGGATTCTCGGGATCGTCGGCACGCTGCCAGCTGGCCAGGGTGGCCTGCACACCTTGCGCACGCTCGAAGCAGTTTTTCAGGTCGGCGTCGCGCTCGGCCTGGGTTTCGAGCAGCTTCGTCATTTCATCCAGCGCCGCCGACAGGGTTTTCAGCGCATCCGGCCATTTATCGTAACGCGTCAGCTCCGCAATGGTCGATTTGACCGGGTTTTGCGGAAACGCCAGGCGCAGGTCGCGTGCGGCCTTGGAAAGATCCTCCGCAGCGCGGCGCAGGGCGGGAAAGTCGCCCGCCTTCACCGCCGCCAGTCGCTTGGTGTCGCCCGCCAGATCCAGCAATTGAGCAACGGACAGGGTTTCGCCGAAGAACTGCGCAGCGGTTTCAGCCAGCTGGTGGGCCTCGTCGAGGATTACGGTATTGCAGGCGGGCAGCAGTTCGGCGACGCCTTCGTCCTTCAGCCACAGGTCGGCAAAGAAGAGATGGTGGTTGACCACGACCACTTCGGCGTCGAGCGCAGCCTTGCGCGCGGCCATGACGAAACAGTCCTTGTAGTGACTGCATTCGCTGCCCAAACAGGTGTCGCGGCTGGACACGGCGTAATGCCAGGCGGTGGCGTCTTCGGGGATGCCTTCGGCTTCGGCGCGGTCGCCGCTGGAACTGGTTTCGGCAAAACGGGCGATTTTGGCCAGCCACACCGGATCGTCGCGGTTGGCAAAACGCCCGTCGCTGAGGTTGCGCTCAAGGTGATGGTGGCAGATGTAATTGGCACGGCCCTTGAGCAGGGCCACCTTGACCGGCGACTTGAGCGCGCGGCGCGCGGCCGGAAGATCGCGGTGGAACAGCTGGTCCTGCAGCGCCTTGGTGCCGGTGGAGATCACGACTTTTCCGCCCGACAGCAGGGCGGGAATCAGGTAGGCCAGTGTCTTGCCGGTGCCGGTGCCGGCTTCGGCCAGCAGCACGCGGTTATCGGCGATCGCCCGCTCGACCGCCTCGGCCATGGCGAGCTGCTGCGGGCGCGAGCGCCAGCCGGGCAGCACCGCGGCGCACGCACCTTCAGGGGAAAAAATGGTGTTCAGATCAAACATGCCGGGAACCTGATTTCGAGCCGGAGTGTACCATCCGGCCGTGACCGAACCGATCACATCCCGCTTGGCTCCCACTTCAGTTTCACCGGTTTACAGCCGTTAGCACTACAGCTACCGTCTACACGGCCCCGCCATGCGCATTGTTTTGTTCTGCTTGCTGATATCGGTATTCCCAGCTGCTGCTCATACAATGATTGTCCAGCAGGAGATGCGCGCCGGCATTACTGCCAGCGCCGAATATCTGGTCGGCGAACGCAGCAAACCTGCCGTGCTGCTGCTGCACGGCTTTTTGCAGACGCGCGAATTCCCCACCGTGGCCACCCTGGCCCGCGGCCTGCAGGACGCGGGCTATACGGTATTGGCGCCCACGCTCAGCCTGAATATTCCCAACCGCACGCAAAGTCTGGCGTGCGAAGCGGTGCACAAACACAGCCTGGATGACGACGTGTCCGAAATCGGGCGCTGGGTGATCTGGCTAAAATCACAGGGCCACCATTCCATCGTGCTGGTCGGTCACAGCTTCGGCAGCCTGCAGTTACTCGCCTATCTGTCGCTCAAACCGGATGCGGCCGTAAAAGCCTATATCGGCGCTTCGTTGATCGAAGCCCAGATCGGCACGACTGCACGCCCTGCCCTGATCGCGCAACTGGAAGCGCGCGTGCGCGGAAAACAGCGTGCGCTGGTCAACCAGGCCTTGTCATTCTGCGGAAAATATCCCTCCACGCCTGAAGGCCTGCTGTCGTATGTGTACTGGGATCAGGCACGCCTGCTGGCTGCATTGAAGCAATCGCCGGTCGGCGTGAAACTCATCATGGGCGGTGCGGACAACATGCTGGAACCGGGCTGGATCAAGGTACTGCAGCATGTGCGGACACCAATGGTGATTGTGAAAGGCGCCAGCCATTTCATGGATGGCGCGCACGAGTTTGATCTGCTGGATCACACGCTCAAACATCTTGAAACGATCAAGGCGCCCTTATCCAGATGAAATGGCCTGCTTCCATCTCCATCAAGCAGGTCGCGCTCGCTTTCATCGCCGGTCTGCTGGTGCTGCTGAGCCTGATCGGGTACTTTGCCGCTTATCAAACGCGTGCCGCTACGCACAGTCTGGCGCAGCATAATCAGAGTGCGGCGCAGTCCGAGCTGGCTGCCGCCGTTCAGCGGCTGTTGGGTCAGACGGAAGAACAGGCCGTCAATCTGGCGCACTGGGATGAAACCCGGCAACAACTGGTGCTGCCCGAGTATTACACGTACTGGCGGGATCAGCGGGTGTACGAAAGCGGCATGCTGAACAGCCGTTTTGTCCAGGCGGCGTTGTATGCCCAGTCAGGCATGTTGCTTGCACCCAGCCCGGTAAACAACAGATTTCCGGCCAGATTGCCGCCGTTTCAGGCCTCCAGCTGGCTGGCCAACGAGGCGGGCTCAATTGCGTTGTATTACGCGTTCCCGGTATACAACAATGAACAGCGACAGACCCTGCTTGGCCACGGTCTGATCAAACTGGATTTCATGCCGGCCCTGTTGCAGCAGGAAACACTCCACTTCACCGACACCTCCAGCGTCAGCCTGGCACTCAAGCCGGGCGAAGTACTGGCCGTGCCGGAACTGTTTTCGCGCCTGAGCTTCAGCGCCCGACCCGACCTTGAGCAATTCCGGTTTCAGACCATCCTGTCGCGCACCCTGCTCGGACTGTTTGTGCTACTGGCAGCCACTACGCTGCTGGGCTTCCTGGCATACAACCGTCTGTTGATGCGTCCCTTGGGACGGCTTTTGCAGGACATCGACGCCATGCAGCACGGCCGCTTCAACCTCCATCCGCCGCGTTCGCCGGCCATGCGCATCAGCGAACTGGAGAATATCCGCCGCTCGCTGTACGACTACCAGCTGCAATTGCGGGAGCTGCACGGTTCGATGGAACACCAGAACCGCGAATTCCACTCGCAGGCGCGCCAGGATGCGCTCACCGGCTGCCATAACCGGCGCGCCTACGAAGAAGACTGGGATGATTTCCGCAAGAAACTGGAAACTTCGCCGCAGGGCGTGGCTTTCCTGCTGTTCGACTGCGACCGCTTCAAGACCATCAACGACACGTATGGCCACGCCAAGGGCGATCGCGTATTGAGCATCGTCGCCGATGCGCTGGTGATGGCACTGCGCGCCAACGACCGTCTGTATCGTCTGGGGGGCGACGAATTCGCCACTTTCCTGTCACGCACCACGCCGGCGCAGGCCAAGCAGGTTGCGCAGCGCTGCCAGAGCCTGATCGACGCCGCCGGGTTTACCGATCTTGGCATCATTGAGCCGGTCGGCCTCAGCATCGGCATCGCCTTCTGCGCGGCCGACCAGATTGAGCATATCGACGAGCTGCCCAAGCAGGCCGACATTGCCATGTATACCGCCAAGCAGCCCGGACGCAACCGTATTGCGCTGTATGGGGAAGACACCGAACGTGCCTCGCAGACACTGGTGGCCAGCCGCGAGACCAGCGCCCTGTTCCAGGCGCTGGCCACCCCCGGCATGATCGAAATGCACTACCAGGCCATTCATGACCTGCCGGGACGCCAAGTGGATTATTACGAGGCGCTGGCTCGTATTCGCTACCACGGCGATCTCATGCTACCGGCAGCGTTTCTGCCGGTGGTCAGCAGCCGCCGGCTGGAAACCGAATTCGACATGGCGGTGCTGCATCAGGTCGATGCCGATCTGTCGTCAGGCCTGTTGCCGACCGGGGCAGGCATCTCGGTCAATCTGTCGGCGCAGAGCATTTCGCGCCCCGAAGTCGTCTCGCATCTGCTGGAATTGTCGTGTCACAGTGCGAACCACCCCTTGATGCTGGAAATCACCGAAACCTCGCTCATCACGCAAATGGTCGAGGTGAGCACCTATCTCGAATTGCTGCGCACGGTGAACTACCGCATTGCCATGGACGACTTCGGCACCGGATATTCGCCGTTGCGCTATCTGGTGGACTTGCCGGTCGATGTGGTCAAGTTCGACATCTCGCTGGTGAACAAGCTGGGAAAGGACAACCGCGCCGGCCAGGTGGTGGCGGATTTTGCGCGCATGATGAGCGAAGCGGGTTATTCGCTGGTGGCCGAGGGTGTGGAAACCGAAGCCGTGCTGTGCAAGGTCGAAAGCCTGGGCATTGCCCATGCGCAGGGTTATTTGCTGGGGCGGCCCGTTCCGCTGGCGGAGTTGGCCGCCAACCTCGCCAGGACCCCGGCGCCCCATGCATTGCCTGATGCCGGAGGCTCAGTGCTTACCCGAACGCCAGATGGAAAAAATGATCCACAGGCTGTTGAAAAACGCGATCAGGAATCCCAGCAGACCGAACAAGGGAAGGCCGAATAGCTGAGGCCCACCCTCCACCGTCATGATGATGCTGGAGCCCACCACCAGCGAGGCGGTCAGGATGCCCATGGTCAGCCGGTTGCTGGCGCCGTCCAGCTGGTGGCCAAAATGATCCAGCCGCTTCAGGTCGAGGTCGATCCGCATGCGTCCCCGCCGCATGTCGCGCACCAGATGCCGCATGTCGCGCGGCAAATCGGCCAAAACCTCCAGCGTCTCGCGCACGCTCTTGCGCCCGCGCGCCAGCAACGCCTGCGGCGTGTAGCGTTGCTTGATGACGTGTTCCACGAACGGCGTCACGTGGTCGATCATGTGGAATTCCGGATTGAGCTGCAGTCCCAGACCTTCCAGCGTGATCAGCGTCTTGAACAGCAAGGTCAGGTCGGCCGGCAACACCAGGTTGTTGTCGCGCATCAGGGCGGTGACGTCATTCAGCAGCGCGCCGATCCTCACATCCTTGAGCTGCAGGTCGTCGTAATTTTGCAGCAGCTCCGTGACGTCGTAAGCCAGGCGGTCTTCATCGCCCACCGATTCGCCGCTCCAGTCGAGCAGTATCTGCAACATGGCCTGCTCGTCCTTGAGCGTCAGGGCATGCAGCATGTCGACAATCTGGTTGCGGCGTGGGTTGGTCAGCATCCCCACCATACCGAAATCGATAATGCCGATGCGGTTGTCGGGCAGAAACAGGATATTGCCGGGATGCGGATCGGCATGAAAATAACCGTGCTCCAGCACCATGCGCAGCACCGTATCGGCGCCGCGCGCCGCCAACAGCCTGGGGTCGAGTCCGCTGGCACGCAATTTGTCCGGCGCCACCCCCGCCATGCCGACAATTTCTTCCTGCACATTGACGCGGTCGTTGGTAAATTCCCAATACACCCTGGGAATTTTCACCAGCGGGTCGTCGGCAAAGTGGCGCGCGAACTGGTCGATGTTGCGCGCCTCCTTGGCCAGGTCGAGTTCGCGATTCAGCGAGCGACGGAACTGCGAGACGATATGCACCGGATCGTAGCGCCGGGCTTCAGGCATTTCGCTTTCCAGCAATTTGGCGGCGTGTTCCAAAATTCGCAGATCGGCCCGGATCACGTCCTCGATGCCGGGGCGACGGATCTTGACGACCACCGGCGTGCCGTCTTTGAGCATGGCGCGATGCACCTGCGCAATGGACGCTGCCGCCAGCGGCAGCGGATTGAATTCGGCAAACACCTCCCCGGGCTCGCCCTTGATGGCGGCCACCAGGTCGGGGTAAAGAATGTCGTAGGGCACCGCCGGTACCTGGCTGTGCAACTTTTCGAATTCGACAATCCAATGCGGCGGAAACATGTCGACCCGCGTTGCCAGCACTTGTCCCAGCTTGACGAAAGTCGGGCCCAGCTCTTCCAGTGCGCGGCGGATACGCACTGGCGCGTCGAGCTGGCTGATTTCACTGGTGCTGTGCCAGTGCAGAACCCGCCCGGCGCGTTCCAGTACGCCACCGATACCCAGGGCGCGCACCAGATCGCCCCAGCCATAACGAATCATCACCGAGGCGATTTCATGCAATCGCGGCAGGTCGCGCACGACCGAAATGGTTTCCCAGAGCATCGTTTTTTTGGAATCCGTAATGCCGAGAGTGTACCCGCAAGGGGTACACCGGATTCGTAAGCCGCTAAGGAACCGCTGATTAATTTGTCATTGCGAGGCGCGCAGCGACGCGGCAATCCAGAAATGCCCGCTTAATCAAATACGCTGGATTGCTTCGCTGCGCTCGCAATGACGGCCATATTGAATTAATCAGCGCTTCCCTAAAGCAGCAACGACTCCGCAGCACCCGCAAGGGGCAGGGCAAGGAGGATCAGGAACGCAGGCGTTCGCTCTGCCGTTTGAGCGAATCGGACAGCGCGTCCAGAATGCCACTCGCCACCAAGGACAGGCGCTCGGTGGCCGTGCTGGCCGATTCGCTCAAGCCGGCGCGGCCTGATTTGGCGCCTGCCTTCACTCCACTCGCCAGTTGCCGGAGTGCTTCGCGCGCCTCTTCGCCGGTACGGGTGCCGCTGATTTTCAGGTGGTCGATCAGATAGCCGAGTTCTTCCTTCAGCTTGCCGCCTGATTGACTGGCGGTCTGCTTCAGCGCCTCGACGATCTGCGTCTCAAGGTCGCGCAGTTGCTCCAGGCTGGCTTTCAGTTCGTTGTCCTTGAACGCCTTCCCCTCAGCGGCAGCTTCCTGCAAGGCGAAGGAAGCCGCCTGCGCAGCACTGCCGACGGCCGCATCGATGCCGGTCATGGCCTGCTTGAGGCCGTCCTTCATCTCGCCGCCGCGCGCGGCCAGCCCGCTGCCGACGCCTGAGGTGATGGCGCCGACGATTTCACCGATGTTTTGCAGCGCCAGGCGGCGTTCGTGCAGCGCACGCGCGGTTAGTTCGCGTACCCGCTCATACAGGTCGGGCGCGGACGCCGCAGCCGCGGCCTCGTCATGCAATTGCTTGAACTGCGCTTTTTCGAGGATACTGGTTTCACTGTCAGGAAGAGATGGGGCGTCATGCATGATGCAATCCTCAGGGTCAAGACTCGCCGGATTTGGCCGTTTTTCCTGCTTAACTATAGAGTAGATTATTGTTGGCCCATGAAGCCTGTCGTGCTGCTGTCCCTGTTGGCGTTTCTGATGGCGTCGCCCGCCTGCGCCCACACCCCGCCCGAAGACATCCCGATGTACGCCGTCAGCCTGATAGGCAGCCCGTATCGTCTTGGCGGAATTTCGCCCGAAACCGGACTCGATTGCAGCGGTTTCGTCGGCCACGTGTTCAGGCAGACAACCGGCATCGTACTGCCGCGCGACAGCCATGCGATCAGCGAAGCCGCGCAGCCATTGGCCAAAGCCGGACTCTTGCCGGGCGATCTGGTCTTCTTCAATACGCTCAACCGCGCATTTTCCCATGTCGGCATTTATCTGGGCGATGACCGTTTTGTGCATGCCGCGAGCAACCGCTCGGGCGCGGTCATGATCTCCAATCTCAACGACCGCTACTGGCGTGAACGCTTCGACGGCGCCCGGCGCGTCACGCCCCCGGATAATCTCCAATCCCCCGAGAGAATGTCCGAACTTGACATCGCCGAGTAGCCAGGCGCCATTCGGGTGGAAGCGGTATTCGAGGGCGAACTGCAAACCATGATTCAGTTCGAGCGGAACTGAAAGGACAGGAGGGTGTTTTTTTCTGTCATTGATAACGGTTATCATTTGCAGTACGATTGCCAACACTTAATGCCTTGAGAACCCGAACATGAAACCGACCAAACTGCTCCCCGCCCTGACTCTTCTCTTCGTTGCCCTGCCCGCGCTGGCGGAAGAGGTGGTGGTGTATTCCGCGCGCAACGAACAGCTTATCAAGCCGCTGTTCGATGCCTATACCCGCGACACCGGGGTGCAGATCAAATTCATCACCGACAAGGAAGGCCCGCTGATGGCGCGCCTGAAAGCGGAAGGCAGGAACACCCCGGCCGACATGCTGCTGACGGTGGACGCAGGCAACCTGTGGCAGGCATCGGAAGAAGGCCTGCTGCGTCAGATCCAGTCGAAAACGCTGGAAGCCAACGTGCCGGCCCACCTGCGCGACCCCGGCAACGAATGGTTCGGCCTGTCGGTACGCGCCAGAACGCTGGTCTACAACACCGGCAAAGTCAAACCCGCGGACCTGTCGACCTACGAGGATCTGGCCAGTCCGAAATGGAAGGGCCGCCTCTGCCTCCGCACCTCGAAGAAGGTCTACAACCAGAGCCTGGTGGCGATGATGATCCACGAATACGGCGAAGAGAAAGCCGAAGACATCGTCCGTGGCTGGGTCGGCAATCTGGCCACCTCGCCCTTCCCCGACGACACCAAGGCGATGGATGCCGTGGCCGCCGGCCAGTGCGACGTGACGCTGGTCAACACCTATTACTTCGGCCGCCTGATGCAGAAGAAGCCGAACCTGCCGCTGGCGATTTTCTGGCCCAACCAGAATCTGAAAAACAAGGCGGCTGGCGTGCACGTCAACATCTCGGGGGCGGGTGTCACGCGCCATGCCGGGAACCCGACCGGCGCGCAGAAGCTGATCGAATGGCTGTCGTCCGACAAGGCGCAGAATCTGTTCGCCGACGTCAACATGGAATACCCGGTCAACCCCAAGGTCGCGCCGGACAAAACCGTGGCGGCCTGGGGCAGCTTCAGGCAGAGCCTGATAAACGTGAAAGAGGCTGGCAGCCTGCAGACCAAGGCCGTAAGATTGATGGACCGCGCCGGCTACAAGTGACCCGACGTCTTCTGAAAGCCGAGGAAACACCGATTAAACCAATTCCCGTCATTGCGAGCGCTGTTGCCTTTAGCCACGAGGCCGAAGGCTGTGGTGGGAAGCAATCCAGAATGCGGGCGAAATCAAAAGCTTCTGGATCGCCACGCCGCTTCGTTCCTCGCTGACGGGATGGGCCATGCGCTTTCACGTTAATTCCGTTCTCCCGGCTGTGGGCGTTTTTGCCTGGCCCCGCCCCAGCGGCTGGATGCTGCTCGCGCTCGCAGTCGCCGCGCTGGTGCTGGTGCCGGTCGTGGTCACCTTCTCGTCGTTTGCCCGGGTCGAGGGCAGCGTCCTTGCCCACCTGATCGAATTCACCCTGCCCGAGCTGATGGCCAACACGCTGTGGCTGGTGTTCGGGGTGGGAATCGGCGTCAGCCTGCTGGGCGTCTCGTTGGCCTGGCTTACGGCGATGTGCGAATTTCCCGGCCGCCGCCTGTTTGGCTGGGCGCTGCTGCTGCCGCTCGCGCTACCCGCCTACGTCACCGCCTTTGTCGCAATCGGCCTGCTGGATTTCACCGGCCCGCTGCAAACCTGGCTGCGCGAGGGCTGGGGCATCACCGGCCTGCCGGAAATCCGCTCGCGCGGCGGCGTCATCCTGGTGATGTCGCTGGCACTCTACCCCTATGTCTATCTGATCGCGAAAAATGCCTTCGCGACGCAGGGTGCGATCGCGCTGGAAGCGGCGCAGTCGCTCGGGCTGTCGCGCAGGCAGGGCTTTTTCCGGGTGGCGCTGCCGATGGCGCGGCCGTGGATCGCCGCCGGCCTGATGCTGGCGCTGATGGAGACCCTGGCCGATTTCGGTACCATGGCGATCTTCAACTACGACACCTTCACCACCGCCATCTACAAGGCGTGGTACAGCCTGTTTTCGCTGGCGGCGGCAGCGCAGCTGGCATCGATCCTGATCCTGTTCGTGCTGGTCGCGGTAGTGTTCGAGCAGCGCTCGCGCACCCGGATGCGCTACGGCACGGTGGGCCGTAGCGCCGCGCAGCGCCGCATCCAGCTGTCGCCGCTGCTGGCCGGACTGGCCCTGGTGTACGCCGGAACGGTGCTGGCGATCGCCTTCCTGATACCGGTCACGCAATTAGCGCTGTGGACGCACGAGGTCATCGCCACCGACCTCGACGCCCGCTACTGGACGTTTGCCTGGCATTCGGTTCTGCTGGCCGGCATCGGTGCGCTGATGGTGGTGGCGGTGGCCCTGCTGCTCGCCTACGCGGGGCGCCAGCGCCCCGGCACCGCGATGATGTGGACGCAGCGACTGGCCACCATCGGCTATGCCTTTCCCGGCGCGGTGCTGGCGGTAGGCCTGTTCATCCCGGTGGCGGCGCTGGACAACTGGCTGATCGACGCCGGGCGCGCCAGGTTCGGCTTCGAAGGCACCGAGATCCTCAAGGGCACGCTGCTGGTGATGCTGCTGGCCTATCTGGTGCGCTTTCTCGCGGTAGGCTTCGGCCCCATCGACAGCGGGCTGCACCGCATCACCCGCAACGTCGACGAGGCCGCGAAGAACCTCGGCACCAGTGCCGTCGGGCTGCTGGGGCGGGTGCACCTGCCGCTGCTGCGCGCCAGCCTGCTGACCGCAGCGGCGTTCGCCTTCGTCGACATCATGAAGGAAATGCCGATCACCCTGATGACCCGCCCGTTCGGCTGGGACACGCTGGCGGTGCGGGTGTTCGAGATGACCTCGGAAGGCGAATGGGAGCGTGCCGCGCTGCCCTCACTCGCCATTGTCATTGCCGGTATCATCCCCATCATTCTCCTGACCTGGCGCGGCGCGCATTCCCATAGCTAAGCCCCAATGGCTGAACTGATCCTCGATTCCGTCTCGCAGTCGTATGCCGATCGGCAGATCATTGCCGACCTCACTTTCACCCTGCCCGAAGGCACGATCGGCTGCCTGCTCGGCCCCTCCGGCTGCGGTAAGACCACGGTGCTACGTTGCATTTCCGGCTTCGAGCCGATCCAGAGCGGCGAGATCCGCATCGGCGGCGAAGTCGTCAGCCGTCCGGGCTGGATGCTGCCCGCCGAAAAGCGTCGCGTCGGCATGGTGTTCCAGGACTACGCCCTGTTTCCGCACCTGACGGTGGCGAAGAACGTCGGCTTCGGCCTGCGCGGCAAACCGGCCGCCGAAAAACAGGCGCGCATCGACGAACTGCTTGAGCTGGTCGGCCTCGTCGACCATGCCGGACAGTATCCGCACCAGCTCTCCGGCGGCCAGCAGCAGCGCGTGGCACTCGCCCGTGCACTGGCGCCACGCCCGCGCCTGATCCTGATGGACGAGCCGTTCTCCAACCTCGACGTCGAACTGCGCGAACGCCTGTCGATCGAGGTGCGCGACATCTTGAAGCGCGAAGCCACCACCGCGCTCATCGTCACCCATGACCAGCACGAGGCCTTCTCGCTGGCCGACTGGGTCGGGGTGATGCACCAAGGCCGCATCCAGCAGTGGGACACGCCCTACAACCTGTACCACGAGCCGGCCAACCGCTTCGTCGCCGACTTCGTCGGCCAGGGCACGCTGGTCAGCGGCGAGGTCATCAACGACCATCAGGTGGAAATCGAACTCGGCGTGCTGGATGGGCATATTCCGGTCGACTGCGACGCCAAGGGCTGCGATAAGTGCGTGCGCAACTGCCATGTCGATGTGCTGCTACGGCCCGACGACATCGTCCACGACGACGACAGCCTGCTGCTGGCCGAAGTCGAGAACAAGGCCTTTCGCGGCGCCGATTTTCTCTATACCCTGAAGCTCCCAAGCGGCCAGCACGCGCTGTCTCTGGTGCCCTCGCACCACAACCACGCCATCGGCGAGAAGATCGGCATCAAGCTGGCGGCCGATCACGTCGTGGTGTTTCGCCACGAATAACGCCCATGCTTCCCCCTCCCCTGCGCGGCCTGCTGTTCAATGTGGTACTTGGCTTTACCGTCTCCCTGCTGCTGATGCTGGCAGTGATCGGCCTGGGCGTCACCGAGATGTCGCGCCTCAACACCGAGCTAGCGAATGTGGTGTCGATCAACAACGTCAAGAATCGGCTGGCCTCGCAGATGCGCGACGCCATTCGCGACCGGCAGATGCTGATGCACAACATCGTGGTCTCGATCGACCCCTGGGAAAAAGACGCGCTCTTCCTGCAGTTCCAGGAATACGGCGAGCGCTACTCCAAGGATCGCCGCCAGCTGGGCGCCATGCTCAGCACGATGGACGAACAAATACTGATCAATGAACTCGACGCCCTCACCTCCATCAATCAGCCTGTCATGTTCAAGGTGATCGAAGCAGCACTCGACGAGAACAATTACGGCGCATTGACAATGCTGCAGGAAGAGGCTATTCCGCTACAGGACCGCCTAGTTACGGCACTCGACAACATGACCATTTTGCAGCGCGAGGCCAACGAGGCGGCGCTCGGAAAAACGTTTGCCGCCTATCAGGCCACCCGCAACCTGATGCTGGTGCTTGGCATCCTCGCCACACTGCTGGCGACGCTGGTTGCGGTTCTGGTGAGCCGCCGCATGCTGACGCAGACACGCCAGCTGGAAACAGAAAAACAGAAATACCAGACCCTGTTCGAGACCAATTCAGACGCCGTTGTCATCCTCGACGATCAGGGCTTTACCGATTGCAATCCGGCCACGCTGTCGCTGTTCGGCATGGGCTCGGTCGCCGAGTTTCTCAAGCATTCCATTTCGCAACTCGGCATACCAGTCCAAGCCCATGGCATGGATGCCTATGATCATGCCATGCAGGCCATAACCCAGGCACGCAGCCGCGGACATGCGCTGATGGAGTGGCAGGGACTGCGCCGGGACGGCTCGGTATTCTCGGCCGAAATCACCCTGCACGCGATGCAACTGGAAGGCAGGCCTGTGATCCAGGCGATCATGCGCGACGTCTCCGCGCGCCGGGCAGCCGAAGCCGCCAAGGAGGCCGCACGCGAGGCCGCCCTGCAAATAGCGCGCGCCAAATCGCAGTTCATCGCCAACGTCAGCCATGAAATCCGCACCCCCATGCACGGCATTCTGGGGATGAGCGGGATGCTGCTGAAAACGCCGCTCAACGGCCGCCAGCGCGAGTACGCCGCCACCCTGAAAAGCTCGGCGGAAAGCCTGCTCATCATCATCAACGACATTCTCGACTTCTCCAAAATCGAGGCAGGCAAGCTGGCCATCGAACAGGTCGCCTTCTCGCCGGTTGCGCTGGTGCAAGGCGCGGTCGCGCTGTTCCAGGCGCGTGCGATGGAAAAAAACCTGCAGCTGACGCTTGCACTGCCGTCCAGCCCGCCCGCTGCGCTGCTGGGCGACCCCACCCGGATCCGCCAGATTCTGCTCAACCTGGTCGACAACGCCATCAAGTTTACGGGCCAGGGTACGGTTGAGTTGCGCGCAGCATTCGAGGCGCCGAACGGCAAGGTTCATTGCCTGTTCAGCGTACAGGACAGCGGCATCGGCATCGACGACTCGACCCAGGCACGCCTGTTTCAGGCTTTTTCACAGGCCGACGCCTCGACCACGCGCCGTTACGGCGGCACCGGACTGGGGCTTTCGATCAGCAGCCAACTGGCCGAGTTGATGGGCGGGCGGCTCACGGTCGAGAGCACCCCCGGTCAGGGCAGCTGTTTCACCCTGGCACTGGATCTGCCGGCCACCACCTTGCCGCTGGCCGAACTGCCGGCCCAGACAAACATTCAGTTGCGCGGCCACATCCTGGTGGTGGAAGACCATCCGGTGAACCAGAAGGTGCTGGCCCATCAACTACGTGAGATGGGCCTGCAGTACAGCGTGGCTGTCAACGGCCTGCAGGCGCTGGATCTTCTTGCAACGGACACCTTCGACCTGGTGCTGATGGACTGGCAAATGCCGGAAATGGATGGGCTGGCGGCCACGCGGCAGATCCGCCGCTTGCCGTCGGGTACCCACCACATCCCTATCATTGCCCTGACCGCCAATGCCGATACCGGTTTTCGCGAAGCCTGCCTCGCCGCCGGGGCCAACGATTACCTGAGCAAGCCCTATTCCGAGGCTGCGCTGGCAGCCCTGCTGGCACAATGGCTACCACAGGCCGGAACGGTGGCCACCCGCGCCCCGCTGCTCGATCTGCCGGCGCTGCATGCACGTTATCCCGCCAATCCGGGGCTGGTTGCCGAGCTAGAAGCGGTTTTTCTCAGCACCACCGAAGCCAGCCTGGCCACGCTGAAACGTGCGATCGAACAAGGCGATGCCGAAGCCTGCAGCAAGGAGGCCCATGCCCTGAAGGGCGCCGCAGCCAGCGTGACGGCCACCGTCATCCGGGAAGGCGCTGCCCGTATCGAGGCGCACGTGAGACGGGGGGACTTTGCCGGCGCGGCAACTGAACTGGCAGCGCTGGAGAACATCTTCGGCGCCTACGTCTGATACCGCATTGACGCCCGCATTACGGCGCGTAGGATGAAGACATTCCCGTCTGGAAGGCACGTCATGATGCGCACTCTTTCATTTGTTCTTGCCTGGTTTTGCTGCCTGCCGGCATTCGCTGCCGATGCGCCCGCAGCGCCCTCCGCGCAAGTCCCCGTCGAGAACTGGCTCGATGTGACACCCACCCCCTATGGCCCCATGTTGATCCAGCAGGGGACGCCGCCGCCCTATCGCGACTACCAGATGAGCCGCGTGCTGACGCCGGAGGAAAGGCAGCGCTGGCGTGAAACGGCCATGCCGGCGATGGCCAGCATGGCGCGCATGGATGCGCGCGAGGTGGTAAACCATTTCGCCATCAAATACCAGGCGAAATCCGGCGTCAGCTTCGACGAGGTCGTCGAATCGATGATGCTGCGCGCCAACCGGCTCAACCTGAAATTCGTCGGCAGCAACCTGCTATGGAAGGAATTCCAGACCGTGCTCGGCGATACCCGTGCACCGCGGGTCGAGGTATTCAGTTTTTGCGACATCGCCATCGGCCGCGAGTTGCTGAAAATCATTCCGGAAACGGTGGTGCTCCTGCCCTGCCGCATTGCGGTCATGGAAGACGCCGACAAGCACATCTGGGTACTGATGATGGACTGGGACATGACCTGGCTCGACCTCGCCGGCGAGCAGATCGGCATGACGCCGGCGCTGCGCCGCGGCGTGCTGGAAATCCGTGAAAAAATGGACAACGTGATGCGCAGCGCCGCCGCCGGCGAGCTATAAGCACGGCCGCCGGCGAGCTATAAGCACAGCGCCGCGCCACCCAAAAAACCTGAATGCCCGCCGCCGCGGCGGGATGGCACCATACGGGATTCACATCCGTCGTGTCCGACCCGCATGCTCCTGCCTCTCACCCCGTTCATTTCGCCGACCGCGCTGGAACAAGACTTTACCGACGGACTCGTCAAAATGCTGGAGCATCACAGCGGCCTCGGCGTCCACATCCTCGTGCTGGCCAATGCTGCCTGCGATGCGGGCCTATGGGAACGCCTGTCGCCCGCATTGGCCGCGCATCATGCCAAACTTGCCGCCGCTATCACCGACACGCTCAGGCACGGCCACACACTGGACGAGCCGGACGACGACGTGCTGGTTTTTCTCAAGCTGCATGCCATCGGTCCCGAACACGTGAAAAGGCTGGAAAGCCGCCGCGCCGGCCCCTGGGACGTGATGTTCAACCCCATCCGCGCCCTGCGCCCGCCACGCACCAGCGGGATGAAATTCGAAAGCCTGCTGCGCCCCTTCGATCCGACCGGCTTCCATTTCAACAAGTCCTTTCTCGCCAAGGAAATCCTGTGGGAAGGCGAACTCGCCGGCAAGCCGGCGCGCCTGCTCTACAACAAGTTCCCCTTCGCCCGCCTGCACGGCCTGCTGGCGCCGGAACCGGTGCGCGAGCTGCCGCAATGCCTCACCCCGCAACTGCACGGCTGGGCCTGGGACCTTTGCGCAGAATCCGGCGTGCCCGGCCTCTGCCTGGGCTACAACAGCCTGGGCGCCGGCGCATCGGTCAACCACCTGCACTTCCAGAGCTTCGTACCGGCGAGCCCCCCGCCGATACTGGATGGCAGTTTTGCCCACAACGGCGGCGCCCGGCCCTACCCGCTGCCCTGCCAGCGCTTCACCGACCCCGCCGAAGCCTGGTTCGAACTCGATCGGCTGCACCAGCAGAACACGCCCTACAATCTCGTCTACGGCAAGGACTGCCTGCACCTTGTCGCCCGCGTGCCGCAGGACAGCATCCGGCTCGACGCCCGCTGCCGCGGCTATGGCTGGAGCGAAATGGCCGGCGCCGTCACCCTGTTCAGCCGGGAGGCGTTCGACGGTTTGAGTGCGGGGACGTTTGAAACGGAACTGGCAAGCTTCGCGCCCTGAGACGAGCGGTCTATATCTCGATCACCTGGCCCTGCATCAAGGCCTCCACGCCCCACTCCGGCGCTGCCTCGCGCAGCTCGTTCATGATCGCCGACTCGTTGCCGGGTTTGAGATGTGTGATCCAGACCTCGGGCCGCACCCTGAGCATCTGCAGTTCCGCCGCCAGCGAATCGGGCCAGTGGTGTTTGGATACCTGCGCGATGTCGGCCAGCGCATTTTCGAACGAGGTCTCGATGATGAGGTGACGCAGGTCGGGAATGGCGTTGAGCGCGGCGATGAAGGCGTCGTTGTGGGTGGTGTCGCCGCTGAACACCAGGCTGCCCGCTTCTATGGCCAGATGAAGGCCGCACGCCGGCACCGCGTGGGTCACCGGCAGCGGGGTGAACGTGCGGCCGTTCAGGGTGAACGCCTCCCCCAGCCCTAAAGGCGCAAACCGCAGCCAAGGCGCCTCCGCACTCGGGATCTCGCGAAAATCCGGCCACAGCTGCCAGTTGAACAGGTGACTGGACAAGGCTTGCAGCACCTCGGGCAGCGCATGCACCGTCAGCGGGGCGGTGCGCAGGTCGCCCACGCTATCGAGCAGCAACGGTAACCCCAGCACATGATCGAGATGGGCATGGGTGAGGAAGATGTGGTCGATTTTCACCAGTTGCTCGAAGTCGAGCATGGTGATTCCGCTGCCGGCGTCGATCAGCACGTCGTCGTCGACCTTGAGGCAGGTGGTGTGGCGGCCGCTGCCGATGCCGCCGCTGCAGCCCAATACGGTAAGTTTCATTGCTGTGTTTATCGTGGCTATTTGGTGGTGTAGACGAACACGCCGTCCCAGTCGGTGGGCGGGGGCAATTCGCGAAAATGCGCGATGCGTTCAAGATAAATATCGCACAAAGCGCAGGGCACGGCTTCTTTCAGTTCGGTTAGCATTTTCGTAGCAGCATCCCAATCACGAGACTGGTAGCGCTCAAAGGCTGCCCCAAAAATACGTGCAACCATCCGGGCCTGTTCTGACAATTCTTCCTTACGGCCCATGGGTTGATAGATCGCTACCGGGGTTTCCTTGCCCTTGACCCGCACCTCGTCGACCTTCATGAAGGCATGCACCGGATCGGCGTCGACCGTGGGCTGCGTGACGAGAATGCCGACGCCGTATTGCTTGGTGATGCCTTCGAGGCGCGAGCCGAGGTTCACCGCGTCGCCCATCACGGTGTACGACATGCGGAATTCCGAACCCATGTTGCCGACGCTCATGCGGCCGGTGTTGACGCCGATGCCGATCTTGACTTCGGGCCAGCCGCGCGTGGCGAATTCCCGGTTCAGCTGCGGCAGCGCCGCCTGCATGTCGAGCGCCGTCTGCACCGCGCGGGTGGCGTGGTCGGCGAGATCCACCGGCGCGTTCCAGAACGCCATGATGGCGTCGCCGATGTATTTGTCGATGGTGCCACGATGCTGCTGGATGATGCGCGTCATCGTCGATAGATAAGCGTTCAGCACTTCGGAAAGCTCGGTCGGCGGCAGCTTCTCGGAAAAATTGGTAAAGCCGCGAATGTCTGAAAACAGTACGCTCATTTCGCGCGACTGCCCCTCCATCGTGTAATGCGCCGGATTCTGGCTCATTTCGGCAGCCAGTTCGGGCGGTACGTACTGGCCGAACAGCTTGGTGATCTGGCGCTTGCTGCGCGTAGCAGCAAAAAATCCGTAGGCGGTGTTGAGCGCATACAGCCCAAACACCGTCAGCATCGGCGCCGCCATTGGCACTACCCAGAAGCGCGACCATGCCGCGCCGTAGGCTGCCAGCAGCAACGCCAGCAGCGCAATACTGGCGGCCAGCCCGATGGTCGGCCCGAAGCGCAGCAGCACCGCCGTCAGCAAGGCGCCCAGCAGCAGCACGGCGGCCAGCCGCGCGTCGGCCGCCCACGGCGGCGTGGTGCGGGTGGTGCCATCGAGCATGCCGGCGATCAGGTGGGCATGGATTTCCACTCCCGGAAAGGCGTTGGAAAACGGCGTCACCCGCAGATCGGACAGCCCCGGCGCGGTCGAGCCCAGCAGCACGATGCGGTTTTCCAGCTGTTCCAGCGGCGCCTTGCCCGCCAGCACGGCGGCTGCCGAAAGGTAAGGGAACGGCGCGCCGGCGCGATACGGCACATGCACGGTGCCGTCGGCGCTGAGCGGGATGCGGAGGCCGCCCACCTCCAGCCACGGCGACCGATACTGCCGCCCCAGCACCGACTGCCGGTCGATGCCGGCAAGGACCGGATCGCCGCCGAACGCCACCCGCAGCGTGGACGCCGACAGCGCCAGGTAGTACCCCTCGCCAAACGGACTGACCATATTTATCTGGCGCGCCGTGCCATCCTCGTCGGCTCGCATGTTGAAGAAACCGGCGCCTTGCGCCGCCTGCTGGAAGGCGGCCAGATTCGCGCCATAGCCGGTGGGCGGTGGCGTACCAGGCTGCAGCGGGCTGAAAGCGTCGGCTGGCAGCGATGGTTGCGGCAACATGCCGGTCCTGGCGTCGCCATAACCTTGCGGGATGAAATAATAGCCTAGCGAAATGGGCCGCTCGGCCAGCGCCTGCGCAAAGCGGGCGTCGTAATCGAGGCGCGGCGCAAGCTGTTCGAGGGCCGCCCTGAAGTCGCGGCTGCCCGCCAGATCGCGATACGCCAGCTGCTTGAGGGTAGCGAGGCCGGAACTCGTGTCCGGCTCGGCAAACACCACGTCGAACCCGACCGCCGCCACCCCATAATGGTCGAACAGCTGCTCGACCAGCGCGGTCATGGTATCGCGGCTCCATGGCCAGCGGCCGAGGCTTTTCAGGCTGGCCTCGTCGATGTCGAGGATGGCCACGCGATCATCCGTCCCGACCGGGGCGGTGCGCATCAGCCAGGCGTCATACAGCCAGGCCTCGGCGCGCTGCATGGACGCAATGTGAATCAGTCCCGCAACATGCGCTGCGATCAGCAGAACAAACAGCGCAGACAGTCCCGCCTGCGCCATGCCGGAAGGAATGCGCCTCACCGGATGCGGTAGAAGCGATCCGCCACTTCCTTGCCCTGCACACCGTCGAGACGCCCATCCACCGCTTCACCCAGCGCTGCGAGGCGATCGGCCGGATGCGGGTGGGTCTTGTAGAGCAGGCCGGTACGGCTGTCCTTGGCAGGCAAGCCTGCCATGCCCTGCAATACGTCCGGCAGTCCCCAGGGGGTGTAGCCGGCGCGCGCCGCGTACACCATGCCGACGCGATCGGCTTCGTATTCGGCATCCTTGTCGAGTCCGCGCGCCATGATTTCCGCGCCATTGCCGATCAGGTTCTGCACCACCGGGTCGCTGCCCCGCACCTTGCGGCTGGCAGCCTGTCCCAGCGCACCGATCAGGCTGGACTGCTTCAACACCTTGAGATGATGCTTCTGGGTGACATGGGCGATTTCATGCCCCAGCACCCCGGCCAGGTCGGCCTCGTTATGGAGCAGGCGATACAGGCCCCTGGTCACAAAAATATAGCCTCCCGGCGCTGCAAAGGCATTGATATCCTCGGTGTCGAGCACGCCGAAACGCCAGGTGACGTCCTGGCGTCCACTTTGCAGCGCCACCCAGTGGCCAACCAGGTTGACATAATTCTGCAGCTTGTCGTCGCGCACCAGTGGCACCGCACCCAGCAGGTTGCCCGAAATCTGGCTGCCGATGCGGTTTTCCTCCTCCAGCGAGTAATCGCCGAACAGAGCAAAGCCCAGTTGCGCCGCGTCGATTTTCTGCTTGGCCGGGGGCTGCGGCGCGGCGGTGTTTTGGGATGCAGCAGGCGCTTCTTTCGTGGTCTGGGACGGTTCCGGCTGTGTCGGCTTGTCCTTGTCCATCTCCTGTTTAACCCGATCTTCGAGAAACTTGCCCAGATCGAACGCGACCGCCCCCCCGCTGAAAGAAACCAGCGTAACGGCCAATAGCATCAGTTTGATTTTCATCAGTTGTTCTCCCATGGCGAAGAAGATTGCTCGGGTTTGGGTTTGGGCAGGGCCGGCACCTTGACTGCAACCAGGCCGGCCTGGCCGGCGAAGCTTCTGGCCTGCGCCGCGGTCACCTTCAAGGCGTCCAGCCGCGCCAGCTCGTCGGCATCGAATTGGGCCCGTTTCAAATCTTCCTCATTCAGGCCGCGCAGACCGGCCACCGCGACGACGCGAGTGGGGTCGGACCGGGTGGTGGCGGCCCCCACCACGTCGCCCACCCCGACCCCGCCCAGTCCACCCGCCCCCGCGCGCACCGAAAGCAGCCGGATCCAGCCGGTGGACTTGCCGGCCTTCACGCGCAGCCAGCCGCCCTGCTTGGCGAGGATCTCGACGCTGGCGCCCTTGGGCACGCTGGCCGTCACGCGGGCGCTTGCACTGGGCTGGCTGTAGAGCTTGTCATTGCGCAAGACCGTGCCGGGTGTGGCCCAGGCTGTCGCCGACGCGACGCACAGCACCAGCGCGGCTACCGGCATCAAGGATGTTTTCATCATGTTTCTTCTCCGTCCAGGTTCAAAACTGTATGGTCTGTCATCCGGCGGCGCAAGCACCGTCGACGTCACAAGCGTCTTATACAGAGTTAAGATGCCGCGATGAGTTTTCTTGCGACATCCATCGAATCGCTCGGCGCCAAAGTCAGCGGCTGGTTTACCGTCGGTTACGGCATGTTTGCCTTTCTGGCCAGGGCCGGCTTGCTGCTGCTGGATCGCACCACCTGGAACCGCGCCACCTTCGACGTGGTGGTGAAGCAGGTTTACTTTACCGCAGTGCAGATTCTGCATGTTTTTCTGGGCTACGCACTGGTCATTTCATGGCTCATCATCACCATCATCCTGTCCACCGCACGCGATTTCGGCCTCACTGCATTCGCCAGCGAAATGACCATTCGCGTGCTGGTGCTCGAACTGCTGCCCTTTCTGACTGCGCTTTTTATCGCCTTGCGCTCCGGCAGTGCGATCAACACCGAAGTAGCGCTGATGCAGGTCAACAATGAATTGGATGCGTTGGCGCACTGCAAGGTTCCGCCGATGCAGTTCGAGTTTCTGCCACGCCTGATCGGCGGCGTAATCTCGGTCGTCATGCTCGCAGGCCTGGCCGGTCTGCTCGCCCTGCTGATGGGCTATCTTTCCATATATGGCACGAGCACTGCAGGTTTTGAACCGTATACCCAGACCATCGCAAAAATATTCGATTTCACGATCATGGCGGGGCTGCTCGTCAAGTGCGCGCTGTTCGGGCTGGCGGTCACCCTGATCCCGGTCACCGCCGGGCTCGAAACGCCGAAAAAACTCTTCATGGTTCCGGTCTCCGTGTTGCGCGGCATGATGCGGGTGTTCTTCGCCATTGTGACGATCGAGGTGGTGTCATTAGCGCTCAAATACATCTGACCCCGTTTGCCGACCGCATGGCACTGATGGCTGCCGTCGCCGCCCTGCCCGACGACGTGGCACGCGTCGCCCTCGATCTGCCGCTGCGGGCGAACCTGTCGGCGCTCGAAAACATTGCGCTGATTCCGCTCTACCAGCGCCATTACAACGCTGCCGAATCGGCCAGGCAGGCGCAGGCCATGCTGGATCAGCTGGGGCACGCCGATATAGCGCTGCTGCGCGACCCCGACATGACGCCGGCGCAGCGTTTCGTCACCCAACTTGCGCGCGCGCTCATCCTCAAGCGACCGCGCCTGGTAATCGACCGCCCCGGCGCCATGCTTTACGATGTGCCCTATCCCGCCTTCATCGGGAAACTGGCGGCACAAGCAGACATGACGGGCACCTGGGAAATTTACGACTTCAACTGGAACCAGGTTCTCTACGACCAGGCACTGCACTCAGAATGAATAAACTGCATTTCAAGGTGGGATTGTTTGCTGCCGCGTCGCTGCTGCTGGCCGGCGCATTCCTGGTTTATCTGCTGCATGCGCGCGGTTTTTTTGAGGATACCTTCCATCTGCAACTGGCCGCAGCAAGCGCAGACGACGTCGCCCCCGGGGTACCGATCGTGTTTTCCGGCATCGAAATCGGCCGCGTCACCACGCTGGGGCTGAATGAGGTGGGCGGCATCGTCATCCACGCCGAATTCATGGAACGCAATGCCAAGTGGCTGAAGGAGAACAGCACCTTCACCCTCGACAAGCCCATCGTCGGCGGCGCCAGGATCCGCGTCGGCTCGCCCGATCTCGACGCCCCCGCACTTCCCGACAACGCCACCATGCTGCTGCTGACCTCCGACATCAGCAAGGAGATCCCGGCACTGGTCGAACGGGTCAAGGCGATTCTCGACAATATCGAACACCTCACTCGCAAGGATGGTGAACTCAATGCCACCCTGGCCAACGTCAAGACTGTGAGCGGACGCATGACGGGTGAATACGGCATGCTGGAAAGCCTGCTCGGCAGCCCGGAAAAGGCCCGTGCAGTAACCGATTCTCTCGACAAGACCCGCGACCTCATCGGCAAGCTCGACGGCTTGGTGCTGAAGGTGGACGGCATGGCCGGCAAAACCGATCAGTGGCTGTTCGCGCCGGACGGCGTGGCCGACCAGACGCGTGAATCGCTGGTCCAGATACGATTGATGCTGAATGACGCACAATCCAGCCTGAAGAAAGCCGATGCCCTGATGACCAATGCCGTGGAAATCTCCGCCGACGTCAAGGAAGGGACGCAGGACATCGCCGCGCTGCGCAACGAGATCGACGATGCCGTGCGCAAGGCCAACGCGCTGGTCAACGAGATCAACCGGATGTGGCCGTTTGCGCGCGACCCCGAGGTGAAACTGCCATGAAGATCCTGCTCGTGCTCGCTGGCCTGGTCATGCTCACCGCCTGCAGCGGCGGCCCGCCGCCGCCCGACTGGAAAACCGATGCGGCCGACCTGATCGAGCGTTATCAGAAGCATGCCCTGCTGGGCGAAAATATCCTCGCCGAGCGCTATTTCCAGCAAGCCGTCGGCGCCACCGGCGGCGCCGGCCGCGTCACCGAGACCGCACGCCTGTGGCTGGTGCGCTGCGCCACCCGCCGCGCCATGCTGATCGACGACGCCTGCGCCGAATATACCGAACTCGCCGGCAGCGCGCCGAACGCAGCGGATCAGGCCTACTACCGTTTCCTCACCCTGCGCTGGGAAGCCCTCGATGTCGCCCTGCTGCCCGGCCAGCACCGCGATCTGGTGCGCGCGCCGGCCGTAAAACGGCCTGAAGCGCTGAGCCGGATCGACGACCCGCTGGCGCGCCTGCTCGACGCCAGCCTGCTGGTGATGCGCCAGGAAGCCGATGCCGCCACGCTGACGCTGGCCGCGGAAACCGCCTCGGAGCGCGGCTGGCGGCAGCCCTTGCTGACCTACCTGAAACTGCAGCAGCAACAGGCTGCCGCCCGGGGCGATCCCACTGAACTGGATCGGCTCAGTCGACGTATCCGGCTGATCGAACAAAGCTTCACTTCACCCCACCGATAGACATGCTGCCTCAGCACTCCCCCTGTCGCGGACGATGTTCGCATTACCCCCAGGCGGCCTGGCCCACACCTGAAAGCAATCGATCTTTCGGCACCGCCACATTCGATAGGTCAGTTGTACCAACGGCGACCCCGGAGAGCGCATGGCTGCGAGAGGCGACAAATAAAAACCTGACCGATTGACAAGCCTGCGCCGCATGTTTACCGTGCAGCCTCGGAGAAATTATTTCTTCGAACAAACATTCATTAGTAATACGGCAGTCCAGCCAAGTTACTTAAATAATTCGATAAGGAGGAGGTACCCATGAAATACACGTCCATCGCGCTGGCTGCCCTGGCAGTACTCGCAACCACCGCTCACGCAGCCCCCGCCATGATGTCCACCGAATGGACCGCGCAGGCTTGCGACGCCTGGAACAAGGATGCCACCCTCACCGACGGTCTGGCTGACCAATGGATCAAGAATGACAAGGATCGCGGCTACAAGATCATTCACCTGTATCGCACCGACTGTGGCGAGACAACCCAAACCGAAATGAAGATCGTCCCCAAGGATAACAAGGCCATCTGCGCCTACGGCGGTGCCGTGCAAAACACCAAAATGGATTATGCAGTCGACTACACCATGCACGCCACCACCGAGCGCTGGAACGAAATGGGCGCGGGCGAGTATGGCCCGTTGAAGGCCATGATGTTCGGCCGCCTCAAGTTCACCGGCCCGAAGATGGAAGCCATGGGCGTGATGGGACCATTCGGTGCCTTCCTGCGCTTGCCGGGCAAGATTCCTGGCGACCAGGCCTGCCCTGCCAAGTAAGCACAGCAGCCTACGCGCCACGTAAAAAGACCGGGAGTTATCCCGGCCTTTTTACGTGGCGAACCTCAGGATTTTAGTGAACCGTGCCGGTTTTCACATCGAGTGGCCGGCCGTTGCGGATTTCCTCCGGTGTGGCATCACGAATATCCATCACATTCACCAGACAGGTGACGCTCTGCCCGGCCAGCGATGGGTTGCCGTCCAGCGTGAGCGTGTCGTCCTCGACCGCGGTGACGTAAAAAACCTTGGTCTCGCCCGTATCGTTCTCGAACATGACCTCAGCGCCGACGCGCCTGAATTGCGGTGGCACATTCTCGATGTCGTCCGTAAACACCAGGCTCTCGTCGCGCAGGCCGTAGCCTTCTTCGGGGGACAGCGTGATCTCAATCCGGTCGCCCACCTTGCGGCCGGCGACAGCCGACTCGATTGCCGGCAAAATGCCGCTGTTGGCGCCCTGCACGTAACCAACCGGAATATCGTACTGCTCGACGACCATGCCGCGCGCGTCGAGTATGGAATAGGTAATGTATACGAGCTTGTTCTGCGTCACGGTAATCATGCTGGCTAATCCTGAAGCGTCGAAGAAAACGCCGCGGTGGCGCCCGATTGGCCCCTCCACAGCATTCTCATAATACCTTCGATGCTCGCCTCCGCATATCGCCCGCCATGAAACCGCGCAACGTCCGCCCGCCTGGAAGGCACTGGAGCAGCGCTTGAAGATCATGTGCCGTCCGGCATGCGCGCAGCGGCTGACTCAGTACATGACGTGCACGCGGTAGCTCAGCGTCGCCCTGCCCTCGGCGGGCACCTTCACCTGCCACTCGGCGGTGCCCGACGCCGCCTTGGTATGCGGCTGCGATTCGCTCACCATCGTCCAGTCGCCCGGCATCGGCTCGCGCACGGTGACCATCACCGCTTCCGGCTTGGCGTTTTTCAGCACGATTTCATATGCCGACTCGAACACGTAGTTGTAGCGACTGATGCCGGCCAGTTTCCGGAAGGTGGTCTGTTTCTTGTCGGCGGTCAGGTCGAATGCGTCACCCAGCTTCAAACGCACGCTTTCGTTCTTCGGCGTATGGTCGATGCGATCCTCGCCGACGAACTGCGCGTTGCCCTGGCTATCCTGCTTGTACATGCGGATCACGCCGCGGGGCAAGGGAATGCCAAGACCTTCGCCCTTGTTGTCGAACCCGACGAACACGCCGACTTTCATTTTCTGCCCCAGCTCGCCGTACTGCCCGGAGTAATAGTAATTCGCGCCTTCGAGCAGGAATTCCTTCTTCACCGGCACCCGTGTGGCCGACATCAGCGCCACCTGCTTGGTCTGGTTTTCCGCCAGCGTGGTGGGGCGTTGCAGCGTATATAAATGGTATTCAAACAACGACTCCTGCTGCATCCCGGCGGCGTCGGTCTCCTTGGCCGCCATCGCCATCGCTGCGCGCGGCACCGGCTGTGCATCGGGCACCTGGTTGATATCCCCCGCCACCAGTTGCAGCTTGGCGTCGGGATAGGCCGCGCCGCTCCGGTTGGTCAGTGTCACCCATCCGTTCAAATCCAGCCGGTCGTCACTGGCATTCAACTCCGCCACATAATCGGCGCGCCACGACAGCCCGCCGGTCAGATAGGACAGTTCCAGATTCTGCGTGCCCGCCGACGGGTTGACCAGCGAAACCACCAGGGTGGGCTTGTCGCGCAGGGTGTCGGGCACGCCCGGAAACGCCAGCCGCCCCGGCACTCCGGTCTCGATGCGGTCGGAAAACTTCAGCACCACGCCGCCATTGGTCGCCAGCACGGTGGCGGTTTCGCGGCTTTCCGCGCCGGTGGTGGGATGGGTGCGGATGACGCTGACCTCGCGCCCCGCGTATTTCTCGAGTAGTTTTTGCGGCGTCAGCAGGTCGAAATCGAAATTCTGTTCCAGCAGCCGAAATCCGGCGGGGCTCGACAGATTGCGCAGTTGCGCGGTCTCCGGCCGCATCTGTGCCGACACCTCGCGCCACGCCAGCCGGTTGATGTCGCGCGCCAGCTTGACCCGCCGTGTATCCTTCACCAGCGCCAGATTGTCGTTGTAAATGGTGACCGCCACGCTATGCTGGTCCGTGGCCGTACTGACGATTTCATCGCCCGGCGCGGCCCAGCCGGCATGGGATGTGGCCATCAGCCCGGCGACCATCGTATTCAGCAGTTTCTTCTTCATGTCGAGTCTCCTGAACGCCTTGCGGCAAACTCCCATGATGACCGAACCGCGCGAAAAATGGTTCACAGCGCTAAAATGCCCGGACAAACTCTGTAGTGAACGACATGACCTCAGACGACCCCCGTCCGTCACGCATAGTCGGCGGTGGCATCAACACCCGCGAGTCCGAACCGCCCGTCGTAGTGACGCAAATGCTCGGCATCGACAACAGCGACCCGATTCGCGAAGAAGCGCTGCGCGCGCGCTTTTTGTCGTTTGATCCACTGTTCGACGCCGCCTCCAACCTGGTTGCCCATCAACTGGTCCTGCGCGGCCGCGCCGCGCCCGCCGATGCGCCGGCCGAACTTCGGCAAATGGAAGAGGACATGCTGCTGACCGGCCTCTATTCCTTGACGCAGGGTGGCCTGACCGACAAACTGCCCTTGCTGGTGCGGATCAGCCCGGGCGTGCTGTTCAGCGAGGTACCGCAGCAACTCAATCAACCCCGGCTGATCTGGTGCGTGGCCATCGACAACGAGCAGCATCTGGCACGCGCGCTAGCCTTGCAGGATGCCGGGATGGCATTCTGTCCCACGCTCAACCGCAACGACACGATCGTGCAGGACAGCGCTTCCGCCTGGCACTACCTGAGCTGCCATGCCGACGACACGCCCCCCCCGGTTGCCGCGCGCCTGGTCGTGGAAAGTGTGCGGCACGCGCACACCCAAACGCGCTGGCCAGAGAGCGCCTGGTTCAAGGGCAGCTTCTTCTCCGGCGACACCCAGCCCGTCGAAGTCAGTCATGAACACGCCGTCCAGCTCGATCTGCTGGCCATCGCCCTACGCGAGTCGGTCGAAACCCTGGTGCAGTTCTTCCGCCTGAATCCGGACATGACGCCGCGCATGCTTGCCATCGCCAATTCCCAGGTCGGCGGTTTGAGCCGGCCGGCAGAGTCGGTAGCCCATGCACTGATTATGCTGGGACCGCAACGCGCCCGCCGGGTCGCGGCGCTACTGGCGCTGGCCGGCAAGCAACCGAGCGAAGCCATGCGCCACTATGCCGTGACCGCACTCACCCGGGCGCTGTTTATGGGCAAGATCACCCGCCTGGGCGCCCCCGCCGAAAGCGCGGCCGACGCCTTCGAAATCGGCTTGCTATCGATTGCCCCGCGCGCGCTGTCGCTACCGGTGGAAACGCTCATTCGCAAGCTGGGGCTGTCGGCAACGCATGCACGTGCATTGAGCGCCCATCCCTCGCCCGAAGGCGCCATGCTGCGGCTGGCGCACGCCTGCGAAAACAACGACGTCGACACACTGGCCTCGCACGCGCAAAAGCTGAAGATCCCGCTGCACCAGATTTCCGTGGCCTATCTGGATGCCCTGATTGCCGCCTCGGCGCTCGACGAAGCCCTGCACTGACAGCGTAAAATAGCGGTTTTGCCCGCGCACCCCCCTTATGCATCCCACCCTGGTTTTCGATATTGAAACAGTTCCCGACCTCGCCGGGTTCGCCGCGGTCAATGGCATAGATGAAACGGCGCTGCCGCAGGTCGAGCTCGCCGAAATGGCATTGTTGCACCGTCGCCAGAAGACCGGCAGCGACTTCATGCCGCATCATCTGCACCGCATCGTCGCCATCTCCTGCGTTCTAAGAAGCGGAGACCAGCTCAAAGTATGGTCGCTGGGCGAGCCCGACAGCAGCGAGGCCGAGCTGATCCAGCGCTTCTATGACGGCATCGAGCGCTACACCCCGCAACTGGTGTCATGGAACGGCGGCGGCTTCGACCTGCCGGTGCTGCACTACCGCAGCCTGGTTCACGGCATTGCGGCGGCGCGCTACTGGGACTGGGGCGACGACGACAAGGATTTCAAGTGGAATAACTACCTGTCGCGCTACCACACCCGGCATCTGGACCTGATGGACGTGCTGGCAATGTTCCAGCCGCGCGCCAACGCCCCGCTCGACCAGATGGCCAAGCTGTGCGGCTTTCCCGGCAAGCTGGGAATGGACGGATCGAAAGTGATGGACGCCTTCCAGCAGGGGGAAATAGACGCCATCCGCAACTACTGCGAAACCGACGTGATGAACACCTGGCTGGTATACCTGCGCTTCCAGAAAATGCGCGGCACGCTCTCCGAATCGGCTTACGCCGCCGAAATCGAGCTTGCGCGCAGCACCGTGCAAACCCATTCCGCCCCACACTGGCAGGAATTCCTGGCGGCCTGGGGGTAAACCTTTTTCACCACAGAGACACTGTCTCCGTGCCTCTGTGGTTAATGCATTGAATCCATGAACACCATCGTCGACATTCTTTCCCTCGACCACGAGGGCCACGGGATCGCACGCATCGACGGCAAGGTCACCTTCGTCGACGGCGCGCTGGCGGGTGAGCGCGCCGAAATCGCCGTATACCGCGAACACGCCAAACACAACTCGGCCAACGCCATCGCCATCCTCAAGGCCAGCTCGCAGCGCGCCGAGCCGCGCTGCCGCTACTTCGGGCGCTGCGGCGGCTGCTCGATGCAGCATCTGGAAATCAGCGCCCAGGTGGCCGCCAAGCAGCGCGTGCTGGAAGACAATCTTGCCCGCATCGGCAAGGTCAAACCCGAGGTGATGCTGTCTGCCCTGCACGGCCCGGCCTGGCGCTATCGCACCCGCGCACGGCTGTCGGCGCGCTGGGTCGACAAAAAAGGCGGCGGGCTGGTCGGCTTTCGCGAAAAACGCTCCAGCTTCATCGTCGACATGACAAGCTGCGAAGTGCTCACGTCCGACGTCTCAGTGCTGCTCCAGCCGTTGCGCGAACTGATCAACGAACTGTCGAACGCCGACCGTATTCCGCAGATCGAGGTTGCCGTCGGCGAGCATGTCACCGTGCTGGTGTTCCGCCTGCTCTCCCCCTGGACCGACGACGACGCCGCCAGGGTGCGGGCGTTTGCCGACCATCATCGCGTGCAGATCTGGGAACAGGAAAAAGGCCCCGACACCGTGCGCCCCTTCTGGCCCCACATTGCCCCCGAGCTTAGCTACAGCCTGCCCGAATTCGGTCTGGTGATGCCGTTCAAGCCGACCGACTTCACCCAGGTCAACGTCGCCATGAACCGCGCGCTGGTCAGCCGCGCCCTGCGTCTGCTGCAGCCGCGGGCGGGCGAACGCATCGCCGACCTGTTCTGCGGGCTGGGCAACTTCACCCTGCCCATCGCCCGCAGCGGCGCCGAGGTGCTGGGCATCGAGGGCAGCGCAGAACTGGTCGCCCGCGCATGCGACAACGCGCTGCACAACGGCCTGGCCAACGCCCGCTTCGCGGTCGACAACCTGTTCAAGATGACGCCGGAAAAATTCGCAGCCCTCGGCCGCTTCGACAAACTGCTGATCGACCCGCCGCGTTCCGGCGCCATCGACGTAATCAATGCCCTGCCGGAGTCCAAATCGCCGCGACGCATCGTCTACGTCTCGTGCGACCCCGCCACGCTGGCGCGCGACGCCGGGATACTGGTACACGCCAAGGGCTACCGGCTCGAAGCGGCAGGCGTCGCCAACATGTTCCCGCATACGGCGCATGTCGAGTCGATCGCCCTGTTTACGCGCTAATCCATTAAAATTCCGTCCCTTACCCAGTTTCCTAGCCCCTAACTCCTAACTCCCAGCCCCTGACATGGCACTCATCGTACAAAAATACGGCGGCACCTCGGTCGCCAACGTCGAACGCATCCGCGCGGTAGCCGAACGCGTCGCCAAATTCAAAATGCTCGGCCATCAGGTGGTGGTGGTGCTCTCGGCCATGTCGGGCGAGACCAACCGCCTGATCGGCCTGGCCAAACAGATTCAGGCCACGCCCGACCCGCGCGAACTGGACATGATGGTGTCGACCGGCGAGCAGGTCACCATCGCGCTGCTGGCGATGGCATTGAAAGACCTGGGCCTGAAGGCGAAGAGCTACACCGGCCCGCAGGTGCGCATCCTCACCGACAACGCCTTCACCAAGGCGCGTATTCTGTCGATCGACGAAGACAGAATGCGCGCCGACCTGGATTCCGGCCACGTGCTGGTGGTCGCCGGCTTCCAGGGCGTCGACGAACAGGGCAACATCACCACCCTGGGACGCGGCGGTTCCGACACCACCAGCGTGGCGCTGGCAGCCGCATTGAAAGCGGACGAGTGCCAGATCTACACCGACGTCGATGGCGTCTACACTACCGACCCGCGCATCGTGCCCGAAGCGCGCCGCCTGAAGACCGTCACCTTCGAGGAAATGCTCGAAATGGCGAGCCTCGGCTCCAAGGTGCTGCAGATCCGCTCGGTCGAATTCGCCGGCAAATACAAAGTCAAACTCCGCGTGCTATCCAGCTTTCAGGACGAAGGCGACGGCACGCTCATCACCTTCGAGGAAAACAACGCCATGGAACAGGCCGTCATCTCCGGCATCGCCTTCAACCGCGACGAAGCCAAAATCACCGTGGTCGGCGTGCCCGACCACCCCGGTATCGCCTACCAGATTCTCGGCCCGGTCGCCGACGCCAACATCGATGTCGACATGATCGTGCAGAACGTCGGCCACGAAAAAACCACCGACTTCACCTTCACCGTGCACCGCAATGACTTTGAGAAGGCCATGGGTATCGTCAAGGCGACGACGACCGGCATCGGCGCACGCGAAGTTACCGGCGACGACAAGATTGCCAAGGTCTCCATCGTCGGCGTCGGCATGCGCTCACACGTCGGCATCGCGCGCAAAATGTTCGAAACCCTGTCGAAGGAAAACATCAACCTGCAGATGATCTCCACATCGGAAATCAAAATCTCGGTGGTGGTCGAGGACAAATATCTGGAACTCGCCGTACGCGCACTGCATCAAGCCTTCGAACTCGAGAAAGCCATGGTTTGAGGTGGCTTTCCGTCGCGCATTCCGCTACAATTCGCGGCGGTTCGGAGACGTGGCCGAGAGGTTGAAGGTACTCCCCTGCTAAGGGAGCATGCGGGCTTAAACCTGCATCGAGGGTTCGAATCCCTCCGTCTCCGCCATTCACTAGCATTCACGCGGCCTGCGTGGATGAATTAAAGATTACCCATCATTAAACCCATCAATTCCAAAGCGCTTGGATTGAGTTGCGCGCGCGACCTGGGGCCGCACTGAGGGGCACTGAGCGAAGCATAATCAGCGCAGTTTTCTGGGAGCCCAACGGGCGGACGGGAAGCGCGCAGGCGAGCGGCAGACGAGCAACGCAGTGCGAGGCCGCGCAGCCTGACGCTGGGTGGGCGGGGACTACTCTAGGCCGGGCTGCCATTTACACATAATGCTCGATTATGCGGCGCGTGAGCGCGAACAGTGGCCGCAGGCCATTGCGCATAATTGCTGCATTATGTTGAATGGCTGCACGACCACTGCTTTCAACGCACGCCAGCAACCCACACCAAGCCTGCACCCGCACAAGAGTAGCCGCCAGCGAACGGCGAGCGCTTGATGGCGCAGCCGTGCCTTTTGGCGGAGCCATGAAGCGCGACGGCGTGAAGCGGCGGCGGCACTGAGGGTGCGGACCGTGCCGGGGCCGCAAAGCCAGGAGCGCAGCTGCTGGCGTGGTTGAATCAGCACAGGCGCAGCGTGGGCGGGCGCCTTGCGGCCAGGTGCGGGGAACCCGCGCCGAGGCCGGAAGCAAGGCGCATGACCGCGCGGTCAGGGGGCTGGAGCTGTCAGCGAGAAAAAAAAACGCCGGAAGGTGCCCCCAGGGGGGGATCAATCGTGGCTAAAGGGGGGGTACTTCAATGGTTGCTCGTAGATTTTTCCCAAAAAAAGCCGGGATTCCATTCGACGCACTAGACAGCACGCAGTGCGAATGCGGCTATGCACCTTCAACCAGAGCGATTTCCTCATCGGTAAGGCCATAGAGTGCGTAAACCAACTGGTCGATCTTCTTGTCGGTCACGGCAATCTGTCGTTGCAGCAGAGTGGTGTCCTGCGGTGTTTTCGCGGCTGAGAGCTTTTTGTGAACACCTATCATTAGGTCAACTAGCGCGCTGATCTTGTTGAATTCTGGTGTTTTATTGTATGGGGCCTTCCTTAGCATCGCCGGAATAGGAAACTCTCGCAAATTTCTGATAACGATCTTCGGAAAAAGTTTACGGACGGCCTTAACTGCAAAGGCCCTATAGAATTCAGACATAAGTCGGCTGTTAAGCACGGCACACAGCACTTTAAGACGCTCAACATCGTCACCTGGCTCCAACACGTTCAGGATGCTCTTATTGTTCAATAACGTGTCATTCACGAACGTGGCATTAATGCAATAGGGAGGACGACTCGTTATTTCACGAATGAGAATGCGGGGACGTGAAAACATGCCAAGCTCTCTGGGCTGCGCAAGCCACTGCCCATATTTCATCCACATACCACCCCAAACCTGAAAATATCGCCCAATATCCTTTCCTTCCAAGTACCGGACGCACGTCTTATCTTCCTGTGACATACAGTCAAAAACATGGTTGGACACATCACGCTTTGTCTGTGGTGGCCTTCCCTTTCCTGCTTCATATGCTTGAAGGCCGGTACGCACATCAAATACCTCACCCAAGCTGGGATTTTTTTCTTTGATGTTTGACAGAAGCGCATGTAGTTCACCATCTGAACTAAAAGTAATTCGACTACCAGGTTGCATCCAAGCAGCACGGTCTAACTCAATAAAGATGGCTTCAGAAAACTGTTCAGCAGCAGTGCATCTGGCACATGCGACAGGTTGAGAATTACTTTTTGCATCAACAATAAATACACAAGGTTCCATAGAAACGCCTCGGAATACAGGGTAATTGAGATCCAGAATAAGACTTAGATGCTTTACATATTCCGCGCGCAGCAACATGGCGCTCTCAATGGTTAGCCACGAGTTCGGCACAATATATCCGCCCTTCCCATTCTTCGAGAGTAGCGAAAGCAAGCGTTCCATGAAGATTAGATAAGTATTCTGTTTCTCCCAGCCTAGCTTATACGTGGATGCATAGTACGTGCGCTCCTCCGGCGAAATCAGGTCTCGCGTAAAGATGTACGGCGGATTTCCAATCACCGCATCAAAGCCACCCGCCTTAAACACTTGTGGGAAAGCAACATGCCAGTCGAACACGTTGATGCGTTGCGCAGCCTCATCGTCGAGGTCTAGCTGGTTGTCATAGAAATCAGGACCTATCAGAGAGTTGCCACACTGGATGTTGCGGTCGAGGTCGGGTAGTACGCGCTCCTGAAACAGCTTCATCTGGCTGTTCAGCGATTCGCCGGATTCGCCTTCCAGCACCTTGAGCAGTAGCGAAAGTTTGGTCACTTCCACCGCCTGCGTGTCGATGTCCACGCCGTAAATGTGTTCGAGCAGGATGCGCTTCTTTTCTGCCGTGGTGAGCCGCCATTCGCCATGTGCGGCCGGGTGGATACGCGCGGCCTTGCCTTTACTGTGCTTCTCCGCACCCTCTTCCACGTAGCGCGCCAAATACCAGTCGAGCAGGTACTGATACGCGCCAATGAGAAACGAACCCGACCCGCAGGCCGGATCGACGACATGAATACCCGCAGCCTGTTTGCTGGTCTTGCCTTCCAGCAATGTACCGACGGTGTGTTGCACGATGTATTGCACGATGTAGGCGGGTGTGTAGAACACGCCACCGGCTTTTTTCACTTCCGGTTTATCTTCGACGACTGCGCGGTTGCCCGACGTCAGGCGGATGACTTTGCCGAGGAATTGTTCATAGACGCTGCCGAGGATATCCGCGCCGAGCACGGAGAACTCGTAAGGGCAATCGGGGTAATACAGGTTTTTGAAAATCTCCTTGAGCGGTTTGTCGTCAATTTCAAGATGCAGGGTCAGTTCGTCTGGCGCACCGGCGCGGCTCTTTTCCTTGGTGAAATGGAACAGTCCGGAGTTGTAGCGGTCGTCCGCCGCGCGGAACATTTCGCGCAGGCGGGCGTAGACGTTGTTGCCGTTCTGCAGCGCCATCAGACGCCCATAGGGCTCGATGCCCCGGTCTTCGCAGATGCGCAGGAAAATGATGCGATCGATGGTTTGCTGGACGGCGAAATTGAGTTCTCGCTGGGACAGGTCGCTGTTGCGAAGCGCAATGTTGCGCGCAAGGAGGTCGCGCCAGCCTTCGATTTCCGCCAGAAACGCGCTGTCTACTTCCGTCGTGCCGCGCTTGCCTTTGGTGCTGACGGCATATTTGTCAAAGGAGCCTTTGAGTACCGCATCCTTGGAGAATATCGCGGCGATCTCATCCCATTTTTCCGGATAGTCGCTGAAGGTGCAGTAGAACAACCGCGACTTACTGGCCTTGTCGTTTTTATCAGGCTTCTGTCGACAGTCATAAATGGCGAATTCCTCAAAGTCGGTAACGATGGACAACGGCAATTTGGCTGACCATGCATAGCGGCGTAACTGGAATGCGGGCTCCACTGCATCCTTGACGCTGACCGACGGTTTTTTCGCTTCGAGGAAGAATTTTCGTTGGCCACCGACGCGGAAGCTGTAATCTGGCGCGCGTGAGGAGGTGCCGACCTTTATTGCGTCTTCGTGGATGACATCGCGATAGGCTTCCGCGTAGCCCAAGCTGTTATCCATGTCCCAGCCGAGTGCTTTGAAAAACGGATCGATGAAGTCGCGCCTGACTTGTGTTTCGTTGTACTTACCGTTGCGGTAGGCGTCGAGGTTGCGCTCGAAGTTTTCGATGAGGGCTAATACGGATTGGGGAGCGGGCATGGTTTACGCGTACAGGAAAGATCGGGCGAGAGAAAAGTGCTTTGATTGCAACTGCAGCACCAACCAAAATAATCCTGTGCAACCCACCTGACCCAGTTTCATTTTTATCATTAGTTAATGATTCCAAGTATTCGGGTCTATGTTTTTTTGACGGTTCATTTCCTGTTTGTAGACTCCGCGTTCGTGTGCGTCTGTAGGTTGGTGCGTAATAAAACCAGGAATCTGCTGTTTCTGATAATCGCGTTTTGCCTTCATTTGCACGTCAAAATCCCTATTGGCTGAATCAACACCATTTCCACTGCTCGTTTGGTTTGGTACCGGATTATTGATTGCCCCGGCAGCACCATCGCCTTGTCCACCGTTACTCAATCGGTTTGTCCCGCATATAGCGTCCATGGCCATTTTCTGCCGAGCAAACGCGACACTGCTCGACCGCCCTCCCGCCATATCCACAAGCTTGAGGGTAGCCCTGTAACATTCATCAACTTCAACCTGAGCATTCTCCTGTGCTTTTCTTAAATCCGCCCGCGACTTATTTGCCACAGCAGTTTGCCTTCCAGAGGCACTATTTTCATATTGAATGCTACTATCCACTGGCAGTTGGACGCCCAGTTTTTGGCAGGGACTATCACTGTATGTGATTTTCCCCTTTGCATCTTTGCATTTGTATACCTCTGCCAACGAGACGTTGGGCAATAGCACCATACTTAGCATCGAACCAATAAAGGCGATTGCAATATGGAGCTTTGCTGTATCGGACGAATGTTTAATAGAATTGTTCATCGCCTGCTCCCGTTTTGCGCTTACATAGCTCTAAAGCCTCGTCCCAAACTAGGGTCGCCACATGGTGTGATTTGAATTTATTTATCGTTAGTGTTTTTTAAGCCAATCACGCGTCAATTCTTGAGCCTGCTCTATTTCGAGTGGGGCCATACTTAACCCAACAGCCTCTCGTTCTTTTACAGCACTTTCTACTCCAAAGGGGTTCATTTGTGTCTTTATTGCTTGTGAGGGTTTCCCCAATTTTTCGTCAATAGATTGGGCTCGGATCGCTGCCAGGCTGAACCACATATATGCCTGAATATTGTCCTGCGGTACACCAAGTCCATGTTCGTACATGATTCCCAGCATATGTTGGGCAAAAAAGTGCCCTTGGTCAGCAGCCTTACGATACCACTTCACTGCTTCAACATTATCCGATGGCACCACCCGCCCATTGGATAAAAAGTCCCCCAGCCCATATTGGCCTTGCGGATCCCCCTGCTCCGCTGCCCTGCGATACCACTTCCCGGCCTCTGCATAATCCTGCTGCACGCCTACTCCCAATTCGTACATTTGACCTAATGAAGACTGAGCGGAGGCGTAACCTTGGTCGGCAGATTTTCTATACCAGTTCACCGCTTCAGCCTGATCCCAGGGCACACCTGACCCAAAAAGATACAAATTCCCCAGCCCATATTGGCCTTGCGGATTCCCTTGTTCAGCAGCCTTGCGGAACCACTTCGCCGCTTCGGTGTAATCCTGCGGTACGCCTTTTCCTTCATCGTGCAGAGCCCCCATATAAGATTGAGCATTGGCATTCCCTTGTTCAGCAGCCTTGCGGAACCACTTCGCCGCTTCGGCGTAATCCTGCGGTACGCCTTGCCCAAAAATGTAACACCTCCCCAGATTGCTCTGGGCTTTAGCAAGGCCCTGATCAGCGGCTTTGCGATACCACTTCGCTGCTTCTGCATAATCTTGCGGTACGCCCTGCCCTTTGGCGTAGATAACCCCCAGACGGTGCTGAGCCTCCATGCCACCCAATTCGGCGCGCAACATCAAACCCACACGCTCGGCGCGGGATACTGTTGGGTCAGCAGTCTGTTGGCTCGGAATAATTGCTGTAGGAGGCGGTTGCTGCGGAAGCACGATACCCGCCAAGATGCTCACGACCAACAAGCCAACACCCACCCAACTAACCCAAAGGTTTACACCGCCCTTGTTGCCTAGGCTCACCAATACGTTTGGCGCACGAACAGTCGATCGCGCAACGGCGATCTTTTTCTTTAAGTGGTGGTGATAGAGAGAGTTCGCATAAATGCCGAATGCTGCCCAGGCGGCGAGAACGGCAAGATTAAGAAGCAGGGGCGCGTTTAATTTTGAGATAAAAGTAGCGACAGTTGAAGCGCCCCAAAGCGCAAAAAACAAACCATACATCTTTCGATAAAGCGCCCAAATTGGTACCAGAAAGAACGCAGCCCAATTCCAGCTTGCCTTGAGTCCCGGACCTTGCCTATCGAATTGCGCGAATTTTGTGAGGTAGTAACTTGTGTTCTTCTCGCCGATGCCGGCTTCGTACAAATCTGTGAGTTCGTTGCTTGATGCCTGCGCGGTGCCATGAGCATGGCGATCCGCTGTTGCGCTATTGGCTTTAGCCGGATTAGATGAAGTGCTGGTGGATGTCGCAGATACGCCAACACTTTGCCCCGTGGGTTTTTCCTGTGCTTCTTTCCACAACTGGTCCTTTTCATCCGGTGTCAAAAGGTTATTCGACAGATCAACGGGTGAGGTTTGCGCAATACCTCCATGCGGAGATTGACCCGAAACCATCGGAGTTGAGTTTTGTGCGGGTGGCTGTTGGGTCAGTTTCTTGACGCGAAGCGTGATGTAACGGGCTTTCGTTCGCTGGGTATCGCCATCCGATTCGGCAAAGGCCCGTGCCCATGTCGCCTTATCAAGTTGATCGGTTTCAAGTTCATCCGCAGCACGTGTATAGGCGCTTTCTTCTTCCATCACGGCAACCCCCCTTATCAGGTCAAACCGGCGGCACCCAATACCGGCAATACTGGCCCGTTGTTCCCCATTTACGTTTTCTGCGCCAACCCAATGCCAGCAGCACCGGGCTGATGTAGCGTCCCTGTGTACCCAAGGCACGTTCAAATTCGATCATACCCCAGGGGCGCCACGCGCCAATGCGACAATCAATCGTGACTGTTCGCCAAACTTGATCGTATAACCAGCTGCACTGGTAGCCAGCACCAGACGGCAAGCATCTATCAAGTGGCCTTGGGTACGTTGGATTAGATCGGCTTCGATCATTGCATAAGCTGCTTTTCCGACGTCTTTCAGGCGAATACCTGCAGCCTCTACCGACAGCGCGCGCATCTGCTGCCTGAGTTTATGATACTGCCGCATCAAGTCAGCATTTGAGTACCCGATAAGTGCCAAGCCATGCAGGCCAACCAAGGCGCGGTCATCTAGAGATTTACCGATTAAGTCCTGGGCCAGATAGGTTTTCAAGCTCCGGCCTTGCAGACTTAGTGGCTTGCTCCCCCCACTATATTCGAGGAGTTCGTGATACGTGGGCGCAAGCACCTCGTCAACTGCGGCGCGAAGTTGATGTTCCGTAATATCGAGGCGATCAGCAGGCGGAAGGCTGGCAATGTGATCGATACGAGCCGCAAGAGGGTCATGCACCGCCTTGCCGTGGTTTTTGGTAGCTTGAGGTCTCTTGAATGTGATTACATCGCCCATGGTTTCACTCCAAATGGTCGGTTGGCGGAAGCCAGACGCGAAAGTAATGCTGGCGATGCTGCCAGCGGCGATGCCTTACCCAACCACGTTGGATAAGGATGGGCGATAGATTCCGGCCTTGCGTGCCAAGTGCTGTGGTGATTTCTTCAATGCTGTAGGCGCGCACCCTCGTGGCGAGGGGCTGCTTCACCCACCATTGGTCGAACCGCTCTGCCAAGGTGTCGGCCTGAGTGAGTGACGGGGCTGGGGCGTGCTGTGACAGCTGGTTGATATAAGCGCTCATGGCAATCCTTGAACACGGTTTAGCTAATGGGGTTGGTGGTGGTTACATCTAACGGGGTTGGTGTGCGTCGTTTGCGTTGTTTCAGACCCAAATACAAAAACCTTTCTGAGGAGGTGCTCATGGAAAGTTTTTGAAAAAGGAGCGGATTCGACGCAAACGACGCCCCAGGTCATATGCCCTGTGCAGCAAAGTTGCCAGACGAATTGAGCGCCAACCCCGCGATGGTCCGCTTGTCGGGCAAAGTCTTGTAACCTCGATCCCCCAACCGCCGCGTCAAGCGACCCTGTGCAAAGGGGTGGTGCCCATTCGACAGCGCCCATGACCGGTAAGCGCGATACGCCATCGCCTTGGCAACTGTTTGCCCCGGCCCCGTTGTGCAATGATCGGTAATCCATTCGCCAACTAAATCCTGCTCATCGCGATATGCGGCGGTGGCGGCTTCGATTTTGCTGGGCACGGCCAAGCCCCGCGATTGCCATTGGCGCAGCCCTTCCAGTGCCCAGTTTAGGATGCCTGGACCTTCAGCCTTTAGCTTGTCCAGGAGGTGTGGATCGCGATCAGCCTCAGCGACCGTAACGTCAAACGGGACCAGACACACCCTCCGCCACATTCCAAAGCTGTTGTCGGTGATCTCTGGCTTGTGATTGCCTACCACCGCGAGTTTATGTGTGGGATGAAAAGTGATATCGGCCTTGCTATAAGGGACACGCCCCGTCAGGGTGTCTCCTCCGGTCATGTCCTTGATCCGTGCTTCGGCTAGGCGGCGACCCTCTTCGGTTTCGTTTGCATATACAAACCGCCGCCCCTTCAATGCCACAATATCCGGGCTTGCACCTTGCGGGTTGCGCTGGTGCTGCATCAACATTTCAGTGGCGATTTTGCGAGCATAATCGCCCAGCAGCCAGGCGAGCAGTTCGACGAAAACCGACTTGCCGTTCGCGCCGCTACCGTAAAGAAAAACGAACTTCTGCTCCGTCACCCCCCCTGTCAGGCAATAGCCTGCCCAGCGTTGCAGGAAGGCGCGCATATCGGGGTCAGGTTGAATCACGACAAGAAACGTATGAAACTGGGGGCACCGCGCACCGGCGTCAAAAGCCACATTGCAGCGTTTGGACACCTTGATATCGTGAGAGACTGGCAAGAGTGCCCCCTGTTTCAAGTCGAGGATGCCATTCAGCAAACCCAACTGCATGGGGGCATTATCGAAATCGGTGATGCTTACCATCATGCCCGGCTCGGACTTGGCCATCTCCACCATGGCACGCAGGTTTGGCGCCCTGCTGGTGCGTTCCACATGGGCCATCAGGCGCTTGGTTTTATAGTCATCGGGCGCGGCCAGATAACGCTCAGAAGCCATACTACGCATCAAGTCCAGCACCTGTTTTGCAGCTCGGTCAGATTCACCGGGCGGCGGCACAATCCAGCCTCGATCCTTGTCGAAGGCCAGCACATCGTTAGTTTCGTGGATGAACAGAAGCTTAGACCGCCATTGCGCGGCAAATACCTGGCCATTTCTAACATCCGCGCCAGAACCATCGATTTGCTCGGGCGTGGTTTCCACCCAGCCAGCTTCACGCGCGTGGTAAATAAGTGTTCCCAAGCTGGTGCCGGCTTCGGGTTTGAACGAGTCCACAACCCGATTGAACTCACGTTCGTCATAGCGGACGGACGCGGATTGGCTCCAAATTCGCACAAGCTCAGCAGCACAGGCCCACCTTGTCGCCAATACAGACCACACAATCTGGCGCCAGGTGTCACGCTCACAGTCCGCTGAAATGGCACCAAGCATGGCTTGAACCTTGGCAATCTCGTCGGGTGTCTCGGGCAGCAACGTGCGAGTTGTGACGGGGATGTTGGCTGGCAGTGCCGTGTTTGACCTAGCCAGCAGTCCGCGCAACCAGCTAGGACACAAGGCAATCTCCACGTCGGCAGGCGAATTACCCGGCTTCCATCTATACCCAGAACCGTTTGGATGAATCGATCCAGGCGCGACGACATGGCAGTTATCTCCATGTTTGATATCGACACCAGCGCCCAGGGTGCCGCGTGGTTTGCCCCAATTCGAGTCCCAGCGGAAAAACAGGTGTAAACCACCGCCGCCGGTCAGGCTGATAACCGTCCGGGGTTTTTCCTGGTCCCGGAACAGCCCCTTAAATGTCTCATCGCCACCGTTTCTCGGATCAATATCTGCAATGACGATTTGGTCACTAGGGACAATTCCGACGTTGTAACCCGAACCCTGCCAAGTCTGAGCTAGTGTCGAGTCTGCTGTCTCGATACGGTGCGTTCCCTCGGGGACTTTTTCGCGTGGCTTCAGTTTTACAAACCGCGTGGGCAGCTTGTCGTAGTGGTTGGCGCCAACCATCACGATGCATCCCGCAGCGCTTTTTTCGATTCAAGCCAAAAAATAATTTCAGCTTCGTCCCATACGGTCACGCCAGGAGAAAGGCGGAAGGGTTTCGGGAATGTAGGGTCCGACTGAACACGCCGCCAAGTAGTGGCCTTGGATGACGCCGTGATCTCGCAGACGCGGGGGAGACGGATCGCCCGAGTCTGTGTGTTGTGTTTGAGTTGGGTGGTGTGCATGTGGCCTCCTTGAACAGGTATGAGGCCAGCATAGACGCGGCTATTTTTTCGGTCGATGAGGCTCTGCCAACTTTCTGATTTCGGTCACGTACCCCCGTAAAGTTCTCTCACTGACTTGGAATTCAGGATTAGGCTCTTTCATTTCCGTTCTTTTAATGTGGGCTGCCACCGACTTGGCAGACATCGGCCCCCCGATCAAATCCGCAAATTCAACACTGATCTTCAGACGCCGCTCCTCTTTCTCACGACGCTTATTCGCGTTGGCCTGAATTCGTCCGACAGCGTATGCATCGTGAACCTTTTCCAGTCGAAGCCTCTCCGTCTCTTGCCTAATAAACTCGTGGATTCCTTCCAAGTTGTTGTCCGGAAACTGTCGAACCCATTTGGGTGGATTGTTCAACCACGCAAAAGGGTCAGGCTTTCTCGGACGGCCACGGGGCATCACGCCACCTTCTGTTTTTTCAATGCAATCACTTCACCCACCACCCTGCGTGCCGTTCCGCAATACTTAGCCCAGTCGTCCATCAAACGACGCCGTTTATCAAACAGGTCACCGCGCCGGTATGCTGCTTCCACCTTGTTAGCAATGGTGTGGGCCAGGGCCATTTCCACCACTTCGGATGGATATGCGGTTTGCTCAGCCGCCCAGTCCCGGAAGGTTGAGCGAAAGCCATGCGCAGTGAGGTCACCACGGTTCATGCGACGCAAGACAGCGGTCAGGCTCATGTTTGAAAGCTGCCCGCTCGTGCCGGGGAACACCAATTCGGTACCGTCCAGGCGCGGCAGCGTGTTGAGGAGTGAAACAGCCTTGCTGGATAGAGGCACGCGATGTTCCCGCTTGGCCTTCATGCGTTCGGCGGGAATGATCCAGACGCCTGCATTCAGATCAATCTCGTTCCAGGTGGCGCCGCGCACTTCACCTGAGCGGGATGCGCACAGGATGGCGAATTCAAGTGCCCTCGCCCCCATGCCATCCATCTTCGCCAGATCGGCCATGAAGCTCCCAAGTTCCGCGTAAGGCAACGCGGCATGGTGTGTCACCTGCTGGATTTTCGAGCGGGCGGCCAGAAGCTTGTCCAGGTGGCCTTTCCAGCGGGCAGGATTCTCGCCCTGGCGGTAGCCGCGCACCGTGGCCCAGGACAAGATGTTTTCGATACGCCCGCGCAAGCGGCTGGCGGTTTCGGTTTTTGTCTTCCAGATCGGCTCCAGGACTTTCAGCACCAAGCCGGTGTCCACAGCGGACACGTTCAAGTTGCCGATGATGGGGTTGGCGTAGGTATCAAGGGTATTGGCCCACTGCTGACGATGCTTGGCGTTTTTCCAGCTGTCGCCATGGGCATCCAGATAAGCGGTGACGCATTGCGAGAAGGTCATCGCCTTGGCGCGCTCTGCCGCCAGGGTCGCGCGTTTGGCGCGGCGGTCCTCGATCGGGTCAATTCCCTGGTCCACCAATTCTCGAACCTGGCGCGCCTTCTCCCTTGCCCCTGCCAGGGTGACGTCCGGAAAACCACCCAGGCCCATGTCCCGCCGTTTGCCAGCGATCATCTTGCGCAGAATCCACGACCGCGCCCCTGCGCCGGATACCTGAAGAGCCAGGCCAGCGACGCCACCGACAAAGTACATGCCGGCCTTGGACAACCTGTTTACTTCCAGGGCGGATAATTCTTTGGCTTTTTTTCCCATCATCGTACCCATCAATAAAGATGAGTTTTGATGATAGAAGGTGCGACGTGATGATGCAATGAATTTGACGGAAGGCTAGACAAGATAAGGCATTGTGAGATAAAGTGCGACAACTTGAGGTTAGGCGGACGCGGACTCCGTCTCCGCCAAATAAACAAGTGGTGAACCATTGCATCCGCCATCGATACAAAAAAGTGTAAAAACTGCGTATAATGCGCAACCTTCAAAGCGCCGGTAGCTCAGCTGGATAGAGTACTTGGCTACGAACCAAGGGGTCAGGGGTTCGAATCCCTTCCGGCGCACCAAAATACAAGGGGTTAGCTTAGGCTAGCCCCTTTCCATTTGTACCGGGCTAACACCGGGCTAACATTTGAAACCCTAAAGTTAGCCCAACAAAAAGCCCGGCACAAGGGCCGGGCTGTGTGGGGATCAGGCGGTGCGTCGCAACGCCCAGGACGGCTCAGGCCATCGACAAAAGCTGTTCCACACTCAACTCGCCGCGCTCACGCATTGCAGTCCAGCGTCGCGCCTTGGGGTCATTGTTCAGCAGGCGCAGCATGTAGCGGGTCAGCCCGTCGAGCAGGTGCGGCGGCACACCCTCCAGCAACTCCAGCATGTCACGCTGCCGTGGCGAATAGCCGTCGCCGAATAAAAGCCAGTCAAGGCTGGCGTTCAGGTCTTCCCCAATCTGAACCAGCGTGAGGCCGCTGCGGGGTATGCCATCCCCGTTCAACCAGCCCGCCACTGTGCGCGCCTTGCGGCCTGTGGCATCCTCCAGGTGTTTGATTTTCTCTTGGGTGTCGGTAATGCCGCGATACTTGAAAGCCTCATTCAAGCGCTCGGCAAAGGTAGAATTGGCAGCAGTCATGTCGTAACTCCTTCTTAGTTGCGGTGTGATTAGGGGTGGCCTCGCGCTTCAACGCTTGGTCGCCCCGCTTTTTATCCAACAGGGTGTTGGACGCTTCCAGCATACGCCTATTTTTTCGCCAATTGCAACGTTCGCGCCCCCCCGCTGGCGCACGTTGACAGTCAAGACCCGCCAGAATCAACGCTACAGCCCTTTCTCGGGCCGGCCTATATCCTCGCGCCTATCCGCGCATAAAAAAACCCGCCGTAGAGGCGGGCGGGCGGTGCGTGGGGCCTCAACGGCAGCGCGTGGCGGGTTCAAGGTCTGCCGCCGTGACGGTGGCAAAGCGCGCCACAATCAGATCGACGCCAGGCCCTGCGATGCGCAGCGCCCGACCAAATTCCTCGATATGCAAATTGCCGGACGACACACGGCGCCGCAAATCGCCCGCAGCGCCGGCGTTCACGGCCACGCTCGCTAAAAGATCATTTTCCATTTTCAAAATCTCCGGTGGTTGAGGGGGTTCTTGATTCGCGCACCCATGCGCCCGAATTCGTCCAGGTGCCAGTCGCGCCCAGCTGGGCGGCGATGGCCTCGACTTCCGGCCATGCCAAAGTCAAGAAGTGTCGGGCCATGCGCTGCGCCCAGGTCATCGCCAGGCGCTGGTCGGTAGCGGCAAGGATGGCGCGGGCTTGCTGGTGGTCGGGATCGTGCATATTCAACGCACCAGGCAGCCGGATGCCGGCCGCGATCAGTTCTCCTTGCCTACCAGCGGTGAGCATGACGGCGTAATTCAGTGCAGCATCGGCTGACGGCAGACCCGGCCAGACAAGCGGCGCAGCCTGCCGGTAAATGTCAGCCACGCCTTCCGGCGGCGGCAGCGTGGCGGGGGTGGTGACAGTCGCGCCCACGGCGGACAGCACGCCGGCCTGGCCGGATGCGCCGTCGGCGGCGATGCGCGCGTCGTACACGGGCAGATTCAGGGCCAGGCCAACAACAACATGCGCAGCTTCGTGCACGGCTATGTCGCCGGCGCCCATCAGGGGCCATGCCTGAGTGCCGAAAACGACACGCTGCAGGTAGCGAGGCGGTGGTGGTTCGATGGCTGGGGTCATCTTGTCTACTCTATGTTCGGGGTACGCCGTACACCCGGTTTTTACGCGGGGGGAGGCGGTTCCAGGCGCTCCAATAGTGCCTGCCTGCCGTGCCCATGTTTAGGAGGTCTTACCGCTGGGCTATGGGTCGGCTCTCTCGCCCCAGCGGCCATGCACGGCGCAAGCGCCGTAGATTCGGTCAGGTTTTCCGGGCTGGCATTTTCCAGCCCGGCCGGGGGGCGATAATCTCATCGTTGGCCCTGTCCAGCGCCGGGCTGTCCAGCGGCTCGATGCGCACGTCGCCTTCCGGCTCGGTGTGGCTTGGCGGGGTTATCAGGTGGTGGCGCAACAGGTGCTCGGGGGGGATTGCGGGAAGACCGGCAAACCGCTGATAGGCGGCGAGCTGAACCAGCATCGGCACGCACTCGGCAACGACTCTTGCCTCATGCTCGGCAGCCCGCTGGCGCCAGAAAGCGCGGCGGGCAACCTCCGCCTCATCCCAGGCGATACCGGCGGCACGGTCGGCCTCGATTGCCGTCTGGCGGGTGCGGGTGATATCGCCGGGGCAATCGCCTTCACGGGCAGCGGCGAGCGCGTCCAGTGCCCGGTTGAGCGCGGCCTCGGCATTCTTGTAGGCCTTCGCTGCGCTGGCGTACGCGCGCGCCAGCCCGCCAAGTTCATTGGGGTCTCGGCCGAACATGGTTATGCGCCTCCCTTGATAGCGGTACGGCCCAGGGGCACAACAGCGGCGTTTGCGCGCACGGCGATCAGCGTGCCGTCGCGGCCAAGATCGTCGCGGCCGGCGTCGATTGACACGGGGGATTTCGAGCCGGCCAGGCGCAACAGGCCAACGACAGGAACGACTTCGGGATTCGGCAGCAGGTACCAGCGCCCGGAAGCCAGCCGCGACGATGCGACGACTTCGAGTTCAAGCCCGGCTTCGCGTACCAGGCGACGCGCGAGCAGCTCAAGCGCGCCTTCGACAACAACGACAGCGGGGTCGTGGTCGAGCGTCTCGCCGAAGGGGTCGGGCATGGCGCGCAGCATTCCCATCGCCTGGCCAAGCGTGGACTCGGACAGGGCGGATGCTAGGACGTTTCCATGCCCGGCAGCGAACATGGCTTCGCCATCCGATAAAGTCACATTTGACTCGATCAGCGTGTATGCCAACTTGGATTCAACCCGCGCGGCGGCGGTGCCGAAGTTTTCAAACGTGGCCATGATCAAACCGATATCGTCATTGAGTAGCACGCGGCGCGATATCAACACGTTGCGGCCATACCGGCCCAGCCCCGCGAGCGTGCCCGCCTCATCGCTCACCATCACTTCCGGGGCTTCGGAATTCTCGCCCAGGAACTCAAGATCGGCGCCGACAGTGAGCATCGGGAACCGCTGGGGCTTGTAGTCGGCAACCGGCATCTGTTTGCAGAAAATCTCATGCCGCATGTGCGCAGCCATTCGAGACTGAGTCACAACACGCACGGCATCAGCCAGGGCATTCCCAAAATCTGGGGTAGCGAATCCGGAACCTTTCACCCGGACGGCCGCGCCCGCGCCTCGGCGCGAGTCTGCCAAGTCAGAACAGAATTTTGCCAGCGCCGGCAGCAACGGCTCGGCGCTCACGGCGACGGCAGCGGCTTGCGGGTGGCAGATAGGCGCGTTCGGATTCAGCGCGCCTGCGCGGATCAGAACGGCGTCGCGGTGGGCTTGGATGAAGTCAGTTGGCGTCATTTCGTTTTTCCTTTCGTAGTTGGGGTAGCGCCATCGTCAACTGTCCGCCTGGACAAGCAAAGCCGATTCTTGTCCCGGCTCGCGCTCGATGATGCGGTACAGATTTTTTTTGCTGCTGGTGGTCGGTGCGCCAGTCAGGGCTGCGGCCAGCAGCCGATGCTCGACGGCATCGAACCCGCTCACGTCGCCAGTGCGCCAGTACCGTGGCAGCTTGTCGACGGTGAACCGCTGCAAACGCGCGGCCAGTTCGCCGGCCAGATCGTTGTCTGACATCTCGCGCCCGGCGCGCAGGGCTTCGGCCGCGGCCCGCAACTCGACATTGCGCCAGCGCAGCTTGCCGGCATGGTCCATATCAAAAGCCGCTTCCAGGTCTCGACCGTGCCGACGATGGCCACGGAAAGCCTGGCATACCCACGCCCAGAGTTCCGGATCAGGCGGGCTGCCGTCAGCGCACGCATCGGCCTTCTCGAAGGCATTGCGGGTCATTCGCCCCGCTCCCCGGCCGTGTCCGATGATTCGCGCCGTGGTGGGTGGAGCCGGGCATTGAACGCAGCCCAATCAGCGGCCAGGGTGGCGTCCAGATCAAGATCGAGCGGCCCCACGTCCAGGGTGTCGGCGGGGTCGGGCTGCGCGGCGCTGCATGTATCGGCGGCCGCGCTTTCAATGCTGGACACTGCGCCGGCCCATTCCTCGCTGGTCGCTGTCGCACGCAGTTCCGCTTCCCGGACGACAAACAGCCGCAGCACGGCGTCGAACATGCAGTCCAGGTCGGCGATGAAAGATTCGAGGTACGCAATCCGCTTACGCGCATCGGTCAGCGCAGCTTCGCCAGCCTCGGCGCGGTCTTCTGCAATAGCCAGGTTGTCGCGCAGGTCCTGGACTTCACCGATGGCCTGCCGTAGCCAGCGGGCGCGCAGGCGGCCGGGGTCGCAGCGGCGCAGTAGCTGGCCGATGGCGACAGTGGGGTCAAGGCGTCCATCTGCGGACAGAGTAATCCAACCGTCGCGCACCCAGCGGCTCACGCTCTGCTTGCTCACGCCCAAAGCGCGGGCGAACTGCGCCGGCTGAATCCGGATTTTCAGCAGCTCGGGTGCATCGGGCATCCCGGACAGTGACGCCTGAGCGTTTCCGGGCTGCTGGTCGGCGGGATTTGTGGCGGCGGTCACGGCGTCACCCCCCTTGTTGCCTTTGCAAGCGGCTCACACCCTAGCGCAACTGCGTACTCTAATGAACCCTCCCGGCTCATCGCCGGGAAGTACCTTTTTGGTATCGGGTCGACACTACCCATGACGCAGGCCATGCCTGCCGCAACCTCAGCGGCGGCGCGGGTCAGGCCGCCGTCGTACTCCATGATGGCGGCGCGTTCGACCATGGCTTCCAGCTTGTCGGCGGGACAAGCGGGACACGGGCGGGACAAGCCACTTGTCCCGGTAAAATCCTGCTGTAACCCGCATGGATACTCACTCTCATTAATAAGGGACAAGTGGGACAAGGGGTGTCCCTGTTTTTCCGGCCGCGATTCTTTTCTTTCGCCCAAGGGGGCGCGGGGGTGGTGGGTTTCAACAGGGGGAAAATGTGCGTCACTGGCTCCCCCTGAAAAACCGTGTCCCGTTTGTCCCAAAGACAAAAACTGCCCGCTAACCCGCATGGATGCTGGATTCGTGCGGGACAAGGCGGCTTGTCCCGTTGGGTGAAAGCTTGTCCCATGGGACAAGGTATCGGTGTTTTTGGCGTCACAAAGCAACTGGTCGAGGTCAAGCATCTTCATCCTCCTCGGGCCAAAAGAAGTTCTCGACCGGGACATAACAGCGCTGGCGCCCGAGTCCGGGCAGGTATTGGCGCGTGTAGGGTTTGCCTGATTTGCTGTCCTTCACCAGCAGCCCCAGGTTCAACAGGGTGTGCGCGGCGGCGACCGGATCCATGCCGGTGTAGATTTCCCTCCATCCCTCTGCCGTGATGTAGTAGCGCCAGACGGTGGACGCCTTCCCTTCGTCCAGAGGTGCATCACGCGCCGGTATCGACTTGCGCAGCCCGACTACCCCATCCTTGCCTGGCGCGTGCGAATCCCCCGCACGATCCCAGGCCACGAAACGCCCGGCCCAATGCTTGCCCAGGAATTCCCGCAGGCGTTCCACCTGGCGGCGCTCTTCAATGTTGCCAGCGCCACCACGCCGAACGATCCACGCTTGCACGCATTTCCGGATACCGGCGATAGACTCGCCGGGTTTCCATCCGGTCAGGTTCCACTTGGTGGCATATTCGCCAGCCACGGCCAGCAGGGCGAATCGGCGGACGGCGCGCATTACCTGACTCTCGGACTTGTCCGGCATCAGGTCGAGCGCTACGCGGGCAACCTCGCCGGGCAGGTCGCGGCGGATTTCATCAAGGTGCTGTGAGACGTGTTCCAGCCAGGCAATGCCGACGGATCCGTGGTACTGGTCGCAGGCGGTGCGCAGGTTTTCTGCGAAGGCGCGGGCATCCTTGTGCTCGTGCAGCTTCTCGAACAGCCCGTACCCGGCGCCGGCATCGGCCGGGATATCGAGCTGGCGCACTTCCATGCCGGGATCCGGCTTGATGCCGCCCGCCTCCATGTAATGCGTCAGCCCATGCTCGCCGGTAGACAGCCAAAGAAGCAGCCAGGTCAGTCGCTCACGAAGAACGGCGGTGTCCCTCATCCGGCCCTTGCCGCTGCCGTTGGCGAGCATCATCACGATCAGGCCAATTTCCTTTTCGATGGCCTCGCGTATCTCGTCCAGGCTCAGCAGCCTGTGGTGGTGTTTGGCCGCTGTGCCCTCGATTGCATTGCCCGTATTGCGCCAGGTCTGCATGGTCGCAGCAGGCAAACCATTGAGCGAACTGGCGACACGAAGCGCCGTGGTTTTGCCCAGGCTCGATGCCCCGAACAGGTGGAACCCGCCCGATTCACCGATGCCGGAGAACGGCAGAATTGACGCCGCCAGGGCCGCGCACACACTCAGGGTCAGCCTGGAATTACCAGCGCACAAACGGCCGACGTTCTCGCGCCATTCCTCCGCCGTTCCGGACTCGCCGCTCGCGGCGGTTCGATCCTGCCCTTGATATATGACCGGCTCGGGCGCCGTGCCGATGGTGCGGTGCGGCATCACAAAGACGTTACCGAACCATCCGGTCGTTTCAACGCCACGGGCGCGGGGGGCATCATCGCTGTTCATCAGCAGAAATTGCGCCAGCTCACCGCGGCGCTTGGGGTGGATGCGCAGGCCGGCATCGGCCATGGCTTTGTGCCAAGCGCCATCCTGCCCGCCGATTTCAGAATCCAGCAGCGTGACTTCCCGAACATTGCTGTCCCGGTCGCTAATCTCGACGATGAAGCGCCAGCCCAGCCCGTCGAATCCACGCATCCGCCACTTCACCAGAATTGGCGCGCAGACCCACACAGCCGGCAGGCAGACCGTGCCGTCCTTGGTTGAACGGCTGCCGATGTACCAAAGGCCCTGGTCATCGCAAAAAAATCCGGCCTCCTTCGTTGGGTCTGCCTTGGCCGTCGCTGGTGCGGCCTCTGGCGCGTTTTTTTCTGCGGGTGTAGGGGTAGGCTTGGGCTTGGCTTTTTTACCGCGCTGGCGGCCTTTCTCGAAAGCCTTGTGTTCTGGCAGGGCGGCCGGGGTTGATTCGATTTCGTCAGTCATTGCCGGCCCTCCGTACATACATGGCGACAAGGCCCTGGTCGAGTCCGGCTGCAGCCTGGTCGAGGTCGATCACGGCGATGCTGGCCGGGTCGGCATCCATCACGGCGAGAATGATTTCGTACAGCCAGGTATCGACCGGACTCAGTTCGGCCAAGCGGCAGAATATGGCGACGGTCAACCCGGCGCAGAAACAGAAGTCGAGGTCTGACGGCTCGATTGAAGGCGGCGCAATGACGTAGGCGCCCGCCACGGTCAACCCCCAGTCGGGGAGAACCGATACATGCCCGAACGGCCCCGGCACGGGAATGCGGCCGCGTCGCCTCAGGTCGAACAGCGCGCGGGCGTTAGGCGGCAGGCGCATGGTCGCTGGCCTCAAGGTAGGCTGCAAACGCTTGCTCGGCGGCGTCCCGCGCGGCGGGGTCGGTGCCGGTCAGCGCGGCCTCGCACTGGTCACAGACATACCACTTTGTCCAGGTCAGGTGCGGTGTAACGGCGATCATGTCAAACCCATACCGCTGGTGGCTGACTTCGCCTCCGCAACACGGGCAGACCATTGCGATGCGGGTTTTCTGAGGTGCTTCGTTTAGGCGGGTCACAGGGCGCCACCAATCAGACGAACAATCAGTAGGCAGACCATCGCAACCGCCGCGCCGGACGTGACGCTGGCCGCTATCAGCAAACCGACAAGCCGTGTATTATTCGAACTGAAGTGTTTTACCAAGCCCGCCTGCCAGCGGGCTTTTTTTCGTTTCACGGGCGGCGGCTGCGGCGGGAAGACGCGCTGGGTCGATTCCGGCGGCTCCCCGCACAAGCTGGCGGCGACTGGCCAGCGGTGCGCGGCCAGGGGCTTTTCGGGGTGACGGTTCATCGGGCGCACCATCACGCGGTCGCGCCGGTTGAACGGGTGCGGCTTTCCAGCCAGGCATTAAGCGCCGTGCGGGAGTAGCGCACCTTCCGGCCGATTTTCAGGAAGGGGACACAATATCGGCCAGTCGAACGCCAAACAGCGAGCGTTCCGGGCGCAACGTCCAGGATGACGGCGGCCTCAACTTCGTCGACAAGGTCGGTGTTTCGGGGCCGGAGAATTCCGGATACCGTGGATGCTGCTGCGGTGTGGTTGGGCATCGTATGCACTCCATAAAATCCCGATGAAGATCATCGGTATGGGTGCATTACGAACTATCGGATAATGACTGTCAGGGCGGGTTAATCCCGATTTAGCGTCCCCGGCGTTTATGCACGATATGGGACACGGTTCCGGGTTTCACCTTGAACCCCCATTTTTTCGAGACGGCTTCAAGCGCCTTTTCTTTCGGGCTTTTTTCGCCACGCTTTTTGCCTGTTGACGCGGCTGCCTGAAAGATCATGTAAAACCAGTCGTAATCCATGCGAATCAGCGCATCCCGCATCACCCCGCTATCGGCCAGAGACCTGTAACGCGGCACCGGCGGCCTCTTGCGCGGTCGCACCTCCTTCCCTGCCAGCACATCGGCCAGGAACGTCCTGACGAATTCGGGCATCTCCCGCCCGCTGCGCAACCATCTGTCCATTGTCGTGATGTCACCAGCCCGCCAATCTTCAATGGCCTCTTGCCAGCTTGCGGCGATCACATCGGGGCCGGGATTCAGATTGAACATTACGCGCCCCCCTTGATCCGCTTGACCTCACCCGTGGCCTTGACGCCTGCCGCCTGTAGCATGGCGGTGGTCGCCGTGTTCACGGATGCCCGTACCGGATCCATAGACAGCCGCGCATAGATCAACGTCGCGTCGGCTGACTTGTGGCCCAGGCTCTTGCCGATAATCGCCAGCGAAGCCCCGCTAATGGCCTGCCATGAGCCTAGGCTGCGTCGTAGATCGTGAATCCTGAAGTCGGCCATGCCTGCCCGCTTGAGTAGCGCCTGCCAGCGTTTGGCGGGGGGAGACAGATAGCCGGTTTTCGAATCGGCAGGAAAAATGAAGCCGGCTTTCCTTGTCCCGTCGGGGTTTCGCGCCAGTAGGATTTCAACGGCCTCGGGTACCAGCGCGACGACAACGGGTTCCCCGTTCTTGCTATCCGGTATCCGCCAGACGGCCGATGCCAGATTGATTTCCTGCCATTGCGCCGACAGCACATTGACGCGCCGCGCCCCGGTCAACAGGCACAACAGAACGAAGTGTTTGAAATCTTCTGACGTGTCATCGGCCAGCGCCTTGAAAAACGCGGGCAGCTCATCGGCCTGAATGAATCGGTCGCGCTTCACTTCCTTGAATGGGCGAATATCTTTTGCAGGGTTGATGCCCGTATATCCCCACTCTGAAGCGCGGGCGTAAATAGTACCGATGATTTCGACAACACGGTTTGCCTGTACGGGGGTGCTAGTCCCGATTTCGGCGTGCAGGGTGCGCACCTCAGCGCCGCTGATTTCGTCAATCTTGCGATTCGACCAGTCCACGCCTGCCGGGTGCTTTTCGCGCTTGCGTCCGTGCTTCTTAGCGGGTTCGTCTGGCATAGCGCCGATGCAGCGTTCCCATATCATCCGGGTGTCGTCGGCTGTCTTGATACCGCGCGGCACTGCATACAGCGTTTGGTAATTGTCGAACGCTTGCCCGAGCGTTAAACGCTGTTTCTCGATCCGCTTGGCCTTCACCGGGCTGGCACCTTTGGCAAAGTCGCCCAGGTGTTTCTGCGCTTCCTTGCGTGCAATCTCGACCGTCATGTTGGGGAACGTGTCCAGCTTTAGCCAGGCCACCGAATCGCCATCTCGCGTAATGACGTAAAAGGTTTTCGTTCCTGCCGATGTAACCCGCACGGCCAATTTTTGAACCTGGTCGTCGTAGTACGTTGAACGCCCTTTTTCAGGTGCTGGCAATGCCTCCAAAACTTCCTTTTTGAACCTGATTCTGTTCGCCATTTTTTGACCCCTTGGTTTGGTGGGCTAACACCGGGCTAACTTTGACGGTTAAATCCCGTTGTTTTTCAGGTTAGCCCGTTAACCTTGATAGGTCAATAACATACTGATTTATATGGATTGATTAACCTTCATTAACTTCTGTTAAGTGTCCCACCGGGGAGCTACGAACCAAGGGGTCAGGAGTTCGAATCTCTTCCGGCGCACCATATATGATCAAGAGTGGGCACTTGGGTAATCAAGTTGCCCATTTTTTCTTTCTACATTACCAGCATCGTTACGGCCAAAGCCGCATAGCCGCTCTTGGTACCGTGCCCAGCCAGCATGAACTCTTCACAGCCGAGTTTGATTGCTTTAGGGTTGCGGGGCTTTGATTGGCGGAGCGCATCTTTCTCGGCGGCCAGATGCGCGTAATCGAGCTGCCAGCCCAAATCTGGCGCGAGATAATACGCGCACTCGATAGTGTCGTGGCCAGAGAGATGATTCTCACACCACGGATTAATGATCGTGGCCGCAGAACGAAACCGCCGACCGCGCCGCCGCCGCCGCCGCCAAAAAATACAGCCAAATTCCAAGCCGCCTGCGCCAGTGTGAAATCGACGCACACCTTGTTGAATGGGCACACAATTTTTCCACTCCCGGTTTTCGCCAGCAGACCGGTCTCCAGCAGGGCCTGCACATCGCGGTGCACGGACTTGAAGTCACGTACCAGCCTGCGGCAAGTTCAAGCAGTCCCATTTCGCCGGCGCCGCTCATGGCTTCCAGCACACCCCAGCACTTGGAGCTGATTTCGGAGAACAGCAGTTCTGGACTGGCATAGCTGCGCATGGCCGGCGATCTCGGGCGCCGTGTCCACGGGCTAGAATGTTTGTTATCAGCCTCAAAATGAAGGAGACCCCCCATGCGGTGGGAACACGGACGACGCAGCGACTATCGAGGACCGGCGCGGCATGTGGGTGGGGCGAAAAGGTCTGGCCGGCGGCGGCATCGGGGCGATCATCCTGGCACTGGTGGCATTGTATTTCGGCGTGGATCCGGCGGTGGTGCTGAACCAAGCGGGTAATCTGGTGCCGACGCAGGAGGAACAGACGGTCGCGTTCAGCCCGGAGGAGGAACGCCTGAAGGAGTTCATGTCGGTGGTGCTGGCGGACACGGAAGACGTGTGGGGGGCACTGTTCCAGGGTTCGGGCCAGCGCTACTCGCCGCCGAAGCTGGTGCTGTTCTCTGGCGCGGTGGAGTCGGCGTGCGGCTTCGCCGAGGCGGCGATGGGGCCGTTCTACTGCCCGACCGACCAGAAGCTGTACCTGGACATGCGCTTCTTCAACGATCTGGCGCAGCGGCACGGCGCGCCGGGCGACTTTGCGCAGGCCTACGTGGTGGCGCACGAGGTTGGGCACCATGTGCAGACGCTGCTGGGCATCTCGGAACAGGTGCACGCTGCGCGCCAGCAGGCAGGTAAGAGAGGACAACGCGTTGCAGGTGCGGATGGCGCTGCAGGCCGACTGTTTTGCCGGGGTGTGGGCGCACCACGCCCACAAGGCGCGGCAGGTGCTGGAGCCGGGCGACGTCGAGGAAGCCCTGGCAGCGGCGACAGGCGTGGGCGACGACCGCCTGCAGAAGCAGGTGCGTGGGGTCGTGGTGCCGGATTCCTTCACCCACGGCTCGTCGGCGCAGCGGATGCACTGGTTCAACCGCGGCCTGCAAAGCGGCGATCCGGGGCAGTGCGACACCTTCAAGGCCGTAAAATAGGGACGTCAAGTCAAAAACTTCGACTGGAAAATACGTCAGTCGGCAGACAAGTGCCAAATCACGCTCACCAAGCTGGCGGAAATCAAGGCCAGGATCAAGGCGCTGCGCATACTCGCCTGAGCAAGCACAGTAACGGGGTCTTGCAATCCAATGCATCAATGCAAGATCCGTTTTCGTAGTCAATGAGCGACAGGTAAACGGCAACAGCATGCAAACACTTTTTTCCCTGATCGAGTCCCCCTTCCAGCCCGATTTCAGCGCCTTGTATCGGAAGCTCGGCATTGCGACGCAGCATTTCGACTCTGCCCGTAATCTGCTCCGGGTGTTGCAGAAACAGCCGCCGGATTTTTTTGTGGGGAAATTCATTTACGGCTGGGGCAACAATTACGCCGGCGCAAACATCTCGAACCTGGACGTCACGACCAGATCCCTGCAACGCTTTGCGCCGCAGGCGAGGACGATCGCGTTCATGCATCCCCGTGAAGAACCCCATATCGGCAAACTGCTGGAACTGTTTGCCGTCCATGCCGTGTTGACCTACCCAGTGACCGGGCAAGCGATGCAGAACGCGTTGCAGCCCCGGACGTAAACCCATTAGCCAATGAGCATCACCCCATTCCAGGCACTGGCCTGCCCGCTGGACGGTACGCCCTTGCATTGCACGGGTTCCGCCTGGGCCTGCGCGTCCGGCCACAGTTTCGACATCGCCAGCCAGGGCTATACGAATCTGTTGCCGGTGCAAAACAAGCGCTCGCGCGATCCGGGCGACAGCAAGGAGATGGTCGCGGCGCGGCGGCGGTTTCTCGCGGCCGGCTTCTACCAGCCGATTGCCGCTGCTGTAAGCTGGGCGGTGCTGACCGAACTGCCGGCTGACGCAACCTTCAGTTGTCTCGATGCCGGCTGCGGCGAGGGCTACTACCTGCGCGAGTTGGCGACAGCGGCAGGAGATGAACAAACGCTGGCGCTGCTGGGGCTGGATATTTCCAAATGGGCGGTGCTGTCGGCCGCGAAAGAGGACAAGCGCCCCAGCTGGGTGGTGGGCAGCAACGCCAAGCTGCCGGTGCTGCCGGGGACGCTGGACCGGGTGCTGTGCATGTTCGGCTTCCCTGTGTATGCGGAGTTTGTGCGGGTGCTGAAGTCGGGCGGTCGACTCATTCAGGTCGATGCCGGACCCGATCATCTGCGCGAACTGCGCAAAATCATCTACCCCAGCCTGAAGCCGGAACGCACAACCGACCTGCAAACTCCGACAGGATTCCGCCGCTTGCCGACGGAAACGGTGTGCTTCTCGATCGATCTGACCAATGCCGGGCAGGTTGCCGACCTGCTGGCGATGACGCCGCATCTTTATCGCGCCAGCGCCGAGGGCCGCGCGGCGGCCGCTGCGCTGGCGGCCCTGTCGCTCAGCGTGGATGTTCGACTGACGTGTTTTGTACGGGACGTGGACTAGTATTCCGTTTCGAACATCATCGTGAACTGCATTCGATGCCGCCTGCCTCGATCGAATGCAGCGGATAGAATGACGCATCCGATCAAGGGTTCTACGTGGCGAGTCGAGGAATGAAAATGAACGTGCAGTAACCACCTCTTGGCAACTGCCACGACCTGGAGCGACGGGTTCCGCCGGGCGCGTTTTTGGTGCACGGTGGATACATTAATTAATCGGAATTGAATACAGCATGGAATTTTTTCGGGAAGTTCATCACGCCGGCCTGGATATCCCCACCCTCAAGAATCTCTTAACCATCGGCAACCTGACAAACCTGTGTGCATCCATCAGCACAGTCACGCCAGGCGGCGAAAACGAAGGCGATATTTACTGCATCTGGGGTGCATTCAAAGTGCGTCGTGAAGAAATCAGGAACGGCGTCCGCTACGCGCTGATCGATTGCCCGCACGCACTGGCCTGGACAAACACGTTTGATGAAGCGCGCCAGAGTTTGATTATTCACTGCACCATCGACAAAACGCATCCCGATCCCGAATTCGTTGAATCGATTCATGCGTTTGTTTCGGACTGGTCAGACGGCATGTGCAAGGCCTTACACCAATAGGCGGGAAGGACGATCAGCGCGGCGCCGATGCACAAGCGCTGTTATTGGCACAGCGCTCTGCAATTGCCTCTGCCCCAACCAAGACGAAACCCCGTGTTGAACAAGCAATGACACCCGATGAGCGGGAATTGCGCCCCGATTGACGATTGATTTTGAACAATACAGAGTGTTTATCATCCCAGCTCGACGCTGCTATATTTCGACAGCAAGCCCGTCAGCGGGACAAAATCCGGTATTCCGGTATTCCGGTGCGAACAAATAGATGGCAATTTTTTTATTTTTCGGTCTAAGATATTTCACTCTGAATATCCCCATCCTCACCGAGGCCTGATTCATGAAACGCTGGAACGTCAAATACCCTCGCAGATTCGATCTGGGCTCGAATGAAGACTATCTGAAATGGCGCGACGAGAAGTTGGCAGCCTATCCCAAAAATATCGGTGAACTGGTGGTTGAACTCGGCGACATGAGCGCGCTGACCCCCGCCGAAAAAGCCAGGATCCTGGAGACGGTGGAACGGGCCAACATGTGCGTTTACACGGCAGGATCCGCCGAACTGGGTATGAGTTCCCTGCTGGCCCTGGGAAAGCAACTCGGCGTCAGCCACACCGACAAATCCGCCCGACACGCGCAGTCCGACGAACTGACCGATTCAGGCATTTTGAACCGGGCTATCCCGTTCTCCACCCGGCACTGCAACTGGCACACCGACGCCACCTATTACGGATCGGACAACACCATCCAGGCGCTGTTCCTGCTGTGCAAGCGCCCTGCGGTAGAGGGGGGAAGCAACAAGGTTTTGGACCATGAAATGCTCTACATTCAGCTCAGGGACAAGGATCCCGACGCTCTTGAGGTATTGATGAACAAAGACTGCTTCAATTACAGGAACCCGGCCACCGGCGAGATCGATCCGAATCGGGGCGGCAAGGTTTTCTGGCCGAACGCCGACGGCCATTTGTGCCACCGGTTTTCCTTCCGGAAAACGGACATGGCCTGGTCCGGGGACAGCGATGTCGCCGCTGCCGGACACGTGCTGGAATCCCTGATTTCGGACGAGTCGGCGCACGCCATTGAAGGGCGGCTGGAATCCGGAATGGGCCTGATTTCGAACAACGTGCTGCATACACGGGAAAGACTCGTGGACAGCGACGATGCCGCAAAAAAACGGCTGCTTTTCCGCGCCAGGTTCTATGATCGGGTCAATCCCGGATAACCCGGCTTGCGGGGCAGGCCATTTTTGCAGCCGGGCTAACGGCTGTGAAACGATGACCCCTCGCGCTTTGGCCGGACATTCATGTTCGGCCCGGCTTTACTCCCTGCCAGTCCAGCCTTCGGGCGTCATTTCTTCAAATTGCCATGACCAACACCCAACCCACCAAGCTCGACGCCGCCCACTTCGACGGCAAAGCCCTCCAATGGGACGAAAACCCGGTCTTCCAGGAACGCGGGCAAAAAATCGCGCAGGCCATCCGGCAAAGCGTGCCCTTGCATCGGCAAATGAGTGCCCTCGATTACGGCTGCGGCACCGGCCTGCTGTCGTTTCCGCTCAAGGACGAACTCGGCGCGATCCTGATGGCGGACAGCTCGGGCGGCATGCTCGAAGTGGTGGCCGGGAAAATCGCCGCGCAAGGGGTCGACAACATGACGCCAGTGAAGCTGGACCTGCTCGTCGACCCGCCGCCGGCGCAGCGCTTCGACCTGATCGTTACCTCGATGACGCTGCACCACGTTCCCGACACCGACCACATCCTGCGCGTCTTCCACGACCTGCTGAATCCCGGCGGCACCCTGTGCATCGCCGACCTGGACCAGGAAGACGGCTCCTTCCACGGCCCGGAGGTGGACGTGCACCATGGCTTCGACCGGGCCGACCTGGGCCGGCGCACTGCCCAGGCGGGGCTTGCCGACGCGCGGTTTCAGACGGTGTTCACCATTACCAAGACACGCGAGACCGGGACACAGGACTACCCGGTATTTTTGATGACGGCACAACGCGCAGGCGCCTAGCAGCTGTCTGATAACAAGACCAGAAGGGTCACGGAATGGGTTTCGAATACATGTTCTTCAACGAGGCGTTGCGCGACCGCTTCATCGCATTTGTGGCGGATCACGGCGTCACCGGCACGATACGGCAGGACCCGATCGCAGGCTTTGTGGTCGAGCTGCCGGATGGCCTGGCCAATGATCTGCAGGACGCCATCGATGACGAATACGATTCGATCATGGACGAACAGATGCTGCTCGCCGAAGCGGACGAGGAACTGGTCAGCCATCACGCATTCGGCATCACGGTGACGCTGGAAGATGGCACGACCCGCGCCGTACGTATTCCCCCGGCGATCGCACGCCGCCTCCTGGAGCATTTCACACCCGGCGAGGTCCACGAGATCACCACCGCCATTGTGCAAAGTGCCGAAAATCCGGTTGACGGACCAATTTGCCACAAGCCCCCCAAATAACAGCGCCAGCATGGTGAACCCTTTGGGTTAAGCCAGTGCCGGCTGATGAAACCACGCGGTTAAGTATTGCGCGCCATGCTGCCGTCTGCCGATAGTCGAACTTTACGTAAAAGGAAATGATGATGAACCTGAAAAACGCTGCGAGCCGCTACGGCTCGCTTTCCATCGGCATCCACTGGCTGATGTTGCTGCTGTTCGTCGCCGTGTACGGAGCCGTCGAATTGCACGAACTGTTCGAAAAAGGCAGTGATTCTCGCGAGATGCTGATGACCTGGCACTTCATGCTCGGCATGCTGGTGTTCGTGCTGGTCTGGCTGCGGCTGGGGGCGCGTCGGTCCGGCCCCACGCCCGCCATCCTGCCGGAACCGCCGGGTCTGCAACAATTATCTTCCAAGCTGTTGCATCTGGCGCTGTATCTGCTGATGATCGGCATGCCGCTGACCGGCTGGCTGATGCTCAGTGCTGCCGGAAAGCCGATCCCGTTCTTCGGCCTGGAACTGCCCGCACTGATCG
>DATKUP010000093.1:0-5730 GCA_035530575.1 Thiobacillus sp. | reverse complement strand
GTCGGTTTGGGAAGCGACCTACCGTGCGCACGTGGCGCCATGGCTGAGCGTGCAGCCGAACATCCAGTATGTGATCAATCCGGGGGCCGACGCACAGATCAAGAATTCGACAGTGCTGGGTGTTCGTTTTGAAATGTCCGGGGAAAAATAACACATGTTTCAATGACCGGCGCGCTATTCAATATTCAGGCGAGATTAGAAACACGGTACAACCACCAGGTCTCCTCACTGGCGGCGGCGCTCTTCCGGCCGCCGCATTTTTTTATGCTTGCCAGATCGTCAAACTCGCCACCACCCCGCCGCCCGCGCGCGGCCTGATGGATAGCAACCATTCATTGCTGTCCGCCAACTGTTTGGCGATTGCCAAGCCCAGCCCGCTCCCGCCGGTCACGCCGCTACGCGACTTGTCCACCAGGTAAAAAGGTTCAAATACCGCTTCCAGTTCATCAACCGGAATACCGGGGCCACGGTCAGCGACACTCACGGTCGTGCGCCTGCCCTCGCATGTGCAGGCAATCTCAATTGTCCTGCCTTCTCCGTAGCGCACGGCATTATCAAGCAGGTTGGTCAAAATGCGACGCAGCGCCAGCGGCGGCAGCAGGTGCACGCGTGTTCGGCACGGTTGCCATTGAATATCTGCACCATTGCGTCGCGCATCCCCGACCAATTCCCCGATGAGTTCATCCACATCCACTTCCTGACTTGGGCTATGCCCGACGCCGCGGCAAAATTCCAGCGACTGGTTCACCAGATGAGTCATATTGTCCACGGCGCGCAGCATGCGTTCGACCAATTCCGGGTCGGTTGACGGTGGCAGCATTTCCAGGGCCAGCCGCATGCGCGCGATAGGCGAGCGCAAATCATGTGCAATACCGGCTAGCAGGATGGTGCGGTTGGTAAGCAGCGCCTTAACCTGGTGCGTTACCTGATTAAAAGTCCGCACCAAGGTAACGAGTTCACTGGGCCCGTCTTCCGGTAAAGGTTCCGGGCTCCCGCCCTGGCCGATGCGCTCCGCCGCGGCCGCCAGTTGCGAAAGGGGTTGGGTCAGGCGCCTTACTATGACAAGTGTGGTGGCCAGGGTAAGCGCGGTGCCCAGCACAAGGATCAGAACAATAGCCAGCGGTGCGCGGATATTGATGCGCTGCCCGGAAAAACCGATACGCAGGCGGTTGCCATCGGACACAAAATCAAACCAGTACCAATCCACTCCATCTCTCTGTTCCGTGCCAACCTGCACCGGCTGTTTGGTCTGCCTGGCAAGTGCCTTCTCCAGAAATAGTACGTATGGCAGATACACCGTGGAATCAGGCAAACTGTCATGTGCCGGTACCAGTATCAGGCCCGTTTTCTGCCGCAATTCCTCTTGGTATTCCGTTCGCCCTTCAGCCGGCAAGGCAACCCAGACATGTGAGGAAAGCAGCATGAAATCCACCAGATCGTTCGCCGAGCGAACGACGACGGGGATCAGCAGGTAATAGGCAATCACCAGAGTGGTGAGTACCTGAAACACCACCAGCACCACAGCAATGGTGAGCGCTGTCTTGCCGAACAGGGTGGTGGGTAAGCGAGGGAGCTTCACTTGAGTTTGTGGTTTGGCGTAAACAGATAACCTTCGCCTCTCACGGTGCGGATGAATTGTGGCGCGCCGGGGTTGTCCTCGATCTTGCGCCGCAGCCGTGTAACAGCGACATCGATGCTGCGGTCGAACGGGGCACACTCGTAGCCCTTGAGCATGTTCATCAGCGTGTCACGGCTCAACAACTGGTTGGGGAACCCAACAAACAGTCTCAGCAACTTGAACTCCGCAGTGGTCAGCGGAACCTCCTGGTCATCCCGTGCCAACTGGTGCGCCTTCATATCGAGACGGAAAGGTCCGAACCAATGCACCTGCTGCCCCGCGGCTGGGGGCGCATCTCCTGCCGTCTCCGCCATCCTGCGGCGCAACACGGCGCGGATGCGTGCCAGCAGTTCGCGCGGGTTGAATGGTTTGGACAAATAATCGTCGGCGCCCACTTCCAGTCCGATGATGCGGTCGATATCGTCGGCGCGTGCCGATAGTATGATCACCGGCATGTTGCCGCCGCCGCGCAGTTCCCGTGCGATGGTCAAGCCATCCTTGCCGGGTAGCATCAGGTCGAGCACAACCAGATCTGCCGGTCGGCTGCGCAGGTGTTTTTCCATTGCCGCACCATCGCCGACTGCAAACGCCTCGAATCCGTTGCCCTGCAGATAGCGCACCAGCAGATCGCACAATTCCGTATCGTCATCCACGATCAGCACGCTACATTGCCGCTCCATGCTGCAAACCGGTTGGTCCGTCTGCATATCGGGCACATCGGTTTCTGCATTCATACTTTCCTCTCCCAGGAAGCTCGGATTTACGCACTTACCTCACGCAAAATCGGAGAAACGCCCATGCCTTCCGCAAACAAGGATTTCTTCCTGCCACCAGCAACGCGCACGATCTCCCCTTTCCGCGTTTCGGCGCGCAGCCTGCGTCCGGGCTCCGCCATTGCCTTATTCTCCGTGAGTCATCGGCTGCCAATTCGGGTGGGCAAAGTAAGCACCGTAATTTTCCAGCCCCTTGTAAATCTTAACTGCGCCATCATGGCGTCCGACTTGCTTGTTCTCGCCCGCCAGCGCGTCGACACCCTCGATGATGTCGGCCAGCACCAGATGCAGCATGGCATCGGCGTCCTTGTCCAATTTACAACTCTTCACGATGGTAGACAATTCGGCGTTGATCTCCCTGGCCAGGGTCTGGTACTGCTCGGGCTTCAGTTTGTCGTTGTGGATCGCTGGCAGTTGCGGTTCGAGCACGTTCCGGATGTTTTTCATGCCCTGGCGCAAAGGTGCATCAGTCTTCCATTTGGCGCCATTGTTGAGCGACAGTCCGGCTGAGGTACCGCCGTCGTGATGGTGATGCGCATCATCCTTGGCTATGGCCTGTGCCGTGGCCAGCGACAGAAAGCCGGCGAACAAAAGGGTAATCAGGGTTTGCTTGCGGTGTTGCATGGTGCGCTCCTTCTCAGTGGTTGAAATAATCTTGAAATGGCTTGCGAAACTCGCTGTGGCAGGCCAGACAGCTCATTTGCAGCCGCTGGAAAGCAGCAATGGTCGCCTCGCCATTCTGGGTTCTGGCGGTTTCGGCCAGGGCCGCCGCCCGTTCCTTGGTATTTCCATCCAGTTTCTTGAAGCGGCCGATGTCGGTGCCAAGAAAACCCATTAACTTGAGCTTTTCGCCCAGTGTCGATGATGGATGGGGAGGGTCGATCACGGCTAGAGATGCCTTCACCACTTGCTCGTAGTCTTCGCGCGCGATACCGCCGGCGATAAGCTGCATATTTTTCGCTTGCTCCTTCATCACCTTCTCGAGCACCATTTCCTCAGCGGCAAAAACCGATGGTTGATTAACGATGGATATCACCGTGAAGGCCATGAGCCGATATCCTGCGTAGCGCATATCACGCCATCTTTTTTGAAAATAAAATAAACGGTTTGTTAACACCGGCAAGGGGTCGTCGCGGCAGGCGTATGCCCACCGCATCGAACCCAGTCTTCGATGCTTCCCAAGGCCTTCAAACAGTACGGGCTGCAAATAGTCCATGTTCACCATGTCCCCTGTTCTCGCAACAAAGTCATGCCGGATCGGCCGCTCAGCGGTTTCCGGTATCCGTCACGGGCTTAAGGCGGTCGTATACAAGATAAAACGTGGCCTCTTGCAGATTCGGAAGCTCGACTGCCGATGAAATCATGAGCCGTCCTGTTTCGGCGTCGATCCGGTATTGCTGAACCAGCCTTGAGCCATGGTTCATTCTTGATTCGACCACCAGCACGTCACCTTCCCAGCCCGCAACGGCCGCCTGCGGCTGGGCACCGCCGCTGGCGGAAACGCTGATGCCGCGGAAATCGGTGAAAAGACGCTGATGCCGGTCGTTCTCGTCGACGATAAGCAGCATCGGGTCCCCGTGGGTGATGTCGAGTGTTTTCGCCGGGGCGACCAGTGCGGCCCGGTCATCGAATGGCATCTCGCTGCGCCCACCCATTCCCTCTTGCGATCCGCGCCCCTGGCGTTTGCCGCCCATGCCACCGCCGCCGCCGCCACCGCCCCGCATCCCCTGTCCGCCGCTTCTGGCCTGCTTCATCGCTTGCTTGATCCTTTCCTGCGGATCATCGCTGGCCTTGGCATCAAGGGTCCAATGGCCGGAAAAGTCCGGTCTGGATTGCGGTTTCACAACAGGCGTCGGCGGGGAGGCGGATGCGTCGGTGGTCGAACCCGTCGCACTGCCGCCGGCATGAGCTTGCGCCGGGTCGGCACCGGGCGACGCCAGCGACGGGTTGGCGCTGGCGGCCAATGCCAGACACGTCCAGAGGGCGGTGGTGAAGCGTGTATGCATATTGATGGCTCGATTCCTTATCGTCTGGCCTGCACGTGCAACAACCCACGCCAGGCAATGGCCGCGATCGTCACCCACACCAGCGTCCGCAGCGTCATGGCGATCATCGTGCGCGGTTCGAAGGCGCCGCCAAAATAAACATACACGCCGAAAGCCGCAAAGGTGAACGCCGTTGCCGCGGCGATGGCAACGGCCAGCCATACCGCCCAGCGTTGCATCAGCCACAGCCCGGCGCCGGCAATAACATAGGCAAAGCCCGCCAGAAAATTGAACCACAGCACGAATGGCACGTAGTTTCCAGCCGCAGCGCGCGCCGCGTCACCGCCGAACAGGATGGCGCCGCCTTCCTTGACGGTCAACAGGCCGAACCCGATTGCAACCAGGGAAATCGCCCAGATACTGAACCCGCGTCGGTGTTTGGATATGGAAATGGTGAACCTCCTCTTCACTGGTTTTGATAAAAAATCCTCTTCGCCTGATGTCATTTCGACGCCTAGGCCATGCCTGCCCGATACGGGGAAAAATTCTCGAATACTTCACGCAGCAGCAGTTCTCTCTGACGCAGATTGACATTCATTCTGAGGGTCAGACCCTGGATCATGCCGATGGAAATGCCCGCCGCGGCATGCGGGTCGATATCGATCCTGACGTCCCCCTGGCGCCTGGCTCGATCGATCGTTCGGTAAATACGTGATTCGTAGTGGCCGATGGTCTTCTGGATACGCCGGCGAATACGGGTATCGCCGGCTTGCGACAACCATTCCAGAAGACGCCCCGGAACATCAGGGTGCCGCGCGATGAACGAAGCCTGAGAGTAGAAGGCGCACTCCAGTTCCTGCAGCGGGCTTCGAGCATGCTGTGCAGTGCGTTTTACAAGGCGCAGCAAGCTCCCGCGCGCACGGGAAATGTAGCGGTCCTGGGTGCCGTGGCTGTCCAGCCTCGGCTCAGGCAGTGCTTTCCCCACCGCATCGGCGAGGCTTTCCCAGTCGGTAAACAAATAACGACATGTGGTTTCCAGCCATTTTTTCAGATGCTCGCTCTTGAAACTGCTCGTATTGCCGGTCGTCATGATGTGCCTCCTGTACAGCCAGAAACTGGGTAACATTGTGGTGTGGCTGGGATTGAACCGCGCGGCGATGGCTCACTGAACGGCTTCTTCATTGTCAAAAATTGAAGACGGTATTGCACGGGCTGTTCATCTCAGACCATCCGTTTCTGGAAGCGAAGCGAACTCACCAGCAGCAGCACCGTGCCGAGCACTGCCAGGGCGGCGAACTGGGGCCACAGGATTTCCAGGCCGCTGCCCTTGAGGAAGATGTCCCGGATGATGATC
>DATKUP010000092.1:0-2329 GCA_035530575.1 Thiobacillus sp. | reverse complement strand
ACGCCGTTATCTGATTTGCCAATGAATGTATCGGCGGTCATTAGCACCGTCGCCCCGGTTTCATCCTGGACAACCGCGCCCTTCGCCGTCACAACTATGCTACCGCATTGCGCACCGCACTCGATACCCGTGAGCTTCGGCTTGTAATCCCAGATACCGTCTTCGACCTGGTAAAGCAGGAGTGAGCGCTCCTGCCAGGATCCGCGCATATTCGGGAGGCTGAATTGTGGTTTGGAGCCGATATCTTCGGTCCAGGCATCGTAACCAGCCAGGGCGATCGTCGCCGTCGCCGGCCGGCCGCTGCGCTTGAGCATATGCCGACTGATCAGCGGTGCGAGATAATTGATATTCCCGATCAGAGCGAACTCGGCATCCTCCTCAGCCAGACCGTAGTTATCGATCGATTCCTGGTTCGTCGCCACCGCACTCGAGCCCCAGCTACCGTCGTTGCGGTGCAGACGATCGAAGAGCACCCGCGGGCACTCGTTCCACTTCGGCAACGGCGCGCCCAGCCGCGCATCGACTATCTGCCCCAACTGCTCGGCGTAGACGTTGGCCGACTCGGGCTCGCTTGTCGTGTCGAAATCGACAAACGCCAACTGCCCTTCCGGCGTCACGTAGGGCACACAACCTAAGGCCCAGCAGAACTCGCGCAGTGCCGCCGAGGTCTCCATCACCGAGCCGAAATCGGGCGGCAGCATCCCGGCGAGCCAGGTACCAGCTGCGTCGTTGTAGCCCGCCGCCTCGAAGGCCGTCAGTAGCACGCCCAGCGAGGCCCGGCTGATCAGGTCGCTCGCCAATTGCCAGTTGTAATTGTTCCAACGCAACGCCCGGTCCAGCATCCATGGTCCCGAGGTTTCGTAATTTACCCGGGTGATGTCGCTGTCGGTCAGGCTCGTCGCCGTCAGGTGATTACTACCCACACGGTCGCGCACATAGTAGGCACCCGCCCCGCCAACCTGCGCGATCCCGGAGAACTGCCATTCGCCCTTGATATTCTCAAGCGGCTGTTGGCGGTCATTAACATTCCCCGCGCCTAATGGTTGCGCACCCTCAGCCCAAATTAAATAATATGTCCGGCCAGCGAATTTATAGGCGTGATCAACAGAGCGCGCCTCAACACAGAATTCTATCGCCTGAGTATTCAGGTCTATCGGAGCCGCCGCCGAATAGTAATTAACCCCGCCGACCTTCATGCAAACGAGCGAACCGGCCTCCCATGAAATTCGCGCCACGTAACCGGTGTTTGCTGCAAGGACGGGCCCGGTAACATCGCCGTTGACTGTGCCCCGATGCTGCCATTTTATGTTTCCCGCGGCGGTGATAGAGAGCCAATAAGATAGATTCACATCATCCGCCAGCCCCCACAAAAAGGTTGTCGCAACCGAGGCCCCAGTTCTAAAATTGAATTCCCAGGAATAACTTGTAACTGCCCCCTTGCCGGGAAAATCGCTGCTCAGGTCCGCGCTCGCACGGGATAGATAATCGTTGGCGCCATCGGTCGTGGCATAGCAGTCCCTCGGCAGCCCCTTGATATCGGCGAAATACCTGTCCCCCTCTTGCCATGTGCCGCTCGTGAGCGTGATGAAGGCGTGAGCGTTGCCCTCAGCGTCGAGCGCGTACAATGTCTTTACGTAGTGCGTGGTCACCGCCAGCAGGGCCAGCACGTCGGCCCGCTCGCGATAGACCGCACTGAAATCGAACACACCCCCCATGATCCCACCGAATTTCTCGGCGTTGGGGGTGTCGTTGATCATGATCAGCTCGACCTTGCCTTTGGAATTAGTACAGTAACCGAAGGGCGCGGTCATACCCAGGCCGAGTGTCGACGGCTTGCCCGCTACGGTGCCGTCCGGCGCGCTCGGAAAGGCAGTGGCGTTAATCTTGCGCTGGAAATAATCGAGATCGGTGATCGCCGGGGGCATGATCTCGATCCGCACCGCCAACTGGTCCCCGCCGACATAACGGCACTTGCCCCTCAGCCGCGTTGTCGTCGAGGTCACCACACCGGCGTTGCTGACAACCTTGCGATAAATCAGCGCCGTCGCCCCATCTATCGTATCCGTGTCCAGCAGATCGGAGATCGCCCCGTCGGTGTTGTCCAGCCGCACCGTCACGCCGAGTGCCGCCAGATAGCCCTCGTGCGGGTCCGTCGAGCGCACAATGTCCTCGTCGGGCAGCAGCCGCGGCGCCCAATAGGTCGCAGGCTCGTGCAACGCCGTGTTGGCGTAATACCGCGTCCCGCCGCTCAGTTGCAGTTCCAGGCAAATTGCATCCCGCGCGCTCACTATTGATCCACCCCCGCCCCGCATTCGGAAAAGGTCATCGT
>DATKUP010000091.1:0-15609 GCA_035530575.1 Thiobacillus sp. | reverse complement strand
GATGGTGATGCCTGGCGACAACGTCAGCATCAAGGTCTCGCTGATCCAGCCGATCGCCATGGACGAAGGTCTGCGTTTTGCCATCCGCGAAGGCGGCCGCACCGTCGGTGCCGGCGTTGTTGCCAAGATCGAAGAATAAGGCGGGCAGTTGAAATCAAGGCCGGGTTCGGTGCGGCGGGTGCGTACTGAATGCCGGCCTTTAAGAATACAGGCCAATAGCTCAATTGGTAGAGCGTCGGTCTCCAAAACCGAAGGTTGGGGGTTCGAGACCCTCTTGGCCTGCCACAGGATAAGCCGCAAGGCGCACAGCATTCATGGCTGACAAACTCAAGCTGCTGGTAGCAGTGTTGCTGGTCATCGCAGGGGTGGCCGGCTTTTATTTTTTTGCGGACGCGCCCACCGTGGTGCGTGTGCTGTCCGTGATCGTGGGCGTCGTGCTGGCTGGCGCCGTTGCTGGCATGTCGAGTCCGGGCAGGCAGTTTTTCCGCTTCGCGCTCGATGCGCGTGACGAGGCCAAGAAGGTTGTCTGGCCGACGCGCAAGGAAACCATCCAGATGACGGGTGTGGTCATGTTGTTCGTGATCGTGATGGCGCTGTTCCTTTGGGCGGTTGACAGTATTTTGATGTGGCTGGTCAAACTGGCCATGGGACAGGGGAGTTGAGTATGCGGTGGTACGTGGTTCATGCCTACTCCGGCTTCGAGAAAAGCGTCGCGCGCAATCTGATTGAGCGTATCGAGCGTGCGGGTATGAAGGATCGTTTCGGCGAAATCCTGGTGCCGGTGGAAGAAGTGGTGGAAATGAAGGGTGGGCAGAAAAAAACCGCCGAGCGCAAGTTCTTCCCCGGATACGTCCTGGTGCAGATGGAAATGGACGATGACACCTGGCATCTGGTGAAAAGCACGCCCAAGGTGACGGGCTTTGTCGGTGGAACGGCAACCAAGCCCGCGCCGATTACCGAGAAAGAGGTTCAGTCCATCCTCGATCAGATGCGCGAGGGCGTTGAAAAGCCCAAGCCCAAGGTGTTGTTCGAGGTGGGCGAGGCGGTGCGTGTCATCGACGGCCCGTTCACCGACTTCAATGGAAATGTGGAAGAAGTGAATTACGACAAGAGCAAATTGCGCGTGTCGGTGATGATTTTTGGCCGGGCGACGCCTGTAGAACTGGGCTTCGGTCAGGTCGAAAAAGCCTGAATTCCGGCTTCGGCCGTGAAGGGTAAAAATCCGGTTCGCCGGAGAGGAGCGCGAGTAGGGTGACCTAAAGCGCGTTGGTACTCACTTATTAGGAGCCATCATGGCAAAGAAAATTGTCGGCTATATCAAGCTGCAAGTCCCGGCGGGCAAGGCTAATCCTTCGCCGCCCATCGGCCCCGCGCTCGGTCAGCGCGGCCTGAATATCATGGAATTCTGCAAGGCTTTCAACGCCAAGACGCAGAGCATGGAGCCCGGTCTGCCGATTCCGGTCGTCATCACCGCGTTTGCGGACAAGAGCTTCACCTTCGTGATGAAGACGCCGCCTGCAACGGTGCTGATCAAGAAGGCGATCAAGCTCGATAAAGGTAGCGCCAAGCCGAACCTCGACAAGGTTGGCACGATCAATCGCGCCCAGCTGGAAGAGATCGCCAAGGCCAAGGAGCCCGATCTGACAGCGTCCGACATGGATGCGGCAGTGCGCACCATTGCCGGCACAGCCCGTTCCATGGGCATCATCGTGGAGGGAGTCTGAGATGGCTAACGTATCCAAGCGCTTGCGCGCGCTCAAAGAAAAAATCGACCGTAACCGCAATTACCCGGTAGCCGATGCGCTGCAGCTGGTCAAAGACGCCGCCACCGCCAAGTTCAACGAGTCGATCGACATCGCGGTGAACCTCGGCGTTGACGCCCGTAAATCCGACCAGATGGTTCGTGGTGCCGTGGTGCTGCCGAAGGGTATTGGCAAGACGGTTCGTGTCGCCGTATTCGCCCAGGGCGACAACGTGCAGAAGGCAAAAGATGCAGGCGCCGATATCGTCGGTTTCGACGACCTGGCAGCCGAAATCAAGGCCGGCAAAATGGATTTCGATGTGGTGATCGCCACTCCTGACGCCATGCGCGTCGTCGGTCAGCTCGGCCAGATTCTGGGCCCGCGCGGCCTGATGCCGAACCCCAAGGTGGGCACGGTGTCGGCTGACGTGACGGGTGCGGTGAAAAACGCCAAGGCCGGCCAGGTACAGTACCGCACCGACAAGGGCGGCATCGTGCATTGCACCATTGGCCGCGCCTCGTTCAGCGTCGAAGACCTGAAAGAGAACCTGACAGCACTGCTGGATGCGCTTCAGCGTGCCAAACCGGCCAGTTCCAAGGGTGCCTATTTCAAGCGCCTGTCGGTGTCTTCCACCATGGGCGTGGGCGTTCGTGTGGATCAGGCCAGCGTCAGCGCATAAATTTAATTGCGGGCATTTCTGGAAAGAGTGCCTGAATGAACTTTGGGCCGTCAGCCGGTGGTTTCGACTGACGGGTTGTCAAAGACCGTAGGGGTGTCGTTCGTGAGGTGTGAGGCGTGAGGGGTGAGGTGTATGCCCCGAACGAATCAGCCTCCTGCGCGCTTAATCGGTTGGATGGAAGGTCGTTGGTGCGCGGGCGTGTTCCTTACGCCTCACGCCTCACGCCTCACCGAAAACTGCCCTACGCAGATGGCGTTCCCCAGCAGGATTTTCCTGTCAAGGTCGCCAGCCGGAGCGGGCAACGCTCCGTAACTGAGAAGGAGGTAAGACCTTGAGTCTGAATCTTGAAGAAAAGAAAGCCGTTGTTGCTGAGGTTGCTGCGCAGGTCGCGGCCGCCCAGACGGTTATTGTTGCCGAATACCGTGGCATCAAGGTGGAAGATCTGACCCGGTTGCGCGCGCAAGCACGCAAGGAAGGCGTCTATCTGCGCGTGTTGAAGAACACGCTGGTACGCCGCGCGTTTGCGGATACGCCGTTTGCAGGGCTTGCCGACCAGTTGGTCGGCCCGCTCGCCTACGGCATGTCCAAAGACCCGGTGGCTGCCGCCAAGGTGATGCACGAGTTTGCCAAGACCAACGACAAGTTTGTCGTCAAGGCCGGTGCCATGCCCAACTTCCTCATGTCCGCAAAGGACGTGGGGAATCTGGCCAGCATGCCCAGCCGTGATGAATTGCTGTCCAGGCTCTTGGGCACCATGCAGGCCCCGATCGCGCAATTCGTTCGCACGCTGAACGAAGTGCCGACCAAGTTCGTTCGCGGACTGGCTGCGGTGCGCGACAAGCAGGCCGCTTAAGCGGCCTGCCGACATCCGAATCGACGATATTGTTTTTTAATCTGAAGCACAATTGACAGGAGTAACACAAATGGCTGTTGCAAAAGCTGACATTCTGGACGCCATCGCGAGCATGACCGTGCTTGAGCTGTCCGAGCTCATCAAGGAAATGGAAGAGAAATTCGGCGTTTCCGCCGCCGCCGCTGCGGTTGCCGTAGCAGCCCCCGCTGCCGGCGCCGCCGCCGCCGCTGAAGAGCAGACCGAATTCACCGTGATGCTGAATTCCTGTGGCGAAAAGAAAGTGGAAGTCATCAAGGTGGTGCGTGCAGCGACCGGCCTGGGCCTGAAAGAAGCCAAGGATCTGGTCGATGGCGCCCCCAAGGCAGTGAAGGAAGGCGCCACCAAGGCCGATGCCGACGCGCTGAAGAAGCAGTTGGAAGACGCTGGCGCTACCGTCGAAATCAAATAAGTCAACGGACCCCAGGGCGGTGCGCGCAAGCGTGCCGTCTGCTTCCGGTGACGCATTTATTTCGATCGCTTGCAGCGGGGCAACCCGCGGCAGACGCAAGCAGCAAATACCCGGAACCCGGAATCGGCTTCCGGGTCGTTTGCTTTTTGCGTGTGCCCTATAAAGCATTGGCCGTAACCCACGCGCCAGCGCGCCCCTGATCGTCAAGGAGACCCCATGGCTTATACCTTTACCGAGAAAAAACGTCTGCGCAAGAGCTTCGCCAGCCGGACCAACACCCTTCCGGTGCCTTTTCTTCTGGCGACTCAGCTTGAGTCCTATCGCGCTTTCCTGCAAGAAGGCCGTACCCGCGAGGAGCGCCTGAACGAAGGCCTGCAGGCCGCGTTTACTTCGATTTTCCCGATTGAAAGTCACTCCAAGAACGCGCGGCTGGAATACGTCAGCTACATGCTGGGCGAGCCGGTGTTCGATATCGGCGAATGCCAGCAGCGCGGCCTGACCTATTGCGCCCCGCTGCGTGCCAAGGTGCGCCTGGTGATCATGGACAAGGAAGCGTCCAAGCCGACCATCAAGGAAGTCAAGGAGCAGGAGGTCTACATGGGCGAGATCCCCTTGATGACGCCGACCGGCTCCTTCGTCATCAACGGCACCGAGCGGGTGATCGTGTCGCAGCTGCACCGCTCGCCCGGCGTATTCTTCGAGCATGACCGCGGTAAAACGCACAGTTCGGGCAAACTCCTCTTTTCGGCGCGCGTGATTCCCTACCGCGGCTCGTGGCTGGACTTCGAGTTCGACGCCAAAGACATCCTGTTCTTCCGCGTCGACCGCCGCCGCAAGATGCCGGTCACCATTCTGCTGAAGGCGCTGGGCTACACCCCGGCCACTATTCTGGACGACTTCTTCAGCAAGGACACTTTTTACGTCAACACCCAGGGCGTGCAGTTCGAACTGGTGCCCGAGCGCCTGCGCGGCGAACTGGCGCGTTTCGATATCTGCGGTAAGGATGGGCACGTCATCGTTGCCAAGGACAAGCGCATCACCGCCAAGCACATTCGTGAGCTTGATGCCGCAGGCGTCAAGAAATGGGCGGTGCCGGCCGAGTTCGTGGTGGGCCGCGCGCTGTCGCACGATGTGGTCGACACCAACACCGGTGAACTGGTGGCGCGCGCCAACGACGAGATCACCGAAGAGCTGCTGGTTGTACTGGCCGCAGCTGGCGTCGAGAAATTCAACACGCTCTACACCAACGATCTCGATCACGGCGCCTTTATTTCGCAGACGCTGCGCACCGACGATGCCGCCGACGATTACGCCGCCAAGGTGGCGATCTACCGCATGATGCGTCCGGGGGAGCCGCCCACCGAAGATGCGGTGAACACCCTGTTTACCAACCTGTTTTTCAACGAAGACCGCTACGACCTGTCGGCCGTGGGCCGGATGAAGTTCAACCGCCGCATCGGTCGCGAAGAACTGACCGGCACCGGAACGCTGTCGACTGAAGACATCGTTGCCGTCATCAAGATCCTGGTCGAGCTACGCAATGGTCGCGGCGAAATCGACGACATCGACCATCTCGGCAACCGCCGCGTGCGCAGCGTGGGCGAGCTGGCCGAGAACCAGTTCCGCGCCGGTCTGGTGCGGGTCGAGCGTGCGGTGCGCGAGCGTTTGAGCCAGGCCGAATCCGACAACCTGATGCCGCACGACCTGATCAACGCCAAGCCGGTGTCGGCGGCAATCAAGGAGTTCTTCGGCTCCAGCCAGTTGTCGCAGTTCATGGACCAGACCAACCCGCTGTCCGAGATCACCCACAAGCGCCGCGTTTCCGCACTGGGCCCGGGCGGCCTGACCCGCGAGCGCGCTGGCTTCGAGGTGCGCGACGTACACCCGACCCACTACGGCCGCGTCTGCCCGATCGAAACGCCGGAAGGCCCGAACATCGGCCTGATCAACTCGCTGGCCCTGTTCGCCCGCACCAACTGGTATGGTTTCATCGAAACGCCGTATCGCAAGGTGGTGAACCACAAGGTGACCGACGAAATCGAATATCTGTCGGCGATCGAAGAGAGCAAATTCGTGATCGCGCAGGCCAACGCCGAGCTCGATGCCAAGGGCAAGTTCACCGACGACCTGGTGTCGTGCCGTTTCAAGAACGAATTCACGCTGTCGACACCCGACCGCATCGAATACATGGACGTGGCGCCGGCGCAGATCGTGTCGGTGGCAGCCTCGCTGATCCCCTTCCTCGAGCACGACGACGCCAACCGCGCACTGATGGGCTCCAACATGCAGCGTCAGGCAGTGCCTTGCCTGCGCCCGGAAAAGCCTTTTGTCGGCACCGGCATCGAGCGCACCGCTGCGGTCGACTCCGGCACCGTGGTGACCGCGCATCGCGGCGGTATCGTCGATTACATCGACGCCAGCCGAATCGTGATCCGGGTGCATGACGAGGAGGCGCGCGAAGGCGAGGTGGGCGTGGATATCTACTCGCTGATCAAGTACACGCGCTCCAACCAGAATACCAACATCAACCAGCGTCCGCTGGTGAAGGTGGGCGACGTCATCGCCCGCGGCGACGTCATCGCCGATGGCGCCTCGACCGACATGGGCGAGCTGGCGCTGGGCCAGAACATGCTGGTCGCCTTCATGCCGTGGAACGGCTACAACTTCGAAGACTCGATCCTGATCAACGAGAATGTCGTCGCCGAAGACCGCTACACCTCGATCCACATCGAGGAGCTGTCGGTGGTGGCGCGCGATACCAAGCTCGGTCCGGAAGAAATCACCCGTGACATCTCTAACCTGGCCGAGCGCCAGTTGGGGCGTCTGGATGACTCCGGTATTATCGCCGTCGGCGCGGAAGTCGAATCGGGCGACGTGCTGGTCGGCAAGGTCACGCCCAAAGGCGAAACCCAGCTGACGCCGGAAGAAAAACTGCTGCGTGCCATTTTCGGCGAAAAGGCCAGCGACGTGAAGGACACCAGCCTCAAGGTGCCGTCCGGCATGTCGGGCGTGGTGATCGACGTGCACGTGTTCACCCGCGAAGGCATTGAACGGGACGGCCGCGCGCAGTCGATCATCGATACGCAACTGGTGGAATACAAGAAGGACGTGACCGATCGCATGCGTATCGTCGAAGACGACACCTTTGCGCGTCTGGAAAAGCTGCTGCACCTGAAGGTCGCCAATGGCGGCCCCAAGAAGCTCGCCAAAGGCAGCAAGGTCACCCGCGACTACCTGGAGTCGGTGAACCGCCATGACTGGTTCGACATCCGTCTGGCCGACGACGACGCCAGCCGCCAGGTCGAGTCGCTGAAAGACAGCCTGACGCAGAAGCGCATCGAGTTCGATGCGATGTTCGAGGAGAAGAAGAAAAAGCTTACCGCGGGCGACGAACTGCCGCCCGGCGTACAGAAGATGGTCAAGGTCTACATCGCGGTCAAGCGTCGCCTGCAGCCCGGCGACAAGATGGCCGGCCGGCACGGCAACAAGGGCGTGGTGTCGAAGATCGTTCCGGTCGAAGACATGCCCTTCATGGCCGACGGCCGCCCGGTCGACATCGTGTTGAATCCGCTCGGCGTGCCGTCGCGGATGAATATCGGCCAGATTCTGGAAACCCACCTCGGCTGGGCGGCCAAAGGGCTGGGCGAGCGCATCGGCGAAATGCTGGCGGCGCAGACCAAGACGCTGGTCAAGGACCTGCGTACCTTCCTGAAGAAGATTTACAACCAGTCGGGCAAGACGGAAGACATCGATGGCTTCAGCGATGACGAAGTGCTCGAGCTTGCGCGCAACCTGAAAAAGGGCGTGCCGTTTGCCTCGCCGGTATTCGACGGCGCTTCGGAAGATGAAATCCGTCAGATGCTGACGCTGGCCGGCCTGCCCGAGGGCGGTCAGGTCACGCTGTACGACGGCCAGACCGGCGAAGCCTTCGATCGCCAGGTGACCGTGGGCTACAAGCACGTGCTGAAGCTGCACCATCTGGTCGACGACAAGATGCACGCGCGCTCCACCGGGCCTTACAGCCTCGTTACCCAGCAGCCGCTGGGCGGCAAGGCGCAGTTCGGCGGTCAGCGCTTCGGCGAAATGGAAGTGTGGGCGCTGGAAGCCTACGGCGCATCGTATGTGCTGCAGGAAATGCTGACGGTGAAATCGGACGATGTGAATGGCCGCACCAAGGTGTACGAGAGCATCGTCAAGGGCGAACATAAGATCGAGGCGGGCATGCCGGAGTCCTTCAACGTGCTGGTGAAGGAAATCCGATCGCTGGGCATCGACATCGATCTGGAACGTTATTAATTTAGGGTGAGGACACAGCCATGAAAGCACTGTTAGATCTATTCAAGCAGGCCACCCACGAGGAAGAGTTCGACGCCATCAAGATTGGCCTGGCGTCGCCGGAGAAAATCCGCTCCTGGTCCTACGGCGAAGTGAAGAAGCCGGAGACCATCAACTACCGCACCTTCAAGCCGGAGCGCGACGGCCTGTTCTGCGCCAAGATTTTCGGTCCGGTCAAGGACTATGAATGCCTGTGCGGCAAGTACAAGCGCCTGAAGCACCGTGGCGTGATCTGCGAAAAGTGCGGCGTCGAAGTCACGCTGTCCAAGGTGCGCCGTGAGCGCATGGGCCACATCGAGCTGGCCTCGCCGGTCGCCCACATCTGGTTTTTGAAGTCGCTGCCCAGCCGTCTGGGCATGGTGCTCGACATGACGCTGCGTGACATCGAGCGCGTCCTCTATTTCGAAGGCTTCATGGTGGTCGAGCCCGGCATGACGCCGCTTAATCGCGGCCAGCTGCTGACCGAGGAAGACTACCTCGCCAAACTGGAAGAATATGGCGATGAATTCAAGGCGCTGATGGGTGCGGAAGCCGTGCGCGAATTGCTGCGCTCGCTCGATCTGCATACCACCGTGGAAAACTTGCATGCGGAAATCAATAAAACCGGTTCCGACACCAAACTGAAGAAACTGTCCAAGCGGCTGAAAATTCTCGAAGGCTTCCAGAAGTCCGGCATCAAGCCCGAGTGGATGATCCTCGAAGTGCTGCCGGTGCTGCCGCCCGAACTACGTCCGCTGGTGCCGCTGGACGGCGGCCGCTTCGCCACCTCCGACCTCAACGACCTGTACCGCCGCGTCATCAACCGCAACAACCGCCTGAAGCGGCTGCTGGAATTGAAGGCGCCCGAGATCATCGTGCGCAATGAAAAGCGCATGTTGCAGGAAGCGGTCGATTCGCTGCTCGACAATGGCCGCCGCGGCAAGGCGATGACCGGCGCCAACAAGCGCCCGCTGAAGTCGCTGGCCGACATGATCAAGGGCAAGAGCGGCCGTTTCCGCCAGAACCTGCTCGGCAAACGCGTCGACTACTCGGGCCGCTCCGTCATCGTGGTTGGCCCGACGCTGAAGCTGCATCAGTGCGGCCTGCCCAAGAAGATGGCGCTGGAACTGTTCAAGCCCTTCATTTTCCACCGTCTCGAAGTGCTGGGACTGGCGACCACGATCAAGGCTTCCAAAAAGATGGTGGAAGACGAAGAGCCAATCGTGTGGGACCTGCTGGAAGAAGTCATCCGCGAGCATCCGGTGATGCTGAACCGTGCACCGACGCTGCACCGCCTGGGCATCCAGGCGTTCGAGCCGGTGCTGATCGAAGGCAAGGCGATCCAGCTGCACCCGCTGGTGTGCGCGGCGTTCAACGCCGACTTCGACGGTGACCAGATGGCCGTCCACGTGCCGCTGTCGCTGGAAGCGCAGACCGAAGCGCGCACCCTGATGCTGGCATCGAACAACGTGCTGTCGCCCGCCAACGGCGAGCCGATCATCGTGCCGTCGCAGGACATCGTGCTGGGTCTGTATTACATGACCCGTGAGATGGTCAACGCCAAGGGTGAGGGCATGCTGTTTGCCGACGTCACCGAGGCACGCCGCGCTTACGATAATCGCGAAGCTGCGTTGCATGCGCGCGTTACAGTGCGGATCAAGGAAGTGACGCTGGACGAGAACAAGAACCGGGTTGAGACCGTCAAGCGGGTGGAAACCACGCTCGGGCGCGCGCTGCTGTCCGAAATCCTGCCGCCGGGTCTGCCCTTTAGCTTCATCGACAAGGCACTGAAGAAAAAGGAAATTTCCAGGCTGATCAACGCCAGCTTCCGCCGCTGCGGCCTGCGAGAGACGGTGATTTTCGCCGACAAGCTGATGTACACCGGCTTCACCTTCGCCACCCGTTCGGGGATGTCGATTGCGGTCAAGGATATGCTGATTCCTGGTGAAAAGGGCCAGATCCTGGGCGCAGCCGAAGCTGAGGTGAAAGAGATCGAATCGCAATACACCTCGGGTCTGGTGACCCAGGGCGAACGCTACAATAAGGTGGTCGACATCTGGGGCCGCGCGGGGGATGCCGTGGCCAAGGCGATGATGGGCCAGCTGGGCGGCGAAAAGGTCATCGACCGCAACGGCAAGGAAGTCACCCAGGAGTCGTTCAACTCGATTTACATGATGGCCGACTCTGGCGCGCGCGGCTCCGCGGCGCAGATTCGTCAGCTGGCCGGCATGCGCGGCCTGATGGCGAAGCCGGATGGCTCCATCATCGAGACCCCGATCACGGCGAACTTCCGCGAAGGCCTGAACATGCTTCAGTACTTCATCTCGACCCACGGCGCTCGCAAGGGCCTCGCCGATACCGCGCTGAAAACCGCGAACTCCGGCTACCTGACGCGCCGTCTGGTCGACGTGACGCAGGATCTGGTGGTGACCGAGGATGATTGCGGCACCAAGAACGGCCTGGCGGTGAAGGCGCTGGTCGAGGGCGGTGAAGTCGTGGAAGCGTTGCGCGAGCGGATTCTCGGCCGCGTGGCTGCCAGCGATATCATTCACCCCGACACCCAGGAAACCGTGTTCGAGGCCGGTACGCTGCTGGTGGAGGACGTTGTCGATACCATCGAATCGCTCGGCCTCGACGAAGTCAAGGTGCGCACCCCGCTGACCTGCGAAACGCGCTACGGCCTGTGCGTCAAATGCTATGGTCGCGATCTCGGCCGCGGCTATCTGGTCAACGTCGGCGAAGCGGTAGGCGTGATCGCCGCGCAGTCGATCGGCGAGCCGGGCACCCAGCTCACCATGCGGACCTTCCACATCGGCGGCGCCGCTTCGCGTGCCGCGGCGGCGAGTCAGCTCGAGGTCAAGTCGAACGGCACGGTGCAGTACACCGCCACCATGCGCTACGTGACCAACGCCCGTAAGGAGCCGGTGGCGATTTCGCGCAGCGGTGAAATCATCATTGCGGATGACAGCGGTCGCGAGCGTGAGCGTCAGAAGGTGCCCTACGGCGCGACGCTGATGGTGACCGATGGCGCCAAGATCAAGGCCGGTACCGTGCTGGCGACCTGGGATCCGCATACCCGTCCGATCATTACCGAGTACGCCGGGCGCATCCGCTTCGAGAACATCGAGGAAGGCATCACCGTGGCCAAGCAGCTCGACGACGTCACCGGCCTGTCGACGCTGGTAGTGATCGATCCCAAGCGCAAGGCCAGCAGCGCCGCCAAGGGCCTGCGCCCGCAGGTCAAGCTGCTGGACGAGGCCGGGAATGAAATCAAGATCGCGGGCACCGATACACTGGTCAATATCACCTTCCAGATCGGCTCCATCATTACCGTGAAGGATGGCCAGGACGTGGCGGTGGGCGACGTGATCGCGCGTATTCCGCAGGAAACGTCGAAGACCCGTGACATTACCGGTGGTCTGCCGCGCGTGGCCGAGCTGTTCGAGGCGCGCTCGCCGAAAGATGCCGGTGTGCTGGCGGAAGTCACCGGAACCGTATCGTTCGGCAAGGACACCAAAGGCAAGCAGCGTCTGGTGATCACCGACCCGGACGGAGAGCCGCATGAATACCTGATCACCAAGGAAAAACATGTGACGGCGCACGACGGCCAGATCGTGCAGAAAGGCGAAATCATCGTCGACGGCCCGGTTGACCCGCATGACATCCTGCGCCTGCGCGGAGTGGAAGCGCTGGCGCGTTACATCACCGACGAAGTGCAGGACGTCTACCGCCTGCAGGGGGTGAAGATCAACGATAAGCACATCGAGGTCATCGTGCGTCAGATGCTGCGCCGCGTCACCGTGGCGGATCCGGGTGCCACCGGCCTCATCCCCGGCGAGCAGGTCGAGCGCTCGGAAGTGCTGCAGATCAACGACGATATGGTGGCGGCGGGCAAGGAACCGGCAATCTACGATCCGATCCTGCTCGGTATCACCAAGGCATCGCTGTCGACCGACTCGTTCATCTCTGCGGCTTCCTTCCAGGAAACCACGCGTGTGCTGACCGAGGCGGCCATCATGGGCAAACGCGACGAACTGCGCGGGCTGAAGGAAAACGTGATCGTCGGACGCCTGATTCCGGCAGGCACTGGCCTGGCTTACCACAACACCCGGCGCAGCCAGGCAGCCGGAGAAGACTTGGGGGCCGGGCATCTGATCGAAGACGGGGGCGTAAATCCCGCCGAGAATCAGGAAGTTGCTTGACAGGGGGGAGTCTCTCCCATAGAATCACGCGTCTTTTTCCGGCCACATGTTTGCCGGGAAACGCAGGACTGTAGCCCGGGACGGCGCCGCGTTCAAAAAATGCGGTTGGCGCCGTCCCGCTTGTTTTTAAAAACGATACGCTTACTTAATTTTTCGGAATTTTTGACATGCCAACGATTAACCAGCTGATCCGCAAGCCGCGTCAGGCACCAGTGGAAAAGAGCAAGGTTCCGGCCTTGCAGGCCTGCCCGCAACGCCGCGGTGTGTGCACTCGCGTGTACACCACGACGCCCAAGAAACCGAACTCCGCCTTGCGTAAGGTCTGCAAGGTCAAGCTCACCAGCGGTTTCGAGGTCATTAGCTACATCGGTGGTGAAGGCCATAACCTGCAAGAGCACTCGGTGGTGCTGGTGCGCGGCGGCCGGGTCAAGGATTTGCCGGGTGTGCGTTACCACACCGTTCGCGGCAGCCTGGATACCGCCGGCGTGAAGGATCGCAAGCAGTCGCGTTCGAAGTACGGCGCCAAGCGCCCGAAAAAAGCCTGATTGAGTCAGGCCGTTGAATTCGACGCCCGAAAAAGCTTAACTAGATAGAGAGACAGGAACCATGCCCCGTCGTCGCGAAGTCCCCAAACGTGAAATCCTGCCTGATCCGAAATTCGGCAATCAGGAGGTTTCGAAATTCATGAACGTCGTCATGTCCAGCGGCAAGAAGTCGGTCGCCGAGCGCATCGTCTACGGTGCATTCGAGCAGATCGTCCAGAAGTCCGGCAAAGACCCCCTGGAGGTGTTCGGTGTTGCGCTGAACAACGCCCGTCCCATGGTCGAGGTCAAGAGCCGCCGCGTCGGTGGCGCCAACTACCAGGTGCCGGTTGAAGTGCGCTCGAGTCGCCGTACTGCGCTGGCCATGCGCTGGCTGAAGGATGCGGCGCGCAAGCGCGGCGAGAAATCCATGGGTGCTCGTTTGGCAGGCGAATTGCTGGATGCGGCTGAAGGTCGTGGCGGCGCAGTGAAGAAGCGTGAGGAAGTGCATCGTATGGCTGAAGCCAACAAAGCCTTCTCGCATTTCCGTTTCTAATCTCAACGCATAAAATTGGCAGGTAATTAACGTGGCACGCACGACTCCTATTGAGCGCTATCGCAATATCGGCATTTCAGCCCATATTGACGCCGGCAAGACCACCACCACCGAACGCGTCCTGTTTTACACGGGCGTGTCGCATAAAATCGGCGAAGTCCATGATGGCGCGGCCACCATGGATTGGATGGAGCAGGAGCAGGAGCGTGGCATTACGATTACATCGGCTGCGACCACGTGCTTCTGGAAGGGGATGGACGGCAATTTCCCCGAGCATCGCATCAATATTATCGATACGCCGGGACACGTCGACTTCACCATCGAGGTGGAGCGTTCTATGCGGGTTCTGGATGGCGCCTGCATGGTGTACTGCGCGGTGGGCGGCGTTCAGCCGCAGTCTGAAACCGTGTGGCGTCAGGCCAACAAATACCGCGTGCCGCGTCTGGCCTTCGTCAACAAGATGGACCGCTCGGGCGCGGACTTCTTCAAGGTCTATGATCAGATGCGTTTGCGCCTGAAGGCCAATCCGATTCCGCTTCAGGTGCCGATCGGCGCGGAAGAGAAATTCGAAGGCGTGGTCGATCTGGTTCGCATGAAGGCGATTTACTGGGATGAGGCCAGCCTGGGCATGAAGTTCGACCTGCGCGAGATTCCCGCGGATTTGGTTGAAACGTGCAAAAAATGGCGTGAGGCCATGGTTGAGGCGGCTGCGGAATCATCCGAAGAGATGATGAACAAGTATCTCGAAGAGGGGGATCTGTCCGAGGCCGAGATTATCCTGGGCTTGCGTACGCGCACGATCGCCAGCGAAATCGTCCCGATGATGTGCGGCAGTGCGTTCAAGAACAAGGGCGTGCAGGCGATGCTCGACAAGGTGATCGAATTGATGCCTGCGCCAACCGACGTTCCCCCGGTGAAGGGCGAGCTGGATGATGGTAGTGAGGGCGCGCGCCGTCCGTCTGACGACGAGAAGTTTTCTGCGCTGGCGTTCAAGGTCGCGACCGATCCCTATGTGGGCCAGTTGATTTTCTTCCGGGTGTATTCCGGCGTGGTCAAATCGGGCGATACGATTTACAACCCGGTCAAGGGCCGCAAGGAGCGTCTGGGGCGAATTCTGCAGATGCACGCCAACCAGCGCGAGGAAATCAAGGAAGTGCGCGCGGGCGACATCGCCGCTGCGGTCGGCCTCAAGGATGTCACAACGGGCGATACGCTATGCGACATGAGTGACCCGATCACGCTCGAGCGGATGATTTTCCCCGAGCCGGTGATTCACGTGGCGGTCGAGCCGAAAACCAAGGCCGACCAGGAAAAAATGGGCGTTGCCTTGGGCCGCTTGGCGCAGGAAGACCCGTCTTTCCGCGTTCGTACGGATGAAGAGACCGGCCAGACGATCATGTCAGGCATGGGTGAATTGCACCTGGAAATCCTGGTTGATCGCATGCGCCGCGAGTTTGGCGTCGAGGCCAACGTTGGTGCGCCGCAAGTGGCCTATCGCGAAGCGATCAAGAAGGAAGTCGAGCAGGAAGGCAAGCACGTCAAGCAGTCGGGTGGTAAAGGTCAGTACGGCCATGTCTGGATCAAGATGGGGCCGAATGAAGCGGGCAAAGGCTTTGAGTTCATCGACGCCATCAAGGGCGGCACGGTGCCGCGCGAATACATTCCGGCAGTGGAAAAAGGCTTGCGTGAAGCGCTGAACAGCGGCGTGTTGGCCGGTTTTCCGGTGGTCGACGTCAAGGTCACGTTGTTTGATGGCTCCTACCACGATGTCGACTCGTCCGAGCTGGCATTCAAACTGGCAGCGATCATGGCTTTCAAGGATGGCATGCGCAAGGCGACCCCGATCCTGCTGGAGCCGATGATGGCGGTGGAAGTGGAAACGCCGGAAGACTACATGGGTGACGTGATGGGCGACTTGAACCGTCGTCGCGGCATCATCCAGGGTATGGACGATGTCGGCGGCGTCAAGGCGATCAAGGCCGAAGTGCCGCTGGCCGAGATGTTCGGCTACTCCACCGATCTGCGCTCGATGTCGCAAGGTCGCGCGACCTATTCGATGGAATTCAAGCATTACACCGAAGCGCCGAAGAGCGTCGCAGAAGCTGTCATTGCCAAGAAGTGATCTGGCGCCACGAAATAATTTTGATCTCATAGGGTACTTGAAATGGCTAAGGAAAAATTCCAGCGGACCAAACCGCACGTAAACGTTGGCACGATTGGTCACGTTGACCACGGCAAGACCACCTTGACCGCGGCGATCACCACCATTCTGGCGAAGAAATTTGGCGGTTCGG
>DATKUP010000090.1:0-28996 GCA_035530575.1 Thiobacillus sp. | reverse complement strand
CGCGGCAGCGGGGCGAGCACAACGACACGTACCCGATTCGATCGCCACGCTTCGCTTTCTCATCGCCGCTCGTATCGTACTTTGCCTGCAGCGATGTCCGTGTTGCGGATCGGTTAAACGCAATTTGTGACACAGTAAAATTAGGGAAGCACTGATTAATTCGATATGGCCGTCATTGCGCAGCGAAGCAATCCAGCGTATCGATTAAGCGGGCATTTCTGGATTGCTGCGTCGCTGCGCTCCTCGCAATGAATTAATCAGCGTCTCCTAGGCTCTTTCACCGTTATTTGTTGATATTGGTCAGCCCTGATAAGGGTAGAGAAAGGCTCTCGCCCTCCCCTCCCGCCGAACCGCACGCACGGTTCGGAGTACATCAACCGCCAGGTGACTAATCTGCTGGAGAAGCTTCTGATTGAGCAGACCAAGTCGCGCTTCCGGCAGACTAACGACAACGCACTGGGGGAGAACAAGAACGCGTCAACGGTGAGGAAGCCTCTGGGCTACAGTCACATCCCGCAGCATCTGGCGGACGTGGTGAATGCATTTACCGCCGGGGGCTGTCACCGTATCTGAATTTCCACCGCCCGTGTCACTTCCCGACTGAATTTACCGACCAGAAGGGCAAAATCCGCAAGCGTTACCGCTATGTGGACATGATGACGCCTTACGACAAGCTCAAGTCAATGCCCGAGGCCGGAAGCTACCTGAAACCCGGTGTGACGTTTGAACAAATGGATAAAATTGCCCACGAATGCAGCGATAATGAAGCCGCCAAACACCTGAACTCGGCACGGGCTAAACTCTTTCAACTGATTAACAAATCCCGACAACGCGCCACCTGAATCAACGCTATTTGCCCCCGCCGCTCAGGCTCATGTCCGGATTGGAAAATACTGGCGGCGATCGCCGCGCCCGCATGCGGTTGTAATTTACCAGCCCAATCGCACGGCTGGCGGTTGACTCCCATGCCCGATGCGGCTAACTTTGCGTCAGCATTCAACCTGCTAGGGCGTGCGGTTCAACGCCCCCCCTGAAAGCCATACATAACTCGAGGAGATAAAACAATGTCCAAAGTTTTGCTTGCCCTGACTTCTGCCGCCCTGCTGGGCCTGTCTGGCTGTGTCGGTACGGAAACCAAGCCGACCGAAACGGCCCCTGTGGCCAAGACCGGCATCAGCGCCGAAGCGCAGGCAGCGCTCAGCGCCGCCCAGGCTGCGGTCAAGGATGCCAAGGCCAAGAATGCGCTGTGGACGACCGCCAGCGACGCGCTGAAGGCTGCCGAGGCCGCTGCCGCCAAAGGCGATAGCGACACGGTGATCAAGCAGTCCAGACTGGCCAGCGACCAGGCCAAGAAAGGCCTGGCCCAGCTCAACTACCCGATGCTAAAAGTCGGCGATTAAGCATCGGGAAGCACTGATTAATTTGTCATTGTGAGGCGTGCAGCGACGCGGCATACGATTCCACATGGGCTTCAGCCCACATTGGATCGGAGTTCTTCAGGGCAATCCAGAAATGCCCGCTTGGTCAATACGCCGGATTGCTTCGCTGCGCAATGACGGCCATATCGAATTAATCAGCGGTTTCTTAAGGTAGTCTGCATCAGCAAAAAGGCCTTCCGGCCTCAACTGGAAGGCCTTTTTTGTGCGCGGCGCCAGTGCGGCTCATACCGCCGGGGGTTTGTCCGCCTCGGCGACTTTTCCCGGCGTGGCTTCGCCGCCGCCCTTGCTGGTGGCCTTGCCTTCTTCCGCGCGCTTGCGGCGCACTTCCTTGGGATCGGCGATTAGCGGACGGTAGATTTCCACCCGATCGCGGTCGCGTACTTTTTCATCCAGCTTGACCAGCTTGCTGAAAATCCCGACCTTGTTCCGGGTGAGATCGATTTCGGGAAAGGCTTCCAGCACGCCGGATGCGCGAATGGCGTCTTCCACCGTCGCACCCTCGGCAAGGTGGACGCGCAGCAGGACTTGCCGTGCCGGCAAGGCATAGACGACTTCGACGTTGATAGTGGCTGCGTTCATGTGGCATACACCTCGTCGGCGCGGCGCACGAAGCTATCGACAAAGGTATTGGTGATATGGCTGAAAACCGGCGCCAGAATGGTTTCCAGCATCCGGCTCGAAAACGCATATTCAAGACGGAACTCGATCTTGCAGGCCTCTTCCCCCAGCGGAGAAAACAACCAGTCGCCTTCCAGTTCGGAAAACGGGCCATCCTGCAGCCTGATCCGCATCTCGCGCGGATAGGTTTTGGTGTTTTCAGTAGTGAAGCTCTGGCGAATGCCCATGTAGGCGATATGGATCGTCGCCACCGTGCTCGCGTCATCGCGCCACTTCAACTCGGTGCCGCCGCACCATGGCAGGAAAGCGGGGTAATCCTCGACCCGGTCCACCAGTTCAAACATGCGTTCCGGGGTGTGCGCCACCAGCACACTTTTTTGTACACGCGCCATCTCTACCTAAAGCCTTGTAAAATCGAGGATTGTACGCAAGCTGTCAGCCATGAGCATCGTCGACAACAAAAAAGCCTTTCACGATTATTTCATCGAAGAGCGATTCGAGGCCGGCATCATGCTCGAAGGCTGGGAAGTGAAGGCCATTCGCGCGGGCCGGGTACAGCTGAAGGAAGCCTATGTGGTCGTCAAGAACGGCGCAGTCTATCTGATCGGCTGCCACATCAGCCCGCTGTCCACTGCATCCACCCATATCCATGCCGACCCCACGCGTTCACGCAAGCTGCTGCTGCACGCGGCGGAAATCAACAAGCTCATCGGCAAGACCGAACGCGCCGGCTACACCCTGGTGCCGCTCGACTTGCACTACGTCAAAGGCCGCATAAAGCTTGAGTTCGGCCTGGCCAAAGGCAAAAAACAGCACGACAAGCGCGCGGCCGAAAAAGACCGCGAGTGGGAGCGCGAAAAACAACGCATGGTGCGGAGTGCCCAGAAGTGAATGAAAGCAGCGCCGACAAACGGATGAAATAATCTGCCAGTCGGCGCATTGCCTCAAGTTAAAACCTTATCAAAGGTCTGATTCGGTCAAATTTGCGCTTGCGGGCCGTCGACATCCTGACTAAGATGCGTCGAAATATCGACAAAAAGGATAAGACCATGATGGCCCTTCCCGTTTATCAAGTTGAGTTCATTCCGCTGGAACGTCGTTTGGGTGACCGTCGCATCGCACCGCACGATGCTGTACCGCCGGCATGCATCACGGCAGATCGCCGCACGGCCGCCAGCCGGCGCACGGAAGATCGCAAATCCGCGACCTTTAAAGTCGCTTAGGAATCAAACGCCGGCGCGCCGCGCCGGGCTGCCCGTTTGTCCTGGCTGCAGCGCGACTGAACTGTCGTTCGCCATGACATCTTTGTTAGTTGCCCCCTACATTGCCAGAATGGCCACCGATGTGGTCCGAATCAGGATGACTCACGCCTGGCGGGCGCGGTCTTTAAGTGCGGCCGTGTAACAATGGCGGAAACTTGAACGTATTCCCTGTTTTCCCCGAAAGTCGAGCCCAGCTTGCCTGCCACCGTAGATGAACTCGCGGCCTTCGATGAGATCATCGATGTCCGTTCCCCTGGCGAATTCGCCGAAGACCACATCCCCGGCGCGATCAACCTGCCGGTGCTGAGCAACGCCGAACGCGAGCGTGTCGGCACGCTATACAAGCAGGTGTCCTCGTTCGAAGCGAAGAAAATCGGCGCGGCGCTAGTGGCGCGTAACATCGCGCTGCACCTGGATACCTGGTTCGCCGACAAGCCGAAGTCATACCGGCCGCTGGTGGTTTGCTGGCGCGGCGGCAGTCGCAGCGGAGCGCTGACGCACATCCTGCAGAAAATCGGCTTTGCGGCGATGCAGCTCGATGGCGGCTACAAGGCCTATCGGCGCCATGTAGTGGCCGAACTCACCCGCCTGCCGGCGCTGTTTGCCTACCGGGTGGTGAGCGGCCCCACCGGCAGCGGCAAGAGCCGCCTGCTGCTGGCGCTGGCCAGCGAGGACGCCCAGGTGCTCGACCTCGAAGTACTGGCCGCGCATCGGGGGTCGTTGCTGGGGGCGCTGCCGGGGCAAGCACAGCCATCGCAAAAAAGTTTCGAGAGCGCCGTCTGGGCGGCGCTGAATGGATTCGACCCCGCTCGGCCCGTGTTCGTCGAATCGGAAAGCAAGAAGATCGGTGCGCTGCGGGTGCCCGATGCGCTGATCGCGGCCATGCACGCAAGCCCCTGCCTGCGGCTGGACGTGCCGCAGGCAGCACGGGTTCAGTTGCTGACCGAAGACTACGCACACTTTCTGCACGATCCGGAGACGATCAACCGCCAGCTCGGCTTTCTCACTGCGCTGCGCGGCAGCGAAACCGTTGCGGCGTGGCAGGCGCTGGCCACCCGGCAGGCCTGGCCCGAGCTGGTGGCCGTGCTGCTGGAACAGCATTACGACCCGGCTTATCTGAACTCGCTGTCGCGCAATTATGCCCCCGCGGCCACCGACCTGAGCTTCCATGCAGAAGATCTGTCGGCCAGCGGAATGCAGCAACTGGCGCACAAGATTCTGGCGGCGATTTGATTAGATCAGTTTACCCAGCACGAAGCCGATCACGATGCCGATGATGAGCGCGATCGTGACGCCACGGTAGGTCAGCACGTCCTTCGAATAGCCGCGCCGGATGGCGACGTAGGCCACCAGATAACCGATGGCGTTGAGCAGCCAGATGAAGCCGATCGACAGCACCTTGACGATGATCGGACCGATGACCGGCACCAGCGCGATGATTCCCAGCAGCCAGACAAAGGCATTGGTGACCAGCCCCACCACCAACACGCTGCCGGCGATCACGCTGCGGTCGACGTTGAAATGCAGGCCCACCCCCACCAGCGCGGCAATCGCCAGCCACAGCGGCAGCATCACTTTCCAGTTGCGCCACCAACGCGCCTGCGGCGAGAAATCAGCCTTGATGTCGTCCGGTTCAGCCATGTCTCACACAGAAATTCAACTACGCACCACTTCGATCACGTTCGGCACGTGCTGCAGGCGCGCCAGCAGGTGCGACAACTGCTGCAGTTCCTTGACCCGCACGGTGAGACGCATGTTGGCATATTCGCCGCGGCTCTCGGTGTTAACGCGCAGCACATCGAGCTTGTCCTTGGCGATGACATCGGAAATGTCACGCAGCAGACCCTGGCGATCAAACGCTTTCAACAGGATATCCACCTCGAATGCCGCACCGGCGTCGGCCATCCATTCGGCCGGCATCCTGCGCGCGGGGTTGGCGCGCTTGAGCGCGGCGCAGTCGGCACGGTGCACGGTGACGCCGCGTCCCACTGTAGTGTAGGCGACGATGGCGTCGGGTGGCTGCGGCTTGCAGCAGCGTGCAAGCTGAAGCGGCACGTCGCCCAGTCCCAGGATGGTGACCGGGTTTCCGGTCTTGGCGCGCACCCGCGGTTTGCGGGTGGGTGCCAGCGCGGGAATGGCCTTGCCGGATTCCTGCAGGGCATTGATCAGGTCGCGCTGGCCGACATCGCCACGGCCGAGCGCGGCGAGAAACTCGTCGACCTTGCCGAACTTGAGCCGCTGCGCAAGTTTTTCCTGGCTCGCGTCCACCACGCCGAGGCGCTTGAGTTCCTTTTCCAGCAGGGTACGGCCAAGGCCGACCTGCTCGCCGACATCGCGCTGGCGGAACCACGCGCGCACCTTGGCGCGTGCGCGATGGGTGGCCAGATAGCCGAGCGCGGGGTTGAGCCAGTCGCGGCTGGGCGTACCTTCCTTGGCGGTGACGATCTCGACGCGCTGACCATTGTCGAGCACAGTGTTGAGCGGCACCATCGCGCCGTCGACCTTGGCGCCACGGCAGCGGTGTCCCAGATCCGTATGCAGCGCATAGGCAAAATCCACCGGCGTGGCGCCGCGGTCGAGCGCGACCACCCGCCCCTGCGGGGTCAGTATGTAGACCTGGTCGTGAAACAGTTCGGTCTTGAACTGTTCGGTGAATTCACTGCTGTCGGCAACATCGTCCTTCCATTCCAGAATGCGCCGCAACCAGGCGATCTTTTCCTCGTACTGCGCGTCCTGGCGGCCGCCTTCCTTGTAGCGCCAGTGCGCGGCGACGCCGAGCTCGGCCTGGTGGTGCATGTCGAAGGTGCGGATCTGCACTTCCAGCGCGCGGTCTTCGGGGCCGATGACGGCGGTATGCAGCGAACGGTAGTCGTTGCTCTTGGGCTGCGAGATGTAGTCGTCGAACTCGCCCGGGATCGGCTGCCACAGGTTGTGCGCCAGCCCCAGCACGGTGTAGCAGTCGATCTCGTGCTTCACCAGCACGCGCACCGCGCGGATGTCGTACAGCTGCTCGAAACTCAATCGCTTGCGCCGCATCTTGTTGACGATGCTGGCGATATGCTTGGGGCGGCCGCTGACTTCGGCCTTGATGCCGTGCAGCGCAATTTCCGCTTGCAGGCGTTCGATGATGCCATTGATGTAAGCCTCGCGGTCGGCGCGCTTTTCGTCGAGCTGCGCGGCGATAGCCTTGTAGGTGTCAGGCTCCAGATAGCGAAACGCCCAGTCCTCCATTTCCCACTTGATCTGCCACACGCCGAGCCGGTTCGCCAGCGGCGCGAACAGCTCGCGCGCCTGCTGACCGAGCGCCACGCGGGCGGCAACATCCTGGCTGGCAGCGCAACGCAGGGAATGGGTGCGCTCGGCCAGTTTCACCAGCACCACCCGGATGTCCTCCACCATCGCCAGCACCATCTGGCGCAGCGCCTCCAGTTGGGCGTGCGGATCGATACGCTTGTCGGTGGCGCTGGTGGCCAGCGTCTCGATGCGCGCCATCGCGGCGATGCCGCGGGCAAGCCGGGCGGCGATGCCGAACGTGGATTCGAATTCAGGGCTGTCGTCGATACAGTCGTGCAGCAGGGCCGCGGCCACCGCATCCGCCCCCACCCGCAGCTCGGCCACGATCAGCGCAGCGCCGACGCTGTGCGCGAAAGTCTGGCTTGGCCCAAGCTGTCGGTACGCATGTTCCAGCGCGCGCCAGGGCAAATGGTTTTCCGCCACCGGCAACACGCGCGCCAGCGCCTGCCTGGCGGATTCGAGGTCGGTGGCTTCAAAGCAGCGGGGCTTCGAGGGTTCGGTCATGGTTGCGAGAATTGAGTCTGCCAGTAACGACGATGCGTTGGCCGGTATTGTGAGGCCTTGACCCCTTCCTCGCCAAAATCGAAGCGGATCAGCCCGCTGCTGTCGCTGCGCAGCATGTGCGTATCGATCTCGCGAAAGCGCTCCATCACCGCGGGGTGCGGGTGGCCGTAGCGATTGCGATAGCCCATGGTGAAGACAACAAACCGGGGCCTGGCTGCCGCGACGAATTCGGTGATGGACGAGCTGCGGCTGCCGTGGTGCCCGGCCACCAGCACGGATGCGGCCAGATCCGTGCCGGATTCCAGCAACTCCAGTTCGCCGCGCCGCTCGGCGTCGCCGGTGACCAGCAGGCTTTGTCCGCCCCGGCTGACTTTCAGCACGCAGCTGAAATCGTTATCGCGGCGCCGGGATTGCGCATATGCGGCGGCGGCCGGATTCAGCATCTCGAAGTCAACACCGTCCCATTGCCAGCGCTGGCCGCGCACGCACTGGCGCGCTGGCGGTGCGCCGTCGAGCAGGGGACTGTTCGTGGGCATTCCATGCAGCAGCCAGCCGGTCGGAATGTCGCGCAGCACCGAGCGCATACCGCCGTTGTGGTCGTTGTCGGCATGCGAGATGACCAGCCCGGACAGCCGTCCGATCCCCGATGCGCGCAGGTAGGGGACGATGATGCGCTCGCCCGAATCGCTGTCGGCAAATGCTGCGCCGGTGTCGTACAGCAGGGTGTGATTCGCCGTGCGGATCAGCACGGCGGTGCCCTGCCCGACGTCGATCGCCTCGGCGCGAAAGTGGTTGGGTGCAATGGCATCGCGCAGCGGAAACAGCAGCGGCAGCCACAGCGCCAGCCCCAGCACCCGCAGCGGGAACCCGCGCGGCAACAGCAGCCACACTGTACCGGTCAGCGCCAGCGCCAGCGCCCACCCGCCCGGCGCGGGCAGCGTCGCCACCGCCAGCGGCAGGCTGCCCGCCCAGGTCAGCCCCGCGCCCAGCCAGGCCATCAGCCACGCCGCCACCTGCCACAAGGGCGGAATCAGCACCCCCAGCAACGCCAGTGGCGTGACCAGCCAACTCACCAGTGGAATCGCCACCGCATTGGCCAGCGGCGAAATCAGCGAGGCCTGCTGGAACAGCAAAAACAGCACCGGCGCCAGCGCTAGTGTAACCGCCCATTGCACCGTGGCCCAGCCGCGCAGCTTGTCGGGCAGCGCGACGCGGCCGAAGCTCACCCACAGGATCGCGGCCATGGCGCCGAACGACAGCCAAAACCCGGCCGACAGCACCGCCCACGGATCGACCAGAAGCACGACGAAGAGCGCCACGATCAGCGCGGTGAAGGGGCGTGGCTCACGCCGTTCCCAGAAGGCCAGCGCCAGCACGATCAGCATGAACAGGGTGCGCTGCGCCGGCACCTGGAATCCGGCCAGCAGCGCGTAGGCGAGCGCCGCCAGCACCGCCGCGGCCAGCCCGGCCTGGCGCGCGGGCAGACGTTCCGCATGGCGCGGCAGACGCCGCCACACACTCGCCACCAGCCAGCCGGCAAGGACGGCGATCATGGTGACGTGGAGCCCGGAAATGGCGAGGAGGTGATTGACGCCGGTGCGCGTAAACGCGCGCCATTGGCCATGCGGAATACTGCGCTGGTCGCCCACCACCAGCGCGGCAATGACGCCCGCATAAGGGGCGTCGCCGAGCGTCGTGAAGATACGTTGGCGCACCGCCGCGCGGGTCGCGGCGATCCAGGCGGCGGGTGTGGCAGCCTGCGCCGCGAGGCGCTGCGGCGCGGGCGTTTCGCGCACATAGCCGCTGGCATTGATGCCGCGCTCCAGCATCAAGGCTTCGAGGTCGAAGCCGTGCGGATTGCTGGTGCCGTAGGGCATTTTCATCCGCACGGTCAGCTGCCAGCGTTCCCCTGCCCGCATTTGCGTTTTGAAATTTACGGCGCCGCGCGGCCAGTAGCGGGTCAGCTGGACCCGCTGCAGCGCTGGCGCATTCGGGGTGACGACCTGCTCGACGTCGAACACGAAGCGCTCGCCGCGCGCGTTGGCGTGCGGCAGGTCGGCGACCACGCCGACCAGCGCGATATCCACCCCCTGCCAGTGCGCGGGCAGGTGCTCGGCCAGCCGCACATCCGCCCGCCAGGCGGCCCAGGCAAAGCCGAGCGCCACGCACAACGACAGAACAGCCAGACGGCGAAAAAATTCGAAAACGGGGCGGGAGAAAACCGGCAACCACAGCGCCGAAAACAGCAGCGGCAGTAGCCACAGCCAGCGTGCCGGCGGCAGCTCGGGCTGTTGTTGCAGCCACCACACGCCGAGACAGAACGCGATGAGGGTGAGCCGCATCGCGAGCGTGAATCAGGCCGGCTGCAGGCTTCCGTCGACCAGGCACATGCGCCGGTCCATGCGCGCTGCCAGCTCGGCGTCGTGGGTGACGACGACCAGGCTCGTCGCGTGCTTGCGGTTGAGCTCGCGCATCAGGTCGAATACCGCACCGGCGGTATGGCGGTCAAGATTGCCGGTGGGCTCGTCGGCGAGGATGCACGCCGGTTGCGTGACCAGCGCGCGGGCGATGGCGACGCGCTGGCGCTCGCCGCCGGAGAGTTCGCCTGGCCGATGCGCGAGGCGATGACCGAGGCCGACTTCTTCGAGGATGACGGCGGCGCGCGCCAGCGCCTCGACCCGGTCCATGCGCCGGATGAAAAACGGCATGGCCGTATTTTCCTGCGCGGTGAATTCGGGCAGCAGATGGTGGAACTGGTAGACAAAACCGAGCGCACGGTTGCGCAGATCGCTGCGCTCGGCCTCGGAAATCGCGAAGGGGTCGCGCCCCATCAGCGTGATTTTTCCGGAAGTCGGCGTGTCGAGCCCGCCCAGCAGATGCAGCAGCGTGCTTTTGCCGGAGCCCGAGGCGCCGACGATGGCAAGCGACTCGCCGGCGCGGACGTCCAGGTCGACCTTATGCAGCACCGGCACGTCGATCCGACCCTGGTGAAAAGTCTTGCAAAGCTCCGCGCAAGCCAGCACTGTGCCACCACCTTGCCCTGAATCCTGCCCCCTGAGTTCCGACCCCTGCTCACTCATAGCGCAGCGCCTCCGCCGGATTGATGCGCGACGCACGCCAGCTCGGATACAGCGTCGCGATCAGGCTGATGAGCAGCGAAATCCCGGCGATGATGCCGACATCACTCCACACCAGTTTGGAGGGCAGTTCATTGATGTAGTAGACGTCCGCCGGGAACAGGTCTATGCCGGCCACGCGCTCGATGATGGGCACGACGGTTTCGAGGTTGAGCGCGAGCAGCACGCCGCTCGCCAGCCCCAGCAGCGTGCCGAACACGCCAATGAACGCCCCCTGGACAATGAATATTTTCATGATCGAAGCGGGCCGGGCGCCCAGCGTACGCAGGATGGCGATGTCGGACTGCTTGTCGGTCACCGCCATCACCAGGGTGGAGACGATGTTGAACGCGGCGACGGCAACGATCAGCAGCAGGATCAGGAACATCATGCGTTTTTCGATCGCCACGGCACGGAAGAAGTTGGCGTGGCTTTTGGTCCAGTCGGTCAGGTAATAGTGGCCGGCAAGGCTTTGCGACAGTTCCTGCGTGACGAAGGGTGCACGAAACAGCTCATTCAGCTTCAGCCGCACGCCGGATACATCCTCGCCCAGTCGCAGCAGTTTCTGCGCGTCCTGCAGATGGATCAGCGCAAGGCCCGAATCATATTCGAACATGCCGGCTTCGAAGATGCCGGTAACGGTGAATTGCTTGACGCGCGGCATCACCCCGGCCGGCGTAATGTTGCCCTGCGGGGTAAGCAGCACCAGCTTGTCGCCGGGAAACACGTTGAGTACGCGGGCGAGTTCGCCGCCAAGAATAACGCCGAATTCGCCCGCCTGCAGGTCGGTCAGCTTGCCGGCCTTCATGAAGCGGGAAAAATCCGCGACCTGGGTTTCCAGTTCCGGCAGCACGCCGCGAATGACCGCCCCGCGCACCAGGTCGCCGTTGGCCAGCATGCCCTGCGCATTCACGAAAGGCGCGCCGGCCAGCACCTCCTTGTTCTGCTTCGCCTGCGCCAGCACGCCGTGCCAGTCGGCCAGGCGATCCGCGGGACCGCTGATTTCCAGGTGTGCCGCCACGCCGAGAATGCGCGTGCGCAGCTCTTCCTGGAAGCCGTTCATCACCGAGAGCACCACGATGAGCGCCATCACCCCGAGCGCAATTCCCGCCATGGAGACGATGGAAATGAAGGAGATAAAATGATTGCGGCGCTTGGCGTGGGTGTAGCGCAGGCCGATCAGAAGCTCGTAGGAAAGCAAAGCAGAACTCGCAGAAGGAATCCCCGGAGTATGCCACAGCTGCCCTACTCGCTCAGCAGGTGCAGCGCCACCCTGCGCATCTGCGCCCCACGCCCCTTGCCATGAGTGGGGATGCTGATTTCGTGGAGAGCCTGTCGCATGGCCGACATTCTAACGAACCCGCTTGTTACACTCGATACATGCTGTTCATCATCCCCTATCTGTTCCCGTCCGCGCGCCTGCTGGAAGCGGCGGCACAGGACCTGTACCTGCCCGCGCTACAAACCTTGCTGGCGCGCGGCACCTCTCGGTCCTGCCCGGCCGAAGGCGTGGAGGCCGCCCTGTGCGAAGCGCTGGGCATATCCCGCCAGCAGGACTGGCCGCTTGCCCCGATCACCCTGGCGGCGGATGGCGGGACGGCCGGGGATGCCTACTGGCTGCGCGCCGACCCGGTGCATTTGCGGGTGATGCGCGACCGCATCGTGCTGGCGGGCGCCGACGCCCTTTCGCTGTCGCGCCAGGAAGCCGATGCCCTTGCCGCGGCCATCGGCCAGCATTTCGGTGCCGACCTGAGCCCGATGCCGCTCCATCCTCAGCGCTGGTACCTGCAATTTCCCCATGCGCCGCGCCTCGCCACCACGCCGTTGTCGGTTGCAACGGGATGCAATATCGACCCGCTGCTGCCGCAGGGCGACGACGCCCTGCGGTTTCGCACCGAATTGAATGAGCTGCAAATGCTGCTGCACGAGCATCCGGTGAACCAGGCGCGCGAAACGCATGGCGAGCTGCCGGTTAATTCGCTGTGGCTATGGGGCGGCGGCCGCCTGCCGGTCGCCTGCGCCACGCCTGTTCCGCTGTATGCGGAGAATGCCGAGGCGCAGGCAGTGGGCGCCTTCTGCAACGCGCGCGTGCAGGTGCCGCCCGCGCATCTGGACGCGCGACTGTTTGAATCGGAAGGGATCATCCTGCTGGATGCGCTGACACTTGCCGGGCAGACGGGCGACCCCTACGGCTGGCGCGAAGCGCTGCGGAAACTGGAACAGGACTGGTTCGTGCCACTGCTGGGCACGCTGCGTAAAATCGGTCCGCGAGGCCTGCGGTTAATGGACCCGGTCAGCGGCAAGGTCTTGCATCTGCACCGGCGCGACACCTGGAAGGTCTGGCACCGCCCGCACCGCCTGATCTCGATGCTGTCTTGAACCTGTCTGCGACGCCGGCTCAGACCGGTGTCGCCCACAGATCGTGTTCGTCGGCTTTCTCGACACACACCTTGAGACGCGTTCCCGGCTGCAGTTCGAACACACCTGCGAGATAGACCACGCCGTCGATTTCCGGCGCATCGGCATGGCTGCGCGCGAGCGTGCCGGCCTCATCCTCCTCGTCGACGATCACCTCGATTTTGCGACCGATCTTGGCGTCAAGTCTGGCAGTCGAAATTCTGCCTGCACTTTCACGACATACTCCAGCCGCTCTTCCTTCAGTTCTTCCGGCACGGCATCGGGCAGTTCGTTGGCCGCCGCGCCTTCGACCGGCGAATACTTGAAGCAGCCGACACGGTCAAGTTGCGCTTCTCCTGCACTGCAGCGTCGATAAAACCACAGGCGTTGACCATCACCACATCGGCATCGTCGTAGCTGCCTACAATACCGTAGCCTTCGGCGCGCAGTTGGGTCAGGATACACTCGGGGTCAATCGTCGTCTTCGGGCACCGAGCGAGCGTTAGGGAAGCACTGATTAATTCGATATGGCCGTCATTGCGAGCGCGGCGAAGCAATCCAGCGATTGATTAAGCGGGCATTTCTGGATTGCCCTGAAGGACTCCGATCCACTATGGGCTGAAGCCCATGTGGAATCGTATGCCACGTCGCTGCGCTCCTCGCAAATTAATCAGCGGTTCCTTAGGCCTTCGGCCTCCCCATATTTCTCGGTGCCAAAGCAAACCGCCTCTTGCACAGCGCCATCATGCTCAAATGCCACCAAAGCAAACATTATCAATCAACAATCGTTGATCCATCGCCTCAGCGCCGGCCCCGCAAGGTATTTGCCAACGTTGAAAGTACATCGGCAATTGCCCCGCCGTTTCCGGCGGCGGCAATGGCACTTTGATGCTTTCGGTCACGGCCGTCACTTTCGGCGGCGCCACAAGTTGCCCATCCGATCAGGCACAAATACTGATAACGCCCATTATTTTGCTTGTCGTCGATAGGTGGCGAGATATCAAGTTATATAAAAGCCATGTCACCGTTAAATATTGGTCTATCCTAACTTCAAGCGAATCAACAGGATAGGTGTATTAATGAAAGCGGAAGAATTTCGGCGGTTGACGGCGGAGCTTGAGAAGCTGACGCCACACCAGAAACAGATACTGGCGGATCGACTGCGCTCGACAGGTCAAGCTCAAATTGCGCGTGCGCTGATCGAAAGTCGGGTAGGCGCGACGCCGGCCTGCCCGCATTGCGGCCACGGACACGTCGCGCGTTGGGGCAAGGTCTCGGGGCTGCAACGCTATCGCTGCGGCGCGTGTCACGCCACCTTCAATGCGCTGACCGGGACGCCACTGGCGCGTTTGCGGCTCAAAGACAAGTGGTCGACTTACGCGCAACAGATGACCGAAGGGCAGAGTGTACGCAAGAGCGCCGCCGCCTGCGAAGTGCATCGCAATACGTCTTTCCGCTGGCATCGCCGCTTTCTCGAACTGCCCAATACCCAACGGGCGACACTGCTGTCGGGGATAGCCGAAGCGGATGAAAAGGCCTTCCTCGAATCGCTCAAAGGCAAAAAATGCGGGCTTCCTCGCGTACCCCGCAAGCGGGGCGGCAAGGCCAGCAAGCGCGGCCTGTCGGACGAACAGATTCCGGTGCTGATTTGCCGGGATTGCGCGGGCAGCATGGCGGACTTTGTGCTGGAACGCGTGGACAAGGAACATATCAACGCAGCCTTGAAGCCAATCCTGGCTGCCGACGCCATTCTGTGTACCGATGGCGGCAAGGCATTGGGCGCGGTCGCGCGTGGGATGGGTATCGTCCATCGACCGGTGAATCTGGCTCAAGGAATACGCGTGATCGCGGGTGTTTACCATGTCCGGAACGTCAACGCTTACGACAACCGACTCAAGGAATGGAAGCACCGATTCCATAGGGCCGCCACGCGCTATCTGGCGAATTATCCTGGATGGCGAAGGCTTATCGAACGCACGCATAATGCCCTGCAGCCGCGCACCGTACTGCGTGCTGCGCATGGCATGAACCACAATCAACAGTTAACAGCGACATAGCCAAAGTGAATGAAGGTCGAGGCGATTCCGGTGTGCCCGCCTGAGCCCCGTAGCACTGCGAGGAAGACCGCACTCAGCGGATTCGTCGCTCGCCTGGCCGATGCCCCGATCCACTGGGCAAGGCGTCTGAAGATCGTCCTGATCGGATCGCTGACATCCTGGATCGATCACCGCGCAGCGAGCAAAGGCGCAGCCCTGGCCTTCTATACCTTGTTCTCCATGACGCCCATCCTGGTGTTGGCCATCACGGTCGCCGGCTACGTCTTCGGTGCCAAGGCTGCCCAGGGTGAGATCGTTGCCCAAGTGCAAGGGCTGGTAGGCGCAAATGGCGCGCAGGCAATCCAGGCATTACTGGCAGGCGCGCGAGATCCCGTCTCCGGGATGGTGGCGACACTCGTAGCGAGCGTCCTGCTGCTGCTGGGTGCCACGACCGTCTTCGCCGAGCTGAAGGGTAGCCTGGATGAAATGTGGGGGGTCGGCAAGACTTCTCATTCAGCCTTCATCGTGCTCTTGAGAACCCGGCTCTTGTCCTTTGGCATGGTGCTGATTCTGGCCTTTCTGCTGCTCGTCTCCCTCGTCGTCAGCGCCGTACTGGCCATGCTTGAACATTATGCGCATGGGATCTTGGGCAGCTCTGCCGCGGTTTTCGCGACGACCTCCTCCGTCATTTCGTTCGGCGTCATAGCCTGCCTGTTCGCAGTCATCTACAAGACCCTGCCGGACGCCCCGCTGTCGTGGCGGGACGTCTGGATCGGCGCCGCCTTCACGGCGGGGCTGTTCAGCCTAGGAAAATATGCGATCGGTTTGTATCTGGGCACCAGCGGCGTGGCATCGAGCTTTGGCGCCGCCGGATCGTTGATTGCTTTGCTGCTATGGGTGTACTACTCGGCGCAGATTTTCTTTCTGGGGGCGGAGTTCACGAGGCAGTACGCTCTGTGGTTCGGCAGCCTGCAGCATGAGAGGCTGCGCCTCGATGAAATGGAGCGCCTCGCCGCGCAACAGGGCGCTGAGTGAACCGCACGGAAGGAGTCCCTGCGACTGGGGCATTCGTGCAGATAAAATCCTGTCGCCGACCGAGGCCCTATGTACGGCGCCATACAGACTTCGCCTGGTCCAGCGACTATGCTTCCCATCATTAGCCCTCCAATCCCTGCTAAAGCAGCGTAAAAACAATTGTGATCGAATAACCGGTAAAGACTGATGGCCCGCAAGCACCTGGGCTGCGCTTTCGGCAAATACAGATCAGCCAGGGCTGCGCGACCATCCCACGTTTGAGCAAGGAGCATGTCATAGCCATCAAAGAATTCGGATTTCCGGCACGCACACGAAATGTGCTACGCCACGACCGGAATACCGAGCTGCTGCGCTCGGAGCTGTTCAGTATCGAACAGCTGAAGCGTCACGCGGTCACGCTGGCGGGCCAGCATGGGATCGATCCGCGTCCAGGACCGGACAGATTGCTGCCACGGCTGACGGACAATACGCGCGTCCTGCTGGCGGCGTATGACGTCGTGACGGTCGCCGCCACGCAGGGACAACGGATCGTGCCGGCGGAGGCCTGGCTACTCGACAATTTCTACCTCATCGAGCAGCAGATCGGTCTGGCGCGTCAGCATCTGCCGCGCGGATACAGCCGGCAGTTGCCGCGACTGGCCGATGGTCCGTCGGCCGGTTTCCCCCGTATCTACGACCTGGCATTGGAGCTGATTTCCCACATGGACGGCCGCGTCGACAGCGACAACGCCACCCAGCTCATCGCCGCCTACCAGACCGTCGAGCCGCTGAAGCTGGGCGAATTGTGGGCCTTCCCGATCATGCTGCAGCTGGCACTGCTGGAAAACCTGCGCCGCGTCGGGGTACGTATCGCCCAGCGGCGCGAGGAGCGCGATGCGGCCATCACCTGGGCGGACCGCATGCTCGCCACGGCCGAAAGCGAACCGAAACGGCTGATCCAGTTGCTGGCCGAGTTCGCCAATGCCGATGTGCCGCTGACCGCGCCGTTTGTGGAAGAGTTTTACGAGCGGTTGCAGGCGCAGGGGCCCGCCATGGCATTCGTGCAAACCTGGGTCGAGCACAAGCTGCTCGAACAGGGGGTGACCGCAACCGAGTTGTCGGAGGCGGCCGGCCGCACGGCCGCAGCCAACCAGATCTCCATCGCCAACAGCATCGGCAGTCTGCGCTTCATCGGCGCCATGGACTGGAAGCAGTACGTCGAGTCGCTCAGCGTCGTCGAACAGACCTTGCGCGAAGACCCGATGGAAAGCTACGCCAGCCAGGATTTCGCCACCCGCGACCGCTACCGGCATGTCATCGAGGACGTGGCGCGACGCAGCACATGCGGCGAAATGGCGGTGGCGCGCGAAGCCATTGTTCTCGCGCAGGCGGCTGCCGCGCAACAAGGCGTCCACGACCGCAGCGCACATGTCGGCTACTACCTTATCGATCAAGGGCGGCAGCAGCTGGAGCGTGCGGTCGGCTGCCGGCTGTCGCTGCTCACCCGCGTCAGGCGGGCGGGCCGGCGTGTCCGCCTGCCCCTGTACCTCGGCCCCATCCTGGTTCTCACGCTACTTGCGACAGTGTCCGCGCTCGAACTCGATCCGGGTGGGTTCGATCCGGGTGACGGGCGGCTCTGGTTTTTTGCGCTTCCGCTCGTCATCGCTGCCTCGGCGCTGGCCGTTTCGCTGGTGAACCTGCTAGTCACGCTCGTCCTGCCGCCGCGCGCCCTGCCCCGAATGGATTTTTCCAAAGGGATTCCGGACCGTCATCGCACCATGGTGATCGTCCCCACCCTGCTGACAAGGCCACAGGACGTCGACGACCTGCTCGAAGCCATGGAGATCCGCTATCTCGGCAATCGCGACTCCAATCTGTTCTTTGCCCTGCTGACGGATTTTCACGACGCGCCCGAGCAAACGCAACCGGACGACGCGGCTTTGCTCGCCCATGCGCGCGCCGCGATCGAGGCGCTGAACGAGACCTACCAAGAGGATCGTCCCTGCATCTTCTATCTGTTCCACCGGCAGCGGGTGTGGAATCCGTTCGAGCGGGTGTGGATGGGCTACGAGCGCAAGCGCGGCAAGCTGGAGCAATTCAACGCCCGCCTCCGGGGCGAAGCACAAACGGCCTTCTCGGACCTCGTCGGCGATCGGTCCATCCTTGGTTCGATCCAGTACGTCATCACCCTGGATACCGACACCCAGCTGCCGCGCGACGCGGCACGCACCCTGGTCGGCAACCTCGCCCATCCGCTCAACCGGCCGGTCTACGATGCCGCCAGGGGGCGCATCGTCGAAGGCTACGCGATCCTGCAGCCGCGCGCCTCGATCAGCCTGACCAGTGCCGGCCAGTCGCGCTTTACCAAGCTGTTCGCGGGCGACTCGGGACTCGACCCCTACACGCGCGAGGTCTCGGATGTCTACCAGGATGTGTTCGGGGAAGGCTCGTTCATCGGCAAGGGCATCTACGACGTCGATGCGTTTCGCCAGGCCGTCGACGGTCGCTTCCCGGAAAACCTCATCCTCAGTCACGACCTGCTGGAAAGCGGCTATGCGCGTTCGGCGCTGGTGACCGATGTCGACCTCATCGAGGAGCATCCGGCCAGCTATGCCATCGAGGCCAGCCGGCGCCACCGCTGGATACGCGGCGACTGGCAGCTTGCCGGCTGGCTGCTGCCGTGGGTGCCGGGGCCGACCGGGCCAAACGGCTCGAAGCCGAAGCGGCTACCCAACCCGCTCAGTGCGTTGTCGATGTGGAAACTGTTCGACAACCTGCGGCGCAGCCTGGTGGTGCCGGCGCTGCTTGCCTTGCTGGCAGGGGGATGGCTGTTGGCTCCGGGACCCGTGTGGGTGTGGACCCTGCTGGTCGTGACGGTGGTGTGCCTGCCCACCCTGCTGTCTGCCGTGATCGAGCTCATCCGCAAGCCTGAAGAACGCGATTGGCTGGTGCATCTGAGCCTGACCAGCAGGTCCGCGAGCCGCCCGATCATGCTCGCCTTGCTGACCCTGGCCTTTTTGCCCTACGACACGCTGATAAGCCTGGGGGCGATCCTGCGCTCGGGGGCGCGCATGCTGTTCACGCGACGCGGCCTGCTGCTGTGGCAGCTGCCCGCGTACGCACGCCGCAATACCAGCCGCACCTTGGCCGAATTTTTCCGGGAAATGTGGATCGCGCCTGTTCTGGCCGTGGCGCTGGGCGTGGCGCTGGCCATGGCAGGGACGACGTGGCTCACCGCTGCACCCATCCTGTTGCTGTGGCTGGTTTCGCCCATCGTCGGCTGGTGGATCAGCCAGCCGCTAGCCGCCCCCGCCCCGGATCTGAGCGTCGATCAGCGGTCGTTCCTGCGAACGTCGGCCCGGCGCACCTGGCGCTTTTTCACAGACTTCGTCGGTCCGGACGACAACTGGCTGCCGCCCGACAACTTCCAGGAATATCCGGCACCCGCCATCGCCTCGCGCACCTCGCCCACCAACATCGGCATGTCGCTGCTGGCGAATCTGACTGCATACGATTTTGGGTATCTCACGGCAGGGGAATGCCTGCAGCGCGTCGGCAACACCCTGGCCTCGATGGAAAAGCTGGAACGCTACCGCGGCCACCTTTACAACTGGTACGACACCCGCACCCTGCAACCGCTCCATCCGCAATACATCTCGTCGGTGGACAGCGGCAACCTGGCCGGCTGCCTGCTTACCCTGCAGGCAGGGTTGGCCGAGCTGAAACACCAGCCGGTACTGTCAGCCAACGCGTTGCAGGGGCTGCAGGACACCCTGCAGGTGCTCGCCGAACATGTGCCCACGTTGCCCACCCCGGATCTGGCGACGAAGATCAGCAATCTGCAGGACACGTTCCGCGCACTCACCAAGAATGGACAACCCCAGACACTGGCTGCCGCCGCCAGCGCGCTGGACGAGGTTCACCGCATCGGCGGCGAACTGGTTGCCTGGCTGCCGACGGATGTCGATATCGATGGCGAACTGGTTTACTGGGCGCAGGCATTCGACCAGCAATCCAGCGCCCTGCGGGACGAGATTGAATTCCTGGTGCCCGAGCCGCAGCGCTTCAGCTCCATTCCGACATGGATGGAGTTGGCCGGCGCGGGTACAGCCGGCGCGGGCGCGCGGATGCAGCTCGACACCATCGACGATCTGTTGAATCGCTGCCGCGCACTGGCAGCGATGGATTTCGAGTTTCTCTACGATGCCACGTGCGGCCTGCTGGCCATCGGCTACGACGTCGGCGAACGGCGCCGCGATCCGACCTGCTACGACCTCCTGGCATCGGAAGCACGCCTGGCCAGTTTCCTGCTCATCGCGCAGGGGCAGGTGCCGCAGAAGCACTGGTTCTCGCTCGGCCGTCTGCTGACCAGTCACGGCGGCAACGTCAGCCTGATTTCGTGGAGCGGCTCGATGTTCGAGTACCTGATGCCGCAGCTGATCATGCCAAGCTATCCGAACACGCTACTGGAGCAGACCTGCAAAGCCGCGGTGTCGCGCCAGATCGAATACGGCCGCCAGCGCGATGTGCCGTGGGGAATTTCCGAGTCCTGCTACAACGCCACCGACATGCACCAAGTCTACCAGTACCGGGCGTTCGGCGTACCCGGCCTGGGCTTCAAGCGCGGGCTGGGAGACGACCTGGTCATTGCGCCCTACGCCAGCGCACTGGCGCTGACGGTGATGCCGCAGGAAGCCTGCCGCAACCTGCAGACGCTGGCCAGCCACGGCTTCCTCGGTGCCTACGGCTTCTACGAGGCCATCGATTACACGCCAACGCGAGTGCCGCGCGGCAAGCCGCACGCCATTGTGCGGGCATTCATGGCGCATCACCAGGGCATGAGCTTCTTGGCCTTTGCGCAGGTATTGCTCGGCCAGCCGATGCAGCGCCGCTTCATGTCCGACCCGCTCGCGCGCGCGACCGAACTGCTGCTGCAGGAGCGGGTGCCGAAGAAGGGCGCCACCCTGCACCCGCACGCAGCCGAAGTAAGCGCCGCCGCACGTCCCCCCAGCGCGGACGTCGGCTCGATCATGCGCGTGTTCACCGACCCCAACACGCCGATCCCCGAAGTTCACCTGTTGTCGAACGGTCGCTACCACGTCATGGCGACCCATGCCGGCGGCAGCACCAGCCGCTGGCGCGACCTCGCCGTCACCCGCTGGCGCGAGGACGCCACCTCCGATGGCTGGGGCACCTTCATTTACCTGCGCGACCGCGACAGCGGGCGCTATTGGTCGACGGCGCATCAACCGACCCTGCGCCGTGCCGATCACTACGAGGCGATCTTCGTGCAGGCGCGCGCCGAATACCGGCGGCTTGACCAGGCGATCGATACGCACACCGAGATCACCGTGTCCCCGGAAAACGACGTCGAGATCCGCCGCGTCACCCTCACCAACCAGTCGTCGCGCACCCGTCACATCGAGGTGACGAGTTACGCGGAAGTGGTGCTGGCACCGTTGAATGCCGATCTGGCGCACCGCTCGTTCAGCAATCTGTTCGTGCAGACCGAAATCCTGCCCGAGCGCCAGGCGATCCTCTGCACCCGGCGCCCGCGCACACCGGGCGAGCAGGTGCCGTGGATGTTTCACCTGCTGGCCGCGCCGGGCGCGGTGGCCAACGCACCGTCCTACGAAACCGACCGCGCCCGCTTCATCGGCCGTGGCCGTAGCGCGGCCAACCCGCTGGTGCTGGACGACGGCGACAGCCCGCCGGCCCTGTCGAACACGGAAGGTTCGGTGCTCGATCCCATCGTGGCGATCCGCCGCACCCTGACCCTGTCGCCCGACGAGTCGGCCACCGTGCAGATCATCTCCGGGGTCGCCGATACGCGCGAGGCCGCGCTGGCCCTGCTGGATGAATACTGCGACCGCCACTTCGTCGAACGTGCGTTCGAGATGGCCTGGTTCCAGAGCCAGGAGGTGCTGCGCCACCTCGGCATCACCGAGGCCGATGCCCAGATCTATGGCCGCCTGGCCAACTCCGTGATCTACGGCAATGCCCTGCGCCGCGCCGCGCCCGGCATCATTGCCCGCAACCAGCTTGGGCAATCCGGGCTGTGGCGCTTTGCCATCTCGGGCGATCTGCCGATCGTCCTGCTGCACATCGGCGACCTCAACCGCATCGATCTGGTCAAGCAGGTGCTGCAGGCGCATGCCTATTGGCGCATAAAGGGTCTGGCCGCCGACCTGGTGATCGTGAACGAAGACTTCTCGGGCTACCGGGCGGTGCTGCAGGATCTGATCATGGGGCTGATCAACGCCGGGCCCGAAGCGCAGGTGCTCAACAAACCGGGCGGAGTCTTCGTGCGTCGCGCCGAGGAGCTGTCCGAGGACGAGCGGGTATTGCTGCAGACGGTCGCCCGCATCGTCTTCAGCGATACCGCCGAGACCCTGATCGAGCAGGTGGAGCGCCGCGTGTCGGCCGAGCGGGTGTCGGACCGCCTCGTGCCCTCGCAGCAGGCGGTGGCCGAACCGGTCTATCCGCTGGCAGCGCGCGAGCGCATTTTCAGCAATGGCCTGGGCGGCTTCACCCCCGATGGGCACGAATACGTCGTCACGCTCGAACCCGGCCAGACCACGCCGGCGCCGTGGGCCAACGTGATCGCCAGCCCGCATATCGGCACCGTCGTCAGCGAGAGCGGCAGCGCCTATACCTGGGTAGAAAACGCGCACGAGTTCCGCCTCACCACCTGGCATAACGACCCACTCTCCGACGCCAGTGGCGAGGCGCTTTACATCCGCGACGAGGAAACCGGCGCGTTCTGGTCGCCGACGCCGCTACCCGCCCGTGGCAAATCGGGCTATGTGTGCCGGCACGGCTTCGGCTACAGCGTGTTCGAGCACTACGAAGCCGGCATCGCCTCGGAATTGTTCACCTACGTCGCCATGGACGCGCCGGTGAAGTTCGTGGTGGTCAAGCTGCGAAACCAGTCGAAGCGCGCGCGCAGCCTGTCGCTGACCGGGTATTGGGAGCTGGTGCTGGGCGAGTGGCGACATGCCAACCTGATGCATATCGTCACCGAAACGGATCCGAATACCGGGGCGCTGTTTGCCCACAATGCCTATGGCCGCGAATGCGCCAATCGGGTGGTGTTTGCCCATGTCAACGAGCGGGAGCGGTCGGTGAGTGGAAACCGCACCGAGTTCATCGGCCGCAACGGCTCGCTGGCCAGCCCGGCGGCGATGCGCCGCAAACGGCTATCGGGCAGGACCGGCGCCGGCCTGGATCCGTGCGCCGCGATCCAGGCGCGGATCGAACTGGCCGCTGGCGAAACGCGCCAGATCGTGTTCGTCTTCGGTGCGGCCAGCAACGCCGACGAAGCGCGACATTTCATCCAGCGATTCGGTGGGCGCGCGGGCGCGCAGCAGGCACTGGAGACGGTATGGGAACACTGGAACCACACCCTGGGCGCGGTGCAGGTAGACACGCCAGACCCCGCGCTGAACGTGCTGGCCAACGGCTGGCTGGTCTATCAGACCCTGTCCAGCAGGCTGTGGGGGCGCAGCGGCTATTACCAGTCCGGTGGCGCCTACGGCTTTCGCGATCAATTGCAGGACACCATGGCGCTGGTGCATACGACGCCCTGGCTCGCCCGCGAGCAGCTGATCCGCTGCGCCGGGCGCCAGTTCCTCAAGGGCGACGTGCAGCACTGGTGGCATCCACCCGGCGGACAGGGCGTACGCACCCATTTCTCCGACGACTACCTGTGGCTGCCGTATGCCGCCTGTCGTTATGTACTGACGACCGGTGATACGGGTGTGCTCGACGAGTCCATCCATTTTCTGGAAGGCCGCGAGCTGTATCCAGAAGAGGAGGCCTACTACGACCAGCCGCAACGCTCACCCGAAACGGCCAGCCTGTATGAGCACTGCGTGCGTGCCATCAAGCATGGCCTGCGCTTCGGCATCCACCACCTGCCGCTGATGGGCAGCGGTGACTGGAACGACGGCATGAACCTGGTCGGCAAGGAGGGGCGTGGCGAAAGCGTGTGGCTGGGGTGGTTCCTGATCGAGAATCTCGAGCTGTTTGCTGGCCTGGCGCGTAGCCGGGATGACGCGGCCTTTGCCGAGGTGTGCAGCGGCCAGGCGGCGCAACTGCGCACCCACATCGAGGCCCAGGCCTGGGATGGCGACTGGTATCGGCGCGCCTGGTTCGACGACGGTACCCCGCTCGGCTCGGCCAGCAACGACGAATGCCAGATCGATTCGATCAGCCAGAGTTGGGCGGTCATCTCCAAGGGCGGCGACCCGGTACGCGCCCGCCAGGCGCTGGCGGCGGTGAACCAGCGCCTGGTGCGGCGCGACACGCAGATCATCCAGCTGCTCGACCCGCCCTTCGACAAATCGGCGCTGGAGCCCGGATACATCAAGGGTTATATCCCCGGCGTGCGCGAGAACGGCGGCCAATATACCCATGCCGCGATCTGGGCCACGATGGCGTTTGCCATGATGGGCGACACGGAACGCGCGTGGGAACTCTTCGCCATGCTCAACCCCGTCCATCACGGCAGCACGCCGGAGGCGATCGAACGCTACAAAGTCGAGCCCTACGTCATGTGCGCGGATATCTACGCTGCATCGCCGCACACCGGCCGCGGCGGCTGGACCTGGTACACCGGAGCGGCGGGATGGATGTACCGGCTGACCGTGGAAACCCTGCTGGGCCTGCAACTGGAAGTGGACCATCTGCGCATTGCGCCGTGTGTCCCGGCCCATTGGGGCGCCTACACCATCCATTACCGCTATCGCGAGACGGTCTACCACATCACCGTCAAGGGCATCGGTGAGCAGTCTGGACAGGTGAACCGCGTAACGGTGGACGGCGTCGAGCGTCCCGACGCCCGCATTCCGCTGATCGACGACCGCCAGGCCCACTACGTGGAGGTGACGCTGGGCTAGAGACTGCCTCCTTCCTCACCTTGTGCCCTCTGCCTGGCTGACGGTGCTGCATTGCGTGTCCGTCATGATCGCCTTATGGGAGATATCGAACAGCAACACCCGATAAATGCAGCTAGCATGTAAAAGTGGGATGGATGCCGCATCCCACTGTCAATCAGAACGACAAATGAATTTTCGAACGAGGGGTTACACCATGCTTAAAATTCGTAAGGTAATGCTTGTGCTGGGGATGCTGATGTCACCCCTGGCGCCTTCTGCTGCGCAGGTGAGCATCGGTATCGGAACGCCACACGTCAGCATCGGGATCAACCTGCCCGTCTACCCGCAGCTTGTCCGCGTGCCAGGCTATCCGGTCTACTACGCGCCAGGGCTGAATGCGAACTACTTCTTCTACGATGGCCTGTACTGGGTATTCCATGGCGACAACTGGTACGCCAGTTCCTGGTACAACGGGCCTTGGTCGTTTGTGGATTCATATGCGGTGCCGGCATATATCCTGCGCATTCCGGTGCGCTACTACCGCCAGCCACCATCCTATTTCCGCGGGTGGCGAGCCGATGCGCCGCCACACTGGCAGGAAAACTGGGGCCGCGACTGGGAACAGCGTCGAAACGGCTGGGACAAATGGGACCGCCGCGCTGCCCCCGCAGCTGCCCCGCTGCCCGGCTACCAGCGGCAGTATTCCAGGGATCAGTATCCCCGGCAGATGGAGCGCCAGCGCGAGCTTCAACAGGATCGTTACCGTTACCAGCCACGCGATCCCGTAGTGCAGCAACACTATCAGGAGCGCTATCAGAGACAGGATCAGGATCGGCGGCGGGATCAACAAAATCGTGGTCGGGATCAAGATCAGCGGCAGGATCGGGGTCGCAATCGGTAACCCAAGTCCAGCCGGCTGGCGACTCATGATTGACATCGCGCCCCATACTCTTCGGCGCGAACCAGGTGAATGGGCGCCCTATTTTGTCAGGCCGGCAGGCTGGGGCGTAGTACGATGTACTCGCCACCCTGCTCGCGGCTGGAGTCGAGCGCATCGCTCGAACTAAAAAACACGCCACAAAGCTTCAAAAAACAGGACGACGAATATGGCCAATATGCCTCCCATGCCTCCGGATAAAAATTTATCCAGTTCGGGATGCTTGCCCCGGAGAGCGGCTGCATGCCAGCATCGTCGTTGATATCGGCGGATTATTGATCTGTTGCCTATGGAAACCAGAGACCTGCCGCGGCACCAGTTAATCGAAAGACTCATGGCACAGCACCCTGAAAAGCTTGCTGATGCCGCGATTGACCTATGGGAGCGGATGGCGGCCCAAATCATTTCGATCATGGGTGAGGATGGGTTCAATTCACTGTATGCGAGAAGTGTGTTCCTTGCCCAGCCGACATTTCCCTGGCTCACAACCAGCTCACTGCCGCAACAGACCGATCAACGGTTCACGGAATTAAAAAAGGGGCTTGAAGGGCAAACGCCGTCGCAAGCCCGCGAAGCAAACAGCCTGTTACTACTCACGTTCACCGGCATCCTTGCCGCGTTAATTGGCGAACCGTTAACAACCCGTATTTTAGGTTCTGCCTGGGGCGATGACGCTTCGACCAGCATCAGCAAGGAGTTCAAGCATGAGTAGCAAGGTAAACATTCGTTGTCTGCCATCCGGCGTACCGGGCCTGGACAACCTGTTAGGCGGAGGTCTGCCGGAATTTTCGTTCAACCTGATTGCGGGCACGCCGGGAAGCGGAAAAACAACGCTCGCGCACCAGATCATGTTCTCGCTGGCCACCCCGCAATACCGGGCACTGTTCTTCACGGTACTCGGGGAACCCGCGTTGAAGATGCTCCGCTACCAACAGCAATTCACGTTTTTTGATCACGACAAAATCAATGAATCGATCCGCTTCGTCAACCTGTCTGCAGAACTTCTGAAGGGGGATTTTGACCGCGTCCTGGCACGTATCGCCGAGGAAGTGAAAACCTATGCACCCAGCCTGGTATTCGTGGATTCGTTTCGGTCAGTCGTGCAGTCGGCAAAACGCGAGGACCAGAGCGTGTCCAATCTGCAGCGGTTCGTGCAACAACTGGGTATGCAAATGACAGGCTGGCAGGCCACCACGTTTTTAATCGGTGAATATCTGACGCCAGAGGCGGAATCAAGTCCTGTCTTTACCGTGGCGGATGGCATCCTGTGGCTTTCGCAAAATTTGCACCGCAATTCTATGGTGCGCAAGATGCAAGTGGTCAAAATGCGTGGTCAGGCCCAGGCACCGGGTTTGCATACGTTCCGGATGAGCGATGCCGGACTCCAGGTTTTTCCGCGGGCGATTATCCAACCGCTCGCAGCGTCCGTACCCCCCATCGATACATCGACTGGAGAGCAACGCGTTCCCATGGGGATACCCGGTCTCGATGAAATGCTGGGGGGCGGCTTGCCGGCAGGCTATTCGCTGCTCCTGGTCGGGCCATCCGGTTCCGGAAAAACCATCCTGGCGACGGAATTTCTCGCCGAAGGGGTGCGTCGGGGCGAACCCGGTGTGATTGCGGCGTTTGAGAAAAGTCCCAGCCAACTGCTGAACAATAAACTGGCTGCGCTGGTCAAGGCTGGGCAGGTCGGGGTGATCAATACGCGTTCCCTGGATTTGTCGATCGATGAAACCTTGCATGACTTGATCAAAATGATTAACCGGATGCAGGCAAAGCGTGTCGTCATCGACTCCCTGTCCGGATTTGAGCTGGCACTGGCACCCGAATTTAGCGAAGATTTCCGCGGCTCGCTGTACCGGATGATTGCCGAGCTGACTGCCATGGGCGTGACGATATTGATGACCTCGGAACTGGAAGACCGCTACATTGATTTGCGCTTTAGTCCATTTGGAAGCGCCTTTCTCGCTGACGCCATTATCGTGCAGCGCTATGTCGAAATCGCGGGCCAATTCAAACGTGTCATCTCGGTGGTCAAAGTCCGCGGCAGTAAGCACAGCAAGGACATTCGATTGTTTGACATTACAGACGAAGGCATCGTTATTGGCGAAACCATGTCCGAGTATGCCGGAATCCTGTCGGGCCGGCCGACGCTCGGCCCCGGCTAGAACGGCCTGTGATGAAACGTGGCAAATGAACAGAAGTCATAGCAACGACACTGCTGAGCGCGACGATCCGGGTTCACCTGCGCCCATGGACGATAAGGCGGCCGTTCGAGGCCGCGAAACCTTGGCCACGGCGCGGGAAGATGCCGTGCATTTACGCGAGAATGCGGTTGACGTGCGCGAAGCGTCAGCCACCTCGCGCGAAGGGGAAATTCGCGCGGCGGAGACGACACAGGCAGCATCCGACGAACACATGTCGATGTTGCAGCAAGCGAATGCGCGCCTGATCATCTCGACCATCGAAGCACAAAAACTGGCCGAACAAGTCGAATTAGCCAAAGCTCAGCTGGAGGGCGCCAAGGCCTTGGCGGAAAAAGCCAACCTGGCCAAATCGGAATTTCTTTCCAACATGAGCCATGAGTTGCGCACCCCGCTCAATGCCATTCTCGGCTTTGCGCAGTTGCTCGAAACCGGTTCACCACCGCCAACGGCCACTCAGACAGAACGGCTGCACCAGATCATCAAGGCCGGCTGGTATCTGTTGGACCTGATCAACGAAATCCTCGATCTCGCGGTGATCGAGTCCGGCAAGCTTTCGCTGTCGCTGGAACCCTTGTCGCTGTCCGAGGTGCTGCTCGAATGCCAGGCGATGATCGGACCCCAGGCGCAACAACGCGGCATCGACATCGTCTTCGCCAAAGTCGACCCTGCCTGTTTTGCCCATGCCGACCATACCCGGGTCAAGCAGGCGCTGATCAACCTGCTGTCCAATGCGATCAAATACAACCGCGAGCATGGAACGGTCGACGTGGCATGCAGCGCGACCCCGGAACGCATCCGCATCAGCATCAAGGACAGCGGTGCGGGATTGCCGCCGGAAAAGCTGGCGCAGCTGTTTCAGCCTTTCAACCGTCTAGGTCAGGAGACCGGCACCGAGGAAGGGACGGGTATCGGCCTGGTGGTCACCAGGCAACTGGTCGAACTGATGGGCGGCAGCATCGGGGTGGAAAGTACCGTCAGCGTGGGCAGCGAATTCTGGATCGAACTGATCCGCGATGTGATGCCGCAACTTTCCCCTGAACAGGCAATGGCTGCAGAACTTGCGCCGCAAGCACAGGGAAACGCGGCACTACGCACCCTGCTCTATGTGGAAGACAATCCGGCCAACCTGATGCTGGTCGAGCAGATCATCGAGGGCCACCCGCATGTGCGCATGCTGAGCGCGCGCAATGCCAATCTCGGCATTGCACTGGCGCGCGTCCATCAGCCGGAGGTGATCCTGATGGACATCAACCTACCTGGCCTCAGCGGCATTCAGGCGCTGAAAATCCTGCG
>DATKUP010000089.1:0-5777 GCA_035530575.1 Thiobacillus sp. | reverse complement strand
GATACCCGAAAAGGACGAGGGCGTTATGTGGTCGTCGCGAACGAAAGGCTCGCCGGGCGGGACGACGGCCTGTACCTGCTGAAAATGGTACTGGACGACGACGAATCAACTTGAACGAACCCAAAGCTGGCCTTCCGGGCACGCTTCCTTGTTGCCCGCGCAATTCGATTTTGAACACCAGCCGCGCAGGATTGAGCTTCCGTCGGGTTTGAATCCGTGCAGCGGTTCGCCGCAATGGCCGCAGCAACCAGGCCATGTCCTGCGGTCTGTCGGCGGGTCCTTCTTTTTGCAGCAGCCTCGGCTCATGTTGTAACTCCGTTGACGGTGCGGGCCACTGGGAACAACTGGTTAAAGTCGCTATTGGGCGGCGGTAATACACCTGGGAACGTTGTTGTGACCAAAGCAGTCCATACGGTATGAAACAAAAACGCATATGCAGTTGCTGGTAGATTCCCAACCGATGTCGTGATCGTCGTGGCCATGTCTATGCTATACGTCGGGTCGAGCCAGACTGGGTTCTGGACGTCTGTATATGTCGTGGCTGCACGCACAACTGATATAGTCCCGACGGTTCCAAGAATAACCTCGTTCGCGTCCAGCGCCGAAACGGTCAGAATCGTGGACGAATCCATTTGTGAACCGCCGTCGGTCTGGACGCCGCCTATTAATTCGGAGCGCCACGTGTAGTCGTCTTCGATCCGGGCGATTTCTATGTTCACGCCGAGTTCCCAGTCACGCGTTGCGATGAGTGTAATGTCGTCACCTGGCGTAACCGGGTCAGTCAGGCGCCGGTACCAGCTCTTGTTGTATCCGGCCTCAGTATTGCCACCGGTTTCGAAGAAGTATTCCTCAAGCATGATCCGCCCTTCGCCGCCGCCGACGATCACAATTGGGCGGAGCGAACCTGTTTGTCGTCTGTTTCTCATATTACAGATCCCACGAAAACAATAACTTGTACGACCCAACAACAGTTGCCTTTGTAACGGCGCATTGTATCGCGACATGGGTCGCGCCTGCATAGGCGATGGATCTTGAGAAAACGTCAGAGTCTGCGTTGCCGGATTCGGCGGTGAAAACCACATACCGGATTCTCGCATTCTGTGTGGTCCGCGTTACGTACAGCGACGCCGACCCGACCTGTGGGGCCGGGCTAACTCCGCTATAGAAAAGCAACTTCATTTCGGACGTCCCGGTCCATGCGCCAACCCGGTCTGTTACGGACCGGGTTGAGACCACGGACAGCGAAATCGGGACGACGCTGCAATAAGTTGTCAGGCTAGGCAACGGGCCACCTGTAATGGCCACACGGTCGCCAACGACTGTGGTCGGGCCGCCGGTGGGATTAGACGCGGATATAGTAGGCAGCGCGTAGGCTACGCCCATGCCTGCGCCGCCGCCAACGCCCGCTGGCCGAACATGCCAGTTATACCGGCCACGTTCGAACCGCCGAACGGCTCGCCCTGTCGTCCCTACTAGCCTCATTCTTCTTCCTGTCTTTCCTTCTCGGTCTGCACCGACTTCCTGAGCGCCTTTTCCACCAGGCTCTGTTCCTTGGCGTCTCGCCTGCGCTGGGCGGCCTCAGGTGAATAATCCTGGCCAGTGCTCATTTGGCCGCCAGTGCGAATCGTGGACGCCGCGTCCCCGCGGTCCCATGCGGCGTTTCGTTCCCTTTGCGCCAGACCCCATATAATGTCCCGGTCAGTCCGCTTCTGTGCCTGTTCTGGCGTTTCGGTGCTCTGCTGGGCCGGTGTCGTCGGGTTCCCGCTGGTGGCCCCACCGGACGTTTCGGTTGACCGGTTGGCCGTTGACGTTGTGGTCTGGACATTCGCTTGCTGGTTCATTGCCTCAACGTGATTATCCGTGCCCATATTAGGCGACGGCTTGGCGTTCGCTGAACCCGTCGGGACAGGCGCGCCACCAGACGTCTGTGTCGGTGGCGGCAGAGGCACGTCATAAATAACCGAATTATCACCGGACATAAGTTCGATTTCCTGCGACTGCGACATGGAATTGAACCTGACCGACTTGATAACGGCCTTCGGATTTATAGAATCGCCGCCGAGGTCAATGATAACCTGCATGCCCGGCCTGAGACCCGGGTTCCACGTATGCATTGTCAAAACACCGTGATAGTCAATGCGCTTGACGTCCTCAAGCCTGTGTTCCGCGTGCCTGGTGATTCTGTCTATCGAACTGCTGCTGCCGGACCCCATATCGAGCAGGTCTGAGAACAGGTATGGTTTACCATCGGCTGACGGGAAGGCCTTGCAGGCGTCAGGGAAGACCTCGAGCAAATCGAGTGTCGAGTTTCCGTTCGGTCGGCTGAGATACCGCTCCCAGTGCGAATAATCGCCGTCCTCGGCGATCGCCAGGAATGTGAACGTGTCACCGGCGGTGTTAATCCTGGCGCTCGTATTGTTCGGGTCGCCCTTCGCGGTTCCGACAATCCTGAACTCCCGCTCGACGGCACAGGTTATCCGCATCGCGTTCGCACCCATGTTGGCCGTGTCGGCAGGGTCACCATGGAACGTCACCGGGTCGCTTGAGGTCCGCAGACCTTCGACCTGGAACGATTTGCCTTCGTCAATAATCGTCAGGTCGTCAAACCGCGAACAGGGCTTCCACTTTGCCTCGTCCTCATTGTAGTACTCTAGGACGGTCTCGCGAGGGTTCCAATCGCGTGGGTTGTTGTTGCCTTGGGCGTAACCGCTCAACAGGTGGGCCAGTATTCTCGGGTTGTTGGGCTGTGGCCATTCGGCCCAGTTGGTGTTCTCTATTGCCTTGTAATCCGCCTTGATTCGCCACGCCGCATAGACTCGCGGCTCAGCCTGGAACGCCATGGCGAGTGCCGTGGCGTCCTTGCCGTTGGCGTCGATAATCGCCTTGAGGTTCGTCTCTTCTTCGGCCGACCAGGCTGGCTCGAGTTCCACTGGGATTGCGCCGTCGTCCGGGTCAGCCTCAGAGAATTGGTGTTCTACGGCGGGCGGGTCGCCTGCGATGCAGACATCGTCAAAATAGCCAACGATTGATTCCATGACGGTTCCGCCGGCAATCCGGCTTGAGTCGCTCAGACAGTCCGATATGGAACCGCCGTCGACGGTTGAGCCATGGCGCGGTCCGACCAGGTAACTGCCGCCATACCGCGAGTTGACCTGGACAATGCCAATCCGGCCGCGCCAGCCGACCGGCTCCATTGATATCTCGTATGGCCCTGCTTTTTTGCAGGTCCGTGCGATGCATTCACCGACCTCCAGGTTTTCCAGTTTGAAGTCGCGGACAACCCGGTTGAATCCAGTCTGGTTGCCAAGGCTGAACGGCCAGTCAATGAACTGACTGACCTGTTGTTTTCCATACTGCTGTGGGTGCGCTGGCCGCAAACCTAGGTAATACATGTCCCTCAAATATTGAAGTACGTCGCCACAGGTCCACGAGCGTGCCCGCGCCGGTTCAGTATTAGTCGCGTGCGCCTGGCCAACAGCCGGTTCATTCTTGTCTTCAACGGCCGACGACTTCTTGTACCCGTACAGCCGCCCTGGAGCGAACCTCGGTCCGCCAGTCGAGTCGATACAGTCGGGATACCCGGAAGCATTGAAAACCAATGGTCGCCCGGCGTCAAAATAAGACTGCCCGGTGACCGGGTCGTGGACTGCCGAGCCAAATGCCGTTACCTTTGACAGGGCCCAGCGGTCGTCCATAATCATGGCAATAATAGAGTCCTCGTCAATGGCGTGGGAGTACTGGGTCAACCAGCCCACCAGAAGCGGGATTTCCTTCCCGTCGGCGTCAATCATTTTGACTTTTGCACGCGAGCGCAGCTTGACCTTGCCCGCCGGACCCGACCGTTGCAATGCGACGGCTGGCGCCCACTCCTCGCCAAAAGTGTTCACGGGCACGCCTAAAAATGCGTACGAATACTGCGGGCCAAGCACCCGGACAACTTCTGTTGCATACCGCAGGCCTGGGTGGACTTCGTCAACAGCGCCCTCTTTATATGGACCTGTGTTAAAGTCGCAGACAAGCTGGTACCCGAGACGGTCCAGGGCGTGCGTTACGGACAGGACTTGACGCATTTGATCCTCCGGGTCTAGTCGTCGGCCTCAGCCTCATCCGGTGTCGCCCGGATAACCGCCGCCTTGATATTCGTCGGTGCGGCCGGTTGTTCGGTGCCAACGAAGATTGTCGTTTCCTTCGGGTTGGCCGACTTGACGCCCGCCGCCGACAGGGCCTTGGCCGCTACGACGTAGTAGCCAGGTGCCGGGTACGTATAGGTAAGGTTCGCCGTCACCAGCCCGGTAATCGCTGAACCCGCCGCGCCGGACGCTATCGGCGTCACATACGTCGGACTGGCCGGAGCCGCCGCCGAATAAACCGCCAGCGTCGCGGCTGCAACCTCCTGGTCGTCCGTGCGCTGCTGGACCTTGAACGTGACCGCCAACCCGTTGACCGCAATGGATTCGATATTCGCCGCGTTTGGCCTGGGCTGGACAACGTCACCATTCGCGTCCAGTTCGATTTCAAGGACTTCGTCGTTGCATTCTGTCAGCCCGTCTGAAACCCTTGTCGCCCGGATAATGACGCGAACCCATCGGTTCGTGACCAGTGGCGACACGAGATTGTAAACCGACGTGGCCGAGGACTGCCCGTCGGACAAAAGACTGCCAGCGTCGCCGTCAGCCGTCCCGGTTCCCGAATACGGCAACGACCCGTCAGAATACGTGTACCGGCCAGTCGTCCCTTCCAACACCAGGCTCATGCCCGTCAGGAACGAACTAAAGGCATTGTCCACGAACGCCTGGAAGTCCGCGACGACCGTCTGTGACCCGAGCGCGGCGGCTTCGGACAACTGGGTGAACAACTGGGCAATGGCTTTGTCATGCTCCGGCGTCGGAATGCCCGTCGCCAGGGACAACGCAACCAGTCCGTTCTGAGCGATAAGTTCCTGGGCCGCCAGCGTCGCAGCGAACCCGGTATAGCCGGTGTCGTACGCCGCGTTCATGGCCGTTACAACGCCGTCTACCAGCGCCCAATAGGTATTCCAGGCCGTCGCCCGGTCCAGTGGCTGCCAGTTCACCACAGGCGCCAGGGTAACGGAACTTGACCCTATGGGCCTGGCAATCGGGATTGGCAATGGCCATTGTTCCATGTTGACCGGCTCGTCCACCAGGCTCGAGTATACCTCGAACGTGCATGGCCCATTGGCCGCAGGGTTTGCGTAGGCAATCGTAATGGCCGCATAGTTGCCGCTGAAGGGCCCGATGACAACCGGGAGCGGCGGGCTTTTAACCAGCTTTGGGCTATCTGCGGGCGTCGCCGGTGTCGTTTGCAGCGTGGTATCGTCGCCGACGGCCTGCACGGCGTAATTGTAGCTGCCGGCGGCCAGGATCGGCGTAATGACGATATAGTTCAAGACGCCCTTGTCATAGACGGTCATTTCCGCGGTTCGCGGGAATGACAGGGCGGACGTCGAATAGTGGACGTTGTAGGCCTTGGCCCAGCGGCAAACCACGAAGTAGGCGCCTGGTTCAATGTCTGCGGTATAGGTCAGAATCGCCTGGCCCGTCAACCCGGACGAATTGTTCTCTGCGAACGTCACCAGCCCGTCACCAATCCTGCTACCTGAGGCCACCAGAAGGTTATTTGCCCAGAGGCGAACGATATGGGTTGTCCCGGCCGTCTGGATTGAATACCATATCCGGCCTCGGGTCAAACTGAACTTCTCGTCTGGCTCGCAGTTGGCGAACCGGCTGACGCCTGTGAAAACGACGGAAGACAGCGAA
>DATKUP010000088.1:0-1707 GCA_035530575.1 Thiobacillus sp. | reverse complement strand
GCGGACATCGCGACCGAGCGGCGCACTTCCGAATCCTTCACCGTGAAGGGGGCGCGGCTGACCATCGCCTTGCAGGTGCAGGAGGCGACCTTGCGCAGCTTCTTCGACCGAACCGGCGCGCTGGCGCGTGGCACCGGCTTTCTCGCCCGTTTTCTGGTGGCGTGGCCGGAATCGACACAAGGTTTTCGCCCCTTCACCGAAGCCCCGGCCAACTGGCCGCACCTTGCCCAATTCAACCAGCGCATTGCTGCGATTCTGGAGCAGCCCGCCCCGATTGATGAAGAGGGGGCGCTGTGTCCGGCCATGCTGCCGTTGATGCCGGACGCGAAAGCCGCCTGGGTGGCCTTCCATGACGCCATCGAGAGCGAGCTTGTCAGCGGCGGCGAGCTTTACGACGTGCGCGACGTAGCATCGAAAACCGCCGATAACGCGGCACGGCTGGCGGCGCTGTTCCAGGTGTTCGAGCAGCCACAAGGCGGCGCGGTGGGGATGGCAGCATTCGAGTCGGCCAGCCGGATTGCGGCATGGCACTTGAACGAGGCGCGGCGCTTCTTCGGCGAGTTGGCCTTACCTGCGGAACTGGCGGACGCAGCGCGGCTGGATAGCTGGCTGATCGAGTATTGCAAGCGGGAGCAGACGCACCTTGTCCCGACCAAAAAGGTGCAGCAATTCGGGCCGAGCGGGTTGCGGGAGAAGGCCGCTATTGAAACCGCCATGCGCGAGCTGGAAGAGCTTGGCCGGGCGCGGCTGGTGCAGGATGGCCGCCGCCGTATCATCAAGGTGAATCCGGCGCTGGTGATCGAGGGAGGCACAGCATGACGCTATCGGCGCTGATGAAAAAAGGCGGGCTATGCGCGGCTGCTACCGCTATTCCTGCTACCGCTGCTACCGAAGAGGGGGAGAAAGCCGGAACGGTAGCAAGAGTAGCAACGGTAGCGGTAGCAAATCCGCCAAGCGCGAAAAGCACTCCGACCGCCCCCATGACGGCAGACGAGGAAAGGGCGATCCGGGCATGGCTGGCGCAGATCGAGGAAGCCGACGCGGCGATTATTGCGGTGGTGCTGGAGCAGTGCCGCGCGGATGCCGAGGCGCGGGGCTACTTTCTCCGGCAGGCGGCGGAAGTGCCGCGAGCCGTGGCCTTTGACGACGACCGGCGATATTGCAATCAGTGCATGAATCTGCGCCGCGACGTTTGCACTATTGCCGAGCCGAAAGCCGGTGCGCTGGTTGTGGCGAACCGTGGCTATCGCCCGGTGCGCGAACCACCCCGGCGTTGCGCGGGGTATGCGCCGGGGCCGGATGATCCTGATAGACGACCGGGGCGGGAGCGCTGGCCGGGACTAATTCAGAAAGGAAGCGATTATGAAAACGCTTGAAAACGATTCCGCCGTGATTTCATTTCCGGCGACCAAAGGTGACAGCCATGAGGCCGGGCGCTGCTATGCCACTCGGTGCAATTGCACCACGTTTTCACCCTTTACCAGCGCCTCGATTCTCCCCGCCCACGCCTTCAGCGCGGCTTCCCGCTGCGGTTCATAACTATTGTGGTTGTAATGCGCCAGCACGCCGGGCAGGACGTGATTGGCAATCTTGTGGCCGATGAAGAGTTCGAAGCCCAAATCAGGCAAGCGAGTAATCAGCGTGCGCCGGAGGTCATGCACATGGCAAGGCGTGACATTGGGGAGAGCGCCGCGTTTGAAGAGTGCA
>DATKUP010000087.1:0-1863 GCA_035530575.1 Thiobacillus sp. | reverse complement strand
GAGCGTGAGCCGCGTCGTCCAGATGAATGGCGGTTTTCGCGCCGGTCTGTCCGCGCACCTTGTTGGCCGCCCGCGAATGATTGCGGTTGGTCAGAAGAATCCGTTGAACTCCAAGGCGGGCGATCTCTTCTTCACCTTCTTTGCCTGGATCGACGGGATCGATGCAAAGATTACCTTCGGGGTGGCAAATGAGGTGCCCATTGAAATTGTAGCCGTGCGGCTCGGAAAACCACGGCCAAGTGAGGATGTCGCTGAGGATCTCCCGCATCATTCCCTCACGCCGCCTTAATGTTGGATTGCCTGGTTCAGTTATGGTCTGCGAAGAGCACCCGTTCGCCCATCACATGAACCACTTCTTTTCCGACTACAAGGCCTTCGATATTACGTCCCGCATTTTCGTTAAACGCTCGCTCAGTCGAGCCGCCAGCGGCGTGTCCACGCTGTCAGTATCCGGTCGGCTTCAGGCCCCTCAATGAGCGAGCGGACTGGTGACTAGCCAGCCTTGTCTTCGGCCTGTCCCTCTTCAGGTGAGGTGGTCCCACATTGTTGGACAGTTTGGCAGCGAAGTTAAGGTGTATTCCGCCTGCTGATCATGCCGCCAGAATCCTATTTATCATATCCTGTTGTTGTTGAGCCTGTGGGGATGTGGGCAAGGCGTGAGCCTTGTCCATCATATCCACAGGTCGCTTGGCGCCGTAAGCCTCGGCCGGCGTTTGGCCGGCGAGGGCGGAATGAGGCCGCTCGGTATTGTAGAAGTCGATCCACTCTCCGATCACCCGCTGCGCCACGAAGCCGTCCGTCAGCTCGTGCAGGTAGACCGCCTCGTACTTCAGCGACCGCCAGAGGCGCTCGATAAAGATGTTGTCCATGCAGCGGCCCCGGCCATCCATGGAGATACGGACGCCCGCATCCCCGAGCGCGCCGGTGAAGTCGAAGCTGGTGAACTGACTTCCTTGATCCGTGTTGAATATCTCCGGCGTGGCGTATCGGGCCAGCGCCTCGTTCAGTGCCTCGACGCAGAACCCGGCATCCAACGTGTTCGACAACCGCCACGCAAGCACATGGCGCGTCGCCCAGTCCATGATCGCGACCAAGTACAGGAAGCCGTGCTGGACCGGGATGTAGGTGATGTCGGCACACCAGACCTGATCGGGCCGGTCGATGGCCATTCCATTGAGCAGATAGGGATAAATCCGATGCGCCGGGTGCGGCGCGCTGGTTCTCGGCGCCTGATAGATGGCCTGCAAGCCCATCAATCGCATCAACCTGCGAACCCGATGACGGCCGATGTGAACGCCGTCCCGCCGCAACCGGCGGGCCATCTGGCGGCTGCCATAGAACGGATACTTCACAAACAGCTCGTCGATGCGGCGCATCAGCGCCAGACTCGAAGGGCTCTCCCCCTTGGGCGCGTAATAGAACGAGGATCGGCTGATCGAAAGCAGGCGACATTGACGGCCCAAACTCAGATCGGGGCGATCGCGTGTGATCATCGCCTTGCGTTCCCCCCGGCTCATCGCTTGAGCCCTCCGGCCAAAAAATCCCGTTCCACCATCAGCTCGCCGATCTTGGCGTGAAGGTCGCGGACCTCGGTTTCATGGTCCCGGACGGCGCGGTCGGCACCGTTCGAAAAGACCTCGCCCAGACCGTCCACAGCCTGGCGTTTCCAGGTGCTCACCTGGTTGGGATGCACCTTGTGCTTGGCCGCGATCTCCTGGATCGTCTTGTCGCCCCGCAGCGCGTCGAGCGCTACTCGGGCTTTGAAATCTGCCGTGAACCGGCGTCGTCTCGTCATCGTCGTATTCCTCCGTTAAACGGTGGAATACACCTTAACCAGCTGTCCGATTTTCTGGGACCACCTCA
>DATKUP010000086.1:0-1399 GCA_035530575.1 Thiobacillus sp. | reverse complement strand
CATGTAATATGTGACAAAAATATACCGGGGGTGGAAAAAAGAGGCGGTTTTCTGAGTTTTAAGGGGTTGGCAGGGGTGGGGGTCGAGGTGCGGTGCCGCAGAAAAAAGGGGGTGGGGGGTCCAAACGAAAAAAAGTGGGCTTTGCGCGGCGGAAATCGAGTTACTAGCAGCACAGCGCCGCCGCGCCAAACAGGGGGGTTGCCCCCCGGTGGGGGTCCAGCCCGTCCAACCTACCAGAAAAGCCGCCCCAAGCGCCGCGCGCCTAGCGTTATGCGCCGCGCATAACAGTCTTTGACGTTCTTTGTCGGTATATCCCTTGCAATGGCGTTCGTTTTGCCCCATAACTTGTCTTGTCGAACGGCAAAACGCCACGACATAACGCAACGCGGGTTACCCCCCGCATATTTTTGGAGACTACCCCATGACTATCACGAACAACCCCGCCCGCGCCGCTTTCCTTGCTATCGCTTCCGAGGTCAAAGGTCACGGCGGCCGCATGGACAAGCTTGTCGCGCCATTGGTTAAGCTGGACATGTTGCCCGACGATCTGAAGGGTGGCGGCAAGTATCACGCCGATCTGAAGGATGGCGTGGCGCAAGCCTACCTCACCCCCGCGCAGTATAAGGTGTTCGCTGACACGACGCTGGCGATCAAGATCAAGGGTGAGCTGACGCCGCGCGGCACGCTGCAAACGAAAGTGTCATCCAACGTGGACAAGGTCCGCAAGGCGATCTTGGTGGCAATGGCAAAGCCCAAGGAAAAGCGCGGCGCAAAAGAAAAGACCACGCCGACGCAAGCGTTCTTCAAACAGATTGACGCCTACGTTGAACGCCTCGCCAAGGATGACGCGTCAGACAAGTTTGAGTTTGACCCCGTCGTCGCCCGCGCGGCCTTGGTCGCGATGCTGAAAACCCTGCGCTAATCGGTCGGGGCGGCGCAAGCCGCCCCACCTCAACCCCTCACATTTTTGGAGCCTGACAAATGAGCAACCTTTCCCAAGACCTGACCGCCGCGATTGCCGCAATCCACGACGCCGACGCCCAAGACCTTGTTGCCGCCGCCAAGGCGATCTTGCATGGCGAACCGAACGACGCCGCCGACTTTTCGATTGACGTTTTGGCGCGCGAGGCGCGCGAGCGTATCGAGTATGGCGACGACCCCGACCCGATGCTGGCCGACGTTCTGGCCATCCGCGCCGAATATTTTTCGTGACTACCCCGCCCCCGAGCCGCAAGGCTCGGGGGTTTTTTTGTGCCTCGCGATGCCAGTTCCCGCGACTAGGGGCAGCAGGCAGCACGTAGCAGGCAGCGCCCAACGGATTCGGCGTGGCCCGCGAAACCACCACTCCCGATTGAGACCAGTTATGTGAGCAGCGGGGAGCGTCGAGGACGCAGCAGCG
>DATKUP010000085.1:0-1581 GCA_035530575.1 Thiobacillus sp. | reverse complement strand
GGCGAGGTTCGGGCGGGGGACCTGTTGGACTGCGTCAAGACCGGAGTAGCCGTTTGCCGCACCTTTGCGGGCTACGAGCTCGAGGGCGGTTGCGTTTGGGAGGGCGAGGACGTCGAGGACGTCGCTTCCGCCGACTTTGTGACTTGCTGCGTGGGCTTTCGGGGTCTGGGCTTCGGCCAGGATCCCGGGCATTCCGGTCACGTTGACGGGGTCGATGCCGGCGACCTGGTGGTTGCTCGCGTGGTTAATCGGGCGCTGCTGGTCGGCCGCGCGGCCGGGAAGATCCTCGAGGCTGAGCTCGTCTGCGCCTCCGGATTCGTGCTGGCTCGCGTGCAGTGGAACCGGGGTCGGGGGCGGAGGTTCGGCGCCGGAGATGACTATAAGCGTGGGCAAGAGGTTGTTGTTGGGTTCGACCTGGTCGAGCGGAGTTGAGAAGTAGCCTTGGACCATGTAGGGCCCTTCGGCTTCAGGAGTCCAGTAGTCGACGGCAGAGCAGGGTCGGGTTTCGCCTGGGCCGATGGTGTCGGAGTAGGCTTCGGACTCGTAGACTAGCAGGCCGGCCGAGTAGATGCGGATGTAACCGGAGGCGATTGCTTCATGGATCCCGTTATTCCGGACCGACACGACCGGCCTGCACTGGGCGAGGGGAGCGGATGGCGCCGGCGTCGTGAGAGCTACGACGCCGACGTCATAGTCCGCCACTCGGGGGGAACTCTACAGCGTGCCGCAGGCCGCGAGCGTGTACAGGTCGAGCCCGATTCGCTCGAGGATGGTCTGGGCCGCTGCGTCGAGATGGGATGCGTCAGCCCATTTCGCGACCAGGATGCAATAGGCAGCCTGTAGTGCGGGGCCGGCGAAACGTGTGGAGAGCGCGTAAAGCTCTCCATGGAAAGCCTCGTATGCCGCGAAGTCGGTGACGGCGACGCCTTCGTCATTCAGAATGACGCGGAGTGCCTCCTGCTTCGGTACGAAGACGTTGACGTACGTGGCATAGTTGGCCTGCGCGAGCGAGCTCACTGCCGACAGTACCGGGTCGACCAGGGAGCTGAGCATGCGCGCGTTGTAGTGCGCGATCCGTTGGGCTGTGGTTCTCATGCATACCTCCTAGGTGACCGTAATTGTGAAGACCGAGTCGGCGATCGTGACGAGCGTCGCTGTGGCCAGCCCGTTGGCTTCCCACTTGTCGTGCAGCGACTGGGCCATGAGCGTCAGGGTGTCGCCGTTGATGCCCTTGCTTTCCAGCTTCCAAAGCTCCCTGCCAAAGGCGAGGTAGAATGGATAGCGGATAGTCGGAATCGCGGCGGCATTCAAGATGCCCTGGACCTGCTGCATGATCGGGACTATGGCGGTGATCGCAGCGCCGAAGTTGGTCTTCATGCCGGACAGCTGAGCCGCTATCTTCAAGCCGACGGTCGGGGCCGCGGTCTTGGCATCGTACTGGCCGATGCGTTCGGATTCGGTTCTCATAGAACCTCCTGCGGTTGCTTGCTTTGGAACTGCCGCGGTCGGCTTTGGGGTGTAGGGCGGAAGTGCGAGCTGCCGGCCCTTCCCGCCGACCGTGGCAGCTCGCGGTTAGATGGT
>DATKUP010000084.1:0-1736 GCA_035530575.1 Thiobacillus sp. | reverse complement strand
GGCAGCGGCTCCACGGGCTGCGCGTGCGTCGAGGAAGGGCGGGACTTTATCGGCATCGACATCACGCGCGAGTACATCGAGATTGCCGAGCGGCGCACCGACTGGGCGCGAGAGCAGAATCCGGTGGTGCAGCAAACGATGCGTCTCAATTTGTGAGAGGAACACATGGCTAGAACCGTCCGCGCACAACCTCTAAGCAAGTCGAGCAAGTGGCAGCGCCTGGAACGTGAGTGGGAGCGCAACGCCGCGCGGGTACGAGAGAAACAGAGCTGGGATGATGCCCAATCCAGCACGCCTCCACTGCCGCCGGGTACGACACCCTCCATCCCGGCGCAGGTGGCGCAGCCAGTTCCCGCACCCATCGCGCCGCCGTCCGACGTGCATATCCAGGCGCTGACTACCGAGGCGCAGAGGGCGATGGCGACACGGGCCGCACCGGGCGGGCAGAACTTTTCGCGCCAGGACCCGCCGGATGGCCCCACCGCCGGCGGGGGCAACTTCCTGTGGTGGTCGGGCGGCAACGTCGACGACTTTATCCCGCTGGCGGAGTACGGGACACAGCAACGCCAGTCCGACCTGCGCACCTTTGCCCTCGTCGCGCCGATGATTATGATCGCCGAAAGCGTGCTCATCAAAAAGATGCAGGCCCTGCAGTGGTCCATCGAGTCGGGGCGCAACCGGGCCATCCACTGGCAGCGCATCCTCGCCACGCTGGAACAGGACAAGGGGTGGGACACATTCATCGCCCGCTGGACCCGTTCATACTGCGAGGCCGACGTAGGCGGGTACGCCGAAATCATCCGCCATGTGCCGTCGTGGGCCATCGACAGCAAGGGGGAACTGACCCCGCGCGGCAACCGCGCCCTGCAGAACGGCGACGACCGCGCGTGGCCCATCGTTGACAGCAAGGTCATGGACCCCTGCCGCTGCCTGCCCAGCGCCGACCCGGAGTTCCCGCTGGTCTACCACAACCCGTACACGTCGCAAAAGCACCGATTGCGCCCGCACCAGTTCATGCACATTCTCGACATGCCGAGCGTGGACGACAGCATACCCAACTATGGCGTATGCGCGGTGAGCAGGGCCGTGTGGGCGGCGCAAGAAGACCGCATGGTCACCCGCTACGGCTTCGAGGCGTTGAGCGAGAACCCCGGCACGGGGATGGTCCTGGCGAACGTCAACCAGAATCTGCTCGAAACGGCCCTGCAGAGCGCCAAGGCGGAGCGGGATGCGCGCGGCGTCGTGTACTACAAGGGGCTCATTTTCCTGCCCATTCTCGACCCAAGTGGCAATGTAAAGCTCGAATACCTGACTTTTAGCCATTTGCCCGAAAACTTCAACCGAACCGAGGACTATTCGCGCATCAAGGAACTCGTCGCCAGCGCGTTCGGCATGGACGTGCTCGAGCTGGGCAGCATCCCCGGGCACAACCTGGGCACGGCGCAGCAGGCGTCTATCGCCGCCAGCAAGGCGCGGGGCAAGGGCATCGGCGCGCTGATCCAGGGCGTTGAACGCGAGTTCCGCCACAAGTTCCTGCCGCAAGACGTGCAGCTCCGCATCAAAAAGCACGACGTGGACGAACTGGCAGAACGGGCCGAACTGGACAGCGTGTACTTTGCCAACGCAGTCTCTATGCTGTCGGCGGGCGGCTGGGACCCCATCATGGCGAACCAGTACCTGGCGGACCTGGGCGCGATACAGCCCGAGTTCCCCTATATGTCGGCGGACCTGACGCC
>DATKUP010000083.1:0-3376 GCA_035530575.1 Thiobacillus sp. | reverse complement strand
GTTCGCCAGACGGTCGTTGATGCGCCAGGTTTGGATCCCGGACGTGGGCGGGGCAGTGGCGGGTATCCCGATCCTACCGACGTACAAGGCAATTGATCGCGCCTGGAGCCAAGCGGTACAGGCACGGGGCTATGTCGTAGGCTATCTGAGCGCGGTGTACTGTGAGCACATTGGGATTCGCTCAGTGCGGAATGGGCGTGATTTGAGCCGGTGGGCTATCACGCCGCTGGATGCGGAGACGCTGACGCCACCGGAGGAGTATAGGGGATGAGCGTGGATTTGTTTCTGGGTGGGCCATTGGGATTATGGGCGCTGGACCAGGTGGACGCGAGGGAGATTGGGAATGTCTATACGCGTGATTTTGCGACCTTCGAGCGGGCGAGAGCACTGAATATCCCGGTATATATGGATCTCAACGTTGCAGATCTAGGGATGAGGGCTGTTGGATTATCTTTTCATTATCCGCGCATTTTCAAGTCCGATGTGCTGGATAAGTACGAATACATCTACAATATCCATCCTGGGTTGCTGCCGTGGGGCAAGTGCTACTATCCTGTTTTCTGGGCGTTATGGTCGGGAGAGCCGGTGGGATGCACGCTGCACCGGATTTCCCCCGGCATTGACGACGGCCCGATCGTGGCGCAGCGCGAGGTACCGGCATATCCGTGGGATACCGGGGGGACGCTGCACCGGCGGGTGAGCCAGGCGGAGCAGGGGTTGTTCCTGGAATATTGGCCCAAGATCGCGGCGGGCGTGTTCTATGAGGGCGCGCCACAACCGGAAGGTGGGAGTTTCCACTACCGGAGCGAGTTCATGCGGCTGAAGATCGGGGCGGACATCGAGAGCATGGGCGGGCAGGAGCTCCTGCGGCTGATCCAGTGCCTGTCGCATCCGGACTACAGCGGGCTGGTGGTGACGCTGGGGGGACGGTCCTACGAGGTAAGCGCGAGGCCACTGCCATGATCCGAGGCGAGGCGACGATCGTGATCCCGAGCCTGGACCTGGCGCGCGCGGCGGTGACCGGCGCGGTAGCGCGGGCCTCGGCGGGGACGGAGGCGTACGTGGTGATCGTCTCGGACTTCGCGCGGCGCGGGGGGATCAGGGCAGCCAATGCTGGATTCCGGGCGGGGATCGAGCTGGAGACGCCGTATGTGGTCTACCTGAACGACGACACGACGTTCCCGAAGACGCGGTGGCTGGCGCGGCTGATCGACGCGCTGGAGGAGGAGCCGACATACGGCATCGCCTGTCCCTCCGGTGGGGGACGCGGCGATAGCCCGCAGGAACGCGCGGGGATGAATGAACCGCCAGGGACCGTGGTGGTCGATGCCCCATTGGTGTGGGGCTGCGCGGTGATGAAGCGTGCGATGTTGGTGGAGATCGGGTTGTTCGACCCGATCCTGATTCACTACGCGGGGGACAGCGACCTGACACGCAGGGCGCAAGCGGCCGGATGGAAGAGCGTGTGGGTGCGCGACGCCTACGTGGGCCACGAGGGAAACACGATCGACGTGGCCTGGAAGAGAAGGGATAAAGGGATCTATCTGAAACGGTGGGGGCGATGATACCGATCTTCTCCAACTCGCTGGGAGTGGATGAGGCCGCGGCCGTGGCCGACGTGTTCAAGAGCCACTGGTTGGGGCGCGGGCCGCAGTGCGCGGCGTTCGAGGCGGAGTTCGCGGCGCATCTGGGAACGTCTGCCGAACACGTGCTGCTATGCAACTCCTGCACGGCGGGCATGCACGTGGGGCTGCGCGCGCTGGGCATAGGGGCCGGGGACGAGGTGATCGTCCCGACGGTGCATTTCGTGGCCGCGGCGACGCTCCCGCTGGAGCTCGGGGCGACGGTCATATTGGCGGACGTGAACGCGTGGACGCTGAACGTAGAGCCTGAGGAGATCGCACGTCGGCTGACGAAGCGCACGAAGGCGGTGCTGCTGCTGCACTATGGCGGGCACCCATGTGACATCGACGCGATCCGCGAGGTCGTGGGGCCCGGGGTGGCGATCATCGAGGATACGGCGAATGGGGTGTCCTCGCGCTATCACGGACGGGCATGCGGGACGCTGGGCGACGCAGGAATGTGGTCGTTCGACGCGATGAAGATGCTGGTGATGGGCGACGGCGGGGCGCTCTGGCTGCGTGACGGCGACGTGATCGAGCGGGCGCTCAGACTGCGCTATCTGGGGTTGCGGGAGGCGACGGCCAGCGGGACCGACGCGCAATCCAGCGGGAAGACGCACTGGTGGGAGTTCGAGGTGGGAGAGCCCTCGGGGCGCTTCATCAGCAACGACGTGGCGGCCGCGATGGGGCGGATCCAGCTCAAGCGCCTGGAGGGATTCATTGCCCGGCGGCGCGCGATCTGGGAGACGTACCAGCATGAGCTGGCCGACTGCGGCTTGAGGCTGCCCCCGGAGCCGCCGGAGGGTTGCACGACGAGCTATTATTTCTACTGGGTGCAGACAGCACGCAGGGATGCGCTGGCCTATCGATTACGTGAGGCGGGCGTCTATACGACGTTCCGATACTATCCGATGCACCGGGCCCTACGCATGGATGGGGTATATCCTGGCGCGGACGTGGCGGCAGACACGACGTTGAACCTGCCGCTACACCAGAATCTGACGGATGAGGACCTAGGACACATCATCAGCACGATCAGGAGCGAACGGTGGTAGATGTAGTGAGGACGCTGAACCTGGGCGCGGGGAACAAGATCATCGCAGGGGCGACTAACCACGACCTGCACAAATACCGGAAAGAGATCGACGTGGCACACGATCTCAATTTATTGCCCTGGCCATGGCCAGACGCGTCTTTCGACAAGATCGTAGCGTTGTCGGTGTTCGAGCACCTGGAAATCGACCTGGTCGCGGTGCTGAATGAATGCCACCGCCTCCTCCGGCCCGATGGCGTGGTGGCGATGAAACTGCCGCTGTGGAATTCAGACCTGGCACACGACGATCCCACGCACCGATGGTATTTCACGGTACGGTCGCTGGACCAGTTCTGTCCGGAGACGAAACGCGGCAAACAGTACGGTTTCTACACGCCGCACAAATGGCGGTACGCGAAGAAGCCGCATATGAACGACGCCCAAACATCCTTTTACGCCTCGTTAGAGGTGATCAAGCAAGGGGAGACTATATGAACGGCTGCGGAATCCTGACGATGGGCAAGAGCGTCAAGATCTCGGCGTCGGCTCGCAGGCTGGGATTGCAGTTGCGGCAGGGGCAGAAGTGGAAATCGGCGTGGGAGCGGACCTTGTTCGTGAGTGGAGAATACCAAGTGCCCTGGGATCTGCTGCCAGCCGGATTTCATTTCCTGAAACGGTGGGACGCGGCGGCACCGCTGTGGCGTTACGGCGTGCTGGCGGC
>DATKUP010000082.1:0-1153 GCA_035530575.1 Thiobacillus sp. | reverse complement strand
CGATCATGGCAAAAGGCAAATTTGAGCGCACGAAGCCGCACGTGAACGTGGGGACGATTGGGCACGTAGACCACGGCAAGACGACATTGACGGCGGCGATCACGACGGTGCTGTCGGCGAAGTTTGGTGGCGAGGCGAAGGCATACGATCAGATTGATGCGGCGCCGGAAGAGAAGGCGCGGGGGATCACGATCAACACGGCGCACGTGGAGTACGAGACGAAGGCGCGGCACTACGCGCACGTGGATTGCCCGGGTCACGCCGACTACATCAAGAACATGATTACGGGTGCGGCGCAGATGGATGGGGCGATCCTGGTGGTGTCGGCGGCGGACGGTCCGATGCCGCAGACGCGGGAGCACATATTGCTGGCGCGCCAAGTGGGTGTGCCGTACATCATCGTGTTCATGAACAAGTGCGACATGGTGGATGACGCGGAGCTGCTGGAGCTGGTGGAGATGGAGGTTCGGGAGCTGCTGTCGAAGTACGAGTTTCCTGGCGACGACATACCGATCATCAAGGGTTCGGCCTTGAAGGCGCTGGAAGGCGACAAGGGCGAGCTGGGCGAAGAGGCGATCATGAAGCTGGCCGACGCGCTGGACAGCTATATTCCGACGCCGCAGCGTGCGGTGGACGGGGCGTTTCTGATGCCGATCGAAGACGTGTTCTCGATCTCTGGCCGGGGCACGGTGGTGACGGGGCGGGTCGAGCGTGGTGTGGTCAAGGTTGGCGAGGAAATCGAGATTGTCGGGATTCGTCCGACGCTGAAGACGACCTGCACCGGGGTGGAGATGTTCCGGAAGCTGCTGGACCAGGGTCAGGCCGGTGACAACGTCGGGGTGCTGCTGCGCGGGACGAAGCGCGAGGAAGTGGAGCGGGGTCAGGTGCTGGCGAAGCCGGGATCGATCACGCCGCACACGCAATTCACGGCGGAGATCTACGTGCTGTCGAAGGACGAGGGCGGCCGTCATACGCCGTTCTTCAACGGATACCGGCCGCAGTTCTACTTTCGGACGACGGACGTGACGGGGTCGGTGGAGTTGCCGGCGGGGACGGAGATGGTGATGCCTGGGGACAACGTGTCGATCACGGTGAAGCTGATCGCGCCGATCGCGATGGAAGAGGGGCTGCGCTTCGCCATTCGCGAGGGCGG
>DATKUP010000081.1:0-1801 GCA_035530575.1 Thiobacillus sp. | reverse complement strand
TAATACCTCCTGAATGCCGGTGCTATCCCGGCTACACACTCCACTCTGATGTTGCTATCGTCGCCACCACTGCATAGCCCCAGCCGTCCCAAAAGTTCGGCGTTGCCTCCATCGTCCAGCTCGTCGTCTTGTCGCACACGGCTTTGATGCCCGCGTTCAACGTGTCCAGCATCGCAATCGTAGCGGACCAGCGTTTCACGTGGGTGCCCTGAGCTACGGGATGAATCGCCACCACTACCCGGCAGCGCAGCACCCGCGCCCCACCTGCCCCCTTGGCCCTGGCCGGCGCCTCTTCCACCGCGAACGAGTCCACCCATTTGCACGGCAGCTTGGCCGATGTCAGGTCCATCGCCGTCGGCGGCGCCCCCAGGTTTCGCACCCCCTTCAGCACCAGATCCCGGTACGTGTCGTGAAACGCCGCCAGCGTGGTCATAGGCTCCGCCTCTTGTACGCCTTCACGGCCAGGCTGACCGTCACCGGCACCCCCTGGGGCACCGTCACCGCGCCCGATTCAGGGAACATGGTGACATCCCCGTCGGTGCTGTCCTTGTTCAGGTACAGATATTTGGCCAGCTCTAGCGTCGCCTGCACCACGTTGACCATTGGCCGGTAGACATAGATGGTCACGTCCTGCACGTGCGCCGCCGCCGTCGTGCCGTTCGCGCCCCGCACCACCGTCAGGGTGTTGCCCGTGGCATTCACCGCCGTCACATACACGTACTCGTCGCCGATCTTGAGCAGTTGGCACTCCTGAAAGCGTGGCTTCTCGCCGTACAGCCCCGCCCCATCCGCGTCGTTCACGGTAATGCTGGTGCCCGCCGCCGTCAGCGGGTTGTTCTCTACCTCGTCGCCGCTATCCTCCCAGGCGTTGTCCCAGTCCTCGTGATAGCCCCAGGTGCCCGTGACGGCGTTGGCCTTCTGCATCGTCCCGCTGAACGACAGGTGCGATTGCGTGCTGTTTGTCTTGAGCACGATCCGGTCGTAGGGCGTCAGGCCGTACACCCCGCCGCACATCAGGTAATAGTTGCCCGACGTGATCTCCGTGTCGGCGTTCTCGGTGGTGAACGTAGCCACGGCCAGCAGGTCATCGTCCACCTTCAGCCGCGTCGCGTCCTTGGGGTGATCGTAGTAGCGCGTATCCGTGCGCGGGTAGAAGCGCCGGCCCAGGCACCAGCGGTCGAACTGGCGGCTGGCCTTTTCTGCGAACCGCTTCACTAGGATCACATCGGCGTCGCCCGAGTCTTGGCCCAGGTATTCGCGCAAATCATCGTAACTGCAATATGAAATCAAATCGCCCCTCTTCCCGCCATAGCCCTACCTCATTCAGCACCCACAATCGCCATTATGATGCCTGCCTACAGTGGCACCGTCACGGGCCATCCCGCGGGCAATAGAGCAAAGAGTTGGTTATAGGCATCATCGCTCCGGTCGATGCCCCAGCTCAGCACCTCCTGCTTGAACAATGCCGCAATCGCCCCCAGCTTCTGCCCGTCCGTGCCTGCACCCTCAGTGATAGCCAGCACTGCCTCACCGTCCATGACCAGCGTGCGGTGCCCCATCGGGATCAGCTCCCACTCGCCAGGCGATGCCTCCCTCTCCACGAAACAGTCCAGGTGAATGTCACCGCTGGCTGCGGCTTCCCCGCTTTGTACCCGTACTCGATAGTCCATATTATCCTCCTAGTTCTCTTTCCAACGCGCACCGAAGGCACATCGTACCTGACCAATAGTCGCTATCCTCAACCCAATGGCCGCAAACTGGACATCTCATGGTTTCTCCTATGGTGATGCGAAACAGGCAT
>DATKUP010000080.1:0-72484 GCA_035530575.1 Thiobacillus sp. | reverse complement strand
AACGTTCGTATCGCGGATTGGCGTAACGAAGGTGGGGTAGGCATAGCGGGTGTAATCCGCGTTCAGGTCGACCTTGGGCAGATGCTGGCTGCGGGCGATGTCCTGCTCCAGGGTTTGCCTCTCGACCTCGACCCGCTGGCTGCGAAGCGCCGGGTTGGCCTGGGCGGCCCGCGCCATTGCGTCCCACAGAAAGAGGGGCTCGGCAGCGCAGGTCGTTGCCCCAGAGGCAAGAAAGAACGCGGTCAACAACCGCGACAGAGGCTTCATGTCCGATTCCATCCGAAATAGGCGGGATAAAGGCAGACCGGTTTTATTCCCTGTGCCGGCGCGGTCACCCAGTCTCGATAAAGCGCAAAGGCATATGCCGCCTTCCTGAATATTTCACCGCGCGCGGATAGACCCGCATCTTTTCCGAGCATCAACCCCTGAATCAGGCTGACGAAAAAATTCGCGGCGAAATGGGGGCTGATGTCGGCTCTGATGAAATCCTGGCGCCTGGCGCGTTCGATTATCCGGGCCAGGCGTGATGCGTAGCAATCAACGACTCCCTGGACGCGCCGCTGGATGCGGATATCGCCGCGCAACAGCAACCAATCCAGCATGCGCCTGGCAAGCTCAGGGTTGCGCGCGATGAATGAAACATGAGAAAAGAACACATGCTCCAGTTCCTGCAGCGGGTTTGAGTTCCACTGCGCCGTACGTTTCACACGGCGCAACAACTTCCCACGCACCCGAGAAATGAAGTGGACCCGTGCACCATGAGTATCCAGACGCAACTGAAGCAGCGCTTTCTCAGCCGGATCGGCATCATGTTCCACCAGATCCGCACCATCCTGCTTGCACTGCCCGATCACGGGCTGATTGGACGCGACGCCGGAAGACATTGCCAACCCCACCCGCTTCTCCTCCTCGGAAAAAAGGTAATGACGGCTGGTTTCCATCCATTGCGCCAAATGCGCTTGATTAAACTTGCTTGTGTCACCCATATTCATGATCAACCTCCAGTTTCATCCCGGACTGGTGTCACGACCCGATCTGCGGGCGCCGCCTGCCGGGATTGGCGGCTTTCCGACCCATCGCGCGGCATTGCGCGATGTCTTGCTGCATGTACGGGGAGTGGAGCACGAGGGCTTCGATTCCGCTGGCAGTGGACGAAGTATCCTGGCCAGACGTTTCCTGGTTCTTTCACAACCGCTACAGGTTGTTGCAAGTTGTTTCATGGGTCATCCGCGGCGCAGCAGCCGGTAAAATAGCGGCTGTGCTCCCACATTCCGGATGGGACGGAGTCAAGCTGAATGGGTGGAGAGGCAACGCAACGTATCCTGGTCGTGGACGACGACACGGCACTGCGCGAATTGGTCACGTCTTATCTCACTGCAAGCGGATACCTGGTGGAAGGCGTGGGCGACGGTGTCGCCTTCCGGGCCAGCATGGCGCGCCACGCTGCCGACCTGGTGGTGCTCGACCTGATGCTGCCGGGGGAGGACGGCTTGAGCCTGCTCAAATGGCTGCGCGCCGATGGTGGCCCCCCGGTCATCATCGTCTCGGCACGGGGCGAGGAGGTGGACCGGGTGGTGGGCCTGGAAATCGGTGCCGACGACTATCTGGCCAAGCCGTTCGGCCCGCGGGAACTGCTCGCCCGCGTGCGTGCGGTGCTGCGACGCGGTGGCGGCAATGCGTCCGCGTCCAAAGAGACCGGCGCACTTGTCTTTGGCCCGTTCCGTCTCGACCTCGCCACCCATGTCCTGACGCACGAAGGCAGTGAAGTCCCCATGACGTCTGGAGAGTTCACCTTGTTACGCATTTTTCTCGAACATCCCAATCAGGTGCTGACGCGCGACCACCTCATCACCCTGGTCAAAGGCTACGAACGTTCACCCTTTGACCGCAGCGTCGATGTCCGGGTGACCCGTCTGCGCCGCAAGATCGAGCCCAATCCCGAAACGCCGATCTACCTGCGCACCGTCTGGGGCGAAGGTTATCTGTTCTCGCCGCGCGGCGAGGCCGCGACGTGAAACTGCGCGGTTCGCTGTTTCGTCGCACGGTGCTCACCATTGCGGCAGGCCTGCTCGTATTCCAGATCGCCTCGGGCACGGCGATCTTCTTGTATATCACCAGGCCGCTCGCACAACGCTCGGCCGACGATCTGGCCGCCCTGCTGGTGCTGTCCGCGCGTACCTGGGTGGAACTGCCCGCCACGACGCGTCCCGCTTTCGAGGATGAACTGAAGTTCAGTCACGACATTGGCCTGACGGAGGCAGGCGCGCCTTTGGGCAAGGATGCCAGGCACCTCCCCTACGTCAACTTCCTGCGCACCTCGCTCGCCTCCCGCCTCGATTCCGGAACCGCCCTGCACGTGGCCGAAGCTGCGGATGGGCGCTTTCATGTGGACATCCCCATGGCCCACCACGTGTTGCGTTTCAGCTTCGCCAAGGATCTGCTCGTGCCGCGCCCCTCCTTTGCCCTGGCCTGGACTGTCGCGGCCGGCCTGCTGGTCACCCTGATCACTGCCTGGCTGCTCGCGCGCCGGATCACCGCGCCGGTGGCACGCCTGGCCGAAGCTGCACGCCTGATCGGCAGCGGCGAACACCCGCCACGGCTGCGGGAATCGGGCGAGCATGAACTGGCCGATCTGGCCCGGATTTTCAACCAGACAGCGGCTCAACTTGCAGCGCGGCGCGAAAACCAGAGCACCCTGCTGGCCGGCGTCTCGCACGACTTGAGGAGCCCCCTTGCCCGGATGAAGATGGCCTTGGGGATGCTCGCCGAGGAACACACCTCGCCTCTGCTCACGCGCATGGAACGCGATGTCGCCGAGATGGAAACACTCATCGGCGCACAATTGGAACTCGCCCGCTCCCAAGAGCGCGAGCCTGCTCAAGCAACCGACATCGACGCCCTGCTAAGTGAACTGATCGAGTCGGCAGAGGCCCAATCGCCCGGCCAAACGCACCTGCGAACTGGCGGGCCATCTTGCCATGCGACCATCGCCCCCCTTGCGCTCAGGCGTATTCTCGGCAACTTCGTGGACAACGCCTTGCGTTACGGCGGACCAGGGCGCCTGGAGCTGGTGCGGCGGCGTTGTGCCGACGGAATCCTGATTGGTGTACGAGATCGCGGACCGGGCATCCCCGCCGATCTGCGAGAGGCTGTTTTCCAGCCATTCTTCCGCCTCGACCCCTCGCGCAATCGAGCCTCTGGCGGCAGCGGCCTGGGCTTGGCCATCGCCCGCCAACTGGCCGAGACACAAGGCTGGACAATCGCCATCAAACCGCGCGTCGGCGGTGGCGTCAGTGCCTGGCTGGCGATACAGCCCCTCAACCCGGCCGCACATAGGGATTAACCCAGACCGGCTTTGGGTCTGGGCTGGACAGATCCATCGAGGGCGGCCCTTTTAAAGATGGGCTAGGCGCAGCTTCAGCCGAGGGGCAAGACATGACTTCGACAACCAACAGCGGCATAGCCTATCGAATTAATCGGCGCTTCCCTATGCCAACGCGGACAGTGGCATGCTCGCATCGCCGCTGCGCGCACTGCCGATATCGAGCTGCGTCGCTGCGATCGGTTCGAGCGGATCGGCGCCGAGGGTGCCGATGAAGGTGCGCCACGCGTCGGGATGCGCCAGGGCATCGAGTTGCGCCTGCGCATAGGCGATGCGGGGACCGAGGTCAAGGCGCCGCGCCTCGTCGGCGTTGTGCGGGTTTTGCTGGAAGCGCGACAGTTCGTCGAGGTTGCGCCGCCACAGCGCAAGGTCGCGCTCGCGCTTGACCTGCAGGCGCTGGCGGTACCAGTCGGACGCGAGCAGCGCCTCGCGGGTGAACAGGGCGCGAATCTGCGGCGCATGCACGTCCAGGCCCTGGTAGTTTCCATAGGCCATGATGGCGAGCAGCGCTTTCAGCGGCGGGCAGGCTTCCTCGATGCTGCCATCCTCAAAATAGCGCCTTGCCACCCGCTCCTGCGCTTCGACGATATTGTGCACGCCGTCGGCAAAGCTCGCCCGGCCCTGGGTTTCCGGCTTGAGGATGGCTTCGGTGAAAACCGCGCACGGATTGTCGAAGATCTTGCCCATGAAGTGGGCGACGAAGCGTTCGGTGATGCGATAGCCGAGCCGGCTCGCCAGCACCCGTTTGCCGTCGAAGTCGAAATCGTCGAGCGCTTCCATGTAGCCCTGGTCGATGAGCCAGGCCGCCTTGCGCTGCTCGGGATACAGGCGCGCCCAGATTTCCGGCACCAGCAGGCTGATGTCGTGATCGACCCGCACCTGGGCGCCGACATGGCCGGCCGAGGTGGAGAAGCCGTCATGCCCGGTGATGATCATCGACACCAGGGCGTTGTTGAGATCGGCCGTGGGGTGCAGCGCGTTGAACGGCCCCTTGGTGAGCGCGCCTTCCGAGCCCGCGCCGGTGGTCGAGGGCGACTTGCCGGTGAGGGAACAGATATAGTCCATGAACAGTTCCGGCAGGGCCTGGTAATGGATCGGGTTGTACACCGCCAGGGAGCGCACCCCCGCCTCGGGCGGATTGTTGCGCCGCCCGGACAGCACCGCGTCGACGCTGATGCACACCGGCGCCGCAGCCGCCAGCTTGCGGTGGAAACGCATGCCCATCTCCGCCGCGTATTTGCGGATCGGGTTGGCGATGTCGGGGCGAACCTGCAGGTAGCGCGGATTCTTCGACGGCTTGCCATCGACCAGGCGCGGGCATGCGGACGACACGACGGTCTGTCCGGCCTGCGCGGCCGCGGTCAGCAGGTCGCGCATCGGCGGCGTGTAGGCATGCAGCCGCATGACGTTGTCGACTTCGGCGGCCAGCGCGTCGCCGCTCAAGGGTTCGAAGTTGGCGAGAAAGTTGCCGGGCAGGGCCATGTCGGCCTCGGTCTGCTTGTCGTAGCCCGGGATGACCGCGTCGTCCGGACGCTGGAACAGGCGCAGCTCGCAGTTGTGCGTCAGCTTGACGCTGCCGGCCGGGTCCAGCCCCGGCTTGCAGCCGTCGAGCCAGGCCACCGGCGCGACCACCGAGGCGGTGATGTCGTCTTCCATCTGCACCTTTTCGGCGGGAATGAAATCCTGGCGCAGCTTGAAGGTGCGCCACTGCTCGTCGGTATCGAAACCCACGCGCAGGTAGCTGGCGACGATGCGGCGGCCGAACATCTTCAGTTCATGGCCGGGCGCGCCGTCCACCACGTCGACCGCGAGCTGCTCGTCCCAGCGATCGCCCCATTCCGGGCGATGGAAGCGCTTGATCAGGAACACCAGCGCCAGGATGCGCGGCGGGATGCTGTCGAGCCAGGCGTTGTAGGCGTCGGTATGGCTGGACGAAGGCGTCAGCAGCTTGATCACCGAACCGAGGCTGCGTTCCATGGAGAGCGGTTTGCGCGTGGGGTCGCGGTCCTCGTGCTCGAATCCGGGACGGAATCGGGCCGTGTAATCGTGGCCGAGGATGCGCCGCACCCATTCCAGGTCGCGGTCGAGATCGTCGATGAACAGCGGGCCGTAGATGACCGCGTCCTCGAGCGACTTGGAAATTTCCGACTTGCCGCCGCCGGAGACCGTGCACGGCTTGTGGCAGAACGTGCCTTCAGGCTCGATGCCGACCAGGCGCCAGGACGGCGCGCCCGGGTGCTGGCGCATCTCCACCTTGTAGCCATTGGGCTGCATGTAGATCTTGCCCGGCATGAGGCGGATCTGGCAGGTCCGGCCTTCCTGTTCCCAGGTGATGCTCTGCGCGTTGAGGTCGAAACGCACATCCTGCGGAACGTAGACGATGTCGGGATAGTTGACGTCGAGCGCGTGGCCCTCCGGCATCAGCCGCATGCACTCGCCGTAGCGCGCCAGCAAATCCGGGAACGAATAGCCCGGCTCGCGCGCCCGGCTGTCGACGCCGTATTCCTCGCCGTGGTTGCGGCACTGGAACAGCAGGGCGCCGCCGGCGTGCTCCTCCTCGGCCAGGCCGTAGAGGTTGGCGGCGAAGCTGATCTGGGTCTTGACCTCTTTCTTGCAGTAGCCGAAGTAATTGTCGGCGAGGAGGGTGACCATCACGCCGCTGGCGTCGCGCGCGGTGAGCTTGAACGCCTGGCCGTCATTGTAGCGCTCGTCGGGATCCTTCCAGCACATGCCCTCGCGGCGCTGGCGCTCGGTCGCGTCATCCCGGTGCGGCAGGCCCAATTCGCGCTTGGTCAGCGTGACCAGATGCGGGGCGAGCACCACGCAGCCGGTGTGCCCGCTCCAGTGTTCCACGTCGAGTGCGGCGTCGTGCTCCGGCAGATAGGGATTGCCGCCGTTGCCGAAGATGCTCTCGACGAAATCCAGATTGCCGACCAGGTTGCCGGGCGCGAAAAAGCGGATTTCCATGCTTTTCTCCGGGGCCACGCCGGGAATCTCCGGGCAGATCACCGGGCGCAGCAGCAGCGAGACGAACATGCGCGCGGATTCGGGCTGGTTGACGGCATAGGGCAGCGTCAGCAGTTCGGCGGGGGGATTGAAGGCATGCTTGAGCATGCGCGCGAACACTTCGCGCGGCACCGCCTTCTTGTCGCCGGGAATCGGCAGGCCACCTTCGCTGATATGAAACAGGCCCTTGGTGGTGCGGCGATCGCTCGCCGGATTGTGCAGCACGCCTTGACGCACCCGGTAGCTGGAAACGATTTCCGAGCGGAACTCGTCCGCATCGGCCGCCAGCGACAGCTCGCGCGCCAGCCCCTGGTGGTCGAGGATGAAGCTCTGTCCCGGCAGATGCGGCATCTCGTCCACCCCGGCCAGGTAGCGTTCGAGAAAGTCCTGGATGCGCCGGTCGGGCGGGCACAGGTAGCCCGAAAGCAGCCAGTTCTTGGCGCGGTAGGCCATCAGCAGGTCGTGTGCCACGTCCATGAAGCCGTCGCTTTCCTGCCCATGCACGAACGGCTGACCGGATGAGGCCAGCTTGAGGTTGATGTACAGGCGCAGGTTGTCCTGCTGGCGCTGCGCGTCACTCGCCGGGATCGGGCCCGAAATGTCGGTTCTGTTCATACGTGTTCCCTAAATACGGCGCCCGCAATCGCGGGCGCAATCTGGCCAGGCGCCATCAGTTGAACCCCCTATGATAAACGCTCAGGGCAATGCAGGGCCATCGACGATCGCATCGCGAGCCCAGGCAGGCGCCAAAGCGCCCGATTGCAGAGGACTCGACAAGCACGCCCCGAAAAAACGGCCACTTTTCCGGTGGCCGCCTTTGACAAACCGGTTTATGGCGCTCGCATGCGTCAGCCGAACAAACCCCTACCGCTCTTGTTTCGGCGGCACGACCGAGCCCGCGTAGAACACCTCGCACTCTCCACCCGGAAATAGGCTTCCCACCTGCTTGAGCAGCTTGACCACGGGTCCGGTAAGCGCCTTGAGTGTGCTCGGATTTTCTACCACCGGGTTGTTGAAGGCGCCATGGATGGTTTGCTGTGCCCGGATACAGCCCTTGTCGTCGATCAAGGCCACGGTCACGTCGTCGAAGCGCTCGTTGACGAAATCGAGCCCACCCTGGAGGGCGACCCGGTTCTTGGCCGTCGCGATGGCCACATCCCGCGACAGCGCAACGCCTCGCTCGACTTCCCAGTCGGAGACGAGGGTCCGGATCTCGCTGCGGCCCTCCGATCCTTGCAGGATGCTCGAAAAGCTGTAGCCCTTGGTGACCACGAGGCCGACGGGGCCGGCAAAGAAGAAGGCACCCACGTCGACGAGGTTGAAGGTCTGGGTGGACTCGAAGCGGGCGAACGCCCGATCGAGATCGCGTCCATTGAGGATGAGATTCTTGCCGCGCAGCGAGACCTGGCCTTGCAGGGTCTGCTTCATGTCTTTCACGGTCTTGCCCTGCATCGACAGGTTTGCAGTGAAATCCGCCGACCCTTCCGGGACATTTTTCGGCGACAGGGGCTTGAGGAATGCATCGACGTGGAACTGCGAAAGGGTATAGCTGAGGTGGTAGCGGGGAACGGCGCCGGTAAAGTCCGCCCGCAGGTTTCCCGAACCCTGCCCATCGTAGGCCCGCATCGTGAGCGGATTGAGATCGAAGATCCCGTGCTGCCCAGCGACCGTGAATCTCAGATCGGATGCGGCGTGCTCCTTGGTCCGCACCGTATCGCAGACGATTTCCGCCGAGAGGGAAAGGGACTTCATGATGCCCGGTCGATCCCTCTCTGCAAGTTGCAGGCGATTCGCGTCCAGGCTGCACCCGGCGACCTCGAAGTCTTTCCCGGATTGCGGGTCGAGGTAGCGAAACATGCCGTCCGAGAAAGACATTTTTGCCAGGCTCAGGCCGGGCAAGGGGCCCCGAACCGCGCCTGTTCCCTCGTAGTTGAACCGGCCATCGCGGCCCCGCTCGATGGTGATGCTCGGCCGTTCAAGCACGACTTTCCCGATCCGGACACTATTGTTGAGCAGGGCGAGAAAATCGATCCCGATCCGGGCCTTGCCGGCGGTGACGAGTTCCGTTCCCCGGTTGCGGATATGCAGATCTTCGAGCGTGACCTGCAAGCCGGGGAAGAAGCCGATTCCCAAACGCCCGCCAATGCTGACTTCCATCCCCAAGGCGTCCGAGGCGGCCGCTTCGATCCGGGGCTTGTAGGTGTTGATATCCAGAAAAAGTGACAGGGCGAGCGCGACGATGACAAGCAGTCCGATGATGGCACCGGCGGCATAGGTAATGACTTTGAGTGTTTTTGTCATGGGCCTGATCCAAGCACGTGCAAGATCTACCGCAATCCTTCACGGATTGATGACAATTTAATCCAAAGCGTGGTTGCACGGTATGTTTTAAAGGCGCGAGCGCCATAAAAAAAGCGGCCCGCTTCCAGGGGCCGCTTTCGGCTGCACGTGCGGCGCTTGGCGTCAGCCGAACAAGCCCTTGAAGAACAGGCGGATGCCATCCCACATACGGCGGAAGAAACCGCCTTCCTCGACCGCTTCGAGCGCGACCAGCGGCGCCTGCATGACGACCTTGCCGTCGCCGCCGACCAGTTCGATGCGCCCCAGCGGCGCGCCGGCGGCGACGGGCGCCACCACCTCGCCCGCGGCCAGCACGATGCGCGTCTGAACCTCGCTGCTGGTGCGCTTGGGCAGTGCGGCGGCGAAGTCGGCCGCGACGCCGGCCTTGAGCGTGCGCGCGGCACCTTTCCAGACGGCCACGGACTGCACCGTTTCACCCTGCTTGAAGAAGGTCTTGCTATCGAAGAAATTGAAGCCGTAGGCGAGCAGCCTGGCGGTTTCGGTCGCCCGCGCGTTTTCGCTTTCGGTGCCGAAAACAGAGGCGATCAGGCGCTGGCCGTCGCGCTTGCTGGAAGCCACCAGGCAGTAACCGGCTTCCTCGGTGTGGCCGGTTTTGAGGCCGTCTACAGTGGGGTCGCGCCACAGCAGCAGGTTGCGGTTCGGCTGCTTGATGCCGTTCCAGACGAACTCCTTTTCGGCATACAGCGCGTAGTGTTCGGGATCCTCGATGACGATGGCCCGCGCGAGTTTGGCCATGTCGAGCGCGCTCGAATAATGGCCCTCGGCCGGCCAGCCAGTGGCATTGACGAAATGAGTGTCGGCCAGCCCCAGTCGTTTCGCTTCCTGGTTCATCAGCGCGGCGAAGGTGTCCTCGCCGCCCGCCAGATGCTCGGCCAGCGCGATGCTGGCGTCGTTGCCCGACTGCACGATGATGCCGCGCAACAGGTCGCTCACCGCAACCTGGTTGCCGACCTTGACGAACATTTTCGAGCCACCCATGCGCCAGGCCTTTTCGCTGATGGTGACGAGGTCATTCTCCTTGATGCGGCCACGCTGGAGTTCCAGTGCCGCGACGTGCGCGGTCATCAGTTTGGTCAGACTGGCGGGGGGCAGGTGCGTATTGCCCTGGTGGTCGACCAGCACGCTGCCACTGGCCGCGTCCATCAGCACCCAGGATTTAGCCGCCAGTTGCGGCGGTGGCGGGACGATGTCGGCGCTCCAGGCGGCGGACGCCATCAACAGGCTGAAAAGCAATACGAGTCGCTGCGAAAAGTACGGGGTCGTCATGGGTTTGTCGCTAAGTGAGGAAACGGGCATTGGAAGCTTGCAGACATGCACAATTGCATGCAGGTTCAGGATAACATCGCCTGCCCGTCGTGCAACAGCCTGGCGACAGCGCCCTGTTAAACTTGCGCCTTGTCGACGCCTGCACCGACCCCCATGGCCGCACCCGAATCCCACCGCCTCACCCGCCAGATCGTCCTTGCGATGCTCGCGGGCATCGCGCTGGGCGTTGCGCTGAACCTGCTCGGCACGGCGCCCTGGATGCGGATTTTTGTGGTCGACGGCCTGCTGCACGTGGTCGGCTCGGTGTTTGTGGCGGCGCTGAAGATGATGGTGGTGCCGCTGGTGTTCGTCTCGCTGGTGGTGGGCGTCACCGCCCTGTCGGACCTGAAGGCACTGGGCCGCATCGGCGCCAAGGCGCTGGGGCTGTACCTGGCGACCACCGCGATCGCGGTGACGATTGCCCTTTCGCTGGCCGGCCTGCTCGACCCCGGGAAGGGATTCGATGCCGGGGAAACCGGCGCCGGCTTTTCCGGCAAGGCGGCGCCGCCGCTGACGCAGGTGCTGATCGACATGGTGCCGACCAATCCGGTGGCGGCGATGGCCGACGGCAACATGCTGCAGGTCATCGTGTTCGCGCTGCTGTTCGGCATCGCGGTGACGATGTCGGGCGCGCGCGGCAAGCACGTGCTCAACCTGTTCACCGACCTCAATGCGGTCATCATGCACATGGTCGAATGGATCATGCGGCTCGCACCCTACGGCGTGTTCGCGCTGATCGCCCGCACCTTCGCCACCCAGGGGCTCGACCTGCTGGCGCCGCTGGCGGCCTATTTCCTGACGCTGACCGCCGCGCTGGCAATCCAGCTGTTCGGCACCTACCCGCTGCTGCTGCGCCTCTTGGCCTCGCTCAACCCGCTCGCCTTCCTGAAAAAAATGCGCGACCCGGCGGCATTCGCGTTTTCCACCGCCAGTTCCGGTGCCACCATCCCGGTCACCCTGCACACGGTGGAAAACAAGATGGGGGTGAAGAACAGCGTCGCCTCGTTCACCGTGCCGCTGGGCGCCACCATCAACATGGACGGCACCGCCATGATGCAGGGCGTGGCCACGGTATTCATCGCCAACGTCTACGGCATCGACCTGTCGCTCACCGACTACCTGCTGGTGGTGCTGACCGCCACGCTGGCCTCGGTCGGTACCGCGGCGGTGCCGGGTGTCGGGCTGGTAACGCTGACCATGGTACTCGGCCAGGTCGGCCTGCCGGTCGAGGGCATCGCGCTCATCATCGGTGTCGACCGCCTGCTCGACATGATGCGCACCACGGTCAACGTCACCGGCGACTGCGCGGTGAGCTGCATCGTCGCCAGGAGCGAAAACGCGCTCGACCAGGCCGTGTTCGACGACCCGGAAGCGGGCTCGGTCGAGGCCGCCACCCGCCACGCCCTTCCCCCCCACCCGGCTGCCTGAACATGCTCTATCCGCTGCTCCGTCCCGCCCTCTTCTCGCTCGACCCCGAAGACGCGCACCGCTTCACCCTCGCCAGCCTCGACCTCGCGCATCGCCTCGGCCTGCTGAGCCTGCTGCCGTGCGCCACCGGCAAACCGGTGCAGGTGATGGGCATCGACTTCCCCAACCCGGTGGGTCTCGCGGCCGGCCTCGACAAGGACGGCGCGTACATCGACGCGCTGGCGGCACTCGGTTTCGGCTTCATCGAGATCGGCACGGTGACGCCGCGGCCGCAGCCGGGCAACCCGCAACCGCGCATGTTCCGCCTGCCGCAAGCGGAAGCGATCATCAACCGCATGGGCTTCAACAATCTCGGTGTCGACAAGCTGGTGAGGAACGTCGAGGCCAGCGGATTCACCGGCGTGCTCGGCATCAACATCGGCAAGAACAAGGACACGCCGAACGAGCAGGCGGTGGACGATTACCTGACCTGCCTCGATGCCGTCTACGCACACGCCCGCTACGTCACGGTGAACATCTCCTCGCCCAACACGCAGGGCCTGCGCGAACTGCAGAAGGACGAGGCGCTCGACGCGCTGCTCTCCGCGATCAAGCTGCGGCAGTCCGAGCTCGCGCAGCGCCACGGCAAATACGTGCCGATCGCGCTGAAGATCGCGCCCGATCTCGACGACGCGCAGGTCGCTGCGATTGCCGCGCTGCTGATAATGCACCGCATCGACGCGGTGATCGCCACCAACACCACCCTCGCGCGCGACGCCGTCGCCGGCCTGCCAAATGCCGGAGAAGCCGGCGGACTGTCCGGCGCGCCGGTGCGCGCGGCATCCACCCGCGTGATCCGCGCGCTGGCGCACCACCTCAAAAACGAAGTGCCGATCATCGGCGTCGGCGGGATTCTTTCCGGCGCCGACGCGCAGGAAAAAATCGCCGCCGGCGCCTCGCTGGTGCAGCTGTACACCGGCCTGATCTATCGCGGCCCGGCGCTGGTGCACGAATGCGTGCAGTCCCTCGCATAATGGGCATGGTATTTCTGCGCGGCCTTTTCGCAGCGCTGCTGATGCAGGCTGCGGCACACGCCGCGCCGCCCGAACCGGTCGTCACCCACTTTCCGCAGCCTGCCCTCAGCACCGACCAGTTGGGCGTGATCGTCAACGACGACGACCCCGACAGCGTCGCCATCGCTGCCTATTACCGCGACAGGCGCGGCATTCCCGCCGCCAACCTGATTCACGTGCGATTCAAGCCGGGGCGCAGCACACTTACGCGCGAGGAATTCGTCAACCTCAAGCGCCGCGTCGACCGCAAGACCCCCAAACAGGTTCAGGCCTACGCGCTGACCTGGGCGCAGCCGTACCGCGTCGGCTGCATGTCGATCACCACCGCCTTCGCCTTCGGCTTCGACCCCACCTTTTGCGCCAGCAGCTGCAAACCGACCCGGCCCAGTCCGTATTTCAACAGCGACGTGGCGCGTCCCTTCGATATCCACAAAATCCGCCCGACCATGAGCCTGGCCGCCGCCAGCGTGGCCGAAGCGAAAGCACTGATCGACCGCGGCATCGCGTCCGACGGCAGCAACCCGGCCGGCACCGCCTATCTCGTCAGCACGACCGACAAGGCACGCAACGTGCGCGCGGCCGGCTACGATGCATTGCGCACCCGGATGCAGCGCATCATTCCCACCGAAATCGTCGAAACCAACGCGCTCGAAAACATGCCCGACGTGATGTTCTACTTCACCGGGCTGACCCACGTGCCCTCGCTCGACAGCAACACCTTCCTGCCCGGCGCCATCGGCGACCACCTCACCTCGGCCGGCGGCGACCTGTTTGGCAGCGGCCAGATGAGCAGCCTCGCCTGGCTGCAGGCGGGTGCCACCGGCAGCTATGGCGCGGTGGTCGAGCCGTGCAACTATCCGGCCAAGTTTCCGGCCCCCGCCGTCGTCATGACGCACTACCTGCAAGGCGAAACCCTGATCGAGGCCTACTGGAAAAGCGTGCGGATGCCGGGGCAGGGCCTCTTCATCGGCGAGCCGCTGGCGCGCCCGTTTGCCGGCATCGCCCTCCCCTCCCACGACGGCGGCGTGGCCCTCTCGGCGCGCCTGCTTGCCCCCGGGCTCTACGACGTGCAGGCCGCGCCGTCGATGATGGGCCCCTATCGCAACGTCGCTCGCCTGCCGGTCGCTTGGGGTACGCGCGAGATCAAGATCGATCGCATTCCGTCCGCGTATTACCGCTTCGAGCGCCGCGCCGATCCGGCGCCGGCGCAATAGGTCGCCGCACTTCTGGCGCGTAGCGGCTTTGGTTATGCTACGGACTATCCATCCCTCGCGAGGCTCGTCATGCACATCGGCATACCCAAGGAAATCAAGAATCACGAATACCGGGTGGCGCTCACCCCCGAGGGCGCGCGCGACCTGACCCAGGCCGGCCATGCTGTCAGTATCGAAGCCGGCGCGGGCGCCGCAGCGGGGTTTGGCGACGAGGCCTACCGCGCCGCCGGTGCGGCCATCGTCGCAACACCTGCCGAAGCCTTCGTCGCCGATCTGGTCGTCAAGGTGAAGGAGCCCCAACCGGCCGAACTGGCTCTGCTGCACAACGGGCAGTTGCTCTTCTGCTACCTGCATCTGGCCGCCGCGCCGGAACTGGCGCGTGAACTGATGACGCGGAGCGTGACGGCGATTGCCTACGAAACCGTGACCCGGCCCGCCGGCGGCCTGCCGCTGCTGCAGCCGATGTCCGACATCGCCGGGCGGCTGGCGCCGCAGATGGGCGCGCTGGGGCTGCTCACCTCGCACGGCGGCAGCGGCAAGCTGATCTGCGGGATGCCCGGCGTCCCCCCCGCGCACGTGCTCATCATCGGCGCCGGCGTGGTCGGCATGAGCGCCGTGCGCAGCGCCGCCGGGATGGGCGCGCGCGTCACCCTGATCGACCACCAGGCCGACAAGCTCGCCCGCGCCGAAGCGCTGTTCGGTGCGCAAATTGAAACGCGGTTTTCTTCAGCGAACGCGATCGCCGACAGCCTGGCGCACGCCGACATCGTCATCGGCGCCGCGCAAATTCCCGGCCGCCATACGCCGCGTCTGATCGACCGCCAATCGCTGCAGCGGATGTCGCCGGGCTCGGTGCTGGTGGACGTCGCCATCGACCAGGGCGGCATCGCGGAAACCTCGCGCCCCACCACCCACAGCAACCCGTTCTTCGTGGCCGAAGGCATCGTCCACTACTGCGTCACCAACATGCCCGGTGCCGTCGCCCGCACCGCCACCGAGGCGCTCACCCACGCCACCCTGCCCTACGTGCAGGCGCTTGCAGCACAGGGCCTCGCCGCGCTGGACGCCGATGCCGGGCTCAAACAAGGCCTGCAGGTCCACGCCGGAAAAATCACCCACGCCGGGCTGGCGCAGGATCTTGGATTCGGCATGTAGGGCACTGTCGTACCCCCCGCGGCTTGCGCTACACTGATCGTCATCTCCGATCCATTCCCAAGACCATGAATTTCACCCCCCACAATGCACTGGAAGAACAGCTCGCCGCCGTCCACGCCGGCACGCTCGACCCCGAAACCTTCGTGCTGCAACTGATGAGCCAGCAGCTGTTCATGCCGGTACGCGACGAAAAGAACCCCATCCAGGGCTTCCAGCGCTCGACCCAGGCCGAGCCGCTGATCATCGAGGACGAGGACGGCGAGCGCGTGCTGGTCGTCTTCACCAGTCCCGAGCGCGCCAAGCCGTTTGCCGAGCACTATCCCGACTTTTCGGGCGGCCTGCTGACCGAGTTTTCCTGGCTGCTGCGCCGCATCGGCGGCGGCGTACCGATCGCGCTCAATCCAGGCTGGGACATCGGCATGGATCTCGACGCCGACATGGTCGGCCAGTTGCTCGCACAGCTTCCCCCCGAACACCCGGTCTGACCCCCGCTGCCCACGCCATGCTGCCCGATCGCGCACTTGCCGCCTTCCGTTCCGCCCTCGGTAACGAACGCGTGTTCGACGATGCCGCCACCCGCGCGCGCTACGCCTGCGACGAAACTCCGCGCCGGGTCGAACCCGACGCCGTGCTGTTCCCTTCGTCGCACGACGATGTGGTGGCACTGGCGCGCATCGCCCTCGAACACCGCGTTGCGCTGACCCTGCGCGGCGCCGGCTCCGGCAACGTCGGCGGTGCCCTGCCCGCGCCCGGCAGCGTGGTCGTCAGCTTCGAATGCATGCGGCGCGTGCTCGAATTCGACCCCGCCAACCGTCTCATCGTGGTGGAGGCCGGTGTAGTCACCGACGACATCGAGCGCATCGCGCGCAGCGCCGGCCTGTTCTACCCGCCCGACCCCGGCAGCAGCGCGTATTGCCGCATCGGCGGCAACCTCGCGATGAACGCCGGCGGGCCGCGTGCCGTCAAATACGGTGTCACCCGCGATTACGTGCTGGGGCTGCGCGCCGTCACCGGCGACGGCCGCGAAATCCGCACCGGCTGCCGCACCACCAAGGGCGTCACCGGCTACGACCTGACCCGCCTGCTGGTCGGCTCCGGCGGCACCCTCGCGCTCATCACCGAAGCCACCCTGAAGCTGCTGCCCGCGCCGGAAGCCGTCGCCACCCTGCGCGTATGTTTCGCCAGCACCCGCGACGCGCTCGATGCGGTCAGCCGCGTCATGCACCAGTCCATCGTGCCCTGCGCGCTCGAATTCATGGATCACCGTTCGATCGACGCCATCCGCCCGACCGGCACGGCGGACGACCTGCCGCCCGACACCCGGGCACTGCTGATGGTCGAGGCCGACGGCGCCGCAGAGGACCTGCCGCGCCAGATCGCCGCGCTGAAGCAGGCACTCGACGGCGCCGGCCTGCTCGAAATCAGGAGCGGCTTCGAGCGCGACGCCATCGCGCAACTGTGGGCCGCGCGCAAATCGCTGTCGCACGCGGTCAAGCAGATCGCCCCGCTCAAAATCAACGAGGACGTGGTGGTGCCGGTATCGCAGCTCGCCGACTTCGTCGACTTCATCGACCACACCGCGCAGGCGCAAAATTTGGCGGTGGTTTCGTTCGGCCACGCCGGCAACGGCAACCTGCACGTCAACCTGATGGTGCATCCCGACGACGCCGACGAAATGGAACGCGCCCGCCTGGCGCACGAAGCCATCCTGCTGCGCGTGCTGGCACTGGGCGGCACCCTGTCGGGCGAACACGGCATCGGCACCGAAAAGCGCCGTTTCGTCCCGCTGGAAATCGAACCGGCCACGCTGGCCATCATGCGCAGCATCAAGCAGCAATTCGATCCGCACGGCCTGCTCAACCCGGGCAAACTTTTTCCCGATTGAAGCTTTACAAGAACGCAAGGCATCTATAGAATGCGCGGCTTCGTTGGGGGTATAGCTCAGCTGGGAGAGCGCTTGCATGGCATGCAAGAGGTCAGCGGTTCGATCCCGCTTACCTCCACCAACTTACAGGATGTACCGATGCACAAGCTTGGCGTCATCACCACGCTGCTGGGGTTGATACTGAGTGTCGTCGGACTGGTTGTTGGATTTTGGAAGATGCTGAATGGCAGCGAGAACGCCGAAGTCTGGCTCTCACTGGTACCATTGGGTTTCGTCGGATTGTTTCTCGGCGTCACCCTGACACAGCTTTCCAATAAACGTTGACGGCGCAAGTCGTGTAGTAAAAATGACGGTTCACACCGTCGTCCGGGTCCCCATCGTCTAGAGGCCTAGGACACTACCCTTTCACGGTAGGTACCGGGGTTCGAATCCCCGTGGGGACGCCACCTTACATTCGGTAAGGTGCTTAATATCCAGTCTTTTCCGGACTGCGATAAAAAACTCAGTTGTAATAAAAAATGATGCAAAAAATCATAGCGGGCCGAAGCCGCTATTTTATTTTGTGCGCCGCGCACCAGCTGGCTATTTTCGATCGGCAGTCAGACCATCGCCGAGAGCTGGTAGCGATATTTCTGAAAGCCCGCAAATACCCGCCCGATCTCTTCGGGTTTGCCGAGGTCGGCCACGGCACCGGTAATCGAGTCGTGGTATTTCAGGCGCAGCTGCGGCGCCAGCTTCGCCTGGTCGAGTTCCTCCACGCCAACGCTGACGTAGTGCGAAAGCACGAAATCGAGGAAACCCTGCTGTTTGCTGTTGAAGTGCGCGCCGATGCTGTCGTGCGCCTGCGCGGCACGCGCCTCGCGGGTGAGCGGCGCCAGGGCATAGGCCACGTGCGCCAGCACGTCGAACAGGTCGCTTTTCTCCGCGTCGATGATCTTCTGCATTTCAGTCAGTTGATCCCTGCCGAATCCTTTCTCGGCCAGCCCCTCCAGCAGCTTGCCACGTTTGCCCCCGCCCTCGATACGGCCAAGCGTGATCGGATACTCACGGCGAATGCGACTGCCTTCGACCACGCCCCAGCCCGCCGCCGCAAGCAGAGGGTCGATGTGTTCGGCGCGGGTTTCGGCTTCGTTCATGGGCAGTCGGCTTCATTTATTGGCTGGCCTGCGGGAAAAGTTCATCCAGTGCCGCGCGCGGTGTCAGGATGCGCAGCCCATTCAGCGGATGCAGGCAAAGCAAATCGTCGTCGCCCGTCACCAGCAAGGAAACCTGGGCGGCCAGCGCCGCGTGGATGAATTTGTCGTCGTCCTTGTCGCGACAGTAGGCTTTCTCGCTGATCGCCGGCGGAACATTCACCCAATAGGCGATGGCATCGAGGTCTCGCAACAGCCGTTTTCGGTCATCCATGGCCAGATAGCGATCAAACTTGGGCCGCCACAAGCGTTCTTTAAGCTCGGCAAACGTGTCGGGGCTGAATACTGGCTGGGCGTTCTGGACGACCCAGCGGGACAAGATCGCAGGCACGCCGGTTTGGGTCAAAAAACCGCTGATCCAGACATTGGTGTCGATCACGATCCGCCGGGCGGGTTCAGCTCTCATCCGCCAGCAACGCGTTTAGTTTTTCAGGGGTCAGACCAGCGCGTTCGGCGGTTTCGGCCGTTTTGTCCATGTTTTGCAACAAGCGATTGGCATAAAACGCACGCATCGCCTCGTAATCTTCCGCACTCACCATCACGCCCACCACCCGGTCGTGACGCATCACCCGCACCGGCTCGCGCTGTACGCGGTCGAGAAATTCACCAAAACGGGTCTTGGCTTCATTGGCTGTGTAGGTTTGCATGGCGGACATTCCTTCCGGCTGAATCAACAAGCTCAATTTAGCCGAATCGTTCGATTTGGTCAATTTGAGCGTTTCGTTCGGTAACGACGTGGCCTGTTGGGGTTTCTCGCGCCAAATGCAGGAAAGCTGTAGTCAAGCGCTTCAGAGCTGGCCGCTGAAAGACTGGTGCAGCAGGGATTGCTTCAGGGCGTCGAGGGCGGCGAGCTTGCGCTGGTAGAGGGATTCGAGGCGTTGGGTTTCTGGGTCGAGCACATCGAGCTTTGGGCTGCTGCCGACCGCGCCATCGTAAATGCGCTCACCGATTCTGGGCTAGGTGACCTGGACGATAGCGCGGATCAGCGGGCGCGGGGTGTAGTACTCGCCGCCGTTGCGCCCGGCGTTGCCCATGTTCTTGATCTTGGCTTCGTACAGGTGGGAAAGCTCATGTTTTTCGGTCTGCGAGCGGAAGCGCAGTTCATCGATGTGGTTGACGATCTCGCGCAGGTTGTAGCCGCTGTGGATCTTGTTTTTGATCTCGCCGAAGATTTCGCCGATCTTGTATTCGAGCGTGTTGGGGCCGTCGGCTTTCTGCTTGAACCCGTGCAGGTAGGGGAACAGCTTGCGGTCGACGAAATCGCGCAGGTCGTCGCCGGTGAGCGCGGCATTGTGGTCGAGCTTGCCGTCCTGGTCTTTGGGCGCTGCCCAGCTTTCCCAGCGGTAGGGCGCGTCGAGGATGAAGGCGTATTTTTACCCTCCAGTCCGGCCACCATCGCCTTGTCCTGTTCCAGGCCGTCGAGAAATTTCAGGAACAAGAGCCAGGAAGTTTGCTCGGTGTAGCCCACCCAGCTCGCTGGCGCAACCGGCTTCTTTCCACAGCACGTCGTCGATGTTTTTGAAGGCTTGTTCGAACATTGGGCAGTCGCCGAACCGGGAAGATTGGCCGCAATGGCGTTCACAGGACGGGAACGGGCCGGGCTATTGTGTTCTTGTGGCGCCCCGAACACGAATCGAACGTGTGGCCTACCCCTTAGGAGGGGGTTGCTCTATCCACTGAGCTACCGGGGCGTGGGGCGCATTGTACCGAATCACGCATGGATTACCGAGCCGCGCCGGCCCGCTATGATGCGCGTTGGGAGAGCACACATGCTGAAACTGATGCTGGGCGGATTGGCGGTGCTGTTGCTGGTGGCGAGTGCGGTGCTGTGGATGCTGCGGCCGGGGATGCCGCGAACGGAAAGCAGCGCGGCACCGGGCTTCGCCTTGCCGGACCAGAACGGCCAGACCCATCGTCTGGGCGATTACGCCGGGCGCTGGCTGGTGCTGTATTTCTATCCCCGGGACGACACGCCGGGCTGCACCCGTGAGGCCTGCCGCTTTCGCGACGACATCGGAATCCTGCGCGAACTCGACGCGGCGGTGATCGGGATCAGCGTCGACGACATCCGCTCGCATGCCAATTTCGCCCACAAATACCAGCTGCCGTTTCCGCTGCTGTCGGACCCCGACGGACAGACCGCCGCCGCGTATGACAGCCTGCTGAATCTGGGCGTCGTGTGCTTTGCGTGCCGCCGTACTTTCATCATCGCGCCGGATGGCCGCATCGCGGCTTGCTTCGACAAGATCGACCCGGCAGGTCACGTGCAGGAAGTGGCCCGAACCCTGCGGGCTCTGCAACGGACGGCACGGCAAGCCCTGCCTCCGGTCAAATAATGGACTAAATTCAAAAAATGCTATGTCACTGTTGGTTGTTGAAGTCATGTCTTGCTCCCTCTGATGAAGCCCCTCCACAGGGCTGGCCAACACCAACAAATAACGATGAAAGAACCTTAAGAAATGATCTGATCAAAAGCGCTCATGCCACTACAACGTGCATTGCCCCTCACCACTGGCACAGCTTTCGTCGTGTTGATCGCCCTGATTTGCGGGCTGACTTTAAACGGTCTGCTGCAGTTGCAGACGCTGGGCTCGCAGATCCATACGGTGGTCGAGCACCATAACCGCAAGATCAATATCATCGCTCAAACCCAGGCGGCGGCGCACCTCCGCACCGACAGCCTGTACCGCATGGCGCTGGCCAGCGATCCGTTTGAACGCGATGCCTATTTCCAGGAATTCATCCGCGCCGGCTTCCTGGTGGGAAGCGGACGCAACGCGCTGCGCCAGATGGGTTTTACCACAGACGAGCAACGCAGCTTTGATGCCCAGACCCGCCTGATCAACGACATTGAATCGATACAGGGACGGGTAACCGATCTGCTCAGCGCCGAACACAGCACAGATGCGCGCCGGATGCTGATGCTGGAAGCCATTCCCGTCCAGGAAGCCTTCAACCAGCAGCTGGCCGACATGCGCAATCTGTATCAACAGGCCAACCTGACCGCCCAGCAGCAGGCGCAGCAAACCTACCAGTATGCCTTCTTGTTCACGCTGGTATTCGGTATTGCGGCGATTGCCCTGGCGCTGCTGATCGCCTGGCGCACGCTGCGGACAGCGAGACTGAGGTCACAGCTGATACGTGAACAGATGATGGAGCTTGAGCGCTCGCGCGTGGCGCTGCGTGAGGAAGCCACGCACGATCCGCTCACCGGGCTGGCCAATCGGCGGCTATTTTACGACCGGTTGCAACAGGCGGTGCGCCACGCCCATCGCTACGGCGGCAAGGTGGGCATTCTGTATGTGGACCTGGACCGCTTCAAGGAGATCAACGATCGACATGGTCACCGTGTGGGCGACGCTGTACTGACCGAAGTGGCGAAACGCCTCACCGCCAGCATTCGCGACTCCGATTCGGTTGCGCGTCTGGGGGGCGACGAGTTCGTGGTGTTGCTGGAAGCGGTGCAGGGACGGCAGGATTGCCTCGCCGCCGCGCACAAGATCGAGCAGGCGCTGAATGCGGACACGCGTTTCTACGGACTCGATGTGGACATTGCCGCGAGCATCGGCCAGGCGCTGTACCCCGACGACGGCACCGACGAAGACGCTTTGATTCATGCCGCCGACGCCGCCATGTACCGGGTCAAATCCGGCTGCGAACCGGTGCAGCAGCACCGCCTGCCGTTTCAGTGAAGCGCGTCAGCGCGGCCTGTGGCGGGCCGCGCGCTCGCGACGCACCTTGGCACTCCAGATCCACACATACTGCACGCCGGAGGCCACGGCGATGACGAACACCGTCACGAATAACGGCAAGCGCCAGTCGTCCAGCGCCAGCAGACCGGCCAGCCCGCCCAGCACCAGCGCCAGCAGCGTAAATTCGGCGAATATGTGCGTCTTGCCGAGCCACGTCGGGTGGATCTCAAGATGCCCGGCCAGCCCGCGGTAGCTCAGCGCGCCCAGCACGATGACGCTGTCGCGCAGCAGGATCGCCAGCGTCACCCACAACGGGATCGCGCCCGCCTGCGTCAGCATCACCAGCGTCACCAGGCCCAGCGCCTTGTCGGCGACGGTGTCGAGCGCGGCACCGACCTGGGTCAGCTGATCGAGCCAGCGCGCCAGCAGGCCGTCGATGCCATCCGACACTGCAGCGGCGAGAAACAGCCAGCAGGCCGTTTCCCAGCGCTGCTGCAGGATCAGCCAGCCCACCACCGGCACCGCGACGATCCGCAGCAGGGTGATGGCGTTCGGCAGGTTGAGTACGCGCTCGCTCATAAGCGGAACGCTACTTAATACAGGGGCTGTCTGGCAAGCTCGTTCCACAGTTTGTCGAGCCGCTTGGCCGATACCGGGTACGGCGTTTTCAGTTCCTGGGCGAACAGGGAAATACGCAGTTCCTCCAGCTGCCAGCGGAAGTCCTCCAGCGCAGCGGGGGCCTCGCCCTTCACCTGCGCGCGTCGCGCCAGGTACTTGTTCTGCAGCGTCAGCACACCGGCCATGCCGCGCGAATCGCGCTGCTCGGCGGCGGGCAGCTTCTCCAGCCGTTTGAGGATGCCGCGCAGGTAACGCGGCAGGCCTTTCAGGTGCGTCCACGGCGTAGCGGTGATGAAGCTGGCCGGCACCAGTGCGGCGAGGTGCGCGGTTTCGTCGCGCATCGCGGCGGTGAACTGCGGCTTGGCGGCAAGACGCGCCGCCACCTGCGCATACAGGTCGAGGATTTCCGCGACGTCGCGCAGCAGCGCCTGTTTCACCACTGAAATTTTCGGTTTGGCGCGCTCCTTCTGCTTGGCGAAGGCCTTCGCGTCGCGCGGGGTGTCGTCGTCGCCCAGCAGCGCGCGCGTAGCGATGGCATCGATGAGCGCGGCGCGCAGCTGTTCGGGACTGCCGAAGCCGCGGTATTTCAGCGCCAGCGCGGTTTCGCGGGCGAGGTCCTTGTCGAGCTGCTTGAACTGGGCGGCAAGCGCGATCCGCAACAGACGCACCACGCCGCGGCGGGTCTCCATCTCAGCCACGTCGGCCGCGTCGAGCAGGCGCAGGTCGACGGATTCGCCGTTGTCGACCAGCGCAGGGTAGCCGATCAGCTCGCGTCCGCCGCGCTTGAATTTCACCTGCTCAGGCAGGTCGCCGAAATTCCATTCGACAAGGCCGGTGCGCTCGAACTCGCTGTCCTCGGCGCCGCCGCCGTAGGTGATGCGCGCGGCGCCCCCGAGCTGCTGACGCAGCGCGGCAAGATCGCGGCCGCCGGCGAGCTCCTGCCCGCTGTCGTCGATCACGCTCACGTTCATCTGCAGGTGGGCCGGCAGCTCGCCTTTCCACTCGTCGGGATGGATGTCGGCGCCGGTTTTCCTATGGATGATGGCCGCGAGCGCGGCGGTCAGCGTCTGTTCGCCCGGCTTCGCCACCGAAAGGAACGCCGTCACCGTGTCGGGCAGCGGAATCAGCGGGCGCCGCTTGTCCTTCGGCAGGGACTTCAGGAGCAGGGTGAGCTTTTCGCGAATGAGGCCGGGCACCAGCCAGTCGACCTGTGCCGGCTCGATGCGGTTGAGCAGGTACAGCGGCAACTGCAGCGTCACGCCATCGAGCACGTGGCCGGGCTCGAAGCGATACTTGAGCCTGCACGCCACGCCGTCGACCGTCATGGTCTCTGGGAACAGCGTGTGGTCGGCGCCGAGCGCCTCGCCGAGAATATCCTCGCGCTTGAGGAACAGGACTTTCGGATCGGCCGCCTCGGCCTCCGCACGCCATTTCTCGAACGCCGCGCCATTGTGGAGATCGGCCGGGATGCGCGCGTCGAACACGCGGAAGATGCGTTCCTCGTCCAGCCACACGCCGGATTTGCGCGCCTTGTGTTCGAGCTCCTCGATTTCCTGAATGAGCGCGCGGTTGTGGGCGAACCACGGCGCTTTCGTGTCGTATTCGCCGGCCACCAGCGCGCCGCGGATAAACAGCTCGCGCGACAGCACCGGATCGATCGGGCCGTAGTGGATCCTGCGCCGCGGCACCAGGGTGATGCCGTACAGGCTCACGCGCTCGAACGCCACCGCGCGCGCGCCGTCCTTTTCCCAGTGCGGCTCGATGAACATGTGCGTGAGCAGGTGGCGACCGGCGATCTCGATCCATTCCGGCCGAACCTCGGCGACGGTGCGCGCGAGCAGCCGGCCGGTGTCGGTGAGCTCAGCGGCCATGATCCATTTAGGTGCCTTTTTCGCCAGCGCCGAGCCGGGATGGATCGACAGCTTGATGCCGCGCGCGCCCTGGTAATTGCCCTCGCCCGGCCGGGGCCGACTTTTGGCGTCGTCCGACTTGAAGCCGATGTTGCCTAACAGGCCCGTAAGTAGCGCTTGGTGGATCGTGTCGTAGCCGGCGTCCTTCTCGTTCTCGCGCAAACCCAGCTCGCTCATCTGCGCGTGCAGCTGGCCATGAATATCGCGCCATTCGCGCATCCGCCGCGGCGACAGGAAATGGTCCTGCAGCAACGTCTGCAGCTGGCGGTTGGTCTTCTTGTGCCGCACCTGCTCCTCGTACCAGTGCCACAGCTTGAGCCAGCCCATGAAGTCGGAACGCTCGTCGGCGAACAGCTTGTGCTTTTCGTCGGCCGCCTGCGCGCGCTCCATCGGGCGGTCGCGCGGGTCCTGCACCGACAGGGCGCTGGCGATGATCAGCACCTCGCGCACGCAACGCTGCTGTTCGGCCGCCAATAACATGCGGGCGATACGCGGGTCGAGCGGCAGCTTGCCCAGCTTCTTGCCGATCGCGGTGAGCTGCCCGGCTTCGTCGAGTGCGTGCAGTTCAGCCAGCAGCTGGTAGCCGTCAGTGACCAGCCTTGAGCTCGGCGGGTCGATGAAGGGGAAGCCGACCACGTCGCCCAGGCCGAGCGACTTCATGCGCAGGATGACGCCGGCCAGCGACGAGCGCAGCAGCTCGGGGTCGGTGAAGCGCGGGCGGTTACCAAAATCCGCCTCGTCGTAGAGGCGGATGCAGACGCCGTCGGCGACCCGGCCGCAGCGCCCGGCGCGCTGGTTGGCCGACGCCTGCGACACTTTCTCGATCAGGAGTTGCTCGACCTTGTTGCGCGCCGAATAGCGCTTCACCCGCGCGGTACCGGGATCGATCACGTAGCGGATGCCCGGGACGGTGAGCGAGGTCTCGGCCACGTTGGTCGCCAGAACGATACGCCGCAGCGCATTGGTAGGCTTGAAAATCGCATCCTGCTCGGCGACCGACAGGCGGGAAAACAGCGGCAGGATTTCGGTGCCGGGCGGGTGGTGTTTCCGCAGCGCCTCGGCGGTGTCGCGGATCTCGCGCTCGCCCGGCAGGAACACCAGGATATCGCCGGCGCCGAGCCGCGCCAGTTCGTCGGTGGCGTCGAGAATGGCGGCGATCTGGTCGGGAGCGTCCTTGTCTTTTTTCTCACGCTCGCCCTTGGCCGGCGCGGTCGGCTCCTCGCGTTCGATCGGCCGCCAGCGGATTTCCACCGGATAGGTGCGCCCCGACACCTCGATCACCGGCGCGTCGTTGAAGTGCTTGGAGAAGCGCTCGGCGTCGATGGTGGCCGAGGTGATCACCACGCGCAGGTCGCTGCGCTTCTCGACCAGCGTCTTCAGGTAGCCAAGCAGGAAATCGATGTTGAGGCTGCGCTCGTGCGCCTCGTCGATGATGATCGTGTCGTAGCGCGAGAGCAGCGGATCGCCCTGGCTTTCGGCCAGCAGGATGCCGTCGGTCATCACCTTGATCGCAGTGTCGTGGCGCACCTTGTCGGTGAAGCGCACCTTGTAGCCGACCACGCCGCCGAGCTCGCCGCCGAGTTCCTGCGCGATGCGCGCCGCCACCGCGCGCGCGGCTATACGGCGCGGCTGGGTGCAGCCGATGAATTTCCCCGTGCGCACCGCCTCTGATCCAAGCCGCGCCTCCAGGCACATCTTGGGAATCTGCGTGGTCTTGCCCGAGCCGGTCTCGCCGCACAGGATCAGCACGCGGTTGGCCTTGAGCGCGGCAAGGATGTCGTCGCGGCGCGCGCTAACCGGCAGGTCGGGGTAGGTGATGCGTAAGGGTGGGCTCAAAATTCAAAAAGCGGATGAAAAAAATTACTTGTTCCGGATATACCGTGCGTCATCGAAAGTCTCCAGCCAGGCCGGGCGATACACCGCCATCATGGTGATCGCCATACCGGTGATGAATGCTTCGGCCCAACCGATCAGCAAGGTGGCGTAAGGCGTGTAGTAGGAAAGCAGATAGTCGAGCGAATAGGCGCCGGCCAGGGCCATGACTGCGGTGGTGGCGAGGCCGATTGCCGCCACCGAAAGCGCCGCGCCGAAGAAGCCGTTGCCCAGCACGTAAATAAAGAAATGGTCCGGCAAGCGCCGTTCCAGCAGGCGGAAAAGGCCCCAGCTCACCGCCGCGGGCAGCGCCGCCACCAGCAGCACATCGAAGCCCAGCGCGTTCCAGCTGCCGCGCCCGTAGGCCGCGTTCGCCAGCAGGATCAGGGCGCCGGCAAAGGTGGCGCGCCAGAAGCCGAACATCAGCGTCAGCACCGCCACACCGTAAAAATGGAAGCTCAGCCCCGGCTTGATGCCGGTGCGGATCTGCCACAGCGCCAGCACCGCCACCGTGGCGGCAAGAAACAGGTTCAACCGCGACGGCTCGGTGAGGCGGCGCCAGTCGCCCGACATCAGCCAGCGCCAGGCCAGCCACGCCAGCCCCAGCCAGCCGATCAGATAAAAGGATGCGGGCAACAGTGATGCGGACAGGCCCGACGCGGTAAAATTCATGGGTGGATTTTACGCGATGCGCCGCCCCCTTTCTTCGAGTCTCAGCCATGTCCGCCACCCCTGTTTCAAAATCCCCCAATACCCCGCTCGGCGACGCCGAGATCGACGCGCTGGCCGACCTGGTCGACCTCATCGGCGAGCACACCGACGTGTCGGTCTCGCTGGAAAGCCTCGACGGCTTCATCGCCGCGCTGGTGTGCGGCCCGCGCGCGATCCCGCCCGAGGAATATTTCCCGGTGCTGCTCGATCGCCCTGACGGCCTCGCCACGGTGTTCGAGGATGCGGCCGACCAGACGCGCTTCCTGGCGCTGTTCAAGCGCCGCCGCAACGAGATCGCCCGCGCACTCGCCGCGCCGATCGAAAACCTGAGCGACCCCAAGGCGCTGTCGCCGCTGGTCATGGACTGGGACGGCCTGCTGGCCGAACTGCCGCCAGCCGAGGCCGGGCAATTGAAGGAAGCCGGCATCCCGCCCTATGCCCAGCTGTGGGCCGCCGGCTTCCTGCTGGCGGTGGAACACTGGGAAGACGACTGGACGTTGCCCGTCGGCAGCAAGGACGAAGCCTTCGTCGACGAGGTGCTCGACCCGTTTTACGTGCTGGCCGCGCCGCTCGACGAACTCAGCGCCGAGGAACTGGCCGTCCGCCGCGAAGACCACCTTGCCCTCGCCCTCTGGGGCGCCTACGAACTGCGCGAATTCTGGCTCGACCGCGGCCACGCCCCGCGCGCCTGAATACTTGTAACTTGCCTCTTGTAACTTGCGTCTGACATGAACCTCGTCCTCTTCGACCTCGACAACACCCTGCTTGCCGGCGACTCCGACTACGAATGGGGGCAGTTCCTCATTGCCAAGGGCGCGGTCGACGGTCCCCATTACGAAGCCAGAAACAAGGCGTTCTACGAGGACTACAAGGCCGGGCGGCTCGACATCTACGCCTTCCTCGCGTTTGCCCTGCGCCCGCTGGCCACCCACGCACGCGCGCAGCTCGACGCCTGGCGCGCCGAATACGTGGAAACACGCGTCAAACCGATGATTCCCCAGGCTGCGCGCGATCTGGTCAACCGGCACCTGAACCAGGCCGATCTGGTCGCCATCATCACCGCCACCAACAGCTTCGTCACCGGGCCGATCGCGAAGGAATTCGGCATCCCGCACCTGATCGCCACCGATCCCGAGGAAATCGACGGCCATTTCACCGGCGAAGTCGCCGGCACGCCCTGTTTTCGCGAAGGCAAGGTCGTCCGCCTCGAAGGTTTCCTCGAGACCCACGGCACCCGTCTCGACCGCCTCGACAGCAGCTGGTTCTACAGCGACTCGCTCAACGATCTGCCGCTGCTGGAAAAGGTCCGCCATCCGGTCGCAGTCGATCCCGACCCCACGCTGCGCACCCATGCCGACGCGCAGGGCTGGCCGGTAATTTCACTGCGAAATTAATCCTTGCGTCATTAATCCTTGCGTCATTTATATTGCAGATAATGCAGGCTTCCACCGCGGACCGATCGAACATGACCATCCCCACCACCCTTGCCGAAAGCGTCGCGCGCCAGCGCGACGTCCTCGCCAACCTGCTGCGCGAACCGCTGGCGCTGGCCGCCCAGGCCTGCAGCCGGGCCTGGCCGAGCCGAGCCGGCCTCAATGCCGCGCTGACGCATGCGCTGGCGACCATTCCCGCCTGCAAGTATCTGTATGCGCTGGACACCCGTGCGATCCAGCTCTCCGACAACATCAGCCACGAGGGCCTGGTCGAGACGGATTACGGGCGCGACCGTTCCGACCGTCCCTACATGCGCGAAGCGGTGCCGAATCAGGGCTTTTTGCTGACCCAGGCCTACATCAGCCTGCGCGCCAAGCGGCCGTCGCTCACCGCGATCCAGATCGTGCGCGACGACGAGGGCCAGGTACTCGGCTTCGTCGGCGCCGACTTCGACCTGCGCAACCTGCCGATCACCGGCAAGCTGTATGACGAACCCACCTACTGGCGGCAAATCAAGGGCGACCCGGCAATCCGCAGCGCAGTGTTCCACCAGACCCGCAGCGACAGCCAGATGGACCTCAACCTCGACACCGTGCTGGGGGTGATGGAAGAGCTAATGACCGATCACGGCATCTTCCATGGCAAGCTGCATTTTTCCAGCAGCCGCGCCACCGTATGGGTGGTCGACGATCCCTATCGCTACCGCCTGCTCGACATTGACGCGCTGACCGACCCCGACACCTGCCTGATCTACCCGCACCATGCGTACCCGGCCGACGCCGTGGTACCGCGGGACAGGATCCGCCCGGTACTCGACGGCCTGCGTGCGCTGCGCTTCATGGACGAGACCTTCTACCTGCGCGCCGGCTCGCTCAACATCTTCAACGGCATGGTCGGCCTCACCTTCTCGTGCGACGGTTCGCACTACCTGCCATGGGACGAATTCCTCAGCAAAGGCTACGATTTCTGGGCCAGCGGCAAGGCGCTCGGCTGAGCGGATAAGTCGGGGGACGAATACCCCTGACTGCAATAGCTTGAATCGCACGCCTCCCGCGGCGGATAATGCAGCATCGTATCGGGCCGCCTGCTTTGGAAACCTATATTCTCATTCTCATATCCACGGTGTTCGTGAACAACATCGTGCTGGCCAAAATTCTTGGCCTGTGCCCGTTCATGGGCGTGTCGCGCCGGCTTGAAACCTCGATCAGCATGGGCCTGGCGACGATCTTCGTGCTGACGCTGGCGTCCGGCGCCAGTTACCTCATCAACGAGTACCTGCTCGGTACCGAATTGTTCTATTTGCGCACGCTGTCGTTCATCGTGGTAATCGCCGGCATCGTGCAGTTCACCGAGATGTTCATCCACAAGACCAGCCCGGTGCTGTACCAGGTGCTGGGCATCTACCTGCCGCTCATCACCACCAACTGCGCAGTGCTGGGGATTCCCCTGCTCAACGTGCAGGCGAATCACAACTTCGTCGAATCGCTGTTTTTCGGCGCCGGCGGCGCGATCGGTTTCACCCTTGCGCTGGTCCTGTTTGCCGGCATCCGCGAACGCCTCGACACCTGCGACGTGCCCGCGCCGTTCAAGGGCACCAGCATCGCAATGATCACCGCAGGTCTGATGTCGCTCGCCTTCATGGGTTTCTCCGGACTGGTGAAGTGATCCCGCAAACCCCGGTTGACCGCTCGACCATCACAAGAACGTCCGTATTGAAGACGAACTTCTGTGCGTTCATTCGTGGTCTCCAGCCCATCAAGCGCCGCTACGCACCCGCTGATGCGTTCGGACATGCGTCTGGCTTTGTCGCTCCGCCTTGCAGGCATGAGCCTGCCGCGGCGTCGCTTCGCGCCATCCACACGCCCGAACACATCATCGGGTACGCCCAACCGAGGTTTCCGGGATCATGCTAACCGCCATTCTGGTGATGGCCGTTCTCGCCGTGGCTGTCGGCCTGGTGCTCGGCTGGTCGGCGGTCCGCTTCAAGGTGGAGGGCAACCCGCTGGCGGAAAAGATCGACGCCATCCTGCCGCAGACGCAGTGCGGGCAGTGCGGCTTCCCCGGCTGCCGGCCCTATGCCGAGGCCATCGCCAAGGGCGAGGCCGACATCAACCTGTGTCCGCCGGGTGGAGAGGAAGGCATCAAGAAGCTCGCCGAGCTGCTGGGCGTGGAACCCAAACCGCTCGACGAAGCCCACGGCACGCCCAAGCCGAAATCGGTGGCCTTCATCGATGAACAGACCTGCATCGGCTGCACCCTGTGCATCCAAGCCTGCCCGGTCGACGCCATCTCCGGCGCGGCCAAGCAGATGCACACGGTCATCGCCGCCGAATGCACCGGCTGCGAACTGTGCGTAGCGCCATGTCCGGTCGACTGCATTTCGATGGTACCGATCGCCGAAGATTTGCCACACTGGAAGTGGAAGTATCCGGTGATCGAACTGAAGCGCGTCCCATGACCCGCAAACTATTCAAATTCAAGGGTGGCGTGCATCTGCCCGAACACAAGGCGGAATCGAATACGCGTCCGCTCCATGCCGCGCCGCTGCCGGGGAAACTGGTCATCCCACTGCGCCAGCACATCGGCAACCCGGCCAAGCCGGTGGTCGAAGTGGGCGAACGCGTGCTAAAAGGCCAGATCATCGGTGCGGCGGACGGCTATGTTTCCGCCGCCGTTCATGCGTCGAGTTCCGGCATCGTCACGGCAATTGGCCTGGCCGCCGTGCCGCATATCTCCGGCCTGCCCGATCTGTGCATCACCATCGAAACCGACGGCCGCGACGAATGGATCGCCCACGCGCCACTCGATTACCAGGCGATGGCGGCTGCCGATCTGCGTATGAAAGTGCGCGACATGGGCATTGCCGGCCTCGGCGGCGCAGTGTTCCCAAGCGCGGTCAAGCTCGACCCCGGCGCCGCGCATTCCTGCCCCACGCTCATCATCAACGGCGGCGAATGCGAGCCGTGGATCACCTGCGACGACATGCTGATGCGCAGCCGTGCCGGCGACATCCTGCAGGGGGTGGCGGTGATGCGCCACCTGCTGGGCAGCACGGAAATCCTGGTCGGCATCGAGGACAACAAACCCGAAGCCATCGCCGCGATGCAGGCCGCCGCGCAAAGCCTCGACTTCGCGGTCGAAGTGGTGGCGGTGCCGACGATCTATCCCACCGGCGGCGCCAAGCAGCTGGTCGAGACCCTGACCGGCAAGCAAGTCCCCTCCGGCAAGTTGTCCACCGACATCGGTATCCAGGTGTTCAACGTCGGCACCGCCTACGCATTGGCGTGCGCGGTGCATTATGGCGAGCCGCTGATCTCGCGCCTGGTCACCGTCACCGGCCACGTGCTGCGCCCGCAGAATTTCGAGGTGCTGATCGGCACGCCAATACACACGCTGATCACACTGGCGGGCGAGCGCGACGGCAGCACCGGCGCGCTGATGGGCGGACCGATGATGGGCCTGCCGATACCCGACCTGGAGGCGCCGGTGGTCAAGGCCACCAACTGCATTCTGGTGAAGTCGAACGCACTGTTTCCGCCGCTGCCCAAAGCGCTGCCGTGTATCCGCTGCACCCGCTGTGCCGACGTCTGCCCGGCCGGGCTGCAGCCGCAGGAGCTGTTTCGCTTTGCCAAGACGGGCGACTTCGGGCGCGCGCAGGAATACCACCTGTTCGACTGCATCGAATGCGGCTGCTGCAGCTATGTTTGCCCCAGCCACATCCCGCTGGTCGATTTCTACCGCTACGCCAAAAGCGAGATCTGGGCGCGCGAGAAGGAAAAACGCGCCGCCGACCTGGCGCGCGAACGCCACGAATTCCGCGAATTCCGGCTGGCGCGCGAGAAGAAGGAAAAGGCCGATAAGCTTGCCGCCAAAGCGCAGGCCACACGGGCGCAATCTGCGCTGGATCAGGTTGCGCTGGATCAGGCAACGCGCGCCGAACGCCCTGCCGCGCCTGCGTCCGGACTCGCCGCCGCGCCCAGCGACGCCGACGCCAGGAAGGCGCTGATCGCCGCCGCGCTGGCGCGCGCGCAGGCGAAAAAAGCCGGGGTTGCGCCGAAAAACACCGACCACCTGCCGCCCGGCACGCAGCACGAGATCGAGGAAATCGAGGCACGCCGGGCTAAAATCCGCGAACTGGCGCACCAGCCGCTGGAATCCGAAGAGAAGAAACCCTGATGCCATCCCCTTTCATCCTTGACCGCAGCAGCGTCACCCAGGTCATGGCCTGGGTGCTGGCCGCCCTGCTTCCCGGCGTTGCGGCGTACGTCTGGCTGTTCGGGCCGGGCATCCTGGTCACCCTGACACTCGCCACCGTCACCGCGCTGGCGGCCGAAGCAGCGATGCTGAAGGCGCGCGGCTATCCGGCCAAGCCTTTCCTCACCGACTTATCCGCCATCGTCACCGCCTGGCTGCTGGCGCTGTCGCTGCCCGCGCTGGCGCCATGGTGGCTGATCGTCACCGGCACGCTGTTCGCCATCGTGGTCGCCAAGCATCTGTACGGCGGACTGGGGCAGAACATCTTCAATCCGGCGATGGTCGGCTATGCGGTGCTGATCGTGTCGTTCCCGGTGCAGATGACGCAATGGCCCGCGCCGCTTGCGCTCACGGAGACGCCACTCACGCTGGCGCAAAGCGCGACGGTGATATTTGGCGGCGACGTACCGCGAGCCACCCTCGACGCGGTGACCATGGCCACGCCGCTGGATGCGCTGCGAACCGGCCTGCTGCAGCAACTGACGGTGGACGAGATCATGACGCAGCCGATCTTCGGCCATTACGGCGGCGTCGGTTTCGAATGGCTGGCCGCGGCGTTTCTGCTCGGCGGCCTGCTGCTGTGGGCGCTGCGCATCATCAGCTGGCAGGTGCCGCTGGCGTTTCTCGCCGGCATCTGGCTCGCCGCCGGCTTCCTGCACTTCTTCGACGCCGGCCGCTTCGGCGCGCCGTGGTTCCACCTGTTCGCGCCGGCGGTGATGCTGGGCGCCTTCTTCATCGCCACCGACCCGGTGTCGGGCGCGACGACGCCGCGCGGCAAGCTGATTTTCGGCTTCGGCGCGGGCCTGCTCACCATCGTCATCCGCACCTGGGGCGGCTACCCGGACGGGGTGGCGTTCGCGATCCTGCTGATGAACCTCTCTGTGCCGCTGATCGACCAGTACACCCAGCCGCGCGTCTACGGCACCGGCGGCGAGAACGGCAAGGAACCCCCGGCGTGATTTCGCAGATCAAGGCCGCCGGCCGCAACGCCCTGCGCACCGGGATGATCCTGTTCATTTTCGCGGTCGTCGCCACCGCGCTGCTAGCCTTTACTTTCGCCCGCACCCAGCCCACCATCGAGCGCAGCCAGCAGGCCGAAAAACTGGCGCTACTGAGCCAGGTGTTGCCCGCCGATCTATATGACAACGACCTGCTCGCCAGCCAGCAAAGCGTGCCGCCCGACGATCTACTGGGAACACGCCAGCCATCCACGGTGTGGATCGCCCGGCGCGGCGGCGTCGTCACCGCCGTGGTGCTGGAAGCCATTGCGCCCGAAGGCTACGGCGGTAACATCCACCTGGTGGTCGGCATCGATACAAACGGCGCCCTCACCGGCGTGCGCGTCACCGCGCACCGCGAAACGCCCGGGCTGGGCGACTACATCGTCCGCAGCAAGAGCGCATGGATCGAGCAGTTTGTCGGCAAGTCGCTGACCGTGCCCGAAGCCAGATACTGGAAGGTTGCCAAGGACGGCGGCCGCTTCGACGCCCGCGCCGGCGCCACCATCACACCGCGCGCCGTGGTCAGGGCGGTGCACGGCGCGCTGGACTATTTCGCCCGCAACCGCGTCGCGCTGCTGGCCGGGAATGAAGCGCCTGACGCCGCACCCAACAAGGAGACGCCACCATGACCCTGCAGGAATTTCGCACAATTTTTCACAATGGCCTGTCGAAGCAGAACACCGGCCTGGTGCAGCTGCTGGGGTTGTGCCCGCTGCTCGCCATCAGCACCACCGTGGTCAATGCGCTGTCGCTGGGACTGGCAACGATGCTGGTGATGGCGTCCGCCAGCGGCGCGGTGTCAGGCGTGCGCCATTTCATCCCGCACGAAATCCGCATCCCGGTGTTTGTGCTGATCATTGCCTCGCTGGTCACGGTGATCGATCTGCTGATGAACGCATTTGTGCATCCGCTCTATCTGGTGCTGGGGATTTTCATTCCGCTCATCACCACCAACTGCATCGTGCTGGCGCGCGCCGACGCCTTCGCCTCGAAGAACCGCCCGCTGCACAGCGTGGTCGACGCGATCGCGATGGGCCTCGGCCTGACGACGGTGCTGGTGGTGCTGGGCGGCGTACGCGAACTCGCCGGCCAGGGCACGCTGCTGGCCGGCATCGACATGGTCTTCGGTGAGGCGTCCAAACAATTCGTGCTGCATGTACTGCCCGATTACCAAGGCTTTCTGCTCGCCATCCTGCCGCCCGGCGCCTTCATCGCACTGGGCCTCCTGATCGCCGCGCACAACTGGCGGATGGCCCGTGCCGAGCGGCGCGTCCCTGTTGCCGTGCCGATGCCGGCATGAAGCCGCCACTGAAAAGGCGCGTGCCGAAGCCGCGCAATCCGTATGTTCCGCTGGCGCTTTCCCGCCGTGCCGGTGAGCACGAAAAGTCGGTCGGCGCCAAACGCCGGGCCGAAAAACAGGCATTGAAAAAGCACCTCGCCGAAGCGTGATCTCGCGACGATGAATGCCATCAAACGCCGCGAAATCTTCACCCGCCTCCGCGCCGCCAACCCCCGTCCCGTCACCGAGCTCGAATACCGCACACCGTTCGAGCTGCTGGTGGCGGTGGTGCTGTCGGCGCAAGCCACCGACAAGGGAGTGAACCTGGCGACCCGCAGGTTGTTTCCGGTCGCCAGCACGCCTGAAGCCCTCTACGCGCTGGGCGAAACGGGGCTCGCCGAGTTCATCAGGACCATCGGGCTCTACAAGAGCAAGGCCCGCCACCTCATCGCCGCCTGCCGCATGCTGATCGAGCGGCACGGCAGTCAGGTGCCCGCCGACCGCGCCGCGCTCGAGGCCCTACCCGGCGTCGGGCGCAAGACGGCCAACGTCATCCTCAACACCGCGTTCGGCCAGCCCACCATGGCGGTCGATACCCATATCTTCCGCGTCGCCAACCGCACCGGCCTCGCCCCCGGCAAGACCGTGCTCGAAGTGGAAAAGAAGCTGCTGAAGACCATTCCGGACGAATTCCGCATCAACGCCCATCACTGGCTGATTCTGCACGGGCGCTACGTGTGCCAGGCCAGGAAGCCGAAATGTCCGGAGTGCATCATTGCGGATCTGTGCGAGTACAAGAACAAAACCCCAGCGTCCCACGCTTCTCCGCGGACACCGAAGGGCGTAAGCCCCGGATCCGGACCGACTGATGTTTAATCCCAGCCGTGACCAGGTTCGCCAGTTCTTCTTCGATCTGTGGGCGAAATACCGTGCGGGCCAGCCATTGACGGGCGCGGAGCAACCGGCGCTCGAGGTCGTGCTGGCGCACCCGGAATACCACGCCCTACTCGATCAGCCCGCTCGTTATATCGAGCGGGACTACCTGCCGGAGTCCGGCGAGACCAACCCCTTCCTGCATTTGTCGATCCACCTGGCGATCAGCGAGCAGGTGTCGGTCGACCAGCCGCCCGGGATCCGCGACCGCTATCAGCGTCTGCTGCAGCAGCATGGCGACGCGATGGACGCCCAGCACACAGTGATGGACTGCCTGGCCGAGATGATCTGGCAGGTGCAGCGCCATCGGACGGCGTTCGACTCGACGGCCTACCTGTACTGCCTCGACCTCAAGCTCGGCGAGTCCTGAGCGGACGGGCAGCGTCCGGCGCCGGCCAACTTCATTTTGTCGGAACACTGCCGATAACCCTGATGGATATATGACATCGGCGCCTCACAGCGCCCGTTGTATGGCGCCCCCAACGATCTTTGATCGACTTGACCGGAACGCAGCCGAAGTCGCGATCCTGCGTGCGCGCATCGGGGCCGATTCGGGCCGTTCCCCATAACAAAGGCATATTTACTTCATATCGATACAGGTTGATTGATGGCACAGGTTGAACAACTCAAGCTCAGCGGTCAGCTGCCCACGCCTCGGGGAGTCGCGCTTGCGATCCTTAAGATATCCCAGCGCGAAAATGCGACGCTGGAAGCCATTGCACGGGTGGTGCAGACCGATCCCGCGTTGTCCGGGCGGCTGATCAAGCTGGCCAACACCGCTTCGTATATCTCACGCCCGGTGGTATCGGTACAGGACGTCGTCGCGCGCCTGGGCATGGCGACGGTGCGCCAGCTGGCGCTGGGGTTTTCGCTGGTGGACCAATACCGCAACGGCGCCTGCCAGGCATTTGATTATCAGCGGTACTGGTCGCACTCGCTGCTGATGGCTCTCGGCATGCAGGCCCTCGGGCGACGGGTGCACGTGGCAGATGCGGACGAACTGTTTGTCTGCGGCCTGCTGGCGCAGGTGGGCCAACTGGCGCTGGCAACGGCGTACCCCGATGAGTACAGCGCGGTCCTGAAGGCGCATCACGCCAATCCCGCGCAAGCAATCATCGTCCAGGAGCGCGCCCGTCTGGAAACCGATCACATCGAACTTGGCATCGTCATGATGTCGGACTGGGGCATGCCCAAAATATTCACCGGGCCGATCACCCACTACGAATATCCGGATAAGCCGAGCCCCCCTCTGGATTCGCGGTCCAACAGTTTGATGCTGATGCTGCGGTTGTCGCATCGACTGGCCGATCTCGGGCTGGCCAATGCCGGCATGCACCTGAAACTGGCGCAGGAATGGGTTGCGCTGGCAAAGGAGCTCGACATTTCGCAGGAAGACGCCTGGCGTTTTATCGACGAAGTCATGGCCAGCTGGCGGGAATGGGGCGAACTGCTGAAGATTCCGGCTGTTGCGCTGCCGTCGTTTGCCGGAATCTGTCACGGCCACCATGAGGCGGAAACGGAAACGGCGGCGAAAAGCAAAACGCCGCTGCGCATCGTGGTGGCGGACGGCAATGCCTTCACCCGTCGCAAGGCCATGGCGCTGCTGGCCGAGAACAGCGATCACATCGTTTATCCGGCCGACAACGGCAACGCCGCGCTGGCGCTGGCGATGGAGGTGCTGCCCCACGTCATCGTCGCGCATTGCGACCTGCCGCTGCTCAACGGCATGGAGTTGTGCCAGGCGTTGCGCACAACCGACGAAGGCCGCCGCATGCATATCCTGCTGATGGCCGACAGCCATGGCGAAGAACACCTGACCCATGCCTTCGAGGCCGGCGCCGACGGCTATATGCCCAGCACGATCAGCGCCAAGGGGCTGCGCACCCGGTTATGCGCCGCGCAGCGGCTGGTGCAGCTACAGACCGCCTGGGAAAAAGACCGCACCCAGCTGCGCCAGATTGCGGCCGAGCTGGCGGTGGCCAACCGGCGGCTGGCCACCGCCGCGCTGACCGACCTGCTGACCGGGCTGCCCAACCGTCGCTCGGCCATGGATCAACTCGAACAGGCCTGGAGTGCCACTTTGCGCACCGGGCTACCGCTTTCGGTGATGGTGATCGACATCGATCATTTCAAGCACATCAACGACAGCTACGGCCACGCCGCCGGCGACACGGTACTGCGCGAGGCCGCGGCCACCCTGCGCGAATCGGCACGCCGCGAAGACAGCGTCTGCCGCATCGGCGGCGAGGAATTTCTGGTCATTTGCCCCAACACCGACCTCAAGTCCGCAATACAATCGGCCGAACGCCTGCGTACGAACCTGGGTTCAAAACAGATTGCCATCGGAGAGGTGGAAAAAAACCTCACCGTCAGCATCGGTGTGGCAACGCGCGAACCCGGCACCCCCGACATCGACGCGCTGGTGAGCACAGCCGACCAGGCGCTCTATGCAGCCAAGGCAGCCGGGCGCAACCGGACCTGCACCCGGCAGCAAAGCCTGTTCACTTGAACCTGGAAAAAACCAAGCTTGTAAAGTTCGCCTGACCACGCTACAGCGCGCGTGAAACCCTTCGCACCGCGTCATCCTCCGGGTGCGGCTCGATCCGGAAACCCAGGGCTTCCACCAGCTTCAGCATGGGGTGGTTGGTTTTCAGCACCTCGCCCTCCATCGCCTTCACCCCCTTGCTGCGCGCCACGTCCATCAGCACGTCCATCAGCTTGTGGCCGATCCCCTGTTTCTGCCATTGGTCGTTGACCACCAGGGCGAATTCGCAGGACGCCCCTTCCGAATTGATGGCATAACGCGCCACCCCGAGCTCCACTTCGCGGCCGTCGATTTCGGTCAGCGCCAGCAGCGCCATTTCGCGCGAATAATCGATCTGGGTCAGGTGTGCCAGTGCGACCGGGGACAACTCGCTTACCGCGTCCATGAAGCGGAAATACCGGGATTCCTCGGACAGGCTCTTGACGAAGCCCTGGGTCAGCTCGGCATCCTCCGGACGGATCGGGCGGATCACCACATTGTGGCCACTCGGCAATTGCCAGTGCGTCACCAGATGCGCCGGATAGGGATGAATCGCCATGTGGCCATAGCGGTCAGCCATCGGCACCCGCGGCGCGATAATGACGCGCGCATCCAGCGCTAGCGCGCCGTGCTCGTCCACCAGCAGGGGATTGATGTCCAGCTCCGCCAGCCAGGGCAGCTCGCAGACCATCTCCGACAGGCGTAGCAACACGTTCTCCAGCGCGTCCATGTCAACCGGCGGGCGGTTGCGGAACGCGCCCAGCAGGGTAGCGACGCGGGTGCGCTGGATCAGGTCGCGCGCCAGATAGCGGTTGAGCGGCGGCAGCGTCACCGCGCGATCGCGGAAGGCCTCGACATCGACGCCGCCGGCGCCGAACACGATCACCGGACCCAGCACCGGATCCGAGGTCATGCCCAGCAATACCTCGCGTGCATGCGAACGCGTGACCATCGGCTCGATGACGATGCCGTCCAGGGTGGCATCGGGGCGCAGGCGCCCGATGTCGGCCAGCATCTCGCTGTAGGCGGAGCGTACGGCCTGGCCACTCGACAGCCCCAGGCGCACGCCGTTGACGTCGGACTTGTGGGTGATGTCCGGCGAATTGATTTTCATCACCACCGGGAAGCCGATCTGTTGCGCCAGCAGCATCGCTTCCATCGCGTTGCGCGCGATCAGGGTCTGCGCGATCGGGATGTGAAAAGCCGCCAGCAACGCCTTCGATTCCACCTCGTTGAGCAGGTGGCGGCCGTGCGCCAGGGCGCTCTCGATGATCAGGCGCGCGCCCTCGACGTCCGGCGCGGCCTGCTGCGACAGCGGCTCCGGCGTCTGCATCAGCAGGCGCTGGTTCTCGTAGAAAGCGGATAGATAGGAAAACACCTCGACCGCCGGTTCCGGTGTGGTGAAGTAGGGAATCCCGGCCTGCTTGAACAGGCGGCGGCCCTCGAATACCTGGGCCTCGCCCATCCAGCAGGTCAGCACCGGCTTGCTCGAGTTTTTCGCCACCTCGATCACAGCCTGTGCCGCCTCGGTCGGTCGCGTCATCGCCTGCGGCGTCAGCATCGCCAGCACGCCGTCGACGTTGTCGTCGGCGAGGCAGGCGTCCACCGCCGCGTGATACCTGTCGGCATTGGCGTCGCCGATGATGTCGAGCGGATTGGCCTGCGACCAGTTGGGCGGCAACACGGCGTTGAGCGTCTCAATCGTCGCCGGCGACAGCTCGGCCATGCGCACCCCCAGCTCCACCGCAAGGTCGGTCGCCATGACGCCGGGGCCGCCACCATTGGTGACGATGGCGAGGCGATTGCCGCTGGGCTTGATGTGGGTGGACAGCGCCCGCGCCGAGGCGAACAGTTGCAGGATGGTGTTGACCCGCACCACCCCGGCGCGCCGCACCAGCGCGTCGAACACCGCGTCCGAACCGACCAGTGCGCCGGTGTGCGACTGCACCGCTTTCGAACCGGCCGCGTAGCGCCCCACCTTCACCATGACGACCGGCTTGAAGCGCGACGTCGCGCGCAATGCGCTCATGAAGCGGCGTGCGTCGCGGATGCCCTCGATATACAGCAGGATGCCGCGGGTCTGCGTATCGGTGGCGAGATAATCGAGGATCTCGCCGAAATCCAGGTCGGCCGACGCGCCGGTGGAGATCACGCTGGAAAATCCGATACCGTTGGTTTCCGCCCAATCCAGCATGGCGGTGCAGATGGCGCCGGACTGCGACACCAGCGCAAGGTCGCCGGACAGCGTGGCGCCCTGGCTGAAGGTGGCGTTGAGCCCGATGGAAGGCCGCTGGATGCCGAGACAGTTGGGGCCGATGAAGCGGATGCCGTGCTTTTTGGCCGCCGCCTTGACGCCGTCTTCCAGCGCCGCGCCCTGCGCGCCCACTTCGCTAAAGCCGGCCGACAGCACAATGGCATGGCGGATGCCGCGCTCCCCGCATGCCTCCATGATCGGCGCCACCGTCGGCGCCGGCGTGGCGATCAGCGCCAGTTCCGGGACTGCCGGCAGCTCGCCGGCCGACGCGTAGCAGCGCACGCCGAACACCGTGTCGTGCTTGGGGTTGACCGGGTAGACCTCGCCCGTGTAGCCGGCATGGCGCAGGTTGCGGAACAGGATGCCGGCGACCGAATCCTCGCGTTCGCTGGCGCCGAAGACCGCCACCGAGCGGGCGTTAAACAAGGGGTAAAGATAGTGTTGGAACATGGTTTGCTTCGGGCTGGCGTACGCTGAACCGATGGAGTAGTGAACAGTCCATGCTAGGCCATCTCCGGTTACCGCGCCATCACGTCGGGCGTATACCGGGCGTATAGTTTATTCATTCCTGCCCTTTCCCCGCGCCATGCACACCGCCTACATCAGCCACCCCAGCTTTCTCCTGCACAGCATGGGCGACTGGCATCCGGAGAGTCCCGAGCGGCTGCGCGCCATCGAGGACCGGCTGCACGCCGCCCGCCTGTTCGACTATCTGACGCATCTCGAAGCCCCGTCGGTGCAGCGCAGCCAGCTGCTGCGGGTGCATGACGCCGCCTATATCGACTTCGTCGAAACGTCCTCGCCCAGCGAAGGCTTGCGCGCGCTCGACCCCGACACCAGCATGAACCCGCACACACTGGAAGCCGCCCGGCATGCCGCCGGCGGGGCGGTGATGGCGGTGGACCGCGTCATGCGCGGCGAGGTCGGCAACGCCTTCGTCGCCTGCCGCCCGCCCGGCCACCACGCCACCCGCAACCGGGCCATGGGTTTCTGCTTCTTCAACAACGTCGCCGTAGCCGTCGCGCACGCACTGGAAGCGCACGGCCTCGCGCGGGTCGCCATCGTCGATTTCGACGTCCACCACGGCAACGGCAGCGAGGACATCTTCAAGGACGACCCGCGCGTGATGCTGTGCTCCACCTTTCAGCATCCCTTCTACCCGTTCTGCGGCGCCGACACCGCCCGCGACAACATCGTCAACGTACCGCTACCCGCCGGCACCGCCGGCGATGCCTATCGCGAAGCCTTCAGTGCGAAAATCATGCCGCATCTGGAAGCGCACCGCCCGCAGATGCTGTTTTGCTCCGCCGGCTTCGACGGTCACCGCGAGGACGAGATGGCGCAGTTCGGCCTGGTCGAGGCCGATTACGTCTGGATCACCGAGCAGGTCATGGGCGTGGCCGCACGCCACGCCGAAGGCCGCATCGTCTCGCTGCTCGAAGGCGGCTACGACCTCAGCGCCCTGGGGCGCAGCGCTACGATGCACATCAAGACCCTGGCGGCGTTATGAGCCATGCACCCTTGACCCGCGTGGGCGCGTTGACGCAAATGCAGGGCACATCGGTACGGTACGGCGCCCCCCGGCGTGCAAACTGCGATTTCCAGGTTAAACCCAACCGCTATAACGCCCACCCCACCAGTTCCAGCGGCCAGCGCACCGCCGCCGCCACCGCCAGCGCGGCGCCGATGGAAAGCGTGACTGAATAGAGCGCATCGCGCCGGCCGAGCAGCTTCAGCATCATGGCGAAGGTGGACACGCAGGGCACGTAAAAGGTCAGGAACACCAGGAAAGTGGCAATCTGCGTCGTGTCGAGCACCGTGGCCAGTTCCTGCGTGCCGAGTGCCTGGAATACCATCAGCAGGGACAGTTCCTTGCGCAGCACGCCGAACAGGATCGGCACACCCAGTGCCATCGGCAGTCCCAGCCACCACACCGTCACCGGCGTGAGCGCGAGATTGATCCAGGCGTCGGCGCCATAATGGCCCAGCAGCGCCAGTACCACGCTGCCCGCCACCAGAAGCGGCAGCACGATGGTGACGATGTCGCGGCTGCGCTCCCAGGTGTTGACCAGCAAGGCGCGCAGGGTGGGCACGGCATAGGGCGGGATCTCCTGGATCATGCCGGGCGTGGTCTCGGGATAGCGACGCTTCAGAAGCTTGCCAACCAGACTGACGACGACGGGAACGAGCATGAAGAGCGCGAACACGCCGAAGCCGCCGAGGTACTTGCCGCCCACCGCCAGGATGATGGCCGAGCGCGCCGAACAGGGCAGGAAGGTGATCAAGAGCGAGGCCACGGTGCGGTCACGGCCGTGGGTGACGGCGGCGGTGGCGGCCAGTGCCGGCACGTTGCAGCCCAGCCCCATCAGGAAAGGCAGGGCGACGCCGCCGTGCAGGCCCAGCCGGTGGAAGCCGCGATCGACCACGAAAGCCACGCGGTGCATGATCCCGGACTCTTCCAGCAACACCAGCACCAGCACCAGCGGGATCATGTAAGGGATGACGATGCCCGCCAGGCCGATGAAGCCGTCCAGCACGGCACGGGCGACCACCCCCATGAGGCCGGTCGGCTGCCACGGCGCGGCCCATTCGATCAGGCGTGCGACGGTGAGTGCGTCGAGAAAGGCGCTCACCTCGAACACGACGATCAGCACCAGGGCAAAAATCACCAGCGAGCCGATGAAACCCCAGCGCGGGTGCAGGAAAAGGTCGTCCGCCCAGATTTGCCAGCGCGGCGGCGCGCCTTCCTGGCCGGGGCGGGTCACCGCCTCGTACAGCATGGCGGCGCGGTGATGGCGGTCGGCATGAATTTCCTCCGCCAGCGGGCGCGGCAAGGCCGCACCGGCGGCGGCCCGCGCGGCGAGCAGGGTGGCGTAGTGGTCGGGGAAATGCGCCTGCAATTCCTGCGCGAAGTAACCGTCGTTCTCCGCGAGCTGCAGCGTCAGCAAGGCTGACGGCACCGCGAATGCCGCCGCCACCTCGGGCTGCCGGGCAATCTCGGCAATGGCGCGCAATTGCGTCTCGATGTGCGCGCTGGGCGGTTGCGCCGGCGGCTGCGCGTGGGCATGCCTGGCCTCGCGCGCGACCCGCACCGCGGCGGAATACAGATCGGCCAGGCCGATGCCCATATGCGCCACGGTCGGCACCACCGGCGCGCCCAGCCTGGCCGACAGGGTGCGCACGTTGATGAAGCGCCGCCTGGAACGCGCTTCGTCCATGCGGTTGAGCGCAAACACCATCGGCCGGCCCAGCTGCATCAGCTCCAGCGCGAGTTCGAGATCGCGCTCCAGCGCCGTGGCATCCATCACCATCAGCAGCACGTCGGGAGCGGCGAAAGCACTCGCCGGCTGATGCGCCTCGTGCCGGGAAATGGCCGGCCAGCGGTCGCCCCACAGCATATATTTCAGCGTCACGCACGCATCTTCGTCGGGATGATGAAGGCCGTCGATGGCAGGCAGCGCGACCAGGGAAATCTGGTCGATGCCCACCTCGACCAGGCATTCCTCATACGCAGGCCCGATGCCGGCCAGGCGTTCGTGGCGTGTAGAGGTGCTGGCGGCAGCGCGGAAGATGCTGTGCTTACCGCTGCCGGTGCGGCCGACGATCGCCACGCGAGGACGCCTTGCACCGCGCAATCCTGGGCCGTGGAGGGGGAAGGCATGGGCGGTCGGGGTCATTTATCAACGATATTAATATGAGAATGTCTCTCATTTGTATTTGTTTTTGGCGGGACTGTCAATGCCTGCCCTGCTCGGGCAGGCTGCCAGCAATACCCGCCATGTTTGGCTGGTTGCGCTCGCCGCGCTTGCGGGCCTTGAACGCCGCCACGATATAATCGGCATGCTGTCCGCCCAGTTTGGAATGCCGTATACGCTGGAATAGGCAGTGCACCAGCCGGGAATGCCGCGGCCGCCGGCACAGATCAGGTTTTGAGTTGTCCGGCCTTGAGGTCGCCTGTAGCGGCACGGACGCGTAGTCATCGTGATGGGTTTCATCTTCCTCCCCTGGTTATGTTGTTGAGTCCCGTCTGACACAGGGTATTTGCTCCGGCTTATAAATCCGGACAGCCCGATTGGCGAATGCAGCCCGGAGCAAAAATCTTTTTATATCAGCTAGTTATAGTATTTCTCATCCATATGCTTCTGGAGTTTGCGTGATCGATTTCAAGGCCTGTCCGCTCTGGCTTTACCGCCTGTTGCCATTTTTGCGCTGGTGGCCCAACGTCACCCCGCAAACCTTCAAGGCCGACACCGTCGCCGCGTTCACCGGCGCGCTCATCGTGTTGCCGCAGGCGGTGGCGTTTGCCACCATTGCCGGACTGCCGCCCGAATATGGCCTCTATGCGGCGATGGTGCCCGCCGTCGTCGCGGCGCTGTGGGGGTCGAGCTGGCATCTGGTGTCGGGACCGACGACCGCGATCTCGATCGTGGTGTTTGCCTCGATCAGCCCGCTGGCCGAACCCGGCAGCCCGCAGTTCATCGGCCTGGTGCTCACGCTCACCTTCCTGGCCGGCCTGATCCAGCTGGCGATGGGCCTGGCGCGGCTGGGCGCGCTGGTCAACTTCATCTCGCACACGGTCATCATCGGCTTTACCGCGGGCGCGGCCATCCTCATCGCTGCCAGCCAGATCAAGAACTTCTTCGGCCTCGACATGCCGCGCGGTGCGCATTTCCACGAAGTGCTGATCCAGTTCGGCTCGCATATTCCGGACATCCAGCCCTGGGTGTTGATGGTGGGTGCGGTCACGCTGGCGTCGGGCATCCTCGCCAAACGCTATCTGCAGAAACTGCCGTACATGATCGTTGCCATGGTGGTCGGCGGCGGGGTGGCGGCGGTCCTCAATGCTCAATTCGGCAGCGATGCGACCGGCATCCGCACCGTCGGCGCACTGGTGGCGTCGTTCCCACCGCTGTCGCTGCCGGATTTCTCGCTCACTGCCCTCCGTCAAACCCTGTTTCCGGCCACCATCATCGCGATCCTGGCACTGACCGAAGCGGTGGCGATCGCCCGCTCGGTTGCGACCCGGTCCGACCAGCGCATCGACAGCAACCAGGAATTCGTCGGCCAGGGCTTGTCCAATATTGCGGGCAGCTTTTTCTCCGGCTACGCCGCCAGCGGCTCGTTCAACCGCAGCGGCGTCAACTACGCTTCGGGCGCCAGGACGCCGCTGGCCGCTGCGCTGTCGGCGGTTTTCCTGCTCTTGATCGTGCTGCTGGTCGCCCCGCTCGCAGCCTACCTGCCGGTGCCGTCGATGGCGGCTATCCTGTTCATCGTGGCGTGGAGCCTGATCGACTTCCACCACATCGGCGAAATCATCAAGCGCCACAAACGCGAGCGCATCGTGTTCGCCCTCACTTTCATCGGTACCCTGGTCGACCTGGAAAAAGGCATTTTTCTTGGCATTCTGGTGTCGCTGATGTTCTATCTGTATCGCACCTCGCAGCCGTCGATCCGTGAATTGGTGCCGTCCCACGTCAACCGCAACAACCCACGCCGCAAGTTCGTGCCGCCCGACATCGATACGCCGGGCTGCCCGCAGCTGACCATGCTGCGCGTCGAAGGCTCGATCTTTTTCGGCGCGGTCGAGCACGTGCAGAAATATTTCCGCAACGTCGACGAATCCGACCCGCAGAAAAAGCACCTGCTGCTGACTTCGCGCGCAATCGGCTTCATCGATCTGGCCGGTGCCGAACAGCTGGCCAAGGAAGCCACGCGACGGCGCAAGCTGGGCGGCGGCCTGTATCTAGTGGGGGTGCAGCCGGATCTGTGCGAGATGCTGCGCCGCAGCGGCCAGGTCGATACCATTGGCGAGGAACAGATTTTTCGCCACAAGGGCGATGCCATTCAGGCAATCTACCCGCGGCTGGACAACGAAATCTGCCGTACCTGCACGGCACGGGTTTTCCGCGAATGCCACATCGCGCTGCCGGACGGCACGCCGCGCACCGACGAGCCTATACCGCCACCCAGTGCCTAGCGATTGCGCGCCGACTGCTCGCGCCGCCACACCCACGGCGGCGTCGGTGTAGCGTCCTGCCACAGTCCGCGTTGTGCGCGGCGCGCCTCACGCTGCAGCGCCAATATGCCATTGCGTTCTCTGCCGCGTGTCGACACCCAGGCAAGGCCGCGCCGTACCAACTCCGCGTTAACCGACTGTGCATCCACGGTGAGGCGCCCCACTTTACGGCCATAGGCGTCGGTGGCGACGGTTTCCAGCTGCGCCCGCCGCTTCAGCACCCATTCTTTCAGCGCTTCGGTGGCGGCCTCGGCATACGGCTGGCCGGTTTCGGGGGCGTCGATATCGGCCAGGCGGACTTTCAGAAAGGCGCGCGATCCGGGGGCATAGTGGTCGGGCTTGAACAGCACGGTGTCGCCGTCGATCACCACGATGACGACGCCGTGCAAGGTGTCTGCGCAAACCGTGCCGGACGCGGCGAATAGCAGCCACAGCGCCAGCAGGATTTTCACCCGGCGAGCATCTCCGCGGCATGTTGCCGCGTGGTGGCGGTGATTTTCAGCCCGCCGAGCATGCGCGCGACTTCCTCCACCCGCGCGTCGGCGTCGAGCAATTCGATATTGGATGACACAAAGCTGCCGCTGGCCTGCTTCGCTACCCGCAGGTGCTGCGCACCGCGCGCGGCCACCTGCGGCAGGTGGGTGATGACCAGCACCTGGCGGGTTTCGCCCAGCTTCGCCAGCCGCCGTCCGACTGCTTCGGCCGCGCTGCCGCCGATGCCGACATCGACCTCGTCGAAAATCAGCGTCGGCACGCCGGCCACGCCGGACAGCGCAGTCTGGATCGCCAGGCTGATACGCGACAGCTCGCCGCCCGACGCCACCTTGGCGAGCGGTCCCGGCGCCAGGCCGGGATGGCTGGCGACGAGGAAGCCGACGTCCTCCAGGCCGTGCGCGCGCGGCTCGGCGACGGCTTGCAGCTGGATGTCGAGATGGCCGCCGGCCAGCGAGAGTTCGTGCATCGCCGCCGTCACCTGCTTCGACAGCGCCGTCGCCGCCTTGCGGCGCAACGCGCCGAGCTGATTCGCCTGTGCCTGGTACTGCGTCCAGGCAGCGTCCTCGGCCGCCTGCAAGGCGTCGAAGTCGTCGCTGGCGGCCAGTTCGGCCAGCCGCGCCTCGAACTGCAGCAGCAGATCGGCCAGCGCTTCCGGCTGCACCCGGTGCTTGCGCGCCAGCCGGTGCATGTCGGCGAGCCGGCGATCGAGTTCGGCCAGCCGCTCGGGGTCGAGACTGAGATGGCCGGCATAGCGGCGCAGCGCATGCAGCGCCTCGGCGAGATCGGCGCTGGCCGAACCCAGCAGGGCGGCGACCTCCTGCAGGCTGTCGTCCACTGCCTGCATGGTGTCGAGCCGCGCGCTCATTTCGCCGAGGCGGCCGGCCACCGCCGCCTCGCCCTCGTCCAGCCCCTGGATCAGCGCATGGCTGCCTTCAAGCAGCGTGGTGACGTGCGCCAGCCGCGCGTGCTCGGTCTGGATGTCGTCCCAGCACGCAAGGTCGTCGCCCAGCGCGCGCAATTCCTCCACCGCCAGGTTCAGGCCTTCGCGTTCGATCTGCCGCGCCTGGCTGTGGGATTCGGCGTCCAGGCGCTGCGCACGCGCCGCCTGCCAGGCGTACCAGGCAGTGCCGACCGCGGCGGCCTGTTGCTGCGCGCCGGCATAGGCGTCGAGCACCTCGCGCTGGGTCTGCGGGCGCAGCAAGGCGTGATGCGCGTGCTGGCCGTGGATGTCGAGCAGGAATTCGGCGGCCTCCTTCAGCAGCGCCAGCGGCGCGGCGCTGCCGTTGATGAAGGCGCGCGAGCGGCCGCCGGCGTCGATCACCCGGCGCAGGATCAGCACACCGTCGTCCACCGCGTAGCCCGCCTCGTCGAGCCAGGCCAGCAGCCCTGGCAGGCGGTCGATCGTGAACTCGGCGGTAATTTCGGCGCGCGGCGCGCCGCTGCGCACCACGCCGCCCTCGGCGCGATCGCCCAGCGCCAGCGCCAGTGCGTCGATCAGTATCGACTTGCCCGCGCCGGTCTCGCCGGTGAGCACGGTGAGCCCCGGCGCGAAATCGAGTTCGACCGATTCGACCAGCAGATAATTGCGGATGGAGAGATGCGACAACACAAGCGCTTTAAAGCTTTTTGCCCCAGTGCAGCTTCTGCCTCAGGGTATCGTAGTAACTGTAGGAATGCGGGTGCAGCAGCGTGACCGGAGAATTGGCGCGGGTGATCCACACATGGTCGCCGCTGCGCAGGTCGAAATGATGCTGGCCGTCGAAATGGGCGCGTGCGTCGTCGGCAAAGGTCAGGTGTAGTTCGATGCGCGAATGGCTGCTGACCACGATGGGGCGCGCCGACAGGGTATGCGGACAGATCGGCACCAGCGTCACCGCCTCCAGCGTGGGGTGTACGATAGGCCCGCCCGCCGACAGCGCATACGCCGTGGTGCCGGTCGGCGTGGTGATCACCAGACCGTCGGCCCGCTGGCTATAGACGAACTCGCTGTTGATGGCGATTTCCAGATCGATCAGGCGGCCCGAACCGCCCTTGCCCACCACCACATCGTTGAACGCGGTGGCCTCGAACACGCACTCGCCGCCGCGGCGGATCTGCCCGTTCAGCAGGATGCGTTCTTCCGCCACGTGCTGGCCGCTGAGGATTTCGGCAATGGCGCCGAACATGTCATCGACCATGATATCGGTAAGGAAGCCCAGCCGCCCCTGGTTGATGCCGATCAGCGGCACACCGTACGGCGCCACTTCACGCGCGATCGACAGCATGGTGCCGTCGCCGCCCATCACCACGACAGCATCGCTTTCAATCGCCAGATCGTGCAGGGTGCGAGCGGGAAAATTCTTGATCCCGAGGTGTTCTGCCGTCTGGCTGGCAATCAGCACCGTATGCCCGCGCCCTCGCAGAAACTCCCCCAACACACGCACGGAGGTTTCCATGCCCTGGTTATCGTATTTACCGACGAGGCCGACGGTGTGGAAGGGGGTCTGCATGGGGGCGATTATAAAGGGCTCAGGGGTCAGGATTCAGGATTCAGGAAATGTGCTGCGCGTTTTTTGATCAAACCAAAGTTGCCGATGGCCCCTGACCCCTGGCCCCCGGCCCCTATATAATTGACAAATGCTCAACGACCGCGCGCGCATCCTGCTGAAAACCCTGGTGGAACGCCATATCGCCGACGGCGAGCCGGTGGGATCGCGCACCCTGTCGAAGCACGCCGGGCTGGATTTGTCGCCCGCCAGCATCCGCAACATCATGGCCGATCTCGAGGAAAGGGGCTTTGTTTCCAGCCCGCACACCTCGGCCGGGCGGGTGCCGACGCCGCTTGGCTACCGCTTTTTTGTCGACACGCTGCTGATGGTGCGCCCGCTGGAACAGATCGAGGTCAGCCAGCTCGAAAACAGCCTGACCTCGTCCGACCCGCAACGGCTGATGAACGCGGCCTCCACCCTGCTGTCCGATCTCAGCCGGTTTGCCGGCCTGGTGATGACGCCGCGCCGCAACCCGGCGTTTCGCCAGATCGAATTCCTCAGCCTGTCCGGAAAACGCATCCTTCTCATCATCGTCACCATGGAGGGCGAGGTCGAGAACCGCGTCATCCTCACCGAGCAGCCGGTCAGTGCCTCCGCGCTGACCGAGGCAGCCAATTACTTCAACCAGCACTTCGCCGGCCACAGCTTCGACCAGGTGCGCGCAAAGCTGCGCGACGAACTCGGCCGCATGCGCGACGACATCACACACCTGATGTCTGCCGCAGTGGACGCCGGCAGCCAGACCGCCGGCCAGGAAAATGTGGTGGTATCGGGCAGCCGCAAGCTGCTCGACGTGGAAGAGCTCTCCAGCAACATGGGCAGCCTGCGCCGCCTGTTCGACGCCTTCGAGCAGAAGACCGGCCTGCTGCAACTGCTCGACCAGTCGCGCAATGCCGCCGGCGTGCAGATCTTCATCGGCGGCGAATCCGATCTGCTGCCATTCGACGAATGCAGCCTGGTCAGCGCGCCCTATTCCGTCGACGGCCAGGTGGTCGGGACGCTCGGCGTCGTCGGCCCCACCCGCATGGCCTACGCGCGCATGGTGCCGATCGTCGACATCACCGCCAAACTGTTATCGAACGCGCTTTCCTACCACTGATGCGCTATCTCAAAGAACCCGGATACGTTCACGGTCAGCCCGCGCGCACCGGCATCCTGCTGGTCAACCTCGGCACCCCCGCAGCGCCCACCGCCAAGGCGTTGCGGCCCTACCTGAAGGCGTTCCTGTCCGACCCGCGCGTGGTGGAAATTCCGCGCGCCGTGTGGTGGCTGATCCTCAACGGCATCATCCTCAACACCCGGCCGAAAAAATCAGCCGAAAAATACGCTGCAATCTGGACTAGCGACGGCTCGCCGCTCAAAGTGCATACCGAAAAGCAGGCCAAGCTGCTGAAAGGCTGGCTGGGCGAAAAAATCGCCAGCCCCTTCATGGTCGAATACGCCATGCGCTACGGCCAGCCGTCGGTGCCCGACACCCTGGCACGGATGAAAGCCGCCGGCTGCGACCGCATCCTGATCCTGCCGTCCTATCCGCAATACGCCGCCTCCAGCACCGCCAGCGCGTTCGACGCCGCGTTTGCCTGGCTGCTGAAAACCCGCAACCAGCCGGCGCTGCGCACCCTCAGGCACTACCACGATCACCCCGCCTACATCCACGCGCTGGCCGCCAACATCCGCGATCATTGGCAGATGCACGGCCGCCCCGACGTGCTCGTGATGAGCTTTCATGGCGTGCCGCACTATACGCTCGACAAGGGCGACCCCTACCACTGTGAATGCCAGAAGACCGGACGGCTGCTGGCCGACGCGCTCGGGCTGGCGCCAAGCCAGTTCCGCCTCACCTTCCAGTCGCGCTTCGGCCGTGCCGAATGGCTGCAGCCCTATACCGACAAGACGCTGGAAGCGCTCGGCCGCGAAGGCGTGGGCCGCGTCGACGTGGTCGCGCCGGGCTTCACCGCCGACTGCCTGGAAACGCTGGAAGAACTGGCGATGGAAGGCCGCGCCAGTTTCCTGCAGGCGGGCGGCAAGGACTTCCACTACATCCCCGCGCTCAACGAACACCCGCAATGGATCGATGCGCTCGGCCGGATCGCGCTGGAAAACCTGGGCGGCTGGGTCAGCGAAAACCAGGACCGCAACGCCGACGAGGTGTCGCGCCAGGCCAGCAAAAACAGGGCCCTGACCATGGGTGCGCGCAGCTGAACAAACGCCATCCATTCACGTAAAAAACCACGCTATATAAACACCATCAGTGGATTTCAAGCGCGAATTGAAAATGGCACAGCAGAAGCTACGCCACTTTTTCGTTCCCGGCGCGCTCGCAAAAAAAGATGGTAAGGGCAGCGTTCGGGCTCGGATCCGGGCACGTCGCGGCCTGCCCCTACGCCTTCCTGACAAATTCCGATTTCAGCTGCATGGCACCGATGCCATCGATCTTGCAGTCGATGTCATGATCGCCTTCGACGATGCGGATATTCTTGACCTTGGTTCCAACCTTGACGACCGATGACGAACCCTTGACCTTCAGGTCCTTGATGACCGTCACCGTGTCGCCGTCCTGCAGCACATTGCCGTTGGCATCGCGCACCACCCGTGCGTCGTCTGCACCCGCCGGCGCATCCTTGGGCCATTCGTGCGCACATTCCGGGCAGACATACATGGAGCCATCTTCGTAAGCGAATTCCGAGCCACACTGGGAGCATTCAGGCAAACCGCTCATGCCGCACCGCGTTGCAAAGTTGCGTTGCTGTCTTTCATATCCATAAAGCTTTCCTTTAACTCATCATCAAACTCGTTGGGCTGCCAGGCCCGACGTCTTTCAACGGGACACGTCATTACCCCCGCTCGTACACCACAAAATCAAACCTTAGCGCATCGCCCTTCTCGCCCGTGTGCGACTCGCGCGAGACTTCCCTGAACGCGCTGCGGTCGTAGTCGGGGAACCAGGCGTCGCCCTCGGCTTCGATGTCGACTTCGGTCAGATATAAACGGTCGACGAGCGGGATGGTCTGGGCGTAGAGGTCGGCGCCGCCGATGAAGAAGACTTCGTCGGCGTCCGCACACAGGGCGATGGCGGCGGGGATGGAGGCGGCGACCAGGCAACCGTCCTTGCAGTAGTCGGGGTTGCGGGTGATGACGATGTTGGTGCGTCCGGGCAGCGGACGCCCGAGCGATTCGAAGGTCTTGCGGCCCATCAGGATGGGGTGATTGAGGGTGAGCGCCTTGAAGTGGGCGAGGTCTTCCGGCAGCCGCCACGGCAGGCGGTTTTCGATGCCGATGACACGGTTTTTGGCGAGCGCCGCGATAACGCTGACACGCGGTTTTGTCTGATTCATATTGCCCACTTCACCCTTCACCCTTCACCCTTCACACCGCCACCGGGGCCTTGATCGCCGGGTGCGGGTCGTAACCGGTGAGGGTGAAATCCTCGAAGCGGAACGCGAAGATGTCGCGCACGTCCGGATTGAGCGTCATGGTCGGCAACGGGCGCGGCGCGCGGCTCAACTGCTCACGCGTCTGGTCGAGGTGGTTCAGATACAAATGCGCATCGCCCAGGGTGTGGACGAAGTCGCCGGGCTCCAGGCCCGTCACCTGCGCCATCATCAGCGTCAGTAGCGCGTAACTGGCGATGTTGAAAGGCACGCCGAGGAAGATGTCGGCGCTGCGCTGGTACAGCTGGCAGGAGAGCTTGCCGTCGGCGACGTAAAACTGGAAGAAGGCGTGGCACGGCGCCAGCGCCATCTTGTCGAGGTCGGCGACGTTCCAGGCCGAGACGATGATGCGGCGCGAATCGGGGTTGGTCTTGAGCGTCTTTACCGCTTCGCTGATCTGGTCGATGGTGCCGCCGTCGGGCTTCGGCCAGCTACGCCACTGGTGACCGTAAACCGGGCCGAGATTGCCGTTGTCGTCGGCCCATTCGTTCCAGATCGAGACGCCGTTTTCCTTCAGATAGCGGATGTTGGTGTCGCCCTGCAAAAACCACAGCAACTCATGAATGATGGAGCGCAGGTGGCATTTTTTGGTGGTGACGAGCGGGAAGCCTGCGGCCAGGTTGTAGCGCATCTGCCAGCCGAAAACCGACAGCGTGCCGGTGCCGGTGCGGTCGTCTTTTCGGGTGCCGTGCTCGAGCACGTGGCGCATCAGGTCGAGGTAGGGTTTCATGGTGAAGTGAGTTTGGGTTTTGCGGGTGCGGCCAGGACCGCCTGATTATCGCTTAGAACACCGTCGAAGAATCCCGCGAGCCGGGTGGCGGGTGCCTGGCCGTAGGCATCCCAGAAGGCGATCTCGAAATCGGCGTTGTCCTGTACGGCCAATACCAACTGACGAAAACGCGCTTCGTCCTGCGCGCGCAGCCAGCCGACCAGCAGCATGGACTGGCGATAGAACTCAAAGATATCGAGTCTGGACGTAGCTGCGCGGTGACGCTTGCCGGGCGTGTCGCGCGCGGTGAGATTGACCCGCTTGCCGGCCTGGATCGCTTCGAACGCCCTGGCGTCGGTTGCGTAGTCGGCGCCGCCGCCGTCGGCGACAAGCGAGGCCCAGCCTTCGTGGAACCACACCGGCAAGGTGCTGTGATAATGGCCGATGCGCTGGCCCAGATGCAGGTGCGCCAGTTCGTGCGTCAGCAATGCGGACAGCCGGTGGCGTTCCCTGCCGTCGAGATTGGGCGACAGGATCAGGCGGTTGTCAGGCACCACCGCGGCCGACAATTTCGGCGTCAGTACATAGCGCTTGAAGCAGGCGTCGGTGCCGCACACATGGACGCGCGGCGGGCGGGAAAACGGCAGGTAATGCGCCGCCTCGACCCTGGCGATGGCGTCCGGCAAGGCCGCCGCGACGCGCGCGCCGTAGGCCTCGAACCCCGGTTCGACCCACACCCGCGGATCGTCCGCCAGCGGGACGAAGCTGTCGATCGGCGTGAGCGCGCGCGGGTGGCTCACGCTGAGCGCGCAGCCCTGCAGGGTCGCCAGCAGGACTGTCAGAAACCACAGCTTCACGCGTCGAGCACCTGCCAGCGGCCGTCGACCAGTCCTTCCAGCGGCGGGTACTGCTTCTTGTACGCCATCTTGCGGCTTTCGGCGATCCAGTAGCCGAGATAGAGATAGGGCAGGTCCAGCCGCTTCGCCAGCTCGATCTGCCACAACACGCCGTAGACGCCGAGGCTATCCCTGTCGCGCGCGGGGTCGAAGAAGGTGTAGACAGCGGAAAGGCCATCCTCGATCTGATCGATCACCGAGACCATGACGAGGGCGTCGCCGTCGCGGAATTCGACCATCACGCTGTCGACGTTGGACGACAGCAGGAACTGCGTGTACTGGTCGGGGTCGTCGCGATCCATACCGCCGCCGGCATGGCGGCTGCCGAGATAGCGGCGGTACAGCGCGTAGTGTTCTTCCTTGAAATCGAGCGGCAGAAAGCGGGCGCCGAGGTGCTGGCTGCGCTTGAGGCAGCGGCGCTGGGTGCGGTTGGGCCCAAAGCCGGCCACCGCAACCCGCACCGGCACGCAGGCCTGGCATTGCTCGCACTGCGGGCGATAGGTGAACTGGCCGCTGCGGCGGAACCCGGCGCGGATCAACGCGCTGTAGGCGTCGGCATCGATCATGTGGGCGGGCGTGGCGACCTGCGAACGCGCGCGCCGACCCGACAGATAGCTGCAGTCGTAATGCGCGGTCAGGTAGAACTGGATGCGCTGGAAAGGCGGTTCAGTCGGGTGCATTAAAGGTAAGCGTCCACGGCCCGGGCAGATGGGGCAATTTTACCAACTCCGCCAGCCGGGCTGTGAACATCGCGCGCGGCATGGCGCGCGCGCCCAGGCTGGCCAGATGGGGCGTTTCCATCTGGCAGTCGATCAGCCCGAAATCCCATTGCTGAAGCTGCCTTGCCAGCCGCACCAGCGCGACCTTGGAGGCATCGGGTTCGCGGCTGAACATCGATTCGCCATAAAACATGCGGCCGATCGCCACGCCGTAGAGGCCGCCGACCAGCCGGCCGTCGTGCCAGGTTTCCACCGAATGCGCGTAGCCCGCATCGAACAGGCGGCTATAGGCCGCCACCATCGCCGGCGAAATCCAGGTGCCGGTTTCTCTTTCGCGCGGCGCGGCGCAGGCGCGCATCACCTCGGTGAACGCGGTATCGACGCGCATCTCGAATCCGGAATTGCGAAGTCGCCTGGCAAGCGAGCGGGTAACGCGCACCTCGCACGGGACCAGCACCATGCGTGGGTCGGGGCTCCACCACAGGATGGGGTCGCCCGGATTGAACCAGGGAAAAATACCGTGCCGATAGGCGTCCAGCAGGCGCGCCGGCGACAGGTCGCCGCCCATCGCCAGCAGGCCGTTCGGCTCGCGAAGCGCGGTTTCGGCCGGGGGAAAAAATGGGGCTTTTTCGAGGCGTTCGCTCATACCGCCATGGTAGCGGATTCAGATGAGGACTCGAATGGGCTTGCGCCCGCAACACAACACAGCTTTCTGCTGGCGCTACCGGTCGCCTGGATGGCCAGTATCCCGCAGGCGACGCATCCGCCGGGATAGCCGAGGCGGATGGAACGGTTTCTTCGAATCGCAAGGGACAAGAAACAGGGAGACCACATGAGGCGCGCGTTCAGCTTGGTGCCTGAATCTGGCGGATTTCCCGTGCGCTGGGCGGGGAATTTATAGAGGTGACCACTTGATAAACAAGGTCTTTAGTATTGATGTGGTCTTTGATATTGACAAATTCTTAATTAACAGGATATGTTTATCCTCAATGTGAAATTTATCTCACATATGCCAGTTTGATCATCAATCACGGGAGACGTGTATGGAAGCGACAACCTACAACTATAAGGTCGTCCGCCAGTTCGCCATCATGACGGTGGTGTGGGGGATCGTCGGAATGCTGCTCGGGGTGACCCTGGCGACGCAACTCATCTGGCCGGAATTAACCTATGGAATCGAATGGCTGTCGTATGGCCGGCTGCGTCCATTGCACACCAACGCCGTCATCTTTGCCTTCGGCGGCTCGGGACTATTCGCGGTGTCGTACTACATCGTGCAGCGCACCTGCCAGGTAAGGCTGTGGGCCGAAAAGCTGGCGGCCTTCACCTTCTGGGGCTGGACGACGGTGATCGTGCTGGCGGCCATCACCCTGCCCATGGGCTACACCAGCACCAAGGAATACGCCGAGCTGGAATGGCCGATCGATATCCTCATCACGGTGGTGTGGGTGGCCTATGCGCTGGTGTTCTTCGGCACCATCGCCAAGCGCAAGACCAAGCATATCTATGTATCGAACTGGTTCTTCGGCGCCTACATCCTGACCATCGCGATCCTGCATATCGTCAACAACCTGGAACTGCCGGTGACCCTGACCAAGTCCTACTCGCTCTACGCCGGCGTGCAGGATGCGATGGTGCAATGGTGGTACGGCCATAACGCGGTGGGCTTCTTCCTCACCACGGCCTTCCTCGGCATGATGTATTACTTCATCCCCAAGCAGGCTGGCCGCCCGATCTATTCCTACCGCCTGTCGGTCGTCCACTTCTGGTCGCTCAATTTCATCTACATGTGGGCCGGCCCGCACCACCTGCAATACACCGCGCTGCCGGACTGGGCGCAGTCGCTCGGCATGGTGTTCTCCCTGATGCTGCTGGCGCCGAGCTGGGGCGGCATGATGAACGGCATCATGACGCTGTCGGGCGCATGGCACAAACTGCGCACCGATCCGATCCTGAAGTTCCTCGTCACTGCGCTGTCGTTCTACGGCATGTCCACCTTTGAAGGCCCGATGATGGCGATCAAGACGGTGAACGCGCTGTCGCATTACACCGAATGGACTGTCGGCCACGTGCATTCCGGCGCGCTCGGCTGGGTGGCGATGATCACGATTGGCTCCATGTACTACCTGATTCCACGCCTGTACGGCCGCGAATCGATGTACAGCACCAAAATGATCGAATGGCATTTCTGGCTCTCGACCATCGGCGTGGTGCTGTATATCGCCTCGATGTGGATCGCCGGGGTGGCGCAGGGTCTGATGTGGCGTGCAGCCAACGCCGACGGCACGCTGACCTACAGCTTTGCCCAGGTGATCAACACCATGTATCCGTTCTACGGCATTCGTCTCACGGGCGGAACGCTGTTCTTCAGCGGCATGCTGATGATGGCCTGGAACGTCTGGAAAACCGTACGGACAGGCCGCGTGGTGAACGATGCAGCCATCCCGCAAGCCGTCCACGCCTAAGGAGATCGAACATGATTTCGCATGAGACTATCGAAAAGAACCTCGGTCTGCTGATCGTGCTGACCATCCTCGTCGTCAGCGTCGGCGGCCTGGTGCAGATCGTGCCGCTGTTCTTCCAGACCTCCACCACCACACCGGTGGCGGGCCTGAAACCTTACACGGCACTGCAGTTGTCGGGGCGCGACATCTACATTCGCGAGGGCTGCGTCGGCTGCCACTCGCAGATGATTCGTCCGTTCCGCGCCGAGACCGAACGCTACGGTCACTATTCGGTGGCGGGCGAGTACGTCTATGACCGCCCCTTCCTGTGGGGTTCCAAGCGGACCGGGCCGGACCTGCACCGGGTTGGCGGGCGTTACTCGAACACCTGGCATACGGCTCACCTGATGAATCCGCGCGACGTGGTGCCGGAATCCAATATGCCCGCCTACCCCTGGCTCGACCGTCCGCTCAAGGATACGGCGATCCAGAAAAAGATGCGCACGCTGAACATCGTCGGCCACGGCTATACCGAACAGGAAATCGCCGAAGCGCCAGCCGCGCTGGAAGGCAAGACCGAGCTTGAAGCGCTCATCACCTTCCTGCAGGTGCTGGGCACCCACGCCCCCAGGAGCTGAGACAGCCATGGACAGCGGACTTGTCAGCGGCATTGTCACGATCATCTTCATCGTGGTGTTCATCGGCATCGTCTGGTGGGCCTACAGCAAGGGCAACAAGCAGCGTTTCGAAGACGCCGGCAAGCTGCCCTTTGAAGAAGACGATACACCCGCCAAAAAAGGAGACAAACAATGAGTGATTTCACACACAGCTTCTGGCCGATTTACATCAGCGTCATCACCGTGGTGAGCATTATCGGCACATGGGTGTTTCTCAGATCCCAGACCTCCCGCAAGCTCGCGCCCGGCGAAAAACCCGAGTTGATGGAACACACCTGGGACGGCGACCTGCAGGATCTGAACAATCCGCTACCGCGCTGGTGGCTGGGTCTGTTCTACGCCACCCTGGTGTTCGCGGTGGTGTACCTGGCACTGTGGCCGGGGCTCGGCAATTACGCCGGCATACTCGGCTGGACCTCCAGGGGGGCATACGAGGACGAGGTGAAAGCTGCCGAAGCCAAGTTCCAGCCGGTGTATGCCGGATTCATGAAGCAGGACATCGCCACCGTGGCCGCCGATCCGGATGCGCGCGCCATCGGCAGGAACCTGTTCCTGACCTATTGCTCGCAGTGCCACGGTTCGGACGCAGCGGGCGCCAGGGGCTTCCCCAATCTGACCGACGGCGACTGGCTTTATGGCGGCGACCCCGACACCATCAAGGCCACCATCACCGGCGGCCGCGCCGGGGTCATGCCACCGCTGGGCGTGGCACTCGGCGCGCAGGGGACGAAGGAAGTGGCGAACTATGTGCTGTCGCTGTCGGGCCGCAAGCACGATGCCGCGCTGGCCGCTACGGGCAAGGTGAAATTCGCCGAGAACTGCACCGTCTGCCATACGCTGGAAGGTACCGGCATGCAGGCGATGGGTGCGCCCAACCTCACCGACAACGTGTGGCTATACGGCGGCAGCGAGACGACCATCGTCGAAACCATCGCCAAGGGGCGCAATGGCGTCATGCCCGCCATGACACAAACACTCGGCACCACCTCCAACAAGGAAGCCAAGCTGCATCTGCTGGCGGCTTACGTGTATGGCCTGTCGCATAAGCAGTAAGTAAAGGCCGCTCGCCGGACCGCTTCCGGCGAGCCGCTTGAGCGTATTGTGCCAGCGCCATCGACAGTACGTTCAAGCGGCTCAGACCCTCCATGGAAAATGCAGTGACAAACGACAAGCAGCAGCCCGCTTCCACCGAAGCCCCGATCGAGCAGGAACTCTATGCGATCCGGCAGGTAATCCAGCCGCGCTCGGTGCATGGCGTGTTCGCCAACTGGCGCATCGCGCTGGTGCTACTGACCCAGGCGATTTATTACGGCCTGCCCTGGCTGCAGTGGGACAACCGGCAGGCGGTGCTGTTCGATCTGGCCGCGCGCAAGTTCTACATCTTCGGCCTGGTGTTCTGGCCGCAGGATTTCGTTTATCTCACCGGTCTGCTGATCCTGTCGGCGCTGACGCTGTTCCTCTTCACCGCCGTCGCCGGCCGCCTGTGGTGCGGCTATGCCTGCCCGCAGACCGTGTACACCGAAATCTTCATGTGGGTGGAAAACTGGCTGGAAGGCGACCACCTCGCACGCAAGAAACTCGACAAGTCGCCGTGGAATGCCAACAAGCTGCGCCGGCGCGGTCTCAAGCACTTGATCTGGATGCTGATCGCGCTGTGGACCGGCTTCACCTTCATCGGCTACTTCACGCCGATCCAGATGCTGGCCGCCGAAGTGATGAGCGCCAGCCTCGGCCCGTGGGAAACCTTCTGGATCCTGTTCTACGGTTTTGCCACCTGGGGCAACGCCGGTTTCATGCGCGAGCAGGTCTGCAAGTACATGTGCCCGTACGCGCGCTTCCAGAGCGTGATGTTCGATTCCGACACGCTGACCGTGACCTACGACACCTCGCGCGGCGAACCGCGCGGGTCGCGCAGCAAGAAAGCCGACCACAAGGCCCTGGGGCTGGGCGACTGCATCGACTGCAGCGTCTGCGTGCAGGTCTGCCCAACCGGCATCGACATCCGCGACGGCCTGCAATACGAATGCATCGGCTGCGCCGCCTGCATCGACGGCTGCGACCAGATCATGGACAAGATGGGCTACCCGCGCGGGCTGATCCGCTACACCACCGAGAACGTGGTGAAAGGAAAATATCCGGACAGCGGCATCCTGAAACATGTCCTGCGCCCGCGCACCATCATCTACACCGTGCTGCTGGCACTGCTCTCGGGTACTTTCGTATACAGCCTCGCCACCCGCGTGCCGCTGCGCGTCGACGTCATACGCGACCGCGTGGCGCTGTCGAAGGAAACCGACGAGGGCCTGATCGAAAACGTCTATCGCCTGCAGCTCATCAACAAGGATGGCCAGCCACACCGCTACACCATCCAGGCGCAGGGCATCGAGGGCCTGCAGGTGGTGATGACCAGCCGCGAAATTGCAGCCGCCCCCCTGCAGACCATCGACATTCCCGTGAGCCTGATTGCCGACCCGGTCGAGCTGAAAGGTCGCTCGATCGAGGTGACGTTCACGATACAGGCCACCGACGATCCGCGCATCAAGGAAGACGTTGCCACCAAATTCTTCAACCGCTAGTTTTGATGAGGCATCGACCATGAATACGCTCAGCCCCCCCGCAAGCAAGCCCTGGTATCGCGAATTCTGGCCGTGGTTTCTCATCAGCCTGCCCGCCACCGCGGTCATCGCCGGCGTGACGACAGTCTGGATCGCGACCACCAGCGCCGATGGCCTGGTGGTCGGAGATTACTACAAGGCCGGGCTGGCCATCAACCAGACGCTGGCGCGCGATGACGCCGCGCAGGCACTGGCGCTGACCGCCACCCTGAAGCGCGAGGACGGCACCCTGGCGCTGACGCTGGCGGGACGCCTGCAGGCCTACCCGGATCGACTCAAGCTCACGCTGGCCCACCCGACCCGCCAGGGGCAGGACCAGACGCTTACCTTCAGCCATGCGGGGGGCGGGCACTATCGCACCTCACTGCCCGCCATGCCGGCCGGCAAGTGGCACGCCCTGCTCGCCGATGCCGCCTCCACCTGGCGGCTTGCCGGTGTGCTGCACACCCCATTCAGCCAACCCGTCACGCTCACGACGGATGCCGAATCCACCATTCAAACCCAGGGAGACTGAAATGGATGTCGTACTCAATTTGTTGTTTACCAGCCCGATTGGCCTGTTGAGCCTGTTCACCATCCTGTTCATGATCGGCATGGCGATTTACCTGGTGCGCATGTACAAACGAAAAATGAACGACCCCAAAGAATAATCGTCCAGAGGTACACGCCATGATGCGGCGCCTGATCCCCATTTTGGGGCGGCACATCGTGACCAAGTGCCATGAATGTATTATGATATGAGCATCTTCAATACTGCTATTACGTTTTCTTTCGAGACGGCTAAACGGGGGCGCGGGACTGAAACCCGCTCCCTTTTATAATGCCGGTTTAACGGCTTGCCCCCGAGAGAACCCTCTCGCGGCGCATTTCGCGCCGGAGACATTGCAGCAGGGAAGAATGGCCACACCCAGCACCACGTCAAACCGACCCGTATCGGCGCCGAAGTCACAAGCATCGGCATCCGGCTTGCCAGCCCGGCCATCGATCCGATGGTTCGGGGCAGCAATTGCGGGTTTTACAAATAAGCCGTGCCCGACGCCGGCGGCCGGTCCGTCCTCTCTCCCGGACTTGCCGCGTTGTGGCGTCTTTCTGCGGGACGATTCGTGAGCCACCCTCATGGGCTCACGGACGCCCCGCCTTTTTCGGGCTGCTTTCACTGCGGCCTGCCGGTGCCGGACGGCGCGCACTACCCGATCCAGTTCGAAAACCAGACCAAACAAACCTGCTGCCGCGGCTGCCAGGCGGTCGCGCAGACCATCATCGACAGCGGCCAGGGCGCGTATTACACCCACCGCACCGCCCTGCCCGCCACCGCGCGCGAGGCCGAAGCCGAGCTGGCGCAGATGGGCCTGTACGACCTGCCGGAAATCCAGGAAAGCTTCGTGCGGACGGAATCGGAAAATATCCGCGAGGCCGCGCTGATCCTGGAAAACATCGTCTGTGCCGCCTGCATCTGGCTCAACGAGCGCCACATCGCCGGGCTGCCCGGGGTGCTGTCGGTCGAGATCAACTACGCCACCCGCCGCGCTCGGGTGCGCTGGGACAACAGCCGCATCCAGCTGTCGGCGATCCTCAAGGCAGTAACCGACATCGGCTACATCGCCCACCCGTTCGACCCCGGCCGCTCCGACGACATCCACCGACGCGAGCGCAACACCGCGATCAGGCGGCTGGCGATCGCCGGTCTGGGCATGATGCAGGTGATGATGTACGCGCTGCCGAGCTACACCGCCACCGACATGACCGACGACATCCGGCTGCTGATGCGCTGGGCGAGCCTGGTCCTCACCATCCCGGTGGTGCTGTATTCGGCGTGGCCTTTCTTCATCGGCGCCTGGCGCGATCTGAAACGGCGCATGCTGGGGATGGACGTACCGGTTGCGCTGGGCGTCGGCACCGCCTTCGTCGCCAGCGTCTACGGCACCTTCTCCGGCCATGGCGAGGTCTATTACGACTCGGTCACCATGTTCGTCTTCCTGCTCCTGACCGGGCGTTTTCTCGAAATGAATGCGCGTCGCCGCGCCGGCGCCGCGGTGGAAGAACTGGTCAAGCTCATCCCCGCCGCCGCCACGCGGCTGCCCCACTGGCCGGCGCGCGACGAGGAACAGATACCGGTGGCGCGCCTCGCCGTGGGCGACCACGTACTGGTGCGTCCAGGCGAGACGTTGCCCGCCGACGGCGAGGTGGTCGAGGGCGACAGCGCGGTGAACGAGGCGATGCTGACCGGCGAATCGCTGCCGGTGTCGAAAAGCGCACATGCGAAAGTGGTCGGCGGCAGCCTCAACCAGGCGAGTCCGCTGGTGGTGCGGGTCGACAGGCTCGGCGCCGACACGCGGCTGGCGTCCATCGTGCGCCTGCTCGACCGCGCGCAGAGCGAGAAGCCGCGCATCGGCCAGCTGGCCGACCACGCCGCCGCCTGGTTCGTCGGCCTGCTGCTGCTGATCACCTTCTTCGTCGGCCTGGCGTGGTATGTCATCGATCCGTCCCGCACCCTGTGGATCGTGGTATCGGTTCTGGTCGTCACCTGTCCCTGCGCGCTCGGCCTCGCCACCCCCGCCGCGCTCACCACCGCCACCGGCCGGCTCACCCGGCTGGGCCTGCTGGCCACGCGCGGCCACGCGCTGGAAACCCTGGCGCGCGCCACCGACCTGGTGTTCGACAAGACCGGCACGCTCACCCACGGCCGCTTGAGCGTGCGCCGCGTGGTGCCGCTGGGCGGACGCAGCGCCGAAGAAGTCGGCGCGCTGGCTGCCGCGCTGGAAGCAGGCTCCGAACATCCCATCGCGCGCGCCATGAGCGAAGCCGTTAACGCCTCCGTCACCGCCGACGGCATTCGCAACACCCCGGGGCGCGGCGTCGAAGGCATGATCGCCGGCCGCACCTACCGCCTGGGTTCGCCGCGCTTCGCCACCGCCGGCGCGCCGCCACCCGAATCCGATGACGGCGCGAGCTGGGTCGCACTTGCCGAAAAAAACGAACCGATCGCCTGGTTCGCGCTGGCCGACACGCCGCGCGCCGACGCCGACGCCGCGCTTTCCGCACTGCGCCAGCAGGGCCTGCGTCTGCACCTGCTGTCGGGCGACGCCGAGGGCGCGGTCAAGACCACCGCACAGCAACTCGGCATCGACGCGTGGCATGCCGGCGCACTGCCGGAAGACAAGCTCGCCTACGTCAAGGCGCTGCAGCAGCAGGGCCGCATCGTCGCCATGGTGGGCGATGGTATCAACGACGCTCCGGTGCTGGCCGGCGCGCAGGTGTCGATCGCCATGGGCGAAGGCACCGATGTCGCGCAGGCCGCCGCCGACATGGTGATGCTCGGCAGCCGCCTCGCCACCCTGGCCGAAGGCGTGGCGCTCGCCCGCAAGACGCAGCAGATCATCCGCCAGAACCTGGGCTGGGCACTCGGCTACAACCTCATCGCCATCCCCGCTGCCGCGCTCGGCTACGTCACGCCATGGATGGCCGGCATCGGCATGTCGGCCAGCTCGCTGCTGGTGGTGCTGAACGCACTGCGGCTGTCCGACTTCAAGTACAAAGCGACGTCCGCCCCGGCGGCTCTCCGCTCTCAACTCTCCACTCTCCGCTAACCGCTAACCGTGGACATTCTGATCCTGCTGATCCCCCTGAGCCTCGTACTGGTCGGCATCATCGCCTGGGTCATACTGTGGGCGGTAAAAAGCGGCCAGTTCGACGACCTCGAAGGACCGGCGCACAGCATCATCATGGACGACGACAGCCCGCCCAAATCCGACGACGACCCCAAGCCCTAACCGACGTCGGGCCACACCGCGCTGACGGAATGCGTCCCGGTCAGAAGCGGTCCACCAGCACCACCTCGTCCACAGGAAGCTGGCCTCCCCTGGGCCACGGTTCCCGAGCCCGTTTGCCGAGGGCGACGAACATCGTAATGACGTGCCCCTCGGGCAACCGGATCAATTTTGCGACTTCATCGAAATCCGACAGATCCATCGGACATGAGTCGTATCCCATCTCCTGCGCGGCAAGCATGAGTGTCTGGGCGGCAATGCCGCATGACCGCATCGCTTCATCACGCTGCGTTTGGGGCCGCCCGCGGTAATACCCGTCGATGGCGGCCACCATGCCCTCGCGGACGTCATCGGACGCATTGCGCCAATAGCGGTCAGGTTCCTTTTCCCACGCATTAACGTCCGCGCAAATGACCACCAGCAAGGAAGCCTCCGTAATTTGGGGCTGCATCCACGACACCGCGCGAATGGCTTCGCGCAATTCCGGGTTTCGCACCAGAACGAAGCGCCAGTGCTGGATGTTGAAAGCCGTCGGGGCAAGCAGCGCCAGCGACATGAGCGCGTCGATTTCATGCTCGGCCATCACGTGGCCGGGATCGAATTGTTTGATCGCGCGCCGTGTTTCGATTGCGGTTCTGACATCCATGCAGGTCTCCCCGGTGATATGGCCCAATGCCGAAAGCCATGTTATCGGGCGGATTCAATCTATGTAAGTATGCACATTCATGTCATGTACTTACATTTTGTATACTAGGGAGACCCGATGCGCCACAAGCGTTACGACTGTGACTTTGGATGCCCGGTCGAGGCCTGCGTCGAGGTGATCGGCGGCAAATGGAAAGGGGTCATCCTGTTTCATCTGCTGGGCGGCACCAAACGGTTCAACGAACTGGCACGACTGATGCCTGCGGTGACGCAAAGAATGCTGACCCGGCAGTTGCGGGAACTGGAAGCCGACCAGGTCGTGGCACGCAAGGTCTATCCTGAAGTTCCGCCAAAAGTCGAGTACTCGCTTACGGCATTCGGGGAAACGCTTGAGCCGGTGCTGAAAATGCTTCAGGGATGGGGCGCAAACTACCTGGAACAGATCACCCGGATCAGAAAAGAACGCGCATGACACAGCATCCTGAAGAGACCTCATCCAACATGAGCACAGCCATCCTCTGGTACTTCGCCGACCCGATGTGTTCATGGTGCTGGGGGTTTTCGCCCGCGATCGAGACGCTGCGCGAGGAATTCCACGAACGTACAAAAATCGCGCTGGTGCTGGGCGGGCTGCGACCTGGCGAAACCGCGCCGCTGACGGCGGCGGCGCGCGAGGACATCCTGCACCACTGGCAGCAGGTGCACGAACGCACCGGCCAGCCCTTTCGTTTCGACAATGCCCTGCCGCCAGGCGCGGTCTACGACACCGAACCCGCCAGCCGCGCGGTGGTGGCGATTGGCGGCATCGAACCGACGCTGATCTTTCCCCTGTTCAGGGCAATCCAAAATGCTTTCTACGCCGAAGGGCGCGACGTCACCCAGGCCGGCGCGCTGGCCGAACTGGCAGCAGGTCTCGGCATCGACGCCGCCGCATTTATGCAGGCATTCGACAGCGACGCCGCGCGCGCCAAAACCCAGGCGCATTTCAGGCAGGCGCGGCAGGCCGGCGTGCGGGGCTTCCCCGCGCTGATCCTGCAGCAGGATTCGCAATTGCACGCGGTCAGCAACGGCTGCCAGCCCCTTGAGGTCGTGCGCGAGGCCATCGACCGTGCCCTGCTGCCTGCTGTTTAACCCGAATTGCCTATTGATGCACACATAGGGGTAGCGTCGCCCCCGGCACGAATGCGAACGCAAATCGTGGTGTTTTGGCTCCAATGGATTGTTCGGGCTTAAGGCAGCGTTTGGGCCGCGCGACGCCGGCCAGTAAAATCCACCCACCTTTATCCTGGAGCATTCCCATGACCCGTCTGTCCCTGTTTTCAAACGTGTTGTTTCTCGGCGCACTGATGCTTGGCATCTCCGGCTGCGGCGCCAGCGAGCCCGGCGCGCAGACCGTCTCCACCGCCCCCGCCGCCGGCCAGCCGGCCAACCCGCGCGTGCTGATCGAAACCGGCAAGGGCAACATCACGGTGGAGCTGTTCCCCGCCCAGGCGCCGAGGACGACGAAGAATTTTCTGCACTACGTAAAAAACGGGTTCTACGACGGCACCATCTTCCATCGCGTCATCCCCAACTTCATGGTTCAGGGCGGCGGCATGCTGCCGGACATGACCGAAAAGCCCAAGGGTCCGCCCATCCGCAACGAGGCCGACAACGGCCTGGCAAATCTGCGCGGAACACTGGCGATGGCGCGCACCGCCGACCCGCATTCGGCCAGCTCGCAATTCTTCATCAACCTCAAGGACAACGCCTTCCTCAACCATCGCGGCAGAAGCGGCGACGGCTGGGGCTATGCCGTATTCGGCCGGGTGGTCGACGGCATGGACGTAGTCGACGCCATCGTCGCGGTGCCGCGCGGCAATCGCGGCCCGCACGGCGATGTGCCGGTCGATCCCATCGTCATGCAGCGCGTGACGCTGCTGCCCGAGGCGGCCCAGCCCTGAGCCACGCCTCCCGGCTGCTGCTGCTCGGGCTGGCCGCCCCGCTCGCCATCGCGCTCGGCCTGATGGCCGGCACGCTGCCGGCCGACCGCGAGCTGGCGCTGCAGATCCTCGCCGAACTGCGCGGCCCGCGCGTGGCCGCGGCCTTCGCCTGCGGCGGCCTGTTGGCGCTGGCGGGCGCGCTGATGCAGACCCTGTTCCGCAATCCACTGGCCGAACCCTATCTGCTCGGCGTATCCGGCGGCGCGGGACTCCTGGCCCTGCTGGGCATGGCGGCGGGGCTGGCGTGGCCGTGGATATCCCTGCTGGCGTTTGCCGGCAGCCTGCTGGCGCTGGCGCTCGCCGCCGCGCTCGGCGGCCGACTGCTGGCGCGCGACCACACGCCGCTGCTGCTCGCCGGCGTGATGCTGGCGGCGGGCTTCGGCGCGCTGATCGCGCTGGTGCTCTCCGTGACGCCCGCCGAGCGCCTGCCCGGCATGCTGTTCTTCCTGATGGGCGATCTCGCCTGGACCAGCCAGCCCGGGCTGCTGTGGGCGGCGCTGCTGCTGGCAGTGGCTGCCGCGCTGAGCTTATCGAGGCGGCTCGACGTGCTGCAGCTGTCGCCGCTCAAAGCCGCCTCGCTCGGAGTGGCGGTCGCCCCCACGCGCTGGATGCTGTTTGTTCTGGCCGGCGCCGCCACCTCCCTGGTTGTCGCGCAGGCCGGCAGCATCGGCTTCGTCGGGCTGATGGTGCCCCACGCGCTGCGGCGGCTCGGCTTTGCCGGCCACCGCGTGCTGCTCCCCGCCTGCGCCCTGGCCGGCGGCAGCCTGCTGGTGCTGGCCGACGCCCTCGCGCGCACCGTGATCGAGCCGCGCGAACTGCCGGTGGGGGTGCTCACCGCACTGCTCGGCGTGCCGATGATGTTGTGGCTGTTGCGCAGGCCGTGAATACGGCAGGATAGGGCGCAGACACGCATCCGAAAATATTGTGTACACTTGCACGTATACACTTATCGGAATGACCCCATGAAAACCGCTAAAGTCTTCAAGCAAGGGAACAGCCAGGCCGTGCGGCTGCCCAAGGAATTCCGTCTGACCGAGGACGAAGTCGAAATCCGCCGCGAAGGCGAAACAATCGTGCTGGTGCCCAAGTCAGCGACTCGCTGGCGGCATGTCCGTGCCTGCCTGGGCAAATTCAAGGGCGAACTCGAACGCAACCAACCCGCGCAACCCGACCAGCGGGATTGGTAAGCGTGGCCTGGCTGCTGGACACCAACACCTGCATTTACCTGCTTACCGGAAATCAGCCTGACTATCAGCACAACATCCTCGCCAGACTGGATGCGCTGCCGCGCAACGAACGCCCCCTGATTTCCAGCGTTGTATTGTCCGAACTGCAATACGGCGTACGGAAAAGCCGCTGGCGCAAAACCAATCAGGCGCTGCTGGATGAGTTCCTGCTGGACTTCGATGTGAGCGACTATGGCGCAGGCGCTGCCGTTTTCTACGGCGAGCTGCGAACCGGTCTGGAAAAACGCGGCCAGCCCATCGGCCCCATGGACATGATGATCGCCGCCCACGCACTTGCACTGGATGCCACCCTGGTGACGCACAACACACGTGAATTCGCGAGAGTGAAAGGTTTGCGGCTGGAAGACTGGACGGGTTGAAACTGATGCCCGAGCAACTGATTGCCGACTTCCAACGTGAAATCAAGAGGCGGAATGATGGAAACCAGCGGCGAGACTGGTTCAGCACTCAAAGGAACAATATCCGGGCGCCAGGCCAACGAAACACCGACATGTGATAGCTCATCAAACTTGTTTGTCAGCCGCAGAGGTAATCTCGAAATTGTTCTGTCAGGCAGCAATCGCCCGAGTAACGGACGTCTGGCAAACCCACCAGGAAGGTCGGCTCGTCGGCCAGAGCAGTCCCTCAGACTGACTGTTCAATATGTCCGGTGTTCGGCGCTTACCGGGCAACGTTTGAATTCACCGGCCTGCGCGGCTTTTCGCGCAGGTCCGGTGGAATGATGGGCTCGGCCACAGGATCATGGCTAAGCGGGAATGCCTTTGCGATTGGCGTCAATAAGCCAAGTCTTCACTTTCGACATGAACTCCCACACGTCGTTATCGGCGGGGTGTATATAGTTGGCGTTCGCCGGGTCTTCGCCCATACGTTCGAACATGCCAATTAGCCAAGACGGGCCATGCCCGCCTACCCCAAGTTGTTTCATCCATGACTCTAGCTCACCTCCTGGCACAACGAAGACGCCATACTCGGCCAATTGAGAGAGAAGATTCTGCGCGGCCTCACGGTCTTGAGGCTGAAGGATAGCTAGGCCGCCATCTCTTTTCATGTCTCGACCCGTGGCGTCCATAGCCGACTTCACGGCGGCTCGCATTGCGGCCAGTGGGCCGTGCGATATGGGAGGAACGTTCGCGCTGGTGAGTATGTTTGTCCAGTTCGCGCCCCCATCTTTCAGTACATCAACATCGACAATCCCAACAGCAGGGATTCCAAGTTGGCGCAACGGCCTGATGATTGTTTGAATGGTTTGTTTGTTCTGAGCGTTGATAAATAGGCAGTTAGGGATTCCCCATTCTGGTTTGAACTGCAATAGCCGTTCATTTACCTCCTGATAGAACGCACGATCAGCATCTGACTCTGTGACCACCACAAATTCATAGAACAAACCGCTCAGGACACCTGTTGAGCGAAGCAAAGGATGCCTCATCAACTCTAGAATTTCTGCGCTCGGGAGAACCCTCGCGGTCGCCACACCCCCGCGATAAGTCAGTCGAACGATATTCACAGGTGCGCCAGACTGGATGCAGCCCATTACGAAGGATGGACTGTGCGTAGAAACAAAAACCCGTTTGTCTGCGGATAGAGCTGCGCGAGAAACCTCATATCCAAGCTTTGATGCCAAGGATGGATGTAAGAACGCCTCTGGTTCATCAATAAGGATGACACTCGGGTCGCCAGCCATCACTTCTGTGACTATGCCAGTGAAAGCTTTTACTCCGTCACTGGCTTGATCTATGAGCTGCGCAGCGGCGTGAAACTGGACTGCATCTGCATGTATCCCACGTTCCTCCATATCCTCGCGAGGCGGGCGATCCGCTAGGCGAATTCGAAGTTGTCCAAGATGGGTTGGGTCAATTACAAAGTACGTTCCAAACGCCTCTAAAACCATGCGGCGAACCTCGTGTCGTTTCGCATCGTTCCGAAAGAGAACTTGGAGGCTGCTTTGTGGCGAACGTTGTAGATCGCCTGCGGCCTGCTCGTTCACGAGGTTTATACGACTGCGACCATCAAGTATCAGCGTGTTGTGTGTGAGAAACCACTGGCAAAAGGCAGGGAGACTGTCTGACGGGCGTTGAACATACTGAGTCAGTTGCGCGAGTGGAACTTGATTTCTACCGTAGCGACTTCCAATAAACAGATGATCAAGATTTACGGACTCACCTGGGTTGGGGGCCTCTCGAAGTCGCTCAATAGCCTGTTGAGCGCGATGTGCGTCAAGCCCGGAAAACGACAAATCTTCAAGAATTACTGAGCTACCGTCCTTTTGGCCGGACCGACAATAGCGCTCAATCTCCGCAAGAACACGGCTCTTCCCAGAATTGTTTGGTCCAACAAATACGGTTACGGGAGTTGCCGCAATTGGCTCTCCTGCGGCTCCCGGAACTCGTCCAAACTTAAGCTGGAAACTAGAGATCATTCAATGCTGCTCCGAATGGAATTGTTGCTGGGGCCGAACGTTCGAATTCAGCGGATGGCAAAAAGCGCAGCTTTTTGACGGTCCGCTGGAATGATTTGTTGGGCATCAATCGGCCTTCTTGCACGTACCATCAAAGAAATCAGTCTGTAGCTTCACGGGGAGATTTATTGCCAGCACCTTGCTCAGAGTAGAGAAGTTCCCCTTGATTGTTTGCGAAGAGTCAAATATTTGATACTGATCGCCTACTTTCTTTACGTCTGAAAAATAGTCGGCGTAGGTATTGGGAATCTCTATATGGATGGCCGCGTCTGACTCGCTCCATAGCCCTACCCACCATCTGTATTCCTCAAGTTTCAGGAAAACGGTTAAAGGATGTGAGCCATCCGTGGAAGAGAGTTTCCCAGGACACTGGAAACGGGACTCTACAGCAGAGAAATTTGCAACGAACACAAATAAAAGAACAACCGCTATTCCAGCGGCCCCAAGAATTTTCATTACCTTCATAACCGCTCCCTTGATGCCCAACGTATTAGCTCAGGGGCGCGAAGCCGGCATGCCGGCGTAGCGTCCCTATGGAGCGGATTGTTAGGCTGCGACTTGACGCAGCACACTTCCATATTCCTCAAGAAAATCGGTAAGCGCCTTTTGCTGCTCAGGACTTTCTGGTCTAGCCAAAACTGTCAATCTGTCCTTGAGTCGGACAAGAAGCGTCAGATAGAAATTGCGCTTCTTGTCTTCAGCTCCATCCAAATTTTTCGCAATGTTCGTTAGCTCTTCACGGGCGTTTTGAATCTGGGCGTCGAAGTCGCCGGAGAATCCACGCATGAGATGATTTCCAACCAACCTCGCTTGGAGGCTCTTCTTTTGAATCTGATGGGTAGATGAACGGATTTCTACCAACAAACAACTCATCGAACTGCGAATTTTCTCAATGGGGGTTTCTGGGAAATGATCGTCGATGCGACTGAAGGACATGCCGTCAATCAGCGCCGCAACCTTTTGCTTTGAAATATCAACCGGCTTCCAACTATGAGCAAATTCGTTCCGAATCTTACGCAAGCGCTCCAGGTCGAGAAATTGCTCTTTTGTTATTAGGCCAATAGCGTAGGCGGCCTTAATGCGGGAAGAAAATGTTCCCAGTGGAGCATTGAATCCTTCAGTAAGTTGTGTCGTCGCCTCGGAGGGCGTCATGAATGCCTTCAATAGTTCGCCGAGGGCTTCCTCAGCAAATGCCGCTAACGAGAGAACTGGGCCACGATCATCAAGATCACGCAGTGACCTTGTGAGCAGGTTCGACGTCCCCCCGGTTTTCAGTAGCACTCGGCTTTAGAGTCCGGGGGTTAATGTAGCCGATTTGTCGGCCAGTTTCTTGGCGTAGGCCGACGGTGTCAGGCCACCCAGCGATTTCTTCGGCCTCTCCTCGTTGTACTCGCG
>DATKUP010000079.1:0-78615 GCA_035530575.1 Thiobacillus sp. | reverse complement strand
CGCGAGTACAACGAGGAGAGGCCGAAGAAATCGCTGGGTGGCCTGACACCGTCGGCCTACGCCAAGAAACTGGCCGACAAATCGGCTACATTAACCCCCGGACTCTAAAGCCGAGTGCTACTGAAAACCGGGGGGACGTCGGCCGATGAGCCGAGGTCCACGACCAACTGGCGAACGGCGGCTTCACCTCAGATAGCTGACCTTCATGGTGCAGATGGCCGAACGGCCCTTCGGGGTCGAAAGCTCCCATTCAATATCTTTAAAAATGGTCATTGCCGAGCGACCGTTAGCCGCAGGCGTCGATTGGCACACAAGCCGAGGAACGGAAGTTTCGAAATTCTATTTTGGAGTCCGCACCGGGCGGATTCGAGCCCGTCCAGCACTGTGCTGACCCGGACTGCCGGGCCTGGCAGAAACTTGATTAAAACAGGACAGAAACCCCTACGGCCGGCCAGCCAGCCCGGGAAATAGGTGGCGGCTCAGTGCCGCTTATGGTCTTCCTTCAGCGCCAGGGTGGCGACCTGGACGCGGTTGCGCAGGTTGAGCTTTTCCATGATGTTGCGCAGGTGATTGCGCACAGTGTTTTCCGACAGGGTCATCTTGTAGGCGATGGCCTTGTTGGAGTGGCCTTCTTTCACGTGGTTGACGATTTCCATTTCGCGCGCGGTCAGTGCCGATAGCGCGCTGTTGTTGAGTTCGCCGCGCGCCATCTTCTGCATGATGTTGAGCGGGAAGCTGCTCTGGCCGTCGCATACGCTGCGGATGGCGGCGAGTACCTGGTCGGGCTCGCTGGACTTGACGACATAGCCGTCGACACCGGACGAGATCGCTTCGGAGATCTCCTCGTCGGAGTCGGCAATGGTGAGCATGATGACCTTGATGCCGAGGTCGCGCAGGTCGGAGACGAGGTCGAGGCCGTCGGTGTCGGGCAGCGAACGGTCGAGCAGCGCGGCATCGGCGCGGTTGCCCGCCGCCAGCCAGGCGCGCAGCTCGGCGGCGTTGGCCAGCTGCGCGGTGAGCGTCAGATCCGGCTCCTGCTGGATGTAGCCCGCCACGCCCATGCGCAGCAGGGGATGATCGTCGATGAGAATGATGTTCAAGGGGGTTGGCATTGGGTCTCCGTTGAAGGTGAAGCGACACGCTATTATGCGGGCAGCCCGCGCGGCGGGCGCGGTGCTTTTTCGAATGCCATATGATAAGCCGGAATGGGCAGCCGCTTCAGCAATCGGTTGGCAGGGCACCGATCAGCGCGTTTGTGCTGCGTTGAGGATCGCCGCCACGTCGGGGTGGCGCGACTCGAACGGCCGGGTGTCCCCGGGCGCGGTCGGCAGGCTGCCGGCGGGCAGCAGCGTCCGCAGGGATTTCAGGAAAGCAGTACCAAGTCGGGACGCCATACCGGAATATCGTATCGTCCCCCTTGCTCCGCGCCCGCTTTGTTGGCATCGTGGCGGCCATGACCATCGCCACGCTCGTCCCCGCCACCCGTTATCAGATTGCTGCCTGGCTGATGACGGCCAGTGGCTTGCTGCTTGTCCTTTACCTGCGGCTGTTGCCGGCCCTGCTTGCCGGCCTGCTGGTGGTGCAGCTTGTCCACCTGTTGGCGCCGCGGTTCGTCATCGGCAAGCTCGACCATACCTGGTCCAAGGTGCTGGTGGTGTCCTTGATCACCCTCATCGTGCTGGGTGCGTTGGGCGGCGTTACCGCGGGCGCCATCCTCTATCTGCGCACCGAGGGCGGCCTTGCCGGCCTGCTCACCAAGATGGCCGAGGTTATCGAAAATTCGCGCGAATTGCTGCCGCCGTGGGCCCGAGAATGGCTGCCGCAGGGCGACGAATCGGTGATTCGCGCCGGCCTGGTCGAATGGCTGCGCATCCATGCGCAGGACCTGCGCAAACTGGGTGGTGACGCCGGCCGCGTGCTGTTGCTGATCCTGGTCGGCTTCATCATCGGCAGCTTTGTCGCGCTGCGCGAAGCCTCGCCGTACCAAATGATGGCGCCGCTGGCGCAAGCCCTGTGCGAACGCGTCCACCGTCTGGCCGAAGCGTTCCGCCGCGTGGTATTCGCGCAGATGTGGATCTCCGCGCTCAATGCCCTGCTGACCTGGACCTATCTTGTCCTGATCCTGCCAGCGTTCGGCGTCGAGCTGCCTTTCGTCAAGACCATGGTGCTGGTCACATTTGTCGTCGGTCTGCTGCCGGTGCTGGGTAATCTCATTTCCAACACCATCGTCGTCATCATTTCGCTGTCGCATTCGCTCTACGTTGCCGCCGGCTCGCTTGCCTTCCTGGTCATCATCCACAAGCTCGAATATTTCGTGAATGCCCGTATCATTGGCGGTCAGATCAAGGCGCGCGCGTGGGAGTTGCTCATCGCCATGCTGGTAATGGAGGCGGCTTTCGGCGTGCCGGGCGTGATCGCCGCACCCGTGTTCTACGCGTATATCAAAAAAGAACTGTCCGATAGGGAATTAATTTAATGGCAAGCGACACCGAATCCCTCGTCATCACCGCCAGCGGTGAAGACAAAATTGGCCTGGTGGAAGGCTTTACCCGTCGCATCAGCGAATCCGCCTGCAACATCGAGGAATCGCGTATGGCCGCGCTTGGCGGGCGCTTTGCCCTGCTGATGCGCGTGTCCGGCAGCTGGGACGCACTGGCCAAGCTGGAAGCCCGCCTGCCGGCAGTGGGCGAGGAACTCGGCCTGGCACTCACCCAGCAGCGCACCCGCCCCACTCGCCCGGAAAAGCCATTGATCCCGTATACCGTCGAAGTCGCCGCGCTCGACCAGCCCGGCATCGTCAACAGCCTTGCCAATTTCTTTGCGCGCCTGCACATCAACATCGAGGCGCTCGACACCGAGACCTATCCTGCGCCGCACACCGGCGCGCCGATGTTTGCCGTGCACATGACGCTCGGCATTCCCGCCGATGCCCACATCGCCACCCTGCGCGGCGATTTTCTCGATTATTGCGACGACCAGAATCTCGATGCGACCTTCGAGCCGGTGCGGATGTGATCCGGCGGAACTTTGGCCGGCCGATCACCCATCCGCGCTCACGCTGAGCTCGATGTAGCACATCGGCATCACCTCGTCCTGTTTGTCCATGCGCGGCTGGCTGCGCAGCAGCGCTGCCTCCACCCGTGCCGCCTGCAGTGCCGGGCGATCGATGATGGCGGGATACAGCCGGCAGTGCTTTTCGACCAGCTCGGCCTGCTGGCAGGCGCAGGCCTCGAGCGCGCTGCGGGTGGCGGGGTCGAGCTGCGGCAACAGCAGCAGCCATGGCGCCTGCCAGGTGTGATAGTCGCGCACCAGCCGGGCGTGCGCCGCATCCATACCGGCGGTGGCGATGAACAGCGGCGGGAAGGCTTCGGCGTCGAGCACGCGCCCGCGTAATTCGTCGCCCCCCTTGAGCGTGTGCAGCCCCAGCCCGTCGCCGTCGTCGGAACGGCGAAACCATTGTGCCACGCCGCTGGCGAGGCTGTTTACATAACGCGTCAGAGTCACTCCGGCGGGCTCGGCCGGATCGGCGGCCGCGCTACGGAATTGTTCCTGCGCGGCCATGCCGGCGCGCCAGTCGAGCGGCGGCCGGGTGTCGGTTTCGCTGTCGGCGCGTACGCTGTGCAGCAGCGCCAGCGGCTGGTCGTTGCGGTCGAGCAGCCAGAGCTCGAATGGGTCGCGGAACCTGAATGGCACGTCGCGATGCACACGAAGCAAGTGCTCGTACACCACTGCGCCCATCTCCTCCAGTCGCCGGAAATCGTCGGACGGATACAGCGGCCCGCGCTTGAGTCCCTTTTCCGCCGACCAGTGGCCGTAGCGGATGTCGGAGATCTGTGCGCGTTTGCCGGCGCGTCCGAGGCCGTCGAGCAGCGCGTCGTTGGCCACATAGATATCCCATTCGATGCCGTCGGTCGTCACCGCTTCGGCCGATGCGAAACGAATCGTATGCACCACCCCGCGAAACGGGTTGAGCAGGCGCTGAGCGAAGCATTCGATCTGCATGGGAACTGAACGCTACTTCCGCGGTTGGCGCGACCGGATCATGGCTGCCGGCGATCGGGCGCAGCGGCCGGGGCAGCCGAGCTCATCCAGGCGAACAGCGCCGAGCGCATCGCTTCTTCCACCGACATGTCGATCGGCTGCACCCAATCGCGCGGCACGAAAACCGTGTAGCCGCCGATCATGTAACCCATCGGCAGATAAACCGCCACGCGGTCGCCCTGCAGAAAGCCGGCGGGCAGGTCGCCGACGTTTTGACGCGTGACCAGTCCCACCAGTTCGAGCGGCTGCCCCGGCAGCCTGAGCGCCACCACCGTCTGCTGCGTGGTCCGGTTGCGTTGGGGTGAAAAATAGTCGGCAAAGCTCTTGAACGAAGAATAAATGCTTTTCACCACCGGCAGATTGGTGAAGGGCAGTTCCACCAGCGACAGCAGCTTGCCCATGCCGCGCTGCGACATCAGCATACCGAGCAGGATGATGCCGGCAATACCCAGCAGCAGGCCCATACCCGGCACGTAAAGCCTGCCGATGAATGGCCGGATTAGTTGCATCGCCACTGATTCGCTCCAGCTCAGGAAGACATAGAGCAGGTAGACCGTCAGCCCGAGCGGCAGGGCGGTGATCAGGCCGCGAAAAAAATACTGGGAAAGGTTCTTGGTCAATTTTGGACCCCGCGACTGTGTTTGGAAATGTTTCATGCTGTATCGTTAGCATAACAGCGACGCGTTGCTAGAATTATCGTTACCTTATCCCTATCCGGAGAACTCCCATGAAAGCGCCTGCTTTGATTGCCCTTGCCCTGCCCGTCATGCTTGCCGCGTGCGCCAGTGGCCCCAGTGCCGAAGAACAGGCCGCCATGGCGGCCGATGCGCGCAAGGCCAGCGGTGCGCTGATCCAGAAACTCGGCGGTGAGCTGAAAACCGCGATCAAGGAACAAGGCCCGGCGGGTGCGATCAACGTATGCAAGGAACGCGCACCGCAGATTGCCGCCGACATGTCGAAGCAGTTCAACTTTGATGTCAAGCGCGTCAGCCCGAAAAACCGCAATCCCGCCGGCATACCCGACGCATGGGAAGCCGAAGCCCAGGCCGGGCTGGAAAAGCGCCTGGCCGCCGGCGAAAAGCCGGAAACGCTCGACACCTGGCAGATCGTGTCCACGTCGGGCGGCAAACAGTTCCGTTACGCCAAGGCGCTGCCGGTGCAGCCCATGTGCCTGACCTGTCACGGCGGCCCGGCTGATATCCCCGAAGGCGTGAAGGAACGGCTCGCTGCCGAATATCCGCTGGACAAGGCCACCGGCTATGCGCCCGGCATGGTGCGCGGCATCGTCTCGATCAAGCGTTCACTGTAAGTCATGTAAAACATTCTGCAGGAAGGCTTCAGTCTCGCGCAGCGCTGCCGATTACGCTACAGATACGCCCGGGTTTGTCGTGGAGGAATGAAGCGTGCTGAATCGTCTTGTCGGAATGTTGTCGGGTAATAACAAGGAGGCCGCCGCGCCGCCTCGCACGGCTGCGGCTGCGGCAGAACCGGTAGCCAAACCGCCCGCCAAACCGGTCGCCAAGCCGGTCGCCAAGCCGGCCTCGGTGATGCGTCGCGAGGCCATGCTGGGCCGCGACCAGAAAGTGGCCGCCTATACTTTTATGCTGCGCCGCGCGCTGGACGACCAGAGCGATTCGAACCTGCCCGATGTGCAGCGTCTCTACGACGAGGCCCTGCTCGGCAACCTTGAGCGTATGGATATCGCACGCCTGCTGGGCCAGCGGCTGGCATTCGTGCCGATTGCGCCGGCCAGCCTGGATCTTCCGCTAATCGATAGCTGGCCCGCTACCGGTACGGTGCTGCTCCTGAATGTCGTCGCCCAGCCCCCGGCCGACCAACCTATGCTGGCCCGCCTGGGTGAGCTGAAGTCGCGTGGTTTCAGCTTTGCCGTCCATGCCGACGAGGTGGCGCGGCCCGAATGGCATGCGCTGCTGCAGCATGCGGATTATGTGCTGGTGGACGTCAACAGCGAGGACATTCCCGCCATTACCGCGCAAATCTCAGCCGTGTCCAAGGTGGCCACAGGCAAGCGCTTTGTCGCGACCGGCGTGCAAACGCTGGAAGCGTTCCACATGTGTCATAAGCTGCAGTTTGCGCTGTTCATGGGACCCTTCATCACCCGCCGCGAAACCCTCGACAATCCCACCATGGGGCCGTCGCGCGCCAAGGTGCTGGACCTGATGAACCGGGTGCGCAGCGGGGCCGAGCAGCCGGAGCTGGCGGCGCAGTTCCGCCACGACCCGACACTGTCGGTGCGTCTGCTGCGTTATGTCAATTCCCCCGGCATGGGCCTGACGAACAAGATCGGCGGTATCGAGCAGGCCCTGATGGTGATGGGACAGGACAAGCTGTATCGCTGGCTGACGCTGATCCTGTTTACCGGCGGCAAGGCCCAGGAACTCGACCAGGCTGTGCTGGAAAATGCCCTGGTGCGCGGCCGCGTGGCCGAGCAACTGGCCGGGCGTGCGCTGTTCGCCAAGGCGCGCGACGAAATTTTCGTCGCCGGGCTGTTTTCGCTGCTCGATGTTGTGATGGGGATGCCGATGGAACAGGTGCTGAAGCAGATCAGCCTGCCCGCCGAAATCACCGAGGCCATTACCGCGCAGCGCGGACCCTACGCGCCCTACCTGGCGCTGGCGATTGCCTGCGAGCAGGACGACCAGAGCAGCATCGAGGCTCTGGCCAAACAGATCGGGCGCGAGGTGGACGACATCAACGCCGTGCACATGGATGCGCTGCTGTGGGCGCAACAATTGTCTGTCGACGTCTGATCTGATGGCGACCGACGGCGCCAGCGCCGCAGCATGGTGTGTCTACATGCTGCGCTGCGCCGACGGCTCGCTTTACACCGGTATCACCACCGATATCGTTCGCCGTATCGCGCAACACAACGGCGACGGCTCGCTGGGCGCCCGCTACACCCGAACCCGCCGTCCAGTGCAACTAATCCATGCCGAAGCCGCAGTCAGCCGCGCGGAAGCCACGCGGCGCGAGGCGGCGATCAAGCGGCTGGATCGCGCGCGCAAGCTGGCACTTTGCGGCTGCGCGTCATGATTTTTCTTTCCGTTTCAGTCTGAATCATCCAGATGCGCCTGTAGCTGCGGCATGACGGCCTCGGCGGCATGTCGGCCAGCATCGATGGCGACGCCGGCGCGGTGAAACTCCATCAATCCCAGATCCGCGAGTCGCGGCGCCATCGTTACGTCGGGCGGATCGCCTGCGAGCCGGCTACGCGTGATCAGCACCTGCATGATGTTGATGCTGCTCGCCACCACATCGAGCATGGCGGGAATTTTGGGTCCCGCCTCGTAGTTGATGCCGAGTTGCGACATGCCTGTCTCGATGCGCATCCTCACCGCGTCGGCCAGGGTTTCGGGCTCGGCGGCGGCACGCTTGCGCGGCATTTTGGCAGGTTTGGGCTTGAGGTTACGGCTCAGCCGGTCGGTGTTCAGGTCGACCGCGATGACAAGGTCCGCCCCCATCGCGCGGCACAGCGACACCGGCACCGGATTGACCAGGCCGCCGTCGACCAGCCAGCTGCCACCGAGCTGTACCGGGGTGAACAGCCCGGGCAGCGCGATCGAGGCCCGCACCGCGTCGGTCACCGGGCCCTCGCGCAGCCATACTTCGCGGCCGCGCTGCAGATCGGTGGCGACGGCGCCGAATGGACGCGCCAGTTCGCGGATGTCGCGATCGACAAAATGGCTGCGGAAAAACCCGATCAGCTTCTCGCCCTTGATCAGCCCGCCGCTGAGCGAAAAATCGAGGAAGCTCACCACGGTCTGCAGGTGCAGGCTGCGCACCCAGGCTTCCAGTGGGTCGAGTTCGCCCCCCACATAGGCGGCGCCCACCAGGGCGCCGATCGAGGTGCCGCAGACGATGTCCGGCTCGATGCCGGCGTCCTGCAGGGCGCGGATCACGCCGATGTGCGCCCAGCCGCGTGCCGAGCCGCCGCCGAGGGCGAGGCCGATGCGGGTTTTACTGAGATGGGCGGGGGGTGGTTTCATTTAGCGGCCTAATCGGCCTCGCGTTCCAGACCGCAGCAGTGTACCTGTTCGCCTTCCGGCGACTGGCTGAGAATGGCGCCGGTGACCGGATTGGGACGGAAAACGGTGCAGCCCTTGAGGCCGAGCGCATGCGCCTGCCGGTAAAGCGCCTCGAAGCGTTCGAACGGATAGTCGGCGGCGACATTGATGGTCTTGGAAATGGCGTTGTCGACGAACGGCTGCAGCGCGGCCTGCATCTGCAGGTGGGCCAGCGGATCGATCTGCCGTGCCTCGGCCAGGGTCGGCGGCGTGCCGTTTCCACCCTGTTGCCGCCACAGGTGGCAGGCGTGGTCGACCACGCGATGGGTGCGGTAGCTGCCGTCCGTTCCCAGCACGCGGCGTTCGGCCTCGGCGGCGAAGACCGGCTCGATGCCGCTGGAAAGATTGTTCGCCAGCAGGCTGATGGTGCCGGCCGGAGCGATGGCCAGAAGATGGCTGTTGCGGATGCCATGCGCGGCGATGGCGTCGCGAATGTCTTCCGGCAGCCGGGAGGCGAAGCCGCTTGCCAGGAAGGCTTCACGCGCGAACCCGGGAAACGGGCCTTTCTCGCGGGCGAGCTCGACGGACGCGCGATAGGCCGCGTCGCGCAGGGTCTGCATCGTGCGTGTGGCCAGCGCGCGCGCGGCCTCGCTGTCGTAGTCGAGGCCGAGCAGCACCAGCGCGTCGGCCAGTCCGGTGATGCCGAGCCCGAGGCGCCGCGTGCGGTGCGCCTGTTTGGCCTGCGCCGGCAGCGGATAGCGCGAGATGTCGACGACGTTGTCGAGAAAGCGCACCGCGAGTCGCGCCGCGTCGGCCAGCGCATCCAGATCGAGGCGGGCGTCGGCAGCGAAAGGCGCGGCCACGAAGGCAACCAGGTTGAGCGAGCCGAGGTCGCAGGCGCCGTAGGGCGGCAGGGGAATTTCGCCGCAGGGGTTGGTGGCGCTGATCATTTCGCGGTCGTGCAGGTTGTTCTCGCGATTGATCCGGTCGACGAACAGCACCCCCGGTTCGGCGGTGTCGTAGGCCGCGCGCAGGATGCGCTGCCACAGCTCGCGTGCCTTCACCGTGCGCAGCACGCGGCAGGGCGCCGGCGCGGCGCTGCCGGTCCAGCGGCGCTGCAGCAAGGGGCCGTCGGCCGGCTCGCCTTCGTGCACGGGGAAAATCAGCGGCCAGTCGCGGTTGCCCGCCACCGCCGCCATGAAATCGTCGCTGACCAGCACCGACAGGTTGAAATGCCGCAGCGCCGCGGCATCGCGCTTGGCGTCGACGAAGATTTCGATATCGGGGTGGTCGCAGCGCAGCGTCGCCATCATCGCGCCGCGCCGCGCGCCGGTTGACAGCATGGTGGCGCACATGGCATCCCAGATGCGCATGAAGGACACCGGGCCGGAGGCGATGCTGCCGGTCGTCTGCGCCGTCATGCCGGCCGGGCGCAGGGTGGAAAAGTCGTAACCCACGCCGCCGCCCTGCTGCATGGTGAGCGCGCCTTCCTTCAGCGCCTCGAAAATGCTGACCAGGTCGTCGCCGATCTCGCCCATGACGAAGCAGTTGAACAGCGTCACCCGGTGCCCGGTGCCGGCACCGGCGAGAATGCGCCCGCCGGGTAGAAAGCGGAACCCGTCGAGCAGGCGGTAAAAGCGTCCGGCCCACTGCTCGCGTTCCCGGTTTTCTGCCGCCGCAATCGCCTGCGCCACCCGCTGCCAGCTGGCGCCGATGTCGGCCTCGCCCGGCGCGCGGTAGCGGGTCTCCCAGATATGACGGGAGATTTCCATCCCGAAGGGGTCGGCTGACGTCATGGCGCGGCGATAGGGCCAGGGAGATGAGGCATTATTCGTTTATAGCCTTTTACGGTCACCCTGTTTTTATGATGAACCCGTCCCACCCCTATTCCGCGCTGACGCCCGACTGCGCGCTCGATGCGCTCGACGCGACAGGCCTCAAGGCCGACGGCCGCCTGCTGGCGCTGAACAGTTACGAAAACCGTGTCTACCAGATGGGGGTGGAGGATGCGGCAGCGCAGGTGGTGGTCAAGTTCTACCGCCCCGAACGCTGGCGCGACGCCGCCATCCTCGAAGAACACGCGTTCACCGCCGAGCTGGCCGCGCGCGAGATCCCGGTCGTCGCCCCGCTGGAGCTCAATGGCGCCACCCTCCACACCCACGCCGGTTTCCGCTTCGCCGTCTACCCCAAGCAGGGCGGGCGCATGCCCGAGTTCGAGCGCGCCGACACCCTGCGCCGGATGGGGCGCTTTCTCGGCCGCATCCATGCGGTGGGCGCACAGGCGAATTTTGCGCATCGCCCGACGCTTGATATCGAGACCTTCGGCACCGCCTCGCGCGACTTCCTGCGCGACGGCAATTGGCTGCCGCCCGATCTGGTCGCCGCGTGGGACAGCGTGGTCGAGTATGCGCTCGCCGGCGTCGCGCATTGCTACGAACGCGCCGGCACGGTGCGCGCCATCCGCCTGCACGGCGACTGCCACGCCGGTAACGTGCTGTGGACCGACGCCGGCCCGCATTTCGTCGACTTCGACGACAGCCGCATGGGGCCCGCGGTGCAGGACTTGTGGATGCTGCTGTCGGGCGAGCGCGACGAGCAGCAGGCACAGATGAACGAGATCCTGACCGGCTACGAGGACTTCGCCGAATTCGACCCGCGCGAACTGCATCTGGTCGAGGCGCTCAGAACCCTGAGGCTGATCCACTACGCCGCCTGGCTCGCCCGCCGCTGGGACGACCCGGCTTTCCCCGCTGCGTTTCCGTGGTTCAATACGCAGCAGTACTGGCAGGCGCGTATTCTCGAACTGCGCGAGCAGATCGCGTTGATGGACGAGCCGCCGCTGGCGGCTTGAAACAAAATATTTATCTGCGAAGAACGCGAAGGAACGCGAAGAAAATTCTGCAGATTCCCTTCGCGTTCCTTCGCGTTCTTCGCGGATAACAGGGGTAAATATGTGCGGCATAGCAGGTGAATTCCGATTCGACAATAAGGCGCCCGATGCGGTGGTGATGGTGCGGATGCTGGCGAAGCTGGCGCGGCGCGGGCCCGATGCCGAGGGCCAGCATGCCGACGGGCCGGTGCGGCTGGGCCACCGGCGGCTGGCGATCATCGATCTGTCGGAGCACTCGAAGCAGCCGATGCTCGACGCCGCCAGCGGCACTGCGCTGGTGTTCAACGGCACCATTTACAACTACCCGGAACTGCGCGCCGAGCTGATCGGGCGCGGCCATGTTTTCCATTCCGACGGCGACACCGAAGTCATCCTGCGCGCGTATCTGCAGTGGGGCGAGGCCTGCGTCGAGCGCCTGCACGGCATGTTCGCGTTCGCAATCTGGAACCGCGAAACGCTGTTTCTGGCGCGCGATCGCCTCGGTATCAAGCCTTTGTACTACAGCGAAAACCTCGGCTGTTTCCGCTTCGCCTCGACGCCGCAGGCGCTGCAGGCGGCGGGCGGGGTCGACACCAGTATTGACGCAGTGGCGCTGCATCACCTGTTCACCCTGCATGCGGTGGTGCCGGCGCCGCGCACGATTTTCAACGGCGTGCGCAAGCTCGCGCCCGGCACCACCGTGACCGTGAATGCGCGCGGCGAGTTGAGCCACAAAAAATACTGGTCACTCAAGGCGCAGCGCCCGGCGGTGGCGAAGACCGATGCCGAGTGGACCGAGGCGATTCACGAAAGCCTCAGGCAGGCGGTGAAGAAACGTATCGAGATTGCCGACGTCAAGGTCGGCGTGCTGCTCTCCGGCGGGCTCGATTCGAGCCTTCTGGTGGCGCTGCTGGCCGAGCAGGGCGCGCCCGACCTGATGACGTTTTCGGTCGGTTTCGAGGACCAGCCGGAAGAGCGCGGCAACGAGTTCGAGTACTCCGATCCGGTGGCGGCGATGTATGGCACGCGCCACCACAAGTACCTGATCCCCAATGCCGAGGTGCTGCGCCGCCTGCCCGAGGCGGTGGATCAAATGTCCGAGCCGATGTTCGCGCAGGACGCGGTGGCGTTCTACCTGCTGGCCGAACAGGTCGGCAAGACCGTCAAGGTGGTGCAGAGCGGGCAGGGTGCCGACGAGGTATTCGGCGGTTATTTCTGGTATCCGCAGATGGCGGCGGATACCTCGGGCAGCCCGCTGGCGCGCTTTCGCCGCCACTATTTCGACCGCGACCATGACGAGTTTCTCGAGATGGCCATGCCGGCATATCACGGCTCCGACTACACGGCGGAAATGATTGCGGGTCATCTGGCGGAACCTTTTGCCGACGAATTCATCGATCAGGTGTTGCGCATGGACACGACCATGCTGATTACCGACGATCCGGTGAAGCGGGTCGACAACATGACGATGGCGTGGGGGCTGGAAGCGCGCGTGCCTTTCCTCGACCACCAGCTGGTCGAACTGGCGGCGTCGATGCCGCCCGAACTGAAGCTGGCATCCGGCGGCAAGCATGTGCTGAAATGCATCGCGCGCGGGCGGGTGCCGGACGCTGTGATCGACCGCAAGAAAGGTTATTTCCCGGTGCCCGCACTCAAATTCGTACGCGGAGAATTTTTGAACTTCATGCAGGACATTTTGAATTCACAGGCCTGCCGCGAGCGCGGCCTGTATCACCGTGCCTACGTCAATAAACTGCTGGATGCCCCGGAGCAGCACCACACCCGCATCCAGGGCAGCAAGCTGTGGCATCTGGCGCTACTGGAATACTGGCTGCAAAAACATGCTTAAAGTTTTCTTCCTGCTGGCGCTGCTGGCGACGTTTCCCGCTCACGCCCAGACCGGCTTCGACGACTGGCTCGCCGCCTTCCGCCGGGAGGCGGCGGCGCAGGGCATTTCCGCCGCTACCCTCGACGCCGCGCTGACCGGCATCAAGCCGGTCGAACGCGTGGTCGAGCTCGACCGCCGCCAGCCCGAATTCCTGCAGACGTTTTCCGATTACCTGAGGGCGCGCGTCACCGCGAGCCGGGTCGCGCGCGGCCAGGAATTGATGGCCGAACACGCCGCGCTGCTCGATGCGGCGGAACGGCAGCACGGGGTTCCGAAAGCCGTGCTGGTATCGTTCTGGGGACTGGAAACCAATTACGGCGCCACTCTCGGCAGCCACAACATCCCGGCCAGCCTTGCCACGCTCGCCTATGACGGTCGCCGCAGCGCGTTCTTCCGCAGCCAGCTGCTCGACGCGTTGCGCATCATCGACGCCGGGCACGTCAGCGCGGCCGGCATGAATGGCTCGTGGGCCGGCGCGATGGGGCACATGCAGTTCATGCCGTCGACCTTTCGCGCCTATGCAGTCGACGGCGACGGCGATGGCCGCATCGACCTGTGGCAATCGCTGCCCGACGCCCTCTACTCGGGCGCGAACTATCTCAAGCGCGCCGGCTGGCGCACAGGCGAGCCGGTGGCCATCGAGGTGCGGCCGCCACCAGGCTTCGACTGGCGGCGCGCGAGCATCGCCAACCGTCTGCCGGTGGCGCAATGGACGGCGCTCGGCGTCAAGGCGGTGGGCGGCGGCCCGTTGCCGGGCGTGGCCGGGCGTGCGGCCATCGTGGTGCCGCAGGGCTGGCAGGGTCCGGTCTTCATGGTGTTCGACAATTTCGACGTGGTGATGCGCTGGAACCGCTCGGTCAATTATGCGCTGGCGGTGGCGCAGCTGGCGCAACAGGTGGCGGGCGGCGACGGTCTGACCGTGCAGACGGGCGAAGCGGGTGCGCTGAGCACGGCGCAACTGCAAGCGCTGCAGCAGGCATTGAACGACTTGGGATTCGATGCCGGCGAGGCGGACGGCCTGCTCGGTCCGCGCACGCAAACTGCCATCCGGCAATATCAGTTCATGCACCGTCTGCCGGTCGACGGCTACCCCGCGCCGAGCCTGCTGGCGCACGTCGAGCAAACCCATGCCGCCGCAGCGGCAGCGGGCAGACTGGCGCCGGCCCCCACCTTTGCCGATCCGGCCACGGATGCAGGAGAATGACGTGAGCGGCGCGCGTAACGGATTGCGCCGGCAACATGATGTCCGGTGGACATCATGAGCCTGCAATGCTGGAAATGCGGCGCCAGCCTGGCTGGCATGCTGCTGCCGCTGTCGCGCCGCGAGACCTGTCCCAGTTGTCGAGCCGACCTGCACGTGTGCAAGCTGTGCCGCCACTATGACGCGCACCGCGCCGGCCAGTGCCGCGAAATGGCGGCCGAACGCGTCGCCGACAAGACGCGCGTCAACGATTGCGGCTGGTTCGTGCCGCGTCCGGAAGCCTATAAGGGCGGCGGCGCGGCGATGGCGCAGACCAGCCGCGGCGCGCTCGATGCGCTGTTTGGCGGGACGCCGGCCAGGGTCGACGCGCCGCAGACGCCGGACGACCTGTTCAAGAAGCCCTGATTCAGGGTTGCAGCGCGGCCAGGTAGGCTGCCAGGTTGCGGATGTCTGCATCCTTGAGGTTGCGGGTATACGCGGCCATCCGCGGATCGATGCGCTCGCCGTTGCCGCTGCGGTAACGTTTTAGCGAGCCCTCCAGATAGGCCTCCTGCTGTCCGGCCAGCCGCGGAATCATGTGGTTGCCGTAGCCGCTGGCGCCGTGGCAGCTGACGCACAGCTTGTCGTACAGACGCTTGCCCGCGGCGCTGTGCGCGGCGGCAGGCTTGTGGGCAAGCGGCTGCTGCGACAGGAACAGCGCGATCGCGATCCGCTCGTCGGGGGTCAGGGCCTTGATCATCCCCTCCATGAAGGCCGACGACTTGCGTTGTCCCTGCACGAACTTGTTCATCTGTTCCAGCAGATAAGCCGCATTCTGGCTCGCCAGATTGGGCACCTCGGGCAGCACACTGTTGCCGCCGGCGCCATGGCAATGCCGACAGACCGACGCGTCCCTCTGCCCGCGCTGGATCGCGGCGGACAATCTGGCCGGATCCTGGCTGATCTGGGTCAGCTTCTCGTGCAGCGCCTCGGGGGTGGGTGGAGCAGGCTTGTCCGTGTTGCGGTTCGGAGTCGCGGCAGCGAATGCGGTCACGAACAGCAGGCTGGTCATGCAGGAAAACTTGATCAAGGACATGGAGCACCTTTCAATGTTATTTTCGGATAATGATATCAACAAATAATACGTTGGTGTGCACCGGCCAGTCCCAGGCATGCCGGCAATCACGTGTCCGGGCTCGTCCGCGGTCCGTTCAACTGCCGCAGCGCCGGCCATTCGTACAGCAGCAGCCCCGCGCCGATCAGCGCGATGCCGGCCCAGCCGCTGGCCGGGATGAATTCGGCGTTCAGCGTCTGGCCCAGCAGCAGCGCGGAAACGGGCGTGACCAGCATGATCAGCGCGACGCGCCCGGCATCCAGATGTTTGATCACGTAGTAATACAGCGTGAAGCCCACCACCGACCCCAGCACCCCCAGGTAGACGATGGCGGTGCCGGCGCGCAGCGTGGTGTCGGGCGGCAACTGCGCGGAGTCGGCGATCAGCCAGGCCAGCACGAACAGCGGCGTCGCCACGCCGAGCGAGCCGGCGGTGATGGCGAGCGCCGAGGCGCGCACATTCAGGCGCTTGATCCACACCAGCCCCAGCGCCTGCATGGCCATCCCGATCACCACGGCCGCAGTGCCGAGTGTGGCCTGGCTGTCGCCCGGCCACGGCTGGCCGAAGATAATCCACAGGCCGCTCAGCGCCAGCCCGAGACCCGCCAGGCGAAGCGGCGTAAGCGTGCGCTCACTCAGCCACAGCGCGGCGAACACGCCGGTGACCAGCGGCGACAGCCCGAAGATCACCGAAATCAGCCCCGACGGAATATGCAGCGCCCCCCAGTAAGTGAGCAGCATGGAGACGAAAATCGACAGGCCGTTGATGGCGTAAAGGCGTTTTGCGGCCGGGGTAAACGGAAGCATCGTGCGGGTGGCGAAGAGCAGCAGCATGCAGATCGCCAGCCCGATAAGCATCCGCGCCATCACCGCGAAGCTGAAACTCGCCCCCTGCGCGCTCCATTGAATGGCGAGCGGCGTGGTCGACCAGATGAGGATGACGCCGAGATAAGCGGCCGGGACGGACATGGCGTGGGCGTTTGCTAATACGTTTTGAAGTCGGGCGTGATGGTTATTGCGCCGGATGGGACGTGCGGTGCTTCGCTTATGGCATCTGCTTATATCATCACGCTCATGAATAAGATGCAGCTTGGGCTGTAAAGCCCGACCTTGCGGATCCCCGCACAATGTACTGGAGTTCGATGTTGGGCTTCATTTCATTCAGCTTAACCTGCGCGCTAACCTGAAATGGCTTGCAGGCTCTCCGCTGCGATTTCGCGCACGTCGGCATCCTCGTCGTTGATGCGCGCCTCCAGCCACGGCCGCGCCGCGGCGTCCGCGGTCAGCCCCAGATAATGGCAGGCATCCGCCCGCACCCGCGCGTCGGCGTGCTGCGACAGTTCGCCCAGGCGCGGCAGCAGCGCGCGCAGGGTATCGCTGCCGGCGAAATTTTCCAGCAGCACGCCGGCGCCCAGCCGCACGTTGAGGCTCGCCTCGACATTGCCGACGATGGGCAGAACCGCTGCCAGCAGGGTGGGGTCGGCTTCGACCAGCGCCTGCGCGCGGGGCAGCTGGCCTTCCTTCAGCAGCGCATGAAACCAGTCGGCCAGGCCCGCCTCGCTGTCGGCCTTGGCTGCCCACTCGGCGAGTTCGGCCTTGCCGTGCACCCCGGTGAGTTCGATGCGGCCGATGCGCAGCCACGGCACCGAGCGCACCCCGAGCGCCTGACCGACTTCGGGGCGCTGCTCCAGGTTGACCGCCTCCAGGCGGCCGATCATGCCCTGTTTCACCAGATCGGCGAGTGCCGCCAGCATCGCCGGGCAGTGCGGGCAGTGGGTGGAAATCAGCAGCAGGGCGTCGGGGGCGGGCATGGGCGTTGTTCGAATGCGATTGGTTGAATGGTGGCGAGGCGGGATAATGGCTGCATGGAATTTACCATTCTTCCCGTCACCCCGTATCAACAGAACTGCTCGCTGGTGTGGGATACCGCGGGCCGCGCGGCGCTGATCGATCCCGGCGGCGAGGCCGAACGCCTCCTGGCGGAGGTCGCTGCGCGCGGCCTCACGCTGGAAAAAATCCTGCTCACCCACGGCCACCTCGATCATGTCGGCGCTGCGGTGGAATTGCGCGAGGCGCTCGGCATTTCCATCATCGGCCCGCAGCGTGAGGAGCAGTTCTGGCTCGACCTCCTGCCGCAGCAGGCCGAGTTGTTCGGCTTTCCGCCGATGCTGGCGTTCACGCCCGACCGGTGGCTGGAAGACGGCGACCGGGTCGAGGTGGGGTCGATCCGTTTCGACGTGCTGCACTGCCCCGGCCACACCCCCGGCCATGTGGTGTTTTTTCAGCCGGAGACGCGGCTCGCCTTTGTCGGGGACGTGCTGTTCAAGGGTTCGGTCGGCCGCACCGATTTTCCGCGCGGCGACCACGCCGCCTTGCTGGCCGCCATCCGCAACAAGCTGTTCCCGCTCGGCGATGACGTGCGCTTCGTGCCGGGACACGGCGCGATGTCCACGTTCGGGCACGAACGCCGCGAGAACCCTTTCATCGGCCTCGTTGCTGACCGAGGTTGATTACCCGTCACGCAGCTGCCGCGTGACGGCATCGAGTAGCGCCTGCTGCCGGAATAACAAGGGATCGAAGGGCTTCATTTTAAAGCGTCGCTTTGCTGGTTGCTGTTACCCGGAGCATAGGACAATTGTTCGTCAGATCTGCGGATTCGCACATGCGACGACAGGTGGCCGCATCCGAACCGGCGCACGAAGATGTCCGGTGCCGGCGATCCCCGTCACCGGCACCCTGGATGGCACAAACCGGCCTCAATGGCTGGTGCCGGCGGAGCGGGTGGTTTTGTTATAGACGTTGTACTTGCCCGAAGGCTTGCTCATGGGAATGCGCGTCACCTCCTTGAACGTCGCCGCGTCGTAGACGACCAGAGCGCCATCCATCTCCCAGATGCTGACCAAAGCGTACTTGCCGTCGCGGGTGAATTCGACATGGGCGGCGGTCTTGCCGGGTACGGGCGTGAGCTTGCGCACGATTTCCAGCGTGCGCTTGTCGATGATGATGAGTGTGTCCTTGGCGGGACTCATGAAGTTGTCGGTCCAGGCATAGGGGGTGTTCTCATGGCTGCGCATGAAAAACCCCGGGCCCAGTGTGGCGATGCGCTTGATCACCTGCCAGGTTTTCATGTCGATGATGCTGATCACGTCGGTTTTGAGGTTCGGCGTGGCCATCACCGGCCGGCCCTGATACTCCCAGGTGATCCCGGAGCCGAGGTGGGGCATGCCGGGCAGATCCAGGTCGGCGACCTTGCGGCGCGCGTCGAGATTGATCACCTGGCCCTTGCCGCCGTCGCGCGAGGCGCCCATCAGGTGGGTGTAGGACTGGTCGAAGTAGAAGTCGTCGAGGTAGTCCTCGAGCGGGATGCGGCGGATCGGGAACGGCCCCGTGTCGGCGAGCGACTCCGCCATGCGGTAGTCGTGCACCAGACCGGGATAGATTGGCTCGTGGTGTTCGCCGTAGGGGATTTCCCACACTTCCTTGACGTCCTTCAGTGCGGCGATGAAGCTCTTGCGCGGCGCCGCATCATAGACGGCGGATATGCGCGAATGCTTGCCGTTTTCGTCCTGTGCCTCGATCAGCTTGAGCGGCTTCAGGTCAAGTGCGTCGAGAATGACCAGGGTCTGCGGCAGGTAGTTGCCGACGATCACGTAGCGCCCGTCACCCGACACGGCCAGGTTGCGGGTATTGATCCCCGCACGGATTTCATGGGTAGTCTTGAGGTTCCAGATGTCGAACCGGGCGATCCAGCCGTCGCGCGAGGCGAAATAGACGTAGCGTCCGTCGGGCGTGAACTTGGGGCCGCCGTGCAGCGCGAAGTGGGTCTGGAAGCGGTGGATTGGCTTGAAGGTGTCGCCGTCGAGAATGGTGGCGTGGTGATCGCCGGTTTCCACGACCACGAACAGGTTGAGCATGTCGGCCTTGAATGCGGGCGTGTCGGGCAGGCTGCCGGCCTTGAAATGCTCGATGCGCGAGGCATTGATTTCCTTCAGTCCCCAGGCCGGCACGCGCGCCGGCTGAGTGTAGATGAAATCGGTGACGGCCTGGATGTCGGCGGCAGAAAGCTTGTCGCCGAAGCCCGGCATCTGCGAGGCGGCGCGGCCGCTGGCGATGACGTTCAGCGCGTCCGGCTTGCGCAGCCGTTCCAGGTTTTCGGGCAGCAGCGCGGGACCCTCTCCGCCCAGGCGGTCGGCGCCGTGGCAGCTGGCGCAGTGCTGGGCGTAGGCCGCGGCAGTGGGTTCGGCGACCGGTTCGGCGGCGAAAACGGGTGCCGCCAGCAGCAGGATGGCCGGGAAAAGGCAGCCGGTGATCAATCGTTTTTTCATGCGCGCATCGCCCGTTTGAGTGGCACATAAGGCGTCAGCGTCAGCCGCTCGTGCGGCGTGGTGACGCCAATTTCGTCGTCGTCGAGGTAGCAGGCCGGGTCTTCCTGCCACGGATCGCCGCTAAGCTGGTAGGCGCGTACCCGGGTGTTGCCGCCGCAGATGTCGAAATAGGCGCATTCGCCGCAGCGGCCCTTGACCGTGCGCGGGCTTGCCTTGAGGCCGGCCATCAGCGGGTCGCGGGTGTCGGGCCAGATTTCCGAGAAGGGCCGCTCCTTTACGTTGCCCAGGGTGTAGTTCCACCAGAAGGTGTCCGGATGCACATTGCCCAGGTTGTCGATGTTGGCGATGTTGACGCCGCTGGAATTGCCGCCCCACTGGGCGAGCCTGGCGCGCATGTGCGCTTCCATTTCGGGGAAGTGCTTGCGCACCCAGAACAGCAGATACACGCCGTCGGCGTCGTTGTTGCCGGTGACGAACTCGTTCTGACGGCCTTCCTGCTGGTAGCGCCAGCAGGTATCGAACAACAGGTCCATGGCCTGGCGGGTGGTCTGGTGCACCACGTCGTGCTTGCGGTTGGTGTTGCCGCGGCCGGCGTAGTTGAGGTGGGAAAGATAGAACTTGTCGAGCCGCTCGTCTTCCATCAGCTGCAGCAGCCCCGGCAGATCCTGCGCGTTGTCCTGGGTCAGGGTGAAGCGGATGCCGACCTTGATGCCGTGGTCGCGACACAGGCGGATGCCGTGCAGCGAGCTCGCGTAGGCGCCCTCCATGCGGCGGAAGCGGTCGTGGGTTTCCGCAATGCCGTCGAGCGAGACGCCGACGTAGTCGAAGCCGATGTCGGCGATGCGGCCGATGTTGTCTTCATCGATGAGGGTGCCGTTGGAGGACAGACCGACGTAGAAGCCCATGTCCTTGGCGCGTTTGGCGATGTCGTAGATGTCCGGCCGCAGCAGCGGCTCGCCACCGGAGAGGATGAGCACGGGCACGTGGAAGCGCTTGAGGTCGTCCATGACGGTGAACACCTCATCGGTGCCGAGTTCGCCGGGGAAATCCTTGTCGGCGGAAATCGAATAGCAGTGCTTGCAGGTGAGGTTGCAGCGGCGCACCAGATTCCAGATCACCACTGGGCCGGGCGGGCTGCGCCGGGGGCCGAGGGCGGTCGGGTGGGCGAGCGCCTGCATGTATTGGGAGATGCGGAACATGTGTTCTCCTATGAGCCGATGCGCAGCCCGGTTTTCTTGAGAATTCGCGTGCTGTACAGGATGTCGTTGCCGCGGCTGGATGGCCCCAGCACGGCAGCGATCAGCGCGGTCTTGGCTTCCACTTCTTCATGCGTTTTTCCGTGCACCATGGCGAACAGGTTGTACGGCCAGTCGGGCAGGTGGCGCGGGCGCTGGTAGCAATGGGTGACGAATTCCAGCTGCCCGACCCGTTCGCCCAGTTCGTCGATGCGATCGTCGGCGACGTCCCACACTGTCATGCCGTTGGCGCGATAGCCCAGGGCATAGTGGTTTGGTACGGCGCCGATGCGGCGGATGATGCCCAGATCGAGCATGCGCCGCATGCGCTGCATGACTTCTGCCGCGTCCACACCAAGCTGCTCGGCAATGGCATGGTAGGGGCGGGCGCTCAGCGGCAGCCCCGCCTGGGTTGCCTGAATGATGCGGCGGTCGATGTCGTCGAGCAGCCTGAAATCCTGGGGCGCGTTCATACGTGCAGTTTCAGCTCCACGAAATACTCACGAATCTTGGGCATGTTGAATACCGCATAGCCGGTTTCACGCTCGATGCGTGCAATCGTTTCCTGCTGCGCATCGGGCGTTTCGGTGGCCAGCACGAACCACATGTTGAGGCGGTGGTTGCGTTCGTAGTTGTGCGCCACCGCGGGCTGATTGTTGACGATGCCGGTCACGCGGTCATAGTCTTGCGGCGGGATTTCCATTGCTGCCAGACTCAGCGCGCCGCCCATCTGCGCCGCATGGTACATGGGGCCGAAGCGCGACAGCAGGCCGCGTTGCAACAGGCTCTCGATGCGGGCAATGACGCTCGCCTCGTCGCTGCCGACGCGGGCCGCCACCTCGGCGTAGGGACGCTCGCAAACCGGAAACCCACCCTGCAGGGTGTTGATCAGGGCACGGTCCAGCTCGTCCATCAGGCCGCCTCTTTCCTGGGGGGGGGTTCGACGTAGCGGGCACCGGTCTGCTTGAAGCGCTGCTTGCTGAACAGGACTTCGCACGAGAAGTCGGTCAGTCCGCATTGATCGCGCACATGCCGGTGGTGTTCCAGCACGGCGTCCCGGTCTTTGCCGTGGATCATGCAGAACAGGTTGTAGGGCCAGTCGGGCAGGCGGCGCGGGCGCTGGTAGCACAGGTTCACCAGACCGGATGCGCCGATGCAGCGCCCGACTTCATCGGCCTGTTCGTCCGGAATGTCCCACACCACCATGGCGTTGGCGCGGAACCCCAGTTCGTGGTGGCGCACGATGATTCCCAGGCGCTTGATGATGTCGTGCTCGAGCAGTTTTTCCAGGCGGCTCAGCACGTCGGCCTCCGAGGTGCCGATGGCGGCGGCAACCTGCGCGTAGGGGCGCGCCACCAGCGGCAGGCCGTCCTGTATCGTCGCGACCAGGGCATAGTCGAGACCGTCGAGTTCGAGCGCACTTTGCGGGACCGCCTTCTGCCGGGGTTGATGCGCCAGGGCGACGCTGCGGCGCAGGTCGAAGCCGAGGTCGATGTGGTAGTCCTGCACCATTGGCAGGCGCATCATCGGCAGCCCGGCCTGCTGCTCGATGTCGTGCAGCACCCGTCCCAGGTGCGCCGCATTCGCGGCAGTGGCGACGAACCAGAGGTTGAAGCGGTGTTCGCGTTCGTAGTTGTGGTTGACTTCCGGATGGGCGCTGACCTGTTGCGCCACGCCGGCGAGCCTTGCTTGTGGGACGGCCATGGCGGCTAGCGTGCTGACGCCGATGCGGTTGGGGCGGAACACCGCGCCGACCCGGCTGATGACGCCTTCCCGCGTAAGGCGGCGCAAGCTGTCGAGCACGTCCTCCACCTCCAGGCCGAGACGGCGCGAAATGGCGTCGAAGGGCGTCGAGGTGAGCGGAAAGTCGCGCTGGAAATCATTGAGCAGGCTGAGTTGAAGGTCGCTCATAATCCGGTCCTGTGGGCACGCACGGTGAAAAAAATGCCGCTTGGGCTCTGTGCGGGCAGGGTGCCGATGCGGGTGAATGAATCCGGGTCGTAGATGTCGATGCGGTTCTCGTCGCGCAGCGAGAGCCAGACCTGCTCGCCACGCGGGGAAAACTCCAGATGCAGTACCCCCTTTCCTGGCTTCAGGGTTTGCACGATGCGCTGCGAGGGCAGATCGAGGACCTGCACTGTATCGTTGTCGGGGAAGGCGAAGTTGATCCACACCTGGCGCCCGTCGGGGCGCGCCACGGCGAACACCGCCTGGCCGGCGACAGGAATGCGCGCGACTTCCTTCCAGCTGTTCTGGTCGGCGATGATGACCTCGTGCTTGCCGACCGCGGGCAGCACGATCTGGTTGCCGGTCGCGGCCCAGCCTTCCAGGTGCGGCATCTTGTAAACCGGCAGTTTCTCGCCGTGGCGCCCGAACTCCACCAGCATGCGTTTGACGCCGGCGTCGAGGTTCCACAGGTCCAGCACGGCCACCCCGTCCTCGCCGAAGAGGCCGGCGGCATAATGGCGGCCGTCGGCGGTGATCATGCCGTCGTAAGGCTCCTTGCCAATGCCGGCGAACTTGCGCAGCAGCGGCTGTTTCGGGTCGTGCATGTCGGCGACCCAGATCTCGCCGGCGTCATACAGGCTGAATACGAACCGCTGCCCGGGCGCATCGACCAGGCCGACGACCTTGGAGCGTTTTCCATCGGCGCCGACGGCGGGAATGTCGGCGACGAGCACCAGGGTGTTTGCGTCGAACACCTTCACGCCGCCGGGTTCATAGTTGGCCACGGCGACCAATGTGCCATCGGTCGAGATGGCGCCGCCGATGCTGTTGCCGCCCTGGATGATGCGGCGGTCGATGCGCTGGGCCAGCAGATCGATTTTGGTCAGCCCGCCGTCGCGACCGAACACGTAGGCGTAACGTTCGTCGCGGGAGTAGCTGACGGACGCGTGGGAGAGGTCGCCCAGGCCTTCCACTTTCGCCAGACTGGTGCGATGGGAGGTGTCGATAATCTGCACGCTGCCGGTGGCGCGTTCGATGACGACGCCGAGGTCGCCGGTGCCGCGCAGGTTGGTGCCGGCGCAGCCCGTCAGTATGCCGAGAGCAAGCAGAAGAAGAGCAGGAATGTTAGCGCGCATCGGGAAATCCCTTTTGCAGACTTTCCGCGATCCATGACGCGTCGGATTCGGAGAGGAAGTTTTTCCACGGTGGCATGGGTGTGCCGGGCCGCCCATGAAGAATAGTACTGATCAGCGAATCAGCAGGTTTGTCTTTCAGTGTTTCGGGCGTGAGTGCCGGGCCGAGACCGCCACGAAGCTGCATGCCGTGGCAGGAGCCGCAGTCCTGGCGCACCAGGTGAACGAGCTCGTTCTGCCGTGCCGAGTTGAGAGGAGGCGAATCGGCGAAAGCGCTGCCGAAAGCCATGGCAATCATCATTCCTGCTGTCGTCAAAGTTCGCATGTGCGCTTGTTGCCCGCCGTAAGGGAGTGACGGGGCAGGGAATCCTGCTCCGCCCCATCTGCTTAGTAGACGTCGTGCTGCGTGTTATAGACGTTGAATTTGCCCGTCGGCGTGATCAGACGCTTGTCCTTGATCACGGCCTTGAGCTTGCGCGTCTTGTCATCGATGACCACGATGGCTGATTCCTGGTTCTGGCCATTCCAGACCGAGAACCAGACTTCGTCCCCCGCCTTGTTGTACTCGGGCTGCACGACGCGCTTCGGTCCTTCACCCAGGCCGGCCATCTCGGCGATGTTCAGCACCTGCGGTTCCTTGTCGAGATGGTCGATGTCGTAGACTGCGACCGACTGGCTGATGGCGGCATCCGGGTTGAGCGCCGTATCCACCCACAGGTTCCTTGACTTCGGATGGGTTTTGAGGAACAGCGAACCGCCACCCTGGCCCTTGAGGGTGCGCACCACTTTCCAGGCATTGCTCTTGTGTTTTTTGGGGTCGGTACCGATCAGTGCGATGCTGTCATCGCCGAGATGCCCCGTGGCCCATACCGGGCCAAATTTCGGATCGACGAAATTGGCACCACGGCCCGGGTGCGGGGTTTTGCCTACCTCAACCAGCGCGGTCAGTTTCTGGTCCTTGGAGTCGACTACGGCAATCTTGTTGGAGGCGTTGGCTGCCGACATGAAGTAGCGGTGCGTGGAGTCCCAGCCGCCGTCGTGGAGGAAGCGCGCGGCGCCGACCTCGGTGATCTTCATGTTGTCGATGTCCTCGTAGTTGGCCATCAGGACCTTGCCGGTCTCCTTGACGTTGATGATGAACTCCGGGTGTTCATGCGAGGCGATGATGGCGGCGACGCGCGGTTCCGGGTGATATTCCTGGGTGTCCACGGTCATGCCGCGGGTGCCGACAATCTTTTTCGGCTCCAGGGTATCGCCATCCATGATGACGAATTGTGGCGGCCAGTAGGTGCCGGCGATCGCATATTTGTCCTCGTAGCCCTTGTACTTGGAGGTTTCGACGGAACGCGCTTCCATGCCCACCTTGATCTCGGCCACCACCGCCGGTTTTTCCATCCACAGATCGATCAGGTCGATCCTGGCGTCGCGGCCGATGACGAAGAGATAACGCCCCGAAGCCGACATGCGCGAGATGTGCACGGCATAGCCGGTCTCGATGGTCGAGATGATCTTCTTGGTGTTGCCGTCGATCAGCGCGATCTTGCCGTCGTCGCGCAGGGTCACGGAGAAGATGTTCTCCAGATCCAGCTTGTTCATCTTTTTCTTGGGACGCTTTTCGGGGGGCACCAGAACCTTCCAGGTGGCCTTCATTTCGGCCAGGCCGAATTCGGGTGGGACCGGCGGCTCGTGCTGCAGGTAGCGCGCCATGAGGTCGACTTCGGCCTCGCTCAGGAGGCCGGAGGAGCCCCAGTTCGGCATGCCGGCGGGCGTACCGAAATTGATGAAGACCTTCAGGTATTCGGTGCCGCGCGCCAGGGTGATGTCCGGGGTGAGCGGCTTGCCGGTTGCGCCCTTGCGCAGCACGCCGTGGCAGCCGGCACAGCGCTCGAAATAGATTTGCTTGGCGCGGGTGAATTCGCTGGTGGTGATGGCCGGTGCCTTGGGCGTACGGACGTCCTCGGCCTTTTCCCCCGTGATCGATGTGGGCGCGCCTTTGTATCGCAATTCGGGATCGGTGGTGCCGGGGTGGCCGGAAGCAGGCGCATCCGCTGCAAAAGTGAGTTGTGTCGCGCCCATGATGAAAATGCTGGCAGCCAGAATGGTTAGCCTGGTGTTCATTTGAATCCTCCTCTGGTTAAGTGAAAAATCCTGATTACTGAGCAGTAAGTTAAACCGTCTTCCACATGTATGCCTTGATTTAGGTCAACGATTAGCCCGGCAACTCAAACACGGGCTTTCTGCATCCTCGTCATCCTCGGCGAGGATACTCATGACCGTGATGGGAATGCCATTCAAGTGTGAGGTGGCGTCACCGGCGCCCTCCATGTCCTGGGCAAGTTCGCGCGTCAGACTGCCGCGTTCACGGCGTCTGCGCTTCACGACCAATGGCGGGCACTTGTGTTCATCATAGTAGGTAACCTGGCAGTCGAGGCAGTGATGGCACTCGTTGAGCACGATTTCTCCGGTAGGGCGGATGGCCTGGACTTCGCATGCCATGGCGCAGGCCTGGCAGGGTTTGCCGCATTCCTTGCGGCGGCGCAGCCATTCGAAGGAGCGGAAGCGGCCGGGAATGATGAGCGAGGCGCCCAGAGGGCAGATGTATTTACAGTAAAACTTGCGGTTGAAGGCGGCGAGCAGGAGCACCCCCAGGGCAAAGGCCATGTAGCCCCACTCGCGCTGAAAGCGCAGGGTGAAAACCGTCTTGAAGGGCTCGATCTCGGCCGCGCGTATCGCCAGTTCCATCGACTGCAGGGACAGCCCGAACAGCACCAGCAGAATCACGAATTTGAGCGCCAGCATGCGCTCGTGCACGACATAGGGGATTTCGAAAAACGGCAGTCTGAGCTTGCGCGCAAGCTGGAAGGTGAACTCCTGCAAGGCACCAAACGGGCACAGCCAGCCGCAGTAGACGCCGCGGCCCCACAGCAGCAGGGTGATCGCCACGAAAGACCACAGGATGAACAGCATGGGATCGATGAGAAAGGTATCCCAGCTGAATTGATGGGTAATTGCCTGGACGAAGGTGAGGACGTTGACGATGGAAAGCTGGCCCATCGCATACCAGCCGATGAAGAACAGGGTGTAGGCCAGGAAGCCGGTGCGTACCCGGCGCAGCAAGGTGGGGCGGCGTGCCAGGTAATCCTGGAACAGCAGGATGCAGGTGAGCAGGACCAGCCCCAGCAGCAGCAGCACGATCTCCACCTTGTGCAGGTGCCAGAGGGTGGGCCATATGGGGCTTTCGTCCATGGCAATGGTTGCGGTCAAGGCAGGGACGGTGGCGGGTTCGGCAGATGCCGCCGCGGCAGCGGGCTGCGGCAATGTCGCCTCGACGGGGCGGACAGCCTGCGCCGGCGAGGTGGACGCCGGTCGGCCGGGCGTCTCGGCCGCCTTGTCATGGGGCGGAGGGGATGGCGCCGTCTCCGGCGTCGCCGAGGACGGTATTGCGGCCTCCACCAAGGGGATTCCCCGTGATTCGGCCACCATTCTGGCTGCGCGGGTGACGGAGGCGTTGATGACCATGGTGGAGATCGTGGCTCCGGAAATGGCATCGACGGTGGCGTAGCCGTCACGCGCCGCGCCGACGACGATGCGCCCGCTTGCCGGCTTGTTCCGGTACTGATCGACAAATTTCGTCAATTCCGCTTCGCTGATGCCCGCAGCAAGAATCGGCTCTGCATGGTGGACAATGCGCGCGCCCGTGATACGTCCACGGGTGTCGATCCCGACCAGGATGTTGATCGGGCTCCCTGAATAGGCGGGAATGCGCACCATATCCATGGTCAGAAAGGCGAAGCCAATCAATTCATTGCTGGCATAGACGGCGCTGGCGGGGGGGCTGCCTTCGGATTCGCCAAAGTGGTCGGCACCCGGAAACAGGGCGCGCACCTGCGGATAGTCGGTGGCGATATTCGCGCGGACTGTCGAAGTCGCGCCAGCGATCAGCATCAAGAAGAGAAGCATCGCCCACACGGGGTGCGGGTAACGCCGCCTGATCTGTGTACCCCAACGGCTTGCCGGGCTTGTGAAATGGGGACGCCGTATTTTGATTGCGTGAGCACGCCGGTGGGGTAGAGCGGGGCAGAAGCTAGAGAGCATGATCATGAAATTCAATGTTATGCGCTGTACGCAGACATTATCGCAGCCCGATCGAAGTATGGCCCATATTCCGGCCGGGCCGGTCGGCGCGCCGTGACTTAAGTCAAATGAATCTTGGCCTTATACTACGCTCATGCATCTGGACTCTGTGGATATTCAACGTCTAAAAGGCGGCTACCTGCTGGCTGCGTTGTCGCCAGCGGAGTTTGACGAGGTGCTGGAACACGTTAAGGTTCGCAAGTTAATGCCGGGCGAATGTCTGTTCGATCAGGGCGATCCGTGCACGCATTTTTTCTTTGTCCTGTCGGGAATCGTCAAGTTGTGCCGCGTGGCGCAGAGCGGTGAAGAAAAGGTGATGGACCTGGTTCGGCCCGGACTTTTCTTTGCTGAAGCGGCGATGTTCATGGGAGGGCGTTACCCGGTCCACGCCTGCGCGCTTGAGGCAACCCGGCTGGTGGTTCTGGATAACAAGCATTTTCTTGGGCTGGTGCGGAGCAATGGGGATCTGTGCATGCGGCTTTTGTCGACCATGAGCCAGCGCATGCACTGCCTGATCAACGAGATAAAAAACCTGACCCTGCACAGCGGCGCGCAGCGAGTGATTGGATACCTGCTGGAGCAGTTGCCGGAGGGAGCCGTTGCATCCAACGTGCGGCTAACGGCGCCTAAACACGTCATTGCGTCGCGTTTGGGGATTCAGCCGGAAACCTTGTCCCGAGTTTTGGCCAAGCTGCGCAGCGGGCATCTGATCGACGTGCATGGCGACCAGATCGTCCTCAATGATGTGGAGGCTTTGCGGCGCTTGAGCTAAGCGGTGGGACGACCGATCCATGCCGGCGCCTGGCGAACCCCTCCTGCCTGGTGGTTATGGCTTGGTAGTAGTGGACCGGAACAGGGGCGGCACGGTCGAGAAAACGATGCGTTCCTCGAAGCTCATTGCGTGCCGCCGGTCAGCCGCTCGAGCGCGCGCATGATCGCCGACGAGTCGAGTTCGCTGTCGCCGGCACCCATCAGCGCATTCATCTGCTGTGCGACCAGCGCAGCGCCGGGCAGGGGGGTGGCGGTTTCCTGCGCGTTGTCCATGACGATGGCCATATCCTTGTGGTGCAATTTCACCTTGAAGCCGGGCTTGTAATTGGCGTCCAGCATACGCTGGCCGTGGACGTCGAGGATGCGGCTGCCGGCGAAGCCACCCAGCAGCGCTTCGCGCATCTTGACCGGGTCGACACCGTTGCGGCGCGCCAGCAGGATGGCTTCGGCGACACCCTCGAAGGTGAGGCCGACGACGATCTGGTTGCAGCATTTGACCACCTGGCCGGCGCCGTGGCCGCCAACGTGGACGATGTTCTTGCCGAGAATTTCGAACAGCGGACGGATCTTTTCAAAGATCGGCGCTTCGCCGCCGACCATGATTGACAGCGTGCCCTCGCGCGCGGCGACTTCGCCGCCCGACACCGGGGCGTCGAGCATGTGGACGCCGCGTTCGGCGAGCGCCGCGGCGATGCGGCGGGTGGCGGCGGGCGAGACGGTGCTCATGTCGACGATGGTGTGGCCGGGGCGGGCGCCGTGCACCAGCCCGCGGTCGCCGAGGATGATCTGTTCGACGTCGGTGGTGTCGGAGACGACGGTGAAGGTGATGTCCGATTCGGCGGCGACTTCGGACGGCGTGCCCTTGCCGAGCGCGCCGGCGACCAGTATCGGTTCGAGGCGGTCGAAGCGGCGGCCGTAGACGAACAGCTGGTGCCCGGCGCGCAGCAGGTTTTCCGCCATGGGGCGACCCATGATGCCGCTGCCGATGAATCCGATTTTCATGATGCAATGCCTTTCACGACAACAAGCCAGAATGGCAGCGTAACCAATCCCACCAGCGTTGACCAGCCCATGATGAGGCCGGCCAGGCGGGTGTCGAGACCGAAGCGGTCGGTCAGCGCGATGACCATCACCATGGTTGGCATGGCGGCCTCCAGAATTGCCGCTTCACCCGGTTCGCTGAGTTTGCCGGGCCACGCCAGCGCAATCCCCAGCGCCAAGAGTGGCATCAGCGCCAGCTTGATGGCCATGGCGACAAAAACGGCCTTGTGCGGCCGCAGATCGTGCCAGGGAATGGTCAGGCCCAGCACGAACAGCATTAGCGGAATGGTCGGGCTGCCGGCCCAGCGCGCGGCTTCCACCAGCGGGTCGAGCGCGGCGCCTGAGAGGTTGACCGCGATACCCGCCGCGAAGCCCCACACCGGCGGTAGCCGCAGCCACATCGACAGGAACGAGGCATGCTCGGTGTGCTTGCCGCAGTGAAACGCGATCCACACGCCGAGCGACCACACCAGCGGGGTGGTCGCGAGCATGTCGGCGAAGAAGGGGTAGCGCGCGCCCGATTCGCCGTACACCGTGGTGAGGAATGGATAGCCGAAGAACAGTACGTTGCCGAAGCCGGACGCCAGCATGATGGCGCCGCGTTGCGGCCGCGTGAGGCCGTGCCCGAGCGGCGTGGCGAACAGCGCCAGCGCGGCCAGCGCAAGGCCGAACAGGGTGGCGGCGCCGAGAATCAGCGGCACCTGCAGGATGGCGAGATCAACCGTGGCGGATGCGCCGGCCGCAAAGAACAGCATCGGCGCGAAGAAATTCAGCACCAGCCGGTTGATTTCGCCACGCAGACCGACGATGGAAATGCCGCTTTGCCAGCGCGGCCAGATGGCGCCGGCGGCGATCAGCAGGGACAGGGGCAGCAGCGTTTTAAGCAGCAGTTGCTGGGCGAGTTCGGCAGACATGAGACGGGATGCGGACGGACGGGGCGTTCATCATAACGCCGCCGCTAGCAGCCTGTCGGACTTGAAGAATCGAAGCGAAAATTCGACTGGGCGAGGGCAGTCCCAAGGGATACCGTCCCGACGGGACATGATTTTGACGGTTTTGCCGGGCAATAGTCGTTTTATTGCCCAAGAAAGTGGCGAAATATAAACCGGCCAGGCGGATTTGCAGCCGATTTCCTTCAAGTCCGGCAGGCTGCGAGGCCGCTGGTGCGGGAAGCGCGCCAGCGCAGGAGGAGGTCAGGTGCGCGAGGCGGGGGTGTGGCGGTTATCGGTGCGAAGCGGCGGGCTGGATTCCAGCCAGGTCTTGATGCGGGTGGCATCGCCGGCGCGGCGGCTGGTGCCCTGTGCATCGAGCAGCACGATGATGACATCGCGGTCGGCGATCTGCGCCTGCATGATGAGGCAATGACCGGCCTCGTTGATGAAGCCGGTCTTGGACAGGCCGATATGCCAGTCTTCCGCGCGGGTGAAGCGATTGGTGTTGTTGAATGCCACGGTGCGGTAGTGCACCTGGGGCTTTTGCCGTTTTTTCCGGGTCACCACGCGCTGGGTGCCCAGGGTGTAATTACCGGTGGTGCTGATGTCGCGGATTTCGGGGTAGTTCTGATAGGCGTGATCGACGAGTTTGGCGAGATCGAGCGCGGTCGAACGGTTGTCGCTCGACAGCCCGGTCGGCTCGACGTACACCGTGTCGTGCATGTCCAGTGCGCGCGCCATGCGGTTCATGGTGGCGATGAAGCGCTGCAGCCCGCCCGGGTAGCTGCGCCCGAGCGCATGCGCCGCGCGGTTGTCGGATGCAATCAGCGCCAGATGCAGCAACTGGCCGCGCGTGTAATGGCTGCCGATGGCCAGGCGCGAGCCGGTGCCCTTGAGGGTGTCGCGGTCTTCGTCGGTGATGGCGATGCGCTCATCCAGCGGCTGTGCGGCGTCGATCACCAGCATTGCCGTCATCAGCTTGGTGATCGAGGCGATCGGCGTCTGCAGGCCGGCATTCTTCGACAGCAGCGTTTGCCCGCTCGCCTGGTCGAGCACCAGCACCGAATGCGCGCTCAATTCCGGTATCGACGCAAAGTCGGGCGCCGGCTGCGGGGCGGACAGCGTCGTGTCGAACGGGTCGCTCCATTGCAGGGAGGTGCGGCCATCGAGCGCGGCGGCGCTGGTGTGAACGCACAATAAAATCAATCCGGTCAGTACAGCTTTCATATGCGTTTGCTTCAATGAAGGGCGGCAGGATTACAACACCATAGGCAATATACGGACATGCTGACCAAAACTTGAAAACAACAGTTCATGGCAATGGCCGGAATTTTTTAATTCCTGAATGACGGTGTAGCAAATTTAGTTATAAATAGCAATGAGATGTGAGAGATTCCGAATAATTTACTAAAGAAGTCGGCGCTAACGACCTGCCTGTGTGCCTGTGTGTGGTGGCTGAGTCGCTCGAACTTCTGATGCAAGGCGCTGCCGCGCAGGGGCGCAATCGACGCTGCACGGTCATTTCCGCCAGGCTCGCGGGGCCGATCGGGTGTTTGTGCTGCTGCAGGACGCGATGCGTGCGCTGCTCGGCATCGAACCGCCTGCCTGTTCGCTCCGGCCGGCGACGGTACTATCGATACGGCGATCCCCGCGCTGCGGTCGTCGGCGCGGCGCGCGCAACATCGAAATCCGCCTCAAGTGCAACCCGTGGATGCGGTATCCGCGACTGATGACGGGCCGCTGCGAGTCGGTCGAACTGACCGCCACCGGCACGTACGACGAGGAAATCAGCCCCTTCGAGCAGCGCTTCATCGGCAGCTACGGTGTCGCCAAGGGCGTCACCGAGCGCAAGCCGGCCGAGGAAACCGTGCACGACCAGGCCTACCACGACCTGCTCATCGGGCTGCCCAACCGCGCGCTGTTTCGCGACCATCTCGGCCTCATGCTGGCGCAGGCCAAGCGTCGCCAGAAACTGCTGGCGCGTCTGGGCGGTGACGAATTTGTAGACAGCGTCATGCGCGCGGTGCAGGGCTATTACTACAGTCCTCCGCTTTCCTGCCATGAAGCCACCGCCCTGCTGGGCCGGCATACGCGCGGCTTCGAGCAGAGTGATCGGTGGGTGGCAGGTTAGGCGCCTGTCGGACTAAAAGGAATCGCCAGCGCTTTACCCCGGCCTGTCTGTCCCATGCAATTTCCTCCTCGGTCAGTAATTTAGGCCCGGCGAACGTGTTCCGAACCCTGGCAACGGGTATCTGCCATGCTCACCGCAGCACCAGCCGCTCCACCACATAAATCAGCGCCACGACCAGGCCGACGACCAGCGCGAAGCGCAGCACGCGGCCGAGGGCGCGCAGGTATTTGCGGTTGCCGCTGAACAGCCACGCCAGCCCCAGCGCCACCACGGCGATGAGCAGGGCGACGATCAGCAGGCGAACGGCGATCATGCGGTGAGGGGGTGCAGATGCAGGAAGGCGAGGGGAACGTCCTCGTTGTGCTCGAAGCTGACGAATTCCCAGGATTCCCGGTGTTGCAGCAGTTCACGCAGCAGCGCGTTGTTCAGCGCGTGGCCCGACTTGTAGGCCTCGAAGGCGCCGATGATGGGGTGGCCCAGCAGATACAGGTCGCCGATGGCGTCGAGCACCTTGTGTTTGACGAACTCGTCGTCGTAGCGAAGGCCATCCTGGTTCAGTACGCGGAATTCGTCCATGACGATGGCGTTGCCGAGCGAGCCGCCCAGCGCAAGGCCCTGGTTGCGCAGGGCTTCGACCTCGTGCATGAAGCCGAAGGTGCGCGCGCGCGCGACTTCCTTGGTATAGGCCGTGTCGGCGAAGTCGATGCTGACGGTCTTGCCGCTCTTGTCGAACACGGGATGCTTGAAATCGATGGTGAACTCGACTTTGAAGCCGTTGTGCGGGACGAAGCGCGCCCACTTGTCGCCGTCGCGCACTTCGATCGGCTGCTTGATGCGCACGTAGCGCTTCGCCGCACCCTGCTCGACGATGCCGGCTGACTGCAGCAGGAACACGAATGGCGCCGAGGAGCCGTCCATGATGGGAATTTCCGGACCGGTGAGGTCGACCAGCAGGTTGTCGATGCCCAGCCCGGCAAGTGCGGACATCAGGTGTTCAACGGTGGACACCTTGGCGGCACCCGATTCGAGCATCGAGCACAGCCGGGTGTCGGTCACCAGATAGGGATCGGCCTTGAGTTCGGCGGGCGGGTCGAGGTCCATCCGCCGGAACACGATGCCGGTATCGGGGCCGGCCGGGCGCAGGGTCATTTCGACCTTGACGCCGGAATGCAGGCCGACGCCGGTCGTCTTGACCGGCATTTTCAGGGTGCGTTGCTTGATCATCCGCGCATTTTACCGGTCACGGGGACAGGTCGCCATTCACACGGGGACCGAAATTGACCGGTTCCCGGACGAACGCTTCATCCAGCCTCAATCCGCCTGGCGGCGCAGGAAGGCCGGGATGTCCAGGGTATCGATACCGGAATCGGTCATCGCCTGGATGGTCCGCGAGCGGCGGCTGGTCATCACGTTGGGCACTTCCTCGCTGCCGCCCGTCATCATCGGTGCATCGTCGGTGCCGGTGCGGATGATCTGCGTCAGCTTGGGCTGCTGGCGGGCAACCGGGCTGCCCAGGCCGGTGGCAACCATGGTGACGCGCAGGGCTTCTTCCATGCTGTCGTCGAGTACCTGACCGACGATAACGGTGGCTTCCTCGGCGGTGAAGGCCTTGATGGTATTCATCACCTCGTGGATTTCACGCATCTTGACGGTGCTTGATGCGGTGATGTTGACCAGCACACCGCGCGCGCCGGCCAGATTGACGTCTTCCAGCAGCGGGCTGGCGACGGCCTGCTCGGCGGCGATGCGCGCGCGGTTTTCACCGCTGGCCTGCGCCGAGCCCATCATCGCCATACCCATCTCGGACATTACGGTGCGCACGTCGGCAAAGTCGACGTTGACCAGCCCCGGGCTGTTGATGACTTCGGCAATGCCGCCGACCGCGCCGTGCAGCACCTCGTTGGCGGCCTTGAAGGCGTCGAGCATCGAGACGTCTTCGCCGAGCACCTGCATCAGCTTTTCGTTGGGGATGATGATGAGCGAATCGACGTGACGTGCCAGCGCTTCGATGCCGGTATTGGCCGCGCGCACGCGCTTGCCTTCGAACATGAAGGGCTTGGTGACCACCGCAACCGTCAGGATGCCGAGTTCCTTGGCGACTTCGGCCACCACCGGCGCGGCGCCGGTACCGGTACCGCCGCCCATGCCGGCGGTGATGAACAGCATGTCGGCGCCGTCGATCAGTTCGGCGATGCGCTCGCGGTCTTCCAGCGCGGCTTCGCGGCCGATGTCGGGGTTGGCGCCGGCGCCGAGTCCCTTGGTCACGCCATTGCCAAGCTGCAGCTGCAGCTTGGCCTGGTTGCGCTTGAGCGCCTGCGCATCGGTGTTGATGGCGATGAATTCCACGCCGGTCAAGCCCGAGGAAATCATGTGGTCGATGGCGTTGCCGCCGCAGCCGCCTACGCCAATCACCTTGATTATTGCATCCTGGGTGTCTACATCCATCAGTTCAAACATGTTGCTCTCCTCTTTCTGCCCAAACAAAACCCACATTCACAAATCCTTTGGCGTGTTTACCGCGATGTTCATGTATCCGGTACAGCCGCCAAATCCCGTTTCGACGTCGCGCGCTCAAATCAGCGGGGCGGCGTCAGAAATTTCCCTTGAACCAGCTTTTCATGCGTTCCAGCACCTCCTTGAAGCTGCTGCCGGACAGCTTCGGCGCATCGCGTCCGCGTGCTTCCAGCCCGGCCATCAGCAAGCCCATGCAGGTGGCGTAGCGCGGGTTGCGCATCACGTCCGCCAGTCCGCCCTCGTAGCGCGGCCAGCCCATGCGCACCGGCATGTGGAAGATCTCTTCGCCGAGTTCGACCATGCCCTGCATGCCCGCCGAGCCGCCGGTGATGACGATGCCCGACGACAGTAGTTCCTCGAAGCCGCTGCGGCGCAATTCGGCCTGCACCAGCGAATACAGTTCTTCCATGCGCGGCTCGATGAATTCGGCCAGCGTCTGCCTCGACAGCGTGCGCGACGGGCGGTCGCCGATGCCGGGCACTTCGATCATGTCGCGCGCGTCGGCCAGCTGGCGCAACGCGCAGCCGAAACGGATCTTGATGTCTTCGGCTTCCTTCGGCGGGGTGCGTAGCGCCACTGCGATATCGTTGTTGACCTGGTCGCCAGCCACCGGAATTACCGCGGTATGGCGGATGGCGCCATTGGTGAACACGGCGATGTCGGTGGTGCCGCCGCCGATGTCGACCAGGCAGACGCCGAGCTCCTGCTCGTCCTCGGTCAGCACCGCCATCGCCGAGGCGAGCGGCTGCAGCACCAGATCGGACACTTCCAGCCCGCAGCGGCGCACGCACTTGATGATGTTCTGTGCCGCCGACACTGCGCCGGTGACAATGTGCACCTTTACTTCGAGGCGCATTGCGCTCATGCCGAGCGGATCGCGCACGTCTTCCTGGCCGTCGACGATGAATTCCTGCGGAATGGTGTGGAGGATCTGCTGGTCGGTCGGGATGTTGACCGCGCGCGCGGTTTCCACCACGTGGTCGACGTCCATCTGGCTGATTTCCTTGTCCTTGATGGCGAACATGCCGTGCGAGTTGAAGCTCTTGATGTGGCTGCCGGCGATACCGGTATAGACCTCGCGGATCTTGCAGTCGGCCATCAGTTCGGCCTCTTCCAGCGCGCGCTGGATGGCATTGACGGTGGCCTCGATGTTGACCACCACGCCGCGCCGCAGGCCGCGTGACGGGCTCGTTCCCATACCGATGATCTCAAGCTCGCCCTCGTCGTTGATTTCCGCAACGATGCAGACGATCTTGGAGGTGCCGATGTCGAGGCCGACAACCAGGTTTTTGGAGTCTCTTGGCTTACTCATGTTTCACTCGGTTTGAAAGGGGATGCGCCGTCCGGCATCCGCACGGCGAAGCCGTCCGGGTAGCGCAGATCGACCGTGGTGGGTGTAATCGGGGCGCTTGGTGCGGCCCCAGACGCCGCCGCAGCCAGGCCTTGCGTTGCCGGCTGCGCGCCGAGCAGGCGTGGATACACAGCGATGAAACGCGCCAGCCGCGCGTCGTCCTGCTCGCGGCCAAGTACCAACTGCATGCCGTTGGCGAGCCGCAGCCGCCAGGCCCGGCGCGGCGACAGGCGCAATTCGTCGATTGTCATGCCGAGCGGGGCGAGCGCGGCCTGATGGCGGCGATAGGCCGCCACCACCTCGGCGCTGCTGTCCTCGGGGCCTGACAGTCGCGGCAGCTGGATCGATACTGCGGCGACAAACACCTCGCCCGCCTGGTTGATGAGCGCATTGTCGTTCCAGCGCGCCAGCGGAACATGCTCGGTCAGCGACACCACCAGGGTATCGGGCCAGCGGCGCTCCACCCGTGCTTCGCGCACCCAGGGCAGTTTTTCCAGGCTGTTGCGCACGCCTTCCAGGTCGACGGTGAAGAAGGTGCCGCGCGCCTGGCGCTCGGCCACCAGCCGGATCTGCGCTTCGGTGACATGCGCCACCGGGGTTTTCACCTCGATGCTGCGCAATGCAAACCACGGCTGCGCCACCACCCAGCTGACGGCGCCATAGCCCAGCAGGCCGAGCGCGCCCCAGGTCAGCACGCGGGCGACCTGGGTCAGCGGATGGGCAGCGAGTTCATTGGTCATTTTGAAGACCGCTCACCACAGAGACACAGAGAACAACAAGAAGCCCCCCCGGGTTTCTCTGTGCCGCTGTGGTTAATGGTTTACGTTTCATACCAGCGTCTGCTCCAGAATCTTCAGGCACAGCGCGTCGAAATCCATCCCGGCCACCCGTGCGGCCATCGGCACCAGGCTGTGGTCGGTCATGCCGGGCGAGGTGTTCACCTCCAGCAGGTAGGGATTGCCGAGGCTGTCGAGCATCAGGTCGACGCGGCCCCAGCCGCGTCCGTCCACCAGGCGGAAGGCATCCAGCGCCAGTTGCCGCAGCGTCATTTCCTGCGTCTCGGGCAGGTCCGCCGGGCAGTGATACTGGGTGTCGTTGCGGATATATTTGGCGTCGAAGTCGTAGAAGGCCTTGTCCCTGGCCGGTTCCAGCCGAATCAGCGGCAGCGCGCTGTCGCCGAGGATGCCGACGGTGAATTCGGCGCCGTCGACGAACTTTTCCGCCAGCACCAGCGCATCGTGTTCGGCGGCGGTTTCATACGCGGTCACGAGTGTGCCGGCCTCGGTCACCTTGCTCATGCCGATGCTGGAGCCTTCGCGCGCGGGCTTGACGAAAATCGGCAGGCCGAGCTTCTTTTCCACCGCGGCGAAATCGCTGGCGGCGTCGAGGATCGCCCAGTCGGCGGTGGGCAGGCCGGCGGCGCGCCACAGCAGCTTGGTACGCCATTTGTCCATGCCGATGGCCGACGCCATCACGCCGCTGCCGGTGTAGGGGAGATCGAGCAGTTCGAGCGCGCCCTGCATGCAGCCGTCTTCGCCGAAGCGCCCGTGCAGTGCGATGAATACGCGGTCGAATTCCCCGCCGATCAAATCGCCGAGATTGCGGTTGGCCGGATCGAAGGCGTGCGCATCGACGCCCTGCCGGGTCAGCGCCGCCAGCACCGCCGCGCCGCTATTGAGCGACACCGGCCGCTCGGCCGAGGTGCCGCCCAGCATCACCGCAACTTTTCCGAACCGTTTCGCGGAACCCAATTCACTCACTGCCGCTCTCCAATAATTCGCACTTCGCGGATCAGCTGCACGTTGGTGCGTGCTTCCACGGTGTCTTCAATGTGTTCGATCAGGCGCTCGATGTCGGTCGCCGTGGCGTTTCCCAGGTTGACGATGAAGTTGGCATGCTTCTCCGACACCTGCGCGTCGCCGATGCGATAGCCCTTGAGCCCGCAGGATTCGATCAGCCGTGCGGCAAAATTGCCGGGTGGATTGCGGAAAACCGATCCGGCGTTGGGCAGGTTCAGGGGCTGTGAAGCAATACGTTTTTTCAGCAATTCCCGGATCGTCGCGCACGCGGCCGCACCATCGCCGCGGGCCAGACGGAACCAGCCGCCGATGAACCATTCCTGCTGCGGGTGCTTCAGCGCCACATGCCGGTAGCCCGTCACGTATTCGCCCGGCCGCCGCTCGTTCAACCGCCCCTGGCGGTCGAGCGTGTGTACCTGCACCAGCTTGTCCCAGGTTTCGCTGCCGTCGCAGCCGGCGTTCATCGCGATCGCGCCGCCGACGGTGCCGGGAATGCCGGCCCAGAACTCGCCGCCGACCAGATCGTGATTGGCGGCAAAGCGCGCCAGCCTGGGCGCGGCGACTCCTGCCTGGGCATACACCAGGGCGGTTTCGATATCCTCCGGAGCGGGCGGCAGTCCGTGCGTGCGGCTTTCGATCGCCAGCTTTTTAAACACGCCATGCAGCAGAATCACCACCCCCTTCACGCCGCCGTCGCGCACCAGCAGATTGCTGCCCAGCCCCATCATGTGGATGTCTTCGTGCGCGGGCACCGAACGCACCAGCCAGCCCAGGTCTTCCAGATCGGCCGGGATGTAGACGCGCTGCGCCGCGCCGCCGGCGCGCCACGACACATATCTTTTCATCGGCTCGTTGTAGAGGAAGCGCCCGCGCAGCACCGGGGCGGTGCCATCCGCCACGTCCATCTCGCTCATGCGGCCGTCATGCTGCATGGGGCGCTCCCAGGTCCGGTGCCACTTGACCGATGCTGCCGGCGCCCATCACCAGCACGACGTCGCCCGCCTGGGCCAGATCGTGCACCGTGGCGGGTACCTCGGCGACGTTTTCCACGAACACCGGCTCGACCTTGCCCGCCACCCGCACCGCACGGGCGAGCGCGCGGCCATCCGCCGCCACGATGGGTGCTTCGCCGGCGGGATAGACCTCGGTCAGCACCAGCATGTCGGTTTCCGACAGCACCTTCACGAAGTCCTCGAAGCAGTCGCGGGTGCGGGTGTAGCGGTGCGGCTGGAACACCAGCACCAGCCGGCGCCCGGGGAAGGCGCCGCGCACGGCGGCCAGGGTGGCCGCCATTTCCGCCGGGTGGTGACCGTAGTCGTCGACCAAGGTGTAATGCCCGCCATCCTTCGCCGCGATCTCCCCATAGCGCTGGAAACGGCGGCCGACGCCATGAAATTCGGCCAGCGCCTTGACGATGGCGGCGTCGCTGGCGTCAACCTCGGTCGCCACCGCGATGGCGGCAAGCGCGTTCAGCACGTTGTGCATGCCGGGGTGGTTCAGCACCACGTCGAGGTCGGGCATGCCTTCGCGCCTGACGCCGAAATGCATCCGTCCGTACTCGAAGCGCGCATCGACGGCGCGTACCTGGGCCGCTTCGTCGAAGCCGTAGGTGGTGATCGGCTTGGTGATGTGCGGCAGGATTTCGCGCACGTTCGGGTCGTCGAGGCACAACACCGCCATCCCGTAAAAAGGCAGTCGCTGGCAGAAATCGACGAAGGCCAATTTCAGTCGCTCGAAATCGTGGCCGTAGGTTTCCATGTGATCGGCGTCGATGTTGGTGACGATCGCGATCACCGGCGTCAGATAGAGGAACGAGGCGTCGGATTCGTCGGCCTCGGCCACCAGGAAATCGCCCTGCCCCAGCCGTGCGTTGGTGCCGGCGGCGGTCAGCCGGCCGCCAATCACATAGGTCGGGTCCATCCCCGCCTCGCCGAGAATACTGGCGACCAGACTGGTGGTGGTGGTCTTGCCGTGGGTGCCGGCAACCGCGATGCCCTGCTTGAGCCGCATCAACTCGGCGAGCATCAGCGCACGCGGCACGATGGGAATCTTGTTTTCGCGCGCGCAGACGACTTCCGGGTTGTCGTCGGCCACGGCGGTCGAAACGACAACGACGTCGGCACCGGCGATATGGTCGGCGGCGTGGCCACGATGAATACGCGCGCCGAGCGCGGCCAGCCGCTGCGTCACTGCGCTGTCGGCCAGGTCCGACCCCGACACCGCGTAGCCCAGGTTCAGCAGCACCTCGGCGATACCGCTCATGCCGACGCCGCCGACGCCCACGAAGTGGATGTGTTTGACGGCGTGCTTCATGGTGCCCTCCGGGCAAGCAGTGAGGGGTAAGAGGCAAGGGCTGAGGGGCGCAAGAGGCTCATGATTTCTTCCCTGATCCCTGATTGGCCAGGGCCTCGCAAATATCGGCTACCTGCCGGGTCGCATCGGGTTTCGCCAGTGCGCGTGCCTTGTCCGACATGGCGGCGAGCGTGGCACGGTCGAGCCCGCCGATCAGCGCCGCCAGCTTTTCCGCGCTCAGGTCTTTCTGCTGAACCAGCCAGGCCGCGCCGGCCGTGCTGAGAAATTCGGCATTGCCGGTCTGGTGATCGTCGACCGCGTGAGGAAAGGGCACCAGCAGCGCCGGCACGCCGGCGCAGGCCAGCTCGGCCACCGTCATCGCGCCGGCACGGCAGATGGCGAAGTCGCAGTCGCGCCAGGCGGCGGCCATGTCCTCGATGTAGTCACGTACCTCGGCCGCCACCCCGGCGGCGGCATAATTTGCACGCAGGGTGTCGAGGTGCTGGCGGCCGGACTGATGCACCACCTGCGGGCGCTGTCCGACCGGCAGCAACGCCAGTGCTTGCGGCACCCGTTCGTTCAACGCCTGCGCGCCGAGGCTGCCGCCGACCACCAGCAGCCGCAGCGGGCCGCTGCGGCCGGCGCGATGCGCCAGCGGCGTCGCTGCAATGTCTGCGCGTACCGGATTGCCCACCCATTCGGTCGCCACGCGGCGGCACGGTATGGGCTTGTCCCTGACGCCGCTGAACGCCTGCGGGAATGCGACCAGCACGCGGTCGGCCAGGCACGCCAGCACGCGGTTGGTGAGGCCGCCGACCGAATTCTGTTCGTGAATGACCAGCGGCCGGTTGAGCAGACTCGCCATCATGCCGCCGGGGAAGGCGGTATAGCCGCCCATGCCCAGCACCACGTCGGGCCTGCGCTGCAGGAAGGCGCGCAGACTTTGCCAGAAGGCGATCAGCAGCGTCAGCGGCAGCAGCAGTTTCTTCAGTAGCCCCTTGCCGCGCACGCCGCCCATCGACACCCGCACCATGTCGATTCCGGCTGCCGGCACCACGCGCGCTTCGAGACCGCTTCGCGTGCCGAGCCAGAATACGTCCCAGCCGCGCGCGCGCATCTCGTCCGCTACTGCCAGCGCCGGGTAGACGTGGCCGCCGGTGCCGCCGGCCATGACCATGAGGGTGCGATTGGCAGTGCTCATCAAAACGTCTTCCCTCGCATCATCTGCCGGTGTTCCCAGTCGATGCGCAGCAGCACGGCAATCGCCAGGCAGTTGGCGACGATGCCGCTGCCGCCAAACGACAGGAAGGGCAGGGTCAGGCCCTTGGTCGGCAGCAGGCCGACGTTCACCCCCATATTGATGAGCGCCTGCACGCCGAGCCAGATGCCGATGCCCTGCGCCACCAGTGCGCAGAAGTTGCGCTCGAGCTGGGCGGCGCGATGGCCGATCAGAAAGGCCTTGACGATGAGCCAGGCGAACAGCCCGATCACCACTGCCACGCCGATGAAGCCGAATTCCTCGGCGATGACGGCGAGCAGGAAGTCGGTGTGCGCCTCGGGCAGGTAGAACAGCTTTTCGACGCTGCCGCCCAGCCCCAGCCCCAGCCATTCGCCGCGCCCGAAGGCGATCAGCGCGTGCGACAGCTGATAGCCCTTGCCGTAGGGGTCGGCGAACGGATCCAGGAAGCCGAGGATGCGCTGCATCCGGTATTCCGAGGTGAAGATGAGTAGCGCAAACCCGATCATCAGCACCACCACCAGGCCGGCAAACACCTTCCAGTTGAGTCCGCCCAGAAACAGGATGCCCATGGCGATCGCAACGATTACCACGAAGGCGCCGAAGTCCGGCTCGCTCAGCAACAGGGTGCCCGCCAGCATCATCACCGCGGCCATCGGCAAAAAGCTCTTCTTGAAGTCGTGCATGAAGGCGGCCTTGCGCGTGGTGTAGTCGGCGGCGTAGAGGACGGCGAGAAACTTCATCAGTTCGGACGGCTGCAGGTTGGCGAAGCCGAGCGGAATCCAGCGGCGGCTGCCGTTGACCTCGCGTCCGATGCCGGGGATCAGCACCACCACCAGCAGCAGCAGGCCGGTGAGAAACAGATAGGGCGCGGCCTGCTGCCACGCCCGCATCGGTACCCGGAAGGCGGCAATGCCGGCGCCGACGCCAAGGGCGATGAACAGGCCCTGCCGCAGCAGATAGAATTCGCCGTTATGGCCGGTGTAGCGGGACGCTTCGGCAATCGCGAGCGAGGCGGAATAGACCATTACCAGGCCGAGCGCCAGCAGGCCGAGTGCCAGCCACAGCAGGCTGAAATCGAACTCGGCACGGGGTTGCGGGGTGCGCGCGGCGTAAAGCATCGTCAATCTGCCTTTTCCGCTGCCAGTTTGTTCACTGCGTCGACAAATACTTCGGCGCGGTGGGTGTAGTTGCGGAACATGTCGAAGCTGGCGCATGCGGGCGATAGCATCACCGCATCGCCGGGTTGCGCCAGGCGATGCGCCTGCTCGACGGCGTCCTGCAGACTGGCTGCACGATGGCTGTCCACCCCGCTTCCCGCAATGGCGACAGCGATCAAGGGCGCATCGCGCCCGATCAGCACCACCGCGCGGGCGTTGGCTTCGACCGCGGCCTTGAGCGGACTGAAGTCCTGCCCCTTGCCGTCGCCGCCCAGAATCACCACCGCCTTTCGGTTGCCCATGCCGTAGAGGGCGGCCTCGGTGGCGCCGACGTTGGTGCCCTTGGAATCGTCGTACCAGGTCACGCCCTCGATCTCGGCGACCTTCTCCACCCGGTGCGGCAGGCCCTTGAAATGCAGCAGCCCGCGCAACAGCGCTTCCATCGGCAAATCCAGCGCACGGGTCAGCGCCAGCGCCGCCAGGGCGTTGGCGGCGTTATGCAGCCCGGCCACCGGCAGGGCGGACAGCGGCATCAGCATGTCGCCGCCGAGGCAGAGCTCATCCTCGCACAGGCCGAAGTTCTCATCTTTCGGATCGCGGTCGAGGCCGAAGCTCACCCCCGGCCGGCCCGGCAGCGCCATCGCCAGGGTGCGCACATCGTCGCGGTTCAGCACCTGCACGCCGTCACCGCTGAAAATTCGCGCCTTGGCCGCAGCGTAGGCATCCATGTCGGGATAGCGATCCATGTGGTCTTCCGACAGGTTGAGCACGGTGGCGGCATCGGCGTTGAGGCTGGAGGTCGTTTCGAGCTGGAACGATGACAGTTCCAGCGCCCATACCCGCGGCGCCGGCGCGATGCCCTGCTCGATCTCGGTCAGCGCATCCAGCACCGGCAGGCCGATATTGCCTGCCACGCAGGTGACGAACCCCGCCATCCGGCACATGTCGCCGCACATCGCGGTGACGGTGCTCTTGCCGTTGCTGCCGGTGATGGCGATCACCCGCATCGGGTGCGCCCGCTGTGCGTTGAGTGCCTGGATGGCGCGGGCGAACAGCTCGATGTCGCCCACCGCCTCGATGCCTGCCGTAATCGCGCGGGCCACCGCAGGGTTGGCCCGCGGCACGCCGGGGCTGATCACCAGCATTTCGGTCGATTGCAGCAGCGCATCGTCGAAGGGCCCGGTGTGAAGCGGCACCTGCGGCAGCAGCTCGGCCAGGCGCCCGGCATGCGGCGGTGCTGTGCGGCTGTCGGCCACGCTCACCTGCGCGCCGCGCGTCGCCAGCCAGCGCGCGCACGACAAGCCGGTGTCGCCCAGACCGAGCACCAGGACCTTTTTGCCGGAGAGTTGCAGGCTGTCGTAGTTCATCTCAGTTTCAAGCTCGACAGGCCAATCAGCACCAGCATCATGGAAATAATCCAGAATCGCACCACGACCTGGTTCTCCTTCCAGCCCTTGAGTTCGTAATGGTGATGGATCGGCGCCATGCGGAACATGCGCTTGCCGGTGAGCTTGAACGAGGCGACCTGCACGATTACCGACAGGGTTTCCACCACGAACACGCCGCACATGATGAAGAGGATGATTTCCTGGCGCACGATGACGGCGACTACGCCCAGCGCCGCGCCCAGCGCCAGCGCGCCGACGTCGCCCATGAAGACTTCCGCCGGATAGGCGTTGAACCACAGGAAGGCGAGCCCGGCGCCCGCCATCGCGGCACAGAAGATCGCCAGTTCGCCGGCGCCCGGGACGAACGGCACGCCAAGGTATTTGGAGAACACCGCGTTGCCGGCGACGTAGGCGAAGATCGCCAGGGCGCCGGCCACCATCACGGTCGGCATGATCGCCAGGCCGTCGAGGCCGTCGGTGAGATTGACCGCGTTGCTGGAACCGACGATGACGAAGTAGGCGAGCGCGATGAAAGCTGCCGCCGGCAGACTCAGCGTGGCGTACTTGAGGAAGGGAATGATGAGCTCGGTGTGCGCCGGCAAGGTGGCGGTGTTCCACAGATAGGCCGCGACCGCAAGACCGATCGCCGACTGCCAGAAATACTTCCAGCGCGAGGGCAGGCCGCGCGAGTTTTTTTCCACCACCTTGCGCCAGTCGTCGACCCAGCCGATGACACCGAAGCCGACCAGGGTCAGCAGCGCGACCCAGACATAGTCGTTGGACAGGTCCGCCCACAGCAGCGTGGTGATCGCGACCGACATCAGGATCAGCGCGCCGCCCATGGTCGGCGTGCCGGCCTTGACCAGGTGGGTCTGCGGGCCGTCGCTGCGTACCGACTGGCCAATTTTCAGCGCGGTGAGCTTGCGGATGACGGCGGGGCCGACGACGAAGGAAATCGTCAGCGCAGTAAGTGTCGCCATCACCGTGCGCAGCGTCAGGTAGTTGAAGACATTGAATGCGCGGATGTCCTGACCCATATATTGAAACAGCCACAGGAGCATGTCAGTGTCCTTCTTGCCCGGGTGCCGAGGCCACCGGGTCTTCCATGAAGCTCTGCACCACGCGCTCCATCTGCATGAAGCGCGAACCTTTCACCAGCACGGTGGTGCCGGGCGCGAGTTCGTTTTCGAGTTCGGCGAGAAGTTCCTGGATGCGCTCGAAGTACATCGCGCCGGCGCCGAACGCGGCAACGGTCTCCTTCGACAAATCGCCCAGCGCAAGCAGGCGGTCGACGCCCGCCGCGCGCGCGGCCTGTCCGATCTGGGCGTGCATGGTGACCGCATCCGCGCCCAGTTCGCCCATGTCGCCCAGCACCAGCACCTTCCTGCCGGGTTGCTGCGCCAGCACCGCCAGCGCCGCTTTCGCCGAATCGGGATTGGCGTTGTAGGTGTCGTCGATGAAGGTGCTGCCGTGCAGCGCGGGCTTCCTTTGCAGGCGCCCCTTGACGCCGGTGAAGCCGGACAGCCCGGCGTCGATGCTGCGGAGGCTGACGTCGAGCGCGAAGGCGGCGGCGGCGGCGGCGAGCGCGTTCATCGCGTTGTGCTCGCCCGGCACCTGCAGGGCGATCTCGAGGCAGGCGTGGGGCAGGGTGACGGCAAGCGCCGAACCGAAATCGCGGGGCTGGTATTGCCCGCGCACCGAGGCCGGCTGCCTGATGCCGAAATCGACGATGCAGCGCCGCGCGTTGGATTCGCGCCACAACCCGGCATGCGGGTCGTCGGCGTTGAACACCGCAATGCCGGCATCCGTCAGGCCGTTGAAGATTTCGCCCTTGGCGCGGGCGATATTTTCGATCGAGCCGAGAAAGCCGACGTGCGCGGTCATTGCGTTGTTGACCAGCGCCACGTCCGGCCGCGCCAGCCGCGTCAGGTAGTCGATTTCGCCCGCGTGGTTCATGCCCATTTCCAGCACCGCAAACTGATGCGTCCCGCGCAGGCGCAGCAGCATCAGCGGCAGCCCGATGTCGTTGTTGAGGTTGCCTTCGGTCTTCAGCACGGCCGCGTCGGAGCCGGTTTCCACCTGCAGGATGGCCGCCAGCATTTCCTTCACCGTGGTCTTGCCGTTGCTGCCGGTGATGGCGATGACCGGAATCGCAAAGCGCCGGCGCCAGGCGGCGGCCAGCCTGCCGAGTGCGAGGCGGGTGTCGTCGACGCGGATGGCGGCAAGTTCGGGTGCCTGCACGGCGTCCAGCACCACGCCGGCCGCGCCCTGCTGCAAGGCCTGGGCGGCGAAAGTGCCGCCGTTAAACTTTTCGCCGCGCAGCGCGAAGAAGAGATCGCCCGGCTGGATGCGGCGGCTGTCGGTGCAAACGCGCAGCACCTCGGCGTCCGCACCGTCAAACGGCACGCCGAGCATGGCGGCGGCTTCGGAGAGTTGCATCATGACCATCTTAAGTCCACGCCTCCAGGGCTTTTCTGGCAACCGCCACGTCGGAGAACGGCAATCGCGCGCCGGCGACTTCCTGGTAATCCTCATGGCCCTTGCCGGCGATCACCACCACGTCGCCGTGATGCGCGCCGCCGATGGCCTCGAAAATTGCGCGCGCGCGATCCGGTTCGACGTGCGGCTTGCTGCCGGCTCCCGCCAGGATGTCGTCGATGATGTGGCGCGGGTCTTCGTTGCGCGGGTTGTCGCTGGTGATCCAGACTTCGTCGGCGCCCGCGGCGGCGGCCTGCCCCATCAGCGGGCGTTTGCCCTTGTCGCGGTTGCCGCCGCAGCCGAAGACGCAGATCAGCCGCCCGCCGCTGACGATTTCACGCAGGGTGGCAAGTGCTTTCTCCAGCGCGTCGGGAGTGTGGGCGTAGTCCACCACCACCAGCGGATGTGCATTGCCGCCAAGGGTTTGCATCCGCCCCGGCGGCGGCGTGATGTGCGCCAGCGCCTGGCAGGCATCGTCCAGCTTCACGTCGGAGACCAGCAGGGTAGTGAGCACGGCGAGCAGGTTGGTGGCGTTGAAACGGCCCAACAGTGGCGCGTCGATCTCGGCATTGCCCCAGTCGGTGCGCACCGCGAGGTGCAGGCCCGCCTGCGACAAGCGCAGCTTTTCGCCCACCACGGCGCCGCGCTGGAAGCCATAGCCGGCGACGCGCGCCGGCCGTGTCTCCGCCTCCAGCCGCTGGCCGAAGGCATCGTCGACGTTGACCACCACCCACTCCAGCCCCGGCCAGCTGAACAGCCGCGCCTTGGCATCGGCATAGTTGTCCATGTCGCCGTGGTAGTCGAGATGGTCGCGCGACAGGTTGGTCAGTACCGCAACGTTGAAAGACATGCCGTTGAGCCGTCCCTGTACCAGGCCGTGCGATGACACCTCCATCGCGCACGCTGCCGCGCCCTGCTGCCGATAGTGTGCGAGGCGCTGCTGCAGGTCGATGGCGTCGGGCGTGGTGTTGAGCGCGGGGGTGAGCGCGGCGGGGAAGCCGTTGCCGACGGTGCCGATGACGGCGGTTTTGCGCCCCAGCTGCGTGAACGCCTGCGCCACCCAGTGCGCCACCGAGGTTTTGCCGTTGGTGCCGGTAACGCCGACCATGTGCAGCGCGCGCGAAGGCTCGCCGTAGACGTGGGCGGCGATTTCGCCGATGCGGGTTTTCAGGTCGAGTACGCCGGCGTTGGGCACATCAAGGGCGGGATCCCACTGGTAGTGGTCGGCTTCCCACAACACGCCGTCGATGCGCTGCGCCACCGCCGGCGCGATGAAGTCGCGGCCGTCACGCGTCTCCCCGGGATAGGCGGCGAACACCGTGCCCGGCATGGCCTTGCGGCTGTTGTTGACGAGTTCGGTAACGTCGATGCCGAGCCGTTCCAGAATGTGCGGCACGGATTCCCGGATCGCCTGCGATGCGGCCAGGCCGGAGCTTGTGCTCTTTTGGGTGCTCGCCATCACGCGCCCCCTCCCGCGCGCGCCACCACGGCTGGCGTGTTCTGCGTCATCCGCGTCGCGGTTTCCGGCGCATCCGGCGGCACCGCGAGCTGGCGCAGGCTGGCGGCCATCACCTGCGCAAACACCGGGCCGGCCGTGCTGCCGCCGTAATACACCCCGCCGGACGGCTCGTCGATCACCACGCCGATGATGAGGCGCGGGTTGGATGCCGGCGCCATGCCAACGAAGGAAGACAGAAAGATATCGGGTGCGTAGCGGCCGTCGACCACCTTGTGCGCGGTGCCGGTCTTGCCGGCTACGCGATAGCCCGGCACCTGGGTGAGCATGCCGGTGCCGCCTTCCTGCGTCACCGTTTCCAGCATGGCGCGCACTTTGCGCGCCACCCCTGGAGAGAACACCCGCTCACCGGCAATTTCCTGCGGTTCGCGCTTGAGGAACGACAGCGGCATCACTTCGCCGTCGTTGGCAAAGGCCATATAGGCGCGGGTCAGCTGCAACAGGCTGACCGACAGGCCGTAGCCATACGCCATGGTGGCGTGCTCGATCGGCTTCCAGGTGGCGGCATCGCGCAAGCGCCCGGCGGTCTCGCCGGGGAAGCCCGAGCCCGGCAGCTGGCCAAAGCCGGAACGGTGCAGCACCTCCCAGTATTGCTGCGGAGTCAGCGACATGGCCAGCTTCACCGCGCCGACATTGCTCGATTTCTGGATGATTTCGCTCACCGTCAACTGGGGATGCGGGTGGCTGTCGCGTACCAGCTTGGCGCCGACGCGCCAGGTTTCCGGCGTGTCGATGACGCTGTCTGGGCGATACAGGCCGCGCTCCAGCACCGCCGCCGCGACGAAGGGCTTGATGGTGGAGCCCGGCTCGAAGGTGTCGATCACCGCGCGGTTGCGCATCGGCCCCGGCTTGTAGTTGCGACGGTTGTTGGGATTGAAGATCGGCTGGTTGGCCAGCGCGAGAATCTCGCCGGTTTTGGCGTCGAGCACCACCACGCTGCCGCCTTTGGCCTTGAGCGCAACGATCGCCGCCGCCAGTTCCCGGTGCGCCAGATACTGGATGTTCAGATCGAGCGACAGCGCCAGGTTGCCGCCCATCTGCGCAGTCTGGATCGGCGCCAGGTCACGGATGGTGTTGCCGCGGCGATCGCGCTGAATGTGGCGCTGGCCCTCGCGGCCGGCCAGCCAGTCCTGATAGGCGCGCTCGACACCCTCCTGGCCGAGATCGTCCACGTTGGTGAAGCCGACCACGTGCGCCGCCACTTCGCCTGCCGGGTAATAGCGGCGGAATTCGCGCCGCAGATACAGGCCCGGCACCCCCATTGTGGCGATTTTAACCGCCTGCTCCGGCGTCACCGGGCGTCGTACGCTGAATTCGCCGTGTGTCTTGCGCGCCAGCGTTTTTGTGAGTTCCTGGGTCGACATGCCGAGCACCCTGGCCAGCTGCGCGCGCTCGCCGTCGGACAGCTTGAGTTCGTCCGGGCGCGCCCACAGGGATTCGACCGGCGTGCTGATCGCCAGCAACTGGCCGTTGCGGTCCGACACCTGACCGCGATGTGCGGGCAGCGTGAGGTTGCGGTTGGCCACCGCATCGCCTTTGCCCTGCAGATAGTCGGTATTGATGCCCTGCAGATAAAACGCCCGCCCCGCCACCACCGCCAGCCCGGCAAGCAGCAGGCTGCCCACTGTCGCCATGCGCCAGGGCGCAAGATTGAGCTTGAGCAATTTCTTTGAGTGGTAATTCATGGAGCACTCACCAGCGTTTCGACGCGCACACGATCATGCGGTGGCGCAATCAGGCCGAGCCGGGTACGTGCGAGCGTATCGACCCGCGCCGGGTTGGCCCAGGTGCCCTGCTCCAGCTGCAGTTTTCCCCATTGCTCGTCCAGCCCGTGCGCCTGCTTCTTCAGGCGTTCCAGTTCCACAAAATACGTGCGCGAGCGGTGCTGCGACTGGATCACCGCCAGCGCGCAGGCCACCAGCGCCAGCACCAGAATGGCATTGAGCCGGCTCATGCCTCAGCCACCCGTTCCGCCACCCGCAATACGGCACTGCGCGCACGCGGGTTGGCCGCCACTTCGGCGCCTGTCGCACGCTGGGCGCGGCCCGCCAGCCTCAAGCGTCCCGGTTTCAGCATGGCGGCCTGAATCGGCAGGCGGCGCGGCGCCTGCTCGCCCATCGCCTCGTCGCGCATGAAGCGTTTGACAATGCGGTCTTCCAGCGAATGAAAGCTGATGACCGCGAGCCGGCCGCCGGGCTTCAGTTTGTCCACACATTGCGGTAGTACGGCACTCAGTTCTTCCAGTTCGCGGTTGATGTAAATCCGTATAGCCTGGAAGCTGCGGGTCGCCGGGTGTTGCCCCGGCTCGCGCTTTTTGATCGTCGCGGCGATGAGGTTCGCCAGCTGCCCGGTGCTGCGGATGGCTGCTTCCTGGCGTGCCGCAACAATCGCGCGCGCAATCGATTTAGCAAACCGCTCTTCCCCATAGGTGCGGATGACTTCACTGATTTCCCCCTCTTCCGCCGTCGCCAGCCAGTCCGCCGCCGACAGTCCGCTTCCTGGATCCATGCGCATGTCGAGCGGCGCATCGAAGCGGAAGCTGAATCCGCGCGTCGCATCATCGAGCTGCGGCGACGACACCCCGATGTCCAGCAAAATTCCGTCCACCTGCGTCAAACCCATTTCATCGAGCACCGCGCCCAGCCGCGAAAACGCGCTTCGCACCAGCGTCAGCCGCGCATCCTGCAGCGCCGCACCCGCGCGGATGGCGTCCGGATCGCGATCCAGCGCGATCAGGCGTCCGTCCGGCCCCAGTTGCGCCAGGATCAACCGGCTATGGCCGCCGCGTCCGAAGGTGGCGTCGACATAAATGCCATCAGGCCTGATCGTCAGCGCTGCCACCGCCTCCTGTGCCAGCACCGGCACATGGGCGGTCTCCATCACAACGTAAAGCCTTCCAGTTCGGGCGGCAGGGCGTCGTCGCTGAAGGTCAGCGCCTGCGCCACCTGCGCCTCCCAGCGCGCCTCGTTCCACAACTCCACCTTGCTGCCCTGGCCCACCATCACCACGCTTTTATCCAGATCGGCGAACTTGCGCAGCATCGGCGGCAGCAGCACGCGACCGGCGCTGTCCATGTCCATGTCGTGCGCATAGCCGACGAGCAATTGTTTGAGACTGCGGGTGCGGGGATTGAAGTCGGACAGGCCGTTGAGCTTTTTCTCGATCGGCTCCCACTCGGGCAGGGGGTAGAGCAGCAGGCACTGGCTGGGGTCGGCGGTGATCACCACGCGCCCGCCGCCATTCACCAGGAGGGCGTCACGGTAGCGCGCCGGCACCACGAGCCGGTTCTTGCTGTCCAGACTGACCGTTGCGACCCCCCGAAACATGCGCTCCCCCATTATTGAAATTAGATTTGGCCGTGTTTGGCTGGGCGCATTCTCCCACAGCCTCCCACTAATCACCACTTACACCCACTATAGGGGATAGTTTTGTGAGGGTCAAGCCGACAGACACAAAAAAACCCCTATGCCTCAAGGACTTAGGGGTGGTTTTTGGTTGTGGATAAGTTTCTGGAAAAACCGTGACTTAGCGATGAACCCTATCTATTTTTTTAGATAAAAACGCTAAGTATTTGAATTGCATGAAAAGTGGGAAAGTCAATCGATAAGCCGGGTTCTGTCGTGGACAACCATTCCTCTAGGCCGGTCATTGCTGACCGGCTCCAGCCACCTACCCGCAGACTCGGCGAGCCGCGTCATCGTCTGCCTATTTGGTGTTGCTCCGGATGGAGGTTACCGCGTTTCACCGTAACTTAATACGCTCGTCTCTGTGGCCCTATTCCTCGCCTCGCGGCGTCCGGCCGTTAGCCGGCATCCTGCTCTGTGGAGCCCGGACTTTCCTCTCCCACTTGCGTGGCAGCGATTGTCTGATCGGCTTCCCCACCGGGATTATAAGGCCTTTACCCGGTCAGCGCGGGAACCGCCCCTGGCGCACATCCTGGCGATCCCGGACCGGCACCTGATTTTGTACAACCCAAACCGGCCTGCCTTGGCTGTCGCAATGGCTCTCCGACCCGAAACCGTCAGTCGATGAACTCGTCACTCACCTGCTCATCGGCCAAAGGCGATGAAGGGTTCTGGTCAACTTGGTCCGCTATGCACCGCACACCGGCCATTGGCTAGAAATGCCCCGGCGTGAATAAAGCCAGATTGCCCGAATAAGCTGTCGTCAGCGTACGGGTTCTGCCACGAAAATCTCGACGCGGCGGTTCTTCGCACGGCCTTCCACCGTGTTATTGTCAGCGATCGGTTCGCGCGAACCGCGACCATCGATTGCGATACGGTTTGTCGCCACCCCGCGAGCAACGAGGTAATCGCGCGTCGAGGCGGCGCGATTGACCGCAAGCGGATTATTGATCGCATCCGTGCCAGTGCTGTCCGTGTGGCCGATGATGGTCACCATTGTTACCGGGTTTTGATTCAGGGTGGTGGCGAAGCGATCAAGGATCGGACGCAGGTTCGATTTGATCTCATAGCGGTTCGTGTCAAACGAAACATCGCTCGGGATGTCCAGCTTGAGCTGGTTGTCGGCGGTCTGGCTCACGCTTATGCCGGTTCCCTGGGTCGCCTGCTCCATCTCGACCTTTTGTTTTTCCATGTGCTTCGACCACAGATAACCGCCACCCGCACCCACTGCCGCGCCGATAGCCGCGCCGGTCGCGGCGCTTTTGCCCGTGTGTCCGCCGGCTGTCGCGGCGCCAATTACCGCTCCGGCAACTGCGCCAATCCCCGCACCTGTGCCGGAGGTTTTTTGAGTTTCGGTCATATTGGCACAGCCTGAAAGACCGCTGAGGCCAAATACAAGGGCGCTAAAAGAAGCAATGATTTTTTTCATGAGATGCGCCCAATTCCTTTAAAAACAACTTCATTGTAGGCAAGTGTGCAAGGCTTGTGTGCCAGCCTGGCCGATCAACAGAAGTACGCGTCAATTTCACGACCGACCACTGATGGATCCACACCGGCCACCTAAGTATCGCATTTTACTGCTCCGCCAGTAACGGCTATTGGCCGATTGTGTGAATTCGACGTGATGCCCGTAAGCCGGCGGTAGCAAATTTTGCTGGATGCTCAACAGCCGCTTTCAGGCGCCTACTCCCAAAGGCAACCGCCGGCCACAAGCGGGTCCAAGGGATGGCTAACTCAGATATCTGGTCTTGGCCAACTGCGGGCATTGCCCCTACGATGACCAACGCCTACTCGCTGAGCAACGGGCGGCCTTCAAAAATTAGCCCATCGAATACCAATTTATGCGACGACGCGCCAGTAGATGGCTTCGCCCGCGCGCAGCGGCACCAGGCTTTCCTCGCCCATTTTGAGGCGGGCCGGCGCGTCCCAGCTTTCGCGTTTGAGGGTGATGGTATCGGTGTTGCGCGGCAGGCCGTAGAAGTCGGCGCCGTGGAAGCTGGCGAAGGCTTCGAGTTTGTCGAGCGCGCCGGCGTCCTCGAACGCTTCGGCATAGAGTTCGATCGCGGCATGCGCGGTATAGATGCCGGCGCAGCCGCAGGCGGTTTCCTTGGCGCTCACGGCATGCGGGGCGGAATCGGTGCCGAGAAAGAACTTGGGATTGCCGGAGATGGCTGCGGCGACCAGCGCCTGGCGATGCTGTTCGCGTTTCAGCACCGGCAGGCAATACATGTGCGGACGGATGCCGCCCTTGAACATGGCGTTGCGGTTGTACAGCAGGTGATGCACGGTGACGGTGGCGGCGACGTTGGCCGGCGCGCTAGCAACGAACTCGGCGGCCTGGCGCGTGGTGATGTGTTCGAGCACGATTTTGAGCTGGGGAAAATCGCGCAGCAGCGGGATCAGGTGGCGCTCGATGAATACCGCTTCGCGGTCGAATACGTCGACCTCGGGATCGACCACTTCGCCGTGCAGCAAGAGCGGCATGCCGGTTTCTTCCATCGCCGCGATGGCCTGGTACGCCTTGGCGAGTTCGGTGACGCCGGAATCCGAATTGGTGGTCGCCCCGGCCGGGTAATACTTCACCGCATGGACGAAGCCGCTTGCCCGCGCGCGGCGGATTTCCGCAGGCGTCGTGTTGTCGGTGAGGTAGAGCGTCATCAGCGGCTCGAACGCGGTGCCGCGCGCGGCTGCCAGCAAGCGCTCGCGGTACGCCGCCGCATCGGCCACGTTGACCAGCGGCGGCCGCAGGTTGGGCATGGCGATGGCGCGGCCGAACACGCGCGCAGTGTCGGGCAGCACGCTCCGCATCGCGGCGCCGTCGCGGAAATGAATGTGCCAGTCGTCGGGGCGGATGAGAGTGAGGGTGTCGGTCATGCGTCGTCTTGAGCCTGCGGCTTGAGTGCCAAAGTCATTTTATAGAGTTCGGCCTTGCTGCGGCCGGTGATTTTTGCCGCCAGCCTGGCCGCCAGCGTCGGCGGTAGCTCGCCCAGCAGCACGTCGAGCACGCGCATCGCTTCGGTATCGACCATCGCGGCGGCGGCGGCCGGCGGATGCACGACGACGACGAATTCGCCGCGTACGTGGTTGGGGTCGGCGGCGAGCCAGGCGGGCGCCTCGGCGAGCGGCAGGGTAACGATGCTCTCGAAGCGCTTGGTGAGCTCGCGTGCCAGTGTCACCGGTCGGGCGCCGTCCAGCACCGTCGCCATGTCGGCCAGCGTCTCCTCGATGCGGTGCGGCGCCTCGTAAAAAACCAGTGCCGCCGGCAGCGCCGCCAGGGTTTGCAGTTGCGCACGGCGCGCGCCGGATTTGGGCGGCAGGAAACCGTGGAACAGCCACTGCCCGGATTCGATGCCGGCAACCGACAGCGCCGTGGTCACCGCCGCGGCGCCGGGGATCGGCACTACCGTCAGCCCCGCCGCACGCACCGCCGCCACCAGCCGCGCGCCGGGGTCGGACACCGCGGGTGTGCCGGCGTCCGACACGTAGGCTACTGCCTCGCCGGCGGCGATCCACGCGATCACCTTGTCGGCGGCGGCGCGCTCGTTGTGCTCGCGGATCGACACCAGCGGTTTTCTGATGTCGAAATGCGCCAGCAGCTGCCCCGACACGCGGGTGTCTTCCGCCGCCACGCGGTCGACGCATTTCAGCGTGTCGAGCGCACGCAGCGTGATGTCGCCGAGGTTGCCGATCGGCGTGGCGACGACATAGAGCGCGGGCGGCAGGCGGGTATGATGGGTCGCTTCGTTCATGGGCCGTCATTGTCGCAGATGTTCAACCTTGGCTCCCCAGTTCAGGTGTGTAGCGGTCCCACCCGAATGTTGCGCGTACCAAAGTCGATAAAGCTGAAATTTATAAGGTGATCCAAAGGATGATGAGCGATCAACTGGGGCGCCAAGCTTGAGATCCCTGCTCGGGCAATCCGCCGAATCGCGCGCCGAGGCCTTCCTGCAAACGCACGGCCTGAAGCTCGTCACGCGCAACTGGCGCTGCCGCTTCGGCGAGATCGACCTCATCATGCAGGACGGCCCCACCCGTGTGTTCGTCGAGGTGCGGCTGCGCAGCCGCAGCGATTTCGGCGGTGCCGCCGCCAGCGTGACGCCGGCCAAGCAGAGAAAGCTGCTGGCCGCCGCGCGCCAGTACCTGACCACGCTGAAAACGCTGCCGCCGTGCCGCTTCGACGTGGTGGCGTTGTCCGGCGATAGCGTCTCGGACTGGATCAAAAACGCTTTCGACGATGTGGGATAATCCGGGCTCGAATGTTTCATAATCGTGCGCCCTCATGCCTCTACACGACAGAATTTTCGGTCATTTCCAGGCCTCGGCACAGATCAAGCTGGATGCTGCCGGGGCGCTTGTTCCGGCGATTGAGCAGGCCGTGCGTCACATGGTGCATTGCCTCGCGCAGGGCGGAAAAATCCTGGCCTGCGGCAACGGCGGTTCGGCAGCGGATGCGCAGCATTTCGCCGCCCACATGATCAACCGCTTCGAGCAGGAGCGCCCCGGCCTGGCGGCGATTGCCCTGACCGCCGACACAGCCACCCTGACCTCGATCGCCAACGACTTCGCCTACGATCAGGTATTTGCGCGCCAGGTGAAGGCGCTGGGGCAGCCGGGCGACCTGCTGTTGGCGATTTCCAGCAGCGGCAACTCGCCCAGCGTGCTGCAGGCGGTGGCCGCCGCCCACGCGCGCAGCATGCCGGTGATCGCCCTGACCGGGAATGGCGGCGGCGTGCTGGGGGAACAAATGCAGGAAGACGACGTCTTCCTCAGCGTGCCCGCCGAATCCGCGGCGCGCATTCATGAAGTCCATATGCTGGCCATCCATTGCTTGTGCGATGCGGTGGACAGCGTTTTACTGGGAGTTGAGGAATGAACAAACTGATTTATATCGCGCTGGCGGGTGTGGCGCTGTCGCAGTTGCATGGATGTGCCGCGGTCGCCGTAGGCGGCGCCGCCACGGGTACGGCGGCGGTGCTCGACCGCCGCACCACCGGCGTGTTCGTCGGCGACCAGGAAATCGAATTGCGTGCAATGAGCCGCCTGGGTGAAGCCATCCCGGAAAAAACCGGCAACATCTCCGTGACCAGCTACAACCGCCAGGTGCTGTTGACCGGCCAGGTGCCGGACGAAACCACCCGCTCGCGCGCCAGCGAGGTCGTCAAGGGTGTTCCCGAGGTGCGCACGGTGTTCAACGAACTCGGCATTTCGGGCGTCACCTCGTTCACCGCACGGGCCAACGACAGCGCCATCACCGGCAACGTCAAGACGCGCCTGCTGGGCGAAAAACGTGTGCCCGGTACCAAGGTCAAGGTGGTGACCGAGTCCGGCGTGGTCTACCTGATGGGGCTGCTGACGCCGACCGAAGCCAGGGTCGCCACCGACATTGCACGCACCACGTCGGGCGTGACCAAGGTCGTTACCCTGTTCGAAACCGTCGACTGACGCCGCAACCCGCCTGCCCCCCCTCCCATGATCTACCGCGACCTGCGCGATTTCATCGCGCAACTTGAAAAAATGGGCGAGCTCAAACGCATCGCCGTCGAAGTCGATCCCAAACTGGAAATGACCGAAATCGCCGACCGCGTGCTGCGCGTCGGCGGCCCGGCGCTGCTGTTCGAGAACCCGAAGGGCAGCACCATTCCGGTGCTGGCCAACCTGTTCGGCACGGTCAAGCGGGTGGCGCTGGGCATGGGCGAGGACGACCCGAGCCGGCTGCGCGAAGTCGGCAAGCTGCTGGCCTACCTGAAGGAGCCCGAGCCGCCGAAGGGCCTGCGCGACGCCTGGGACAAGTGGCCGGTTCTGAAGCAGGTTTTGAACATGGCCCCGAAGGAAGTACGGAGCGCGCCGTGCCAGGAGATTGTGTGGGAAGGCGCCGATGTGGACTTGAGCCGCCTGCCGATCCAGCACTGCTGGCCGGGCGACGTGGCGCCGCTGATCACCTGGGGGCTGACCGTTACGAAAGGTCCGCACAAGAAACGGCAGAACCTCGGCATCTATCGCCAGCAGGTGCTCGCACCGAACAAGCTCATCATGCGCTGGCTGGCGCACCGCGGCGGCGCGCTGGATTTTCGCGAGCACACGCTGGCGCATCCGGGCGAGCCGTTTCCCCTTGCGGTGGCGCTCGGCGCCGACCCGGCGACCATCCTCGGCGCGGTCACCCCGGTGCCGGATTCGCTTTCCGAATACCAGTTCGCCGGCTTGCTGCGCGGCGCCAAGACCGAAGTGGTGAAATGCCTCGGTAGCGAGCTGCAGGTGCCGGCCTCCGCCGAGATCGTGCTCGAAGGCGTGATCCTGCCTTGCGATCCCGCGCTGGAAGGCCGCCACGCTTATGAGATGGCCCTTGAAGGGCCATTTGGCGACCACACCGGCTACTACAACGAGCAGGAAACTTTTCCGGTGTTCACCGTCGAGCGCATCACGATGCGGCGCGACCCGATTTACCACAGCACCTACACCGGCAAGCCGCCGGACGAGCCGGCGATTCTTGGCGTGGCGCTGAACGAAGTGTTCGTGCCGCTCTTGCAGAAGCAGTTCCCCGAAATTTCCGACTTCTACCTGCCGCCCGAGGGCTGCTCCTACCGCATGGCGGTGGTCAGCATGAAGAAGGCCTACCCCGGTCACGCCAAGCGGGTGATGTTCGGCGCGTGGAGCTTCCTGCGCCAGTTCATGTACACCAAGTTCATCATCGTCACCGACGACGACGTGAACGTGCGCGACTGGAAGGAAGTCATGTGGGCGCTCACCACCCGCGTCGATCCGTCGCGCGACACGCTGCTGGTGGAGAACACGCCGATCGACTACCTCGACTTTGCCAGTCCGGTTTCCGGACTGGGCAGCAAGATGGGCATCGATGCCACCAACAAATGGCCGGGCGAAACCAGCCGCGAGTGGGGCACGCCGATCGTGATGGATGCAGCGGTGAAGGCGCGCGTCGACGCGCTGTGGAAAGACCTGGGTCTGTAAGCATGGCGGTCAACGATATTTTTCTGGGCCGCCAGCCTATTCTCGACCGCGACCAGCGCATCGTCGCGTATGAGCTGCTGTTTCGTACCGCCAACACATCCAGCGTGACCGTCAGCGACGACATGCAGGCAACCGCCAGCGTCATCCATCACGCGTTCAGCGAGATGGGCGTGCAGACCGTGCTCGGCACACAACTGGGATTCATCAACGTCAGCGCCGACATGCTGCTGTCGGACCTGGTGGAACTGCTGCCCAGGGAACAGGTGGTGCTGGAGCTGCTCGAAACCATCATCGTCACCGAGGCCGTGATCGAACGCTGCCGCACGCTCAAGCTGCTGGGCTTCGCGCTGGCGCTGGACGATTTTGTGTACGACGACAGTTACCTTCCGCTGCTGGCGCTGGTCGACATCGTCAAGGTGGATTTGTTGCTGCATACCCAGGATGAACTGCGGGCGGCGGTCAGCCAGCTGAAGCAATGGCCGGTGAAGCTGCTGGCCGAAAAGGTCGACAGCGCCGAGCAGGCCGCCTATTGCCAGACGCTCGGCTTCGACCTGTTCCAGGGTTATTACTTCGCGCGGCCCTCGGTGCTTTCCGCCAGGCGCGCCGACCCCGCCCAGGTGGCGCTCACCCAATTGCTGGGGCTGGTGCTGCGCGATGCCGACACGCAGCAGATCGAACAGATATTCAAACAGCACCCCAGCCTGACCTACAACCTGATGCGGCTGGTGAACTCGGTGGCCAGCGGCGTCCGGTACAGCATCGCCTCGGTCTCGCAGGCGATCATGGTGCTCGGCCGCAAACAGCTGCAACGCTGGCTGCAGTTGCTTTTGTTCACCCTGCAGGCCGGCGCGCCGTATCCCAGCCCGCTGCTGTTGCTGGCCGCCACGCGCGGCAGGATGATGGAACTGCTGGCCGGCAAACAGCGGTCCGGTGTCGAATGCCGTGACGCTGATTACTGTGGCGCCTATTACTGCGACGAGGCGTTCATGGCCGGGATTCTGTCGCTGATCGACGTCCTGATCGACAGGCCGCTGGCCGACATCGTCGGCGAGTTGGGCCTGGGCGAGCGCCTGGCCGCCGCCCTGCTGCGGCGCGAAGGCGAAATGGGCGCCTTGCTGCAACTGGTCGAAAGCGTCGAGCATCACGACCTCAGCCGCACGCTTTCGCTGCTGGCGCAATGCGGCGGCCTGTCGCTGCCGGATCTGACCATGGCAGAAATCGAGGCCATGTCCTGGGCCAACCAGGTCGCCGAGGCGACTGCATGATCACCCCCGAATCCGGCAGGCGGGCGCGGCCATGACAAACAAGCCCCAGGGCCGACGCACCTGTCTCTACACCCCCTCACAGCTCGACGCCATCGTCACCGACATGGCGCGCCAGGCGGCCGGCCTGCTGACCGGGCGCACGCAGGTTGCGATTGTCGGCATCCTGCGGCGCGGCGCGCCCCTGGCCGACCGGCTGCAGGCATGCCTGGCCGAGACCTATGGTCTCGTGGACTGCGTGCGGCTGGACCTGCAGATCAAGCGCTATGCCGACGACCTCACACTGCTCTATCCCGAAACCCGGCTGACCGAAAACCCCGTCCACGCCACGCTCGATCTCGCGGATCACACCGTGCTGGCGGTCGACGACGTGATGTATCGCGGGCATTCCATGCTGCGCGCGGTGGAATATCTGGCGTGCCGACAGCCGGCCGAGATCCGCACGGTGGTGCTGGTGGACCGCGGCGCGGCGAAACTGCCGGTGCGCACCGACATCGTCGGCGTCCGTCTCGATGTCGCCCCCACGGACGTCATCGAATGCAATGTTCCGCCCTACGAAGATAGCTTCAGGATCGATCTGTTGCAGCCCGAATAGCGCTGCCTATGTTTTATCGTCGTTCTCGCACCGGCGGCAGCCGAGGATGCTGAAGTAGCGCAGGTACAGCCACAGCGCGCCCGGCAGCAGCGCCAGCCGCAGCCATTCCGATAGCGTGCCCGGCCATTGCTGGGCCTGCCAGGCCTCCACCGCCACCGGCAGCGCCTGGAACAGCGCCAGCAGCACCAGAAACAGGCCCATCACGCGGCAGCCGGGGTTCATCGCGCACCCTCTTCCTCTTCGGCTATCCGGTTCTTGCCTCCCTGCGGGGTGCTCCGATCCACTACGGGCTGAAGCCCGTGTGGCATCGTATGCACCCACTCCAGCAGGGCGCGCTGCGCCGCCTCGCTGCGGCGCGCGTTGGCGTGGTTGACCAGCATGACGAAGCTGACGCGCTGGCCGTTCAAGGTGTACACATAGCCGGCCAGCGCGCTGACGCCGCGCAGGGAGCCGGTTTTGAGATGCGCGCTGCCGCTGAATGCACTGCCGTTGAAGCGCCGCTTCAGGGTGCCGTCGCTGGCGGCAATCGGCAGTGCCGACTGGAATTCGGCGTGCAGTGGGCTGTTGTAGGCGGCCCGCAGCAACTGGTTCAGCGCATCCGCGCTGATGCGCTCGATGCGCGACAGCCCGGAGCCGTTTTCCAGCACCAGCTTGCGAGTCGGCACGCCGCGCTGCGCCAGCATCTCGCGCACCGCCTGTGCGCCTTTTTCCAGCGTCGCCGGTGCGCCGTATCTTTCCGCGCCGAGCGTCAGGAACAGGTTGCGCGTCATCAGATTGTTGGAATGTTTGTTGAGGCGGATAAGCGCATCGGTCAGCGGCTTCGAGGCAAATTTCAGCAACGGCTCGGTGCCGGGCGCCATCCCCGGCAGCGTCGCGCCGGTCAGCGTGCCGCCCGACTCCGCCCACAGCCCGCGAAAAATGAAATCGAAGGTTGCGGCTGGCTCGAACAGGTTCAGCGCCCAGGCCTGCTCGCCGCAGCCGCGCGGATAGGGCCCACTCACCACCAGTTCAAGGCGTTCGGGGTCGGGGATGGCAGGGGTGAGCGCATCCTTCCAGCCGTTGCATTCCACGCCATCGGTCAGTACCAGGCGCGAGGTCAGCGTCACCCCCGGCAACGCGATGTCCGGCACGATCAGCACCTGTTCTCCGTCCGGCTTCAGGCGCAGCGTCGTCGCGTTGAAGTTGGCCACCAGCGGCCCCGGCGCGGCGTTGTACAGGGCCAGCGGCTCATCGTCGAAGGCGCCGGGGTCGATTGCCGGCAGCTCGAAATGGCTGAGATCGAGCACCAGATTGCCGTGGATGTGGCGCACCCCGCGGGCGCGCAGTTCGCGCTGCAACAGCCATATCCGTTCCAGTGTCAGGGTGGGATCGCCATGGCCCTTGATGACGAGGTCGCCGCTCAGTACGCCGTTCGCGATGACGCCGTCCGCCCAGACATCGGTCGACCACGCGTAGCCGGGGCCGAGCTGGTTCAGCGCCGCAAAGCTGGTCGCCAGCTTCATCACCGAGGCCGGATTCAGCGCCGCTTCGGCATTGTGGCTGAGCACGGGCGCCGCTGCGTCCAGTGGCTGCACCACCACCGCCACATGATCGAGCGGAATGCCGGCCTGTTTCAGTGCATCGATGAAGGCGGCGGGAAGCCCGTCGGCATGGACGGACGCGACAAGGCATGCAAGCAGCAGGCCGGTGAGAAGATGGCGGACGATTCGGAAAGGCATCATCGCGTCATTATGCCGAATTCCGCTGTGCGGGTTTCGCGCAGCGGCGCCCGATGATCCTAGAAATCGGAGTTGGACGCGCCCGAGGGTGCGTCTGATCGGGTGTCTGCCGCGAAGCAACGACGCCGCGGGCCGAGGCCCGCAAGGAGGCGCGAGAGCGGAGTCGTTGCCGCTTTAGCGGCTTTACGAATCCGGCCTACTCCTTGCGGGTACAAAGGCAGGCGCACAAGCAGGCGTGCCATCGGGCGTGTAGCGGACTCACCCACCGGGTGAACGGCATTGAAGGCACTCAATCTTGTATTCATGCGGCGTTTGCAAGGGTGATGAGCGGTCAACTGCGGTTTTTAGGATGATCACAAAGACTGCCTGATCGCCAGCACGGCCTGGTTGCGCAGCGACTTGAGCAGGGAAAGCTCTTTCTCGGGAATTGCGATGTCGCCGGGCTGCGGGCGGTCGGCGTAGATCAGGCCGATCGGCTTGCCTTTGACGATGATCGGGAACAGCACGAAGGTGCGCGCCGGAATATGCTGCCGGTACCACGCCGGAATCCGCGTCGCGATTTTCGGATCGTCGATGTCGGTGATGAGGATATCGGCGTTGTTCTGCAGTGCAACCAGGAACACATCCGGCTGCGCCGCCAGCGAGAAATCAAAGGCCCTGATCAGGCCCTGCACGCCATCGCCGAAACCGAATTTGCCGCACATCGTGTTGTGGCGGCCATCCTTGATGCATAGCACCACGTGCGCGAAACCCATGCCGCTGTACATAGCTTCGAGGATCATGCGCAAGATGTCGTTGACGGACATGCTGTCGTCGATCAGCGAGTTGCTGACGTCCTGCAGTCCGGCAGTGAGGACGGACTGGACCGCCGCGGTCGTGCGTTGCGAGGGGCCGCCGGGTTCCGCGTCGAAGATGGCCGCGTGCTCATGCAGCGCGGCCGCTTCCAGTATGGCCGGGGCATCGGAATCCGTTTCCGCCCATGCGTCCGCCGCAGGCGCCGTGCCCATGCCCGCCCATTTCGACGCCAGTTGCGCAAAGGTGCTTTGCTTCAGGTTCACATTCACCGCCATGGCGAACGGTGTGATATCCCGCATCGACCTTTCCAGCAGGCCGGCGATCTGCTCCACCGTCACCGGCACGCTGTCGCTGTAACGTACCGTGAGCGCGGTCAGTGCCTTGTCACGATCCGCATCCGGCGTGCCGAGAACGATGTCGCATAACTCGTTGGAAAACCCCGCCAGCGCATGCAGTCGTTCAGGATTGCTCGCACATTTTCTGATTTTCCCGGCCGGCAGTTGCTTCATGCTCAGCACCAGCTGGTCCGGGAATCCCCAGCTCCGGGCGATACCCATCCCCAGGTTCTCGTACGACAGCCCCAGTATCCGGGTCGACGCCCTGGCATCGCTCAGCCCTTCGGTCTCGATGAGATGCCCGATCGCTTCGGTTTCGGCGGGGAAATAAAACATGGTCAGCATGCGCCCCAGGTTGTGCAGCATGGCACTGATGAACGCCTCCTCCACATCCCTCAGCTGCGCCTTGCCCGCCATCCCGCGCGCCAGCATCCCGGCGTACAGCACCTTGACGAATTCTTCCTTCAAGTGCCGCGCGTGCACCTTGTTTTCCAGGTTTTCGAACAGGATCAGGCTCAGCGCGATCGACCGCACCGCATCGAAACCGAGAATCACCACCGCGCGCGAAATGGTGCTGATCGAGCCACCGCCGACCTGATTGTAGAACGCGACGTTGGCCAGCTTCAGCAGCTTGTTGGTCAGCGCGAAGTCCTTGAGGATGTTGTTGGAGAGCTCGTTGATCCCCTCGCGGTCGGAGGAGGCGATACGGTTGATGTCGCCGATGGCCTCGGACAGGGCGGGGAAATCGCTCTCGGTCCGCATGCGCCGCAGCAGGATTTTCAGCGCGCCCTGATTGGTCTCGGGCGTCAGATCGAGCGGGGTATGTTCGTTCAAAATCTGCCCTCGTCCAGCCGGTAATCGCTTCGATTCTTCAAGTCAGGCGGGCCGCTCGCCCAGATCCTGCACGTACCAGTCCATCGCTTCGGCCAGAGCTTCGCCGATGCGATGGGTGGGTTCGTATCCCAGCCGCGTGCGGGCCCTGGCAATGTCGGCCAGCGAATGGCGCACGTCGCCGGCGCGGAAGTCGCGGTAGACCGGCTTGACGCCGGCCAGATGGGGATACTTCGGCGCCAGCAGGGAACGGATGGCTTCGAACAGCTGGTTGAGCGTGGTGCGCTCGCCGACGGCAACGTTGTAGACCTGGTTGGCGGCGTCCGTGTGCGGGCTGGTGGCGGCGAGCAGGTTGGCCTGGATGACGTTGTCGATGTAGCAGAAGTCGCGGCTGGTTTCGCCGTCGCCGTTGATGTACACCGGCTCGTTGTGGATCATGCTGGCGACCCACTTCGGCACGACGGCGGCGTAGGCGCCGTTGGGATCCTGGCGGCGGCCGAAGATGTTGAAGTACCTGAGGCCGATGCTTTCCATGCCGTAGCAGCGGCCGAACACGTCGGCATATAGCTCATTTACCAGTTTGGTCACCGCATACGGCGACAGCGGCTTGCCGATGACGTTTTCGACCTTGGGCAGGCCGGGGTGGTCGCCGTAGGTGGAAGAGGATGCCGCGTAGACGAAGCGCTTGACCCTGGCGTCGCGCGCCGCCACCAGCATGTTGAGGAAGCCGGTGTTATTGGCGGCGTGGGTCGCCAGCGGGTCTTCCAGCGAGCGCGGCACCGAGCCGAGCGCGGCCTGGTGCAGCACGTAGTCGACGCCCTTGCAGGCGGCTTGGCAGTCGGCAAGCTCGCGGATGTCGCCGCGCTGGAAGCTGAAGTGTTTCCAGCGCGCGGGGCCGACGCTGGCCTGCACCTGCGCCAGGTTTTTTTCAAAGCCGGTGGCGAAGTTGTCGAGGCCGACGACGCGCTGGTCGAGCAGCAGCAGGGCTTCGACCAGGTTGCAGCCGATGAAGCCGGCGGCACCGGTGACGAGCCAGGTCTGGGGCGCGGCCTGAAGCTCTTTTTTCAGCGCGTCGAACGCGGCCATCACAGTCTCCAGAGCGTAAAGCCCGCCGCATTTACCACGGCCGGGTCATAGGCCGACTTGACGTCGGTGAAGGCGCCGCCTTGTTTCAGTTTGGCAGTGAGTTCACCGAAGGGCTTTTCCAGATACTCCGCGTGTGAAACAGCCGCCACGATGGCGTCGCACTCGGGCAGGTCGCCCCACGCGGTAAGGCTGATGCCGTATTCGTGCTCGGCTTCCTTCGATTCGCCCAACGGGTCGTTCACATGCACCTCGCAGCCGAAGGATTGCAGTTCGCGGATGACGTCGACCACCTTGGAGTTGCGTAGATCCGGGCAGTTTTCCTTGAAGGTGAGGCCGAGCACGTTGACCTTGGCGCCCTTCACCTGCACGCCGTTGGCGATCATATTCTTCACCGTCTCCTGCGCCACGAAGGCACCCATGCCGTCGTTGATGCGGCGGCCGGCGAGGATGACCTGTGGGTGGTAGCCCAGCATGTCGGCCTTGTGGGTGAGGTAGTAGGGATCGACGCCGATGCAGTGGCCACCGACCAGGCCCGGGCGGAAGGGCAGGAAGTTCCACTTGGTGCCGGCGGCCTTCAGCACTTCGAGCGTGTCGATGCCGAGACGGTGGAAGATCAGCGAGAGTTCGTTCATCAGCGCGATGTTGAGGTCACGCTGGGTGTTCTCGATCACCTTGGCGGCTTCGGCGACTTTAATTGAACTGGCGCGGTGCACGCCGGCGGTGATTACGCTGCCATACAGATCGGCCACCTTGTCCAGCGTGGTCGCATCGTCGCCCGACACCACCTTCACGATTTTCGTGATGGTGCGCTCCTTGTCGCCGGGGTTGACGCGCTCGGGCGAATAGCCGACGTGGAAGTCCTGCTTCCATTTCATGCCGGACTGTTTTTCCAGGATCGGGATGCATACCTCCTCGGTGGCACCGGGGTAGACTGTGGATTCGTAAATGACGGTTGCCCCCTTTTTCATGTGTCGGCCTACAGTGGTGGATGAACCCACCAGCGGCGAGAAATCGGGAATGTGCGCCGCGTCGACCGGGGTGGGCACGGCGACAATGATGAAGTCGGCTTTCGCCAGGTCGGCGGGGTCGGTAGTCACCGTCAACTGCGTTGCCGCCCTGAGGGCGTCCGCTGAAACCTCGCCGGTCGGGTCGCAAAATCGGCGGTATGTCTCGATTTTTTCAAGCGAAAGGTCATATCCGATGGTGGTCATTTTCTTGCCGAATTCCACTGCCAACGGCAGGCCCACGTAGCCCAGTCCGACAACCGCAACAACGCTCATACCTGGATTCCCTATGAATAGAAAGTCTTTGCTCAGGCCCGGATTGTATCGAATTTGCGTGACGCTTCCCGATCGTGCCCGCCGGCTGACCGGCCAACTGGCCAGCAAGCTGTGTACCCACTGGGCGCTGATCCTGCTCGTAGCGGCGCTGCCCGCCCACGCCGACGTCGCCGACACGCTGCAATCCGTGAAACCGGGCGTGGTCGGCGTCGGCGTCTTCAACCCCAGCGGCAGCCCGCACGCCAAACTGCTGGACAGTGAAAAAAAGAAATCCATGCCGTCTTCGTCGGGCGCGACCGCCGGATGACCGTGCGACGCGCCAAGCTGGTCGCCACCGATAAAGCACGCGACCTGGCGCTGCTGAAAATCGAGGGCGACCCGCTTCCCGCGCTGACGCTGGGCGACTCGAGCCGCGCGCGCGAAGGCTGGCAGCTGTATTTCACCGGCTATTCCATCGGCTCGGTGCTCGGGCTCAACCCGTCCACCCAGCGCGGCGGACTCGCCGCCATCATTCCCAGTTCACCCCGCTCCCCAGCGTCGTGCAGCTGACCGTGCGCACCCAGGCGAAAGATGCGTATGAGGGGTTCGAACTCGACGCCATCGCCTGCCCCGGCAACAGCGGCAGCCCGGCCGGCATGGTATCCCGACACCGGCGAAGTGCTGGGCGTGCTCAACTCGGTGTCTGTGAAAGGCGCCAAGGAAGCGGCGCTCTCCGCACCGAGCGGGATCAGCTACGCCATCCCGGTGAAGTACGTGCACCGGCTGCTGGAGCAGGCGCTGCCGGAGACAAAATAAACGTGGCCTACATGCCCTCGGTCAGGCTGACGCCGAGGCCGAACGACTGCTGGCTGTGGTTGTAGTCGATCAACGATTCGCCGTAGCCGTTGAAATACTGCACATAGCCCTTCAGCCGCCCGTACAAGGGGAAACTCCAGTTGAGCTTCACTGCGCCGCGGTTGTCCTCGGACTTGAAGTTGTTGCGCAGCAGCAGCGAGTAGGCGTTGCGGCCTTTGCGATACACCACCTGCAGGTCGCCATGGCCCAGGTAATCCTCGATGTCGGGGTTGTCGTCGTCATCGGCGTCCTCGGAGATGCGGTGCCAGGGCCGGATCAGCAGCGCCAGATTGTCGCGCTCGAACCCGAATTGCGCATAAACCCGGTTCCAGCTGCGCGACAGCCCTTCGCTGCGGCCATTCGACTGGTGCACCATTCCCAGATTGATGAAGCGGCCGCGAAAACCGGCAATTTCGTAATCCGTGCGGTACGTCAGAATCATTTCCGGCTCGTAGTTGGTCTCGCGAAACGCCGAGGAAGTGCTGTCGTTGTAGGCCTGCCAGAACGAGGTGATGGTGTAGCCGAACCACAGGTCGGCGTTGTCGTGACCGAACACGCCTTCCATGCCCTTGATCTTGAAGCTCAGCTGCAGCTCGGTCTCGAGTTTATCGAGCCCCTGGTCGGGCTGGATAAACGTGCCCTGGAAGGGGGTGTTGTTGGGCGAACTGCTGTATTTGATCGGCAGGAAAAAATTCGAGCGATGCGGCCTGAACAGGAAGGCGCCCTGCTTGGCTTCGTCGTCGAGCTCCCAGTGGCGCGACAGGGCCGACAGCAGCCCGGCGTCCGGCGGCTCGGCGTCCGCTACGGCAGGTGGCGGGGCCGGCGGTGAAGCGCTTTGAGAATCGGCCGGTGGGACCGGCGCGGCCTCGGGCTGCGCACGTCCGGACACGCTGTCGTAGCACGCGAGGCGATCGATATCCGCCGTAATTGAACTGCAGCCTTCCCATTCGGCGATCGAGGCGGCCTGCGCATGCCCCAGCAGGCCGACGCCCAACAGGGCCAGCAGAATGCGTCCGGGTGAGTCGTATTTGTTAGCCATTATTGTCTTCTAGTCCAGGGTGACGTTGTGACCGGGCGCCGGGGCCATCGCGTCCCAGCCAAACTGTTTGTGCAGGTCGGCGGCGAACCCGGTCGCCACCGTTTCCTCGCCGTGTACCACGAAAACCTGGCGCGGCTTGCTGCGAAAGTGGCCCAGCCAGGCGAGCAGCGCTGAGCGGTCGGCGTGCGCCGAGAGCCCGCCCAGGGTATAGAGGTCGGCGCGTACCGGAATGTCCTCGCCCAGCAGGCGTACCCGTTTGGCGCCATCGACCAGACGACGGCCGAAGGTGCCTGCGGCCTGGAAGCCGGTGATGAGGATGGTCGAATCGCGGCGTGCCAGGTTGGCGCGCAGGTGAAACCTGATGCGCCCGGCCTCGCACATGCCGCTGGCCGAAATGATCACGGCGCCGCCGGTGATGCGGTCGAGCGACTTCGACTCTTCGACGTCCTCGACGAAATCGAGCTTGCGGAAATGTGCCGCGCCGCCGTGGCGGCCCATCAACGCGTGGGTTTCCGCATCGAGCAGCGCCATGTGCCGGTAGGTAATTTCGGTGGCGGCGGTGGCCATCGGCGAATCGACGAACACCGTCAGTTTGGGAATGCGCCCCTGCCGGGTGAGGTCGGCCAGCAGATAGAGCATGTCCTGGGTGCGGCCCACCGCGAAGGCGGGAATGATGACGTTGCCGCCTTTCCGCTCGATGGTGTCGTTGATCGCTTCCACCAGCTCATCCTGCGTCGCTTCCATGCTCTTGTGGTCGCGGTTGCCGTAGGTCGATTCGACCACCAGATAGTCGGCCTCAAAGATGGGCGTGGGATCCTGCAGCAGCGGTCGCGCGGGCTGGCCGAGGTCGCCGGAAAAAACGATCTTGCGGCGACGCTCGCCTTCGCCCACCCACACCTCGACGATCGCCGAGCCGAGGATGTGGCCGGCGTCGCGGAAGGTGCAGCGTATCTGCGGGTGCGGTGCGATTTCCAGGTCGTAGCCGACCGGATTCAGTTGTTTCAGCGAGGCCAGCGCCTGCGCCACGGTATAGAGCGGCGCGATGTCGCGCGGCGGTAAGCCCGTTTTTTTATCGCGCCGGGCCATGTCCTTGTGGAAGCGGTCGAGGTTGGCGTATTCGGCCTCCTTTTCCTGGATGTGCGCCGAGTCCGGCAGCATCACCGCGAGCAGGTCGCAGGTGGCACGGGTCGTGTGGATCCTGCCCCTGAAACCGAGCGCGACCAGACGCGGCAGCAGGCCGGAATGGTCGATGTGAGCGTGGGTGAGGATGACGAAATCGATCGTGCGCGGATCGAAGGCAAAGGCACGCTGGTTCTTGGCACGCGTCTCGCGGCCGCCCTGGAACATGCCGCAATCGACCAGGAAGCGTACGCCGTCGGCTTCCACCAGATAGCTGGAGCCGGTCACTTCGCGCGCCGCGCCGAGAAAAGTCAGTTTCATGATGTCACACCGGGTTTCGCAACGGTCTGCGGAAGACAAGTCCTGCGATCGCCACCCATACCAGCGTGCGCAGGCCCATGGCGATCACCGTGCGCTGCTCGCAGGCGCCAGCGGCAAGCACGAATGGCACGCAATTCCCGGCCGCGGCGCGCGCTGCCGCGTCGCCGAATAGAATCGTGCCGCCTTCCTTGATGGTCGGCAGACCGAATCCGACTGCGACCGGGGAAATCGCCCAGGGCGAGAGGCCGCCTTTTGTGTGCGAGGGCATGTTTATTGAATCCCGGTAAGCCTTCTCGCCGGTATCTTGTGAAAGCGGGCGAGAGGTCAGATAACGCTTTAATATGATTGCAATTATTCGGGAGCAAGTTTGAAAAACCCTGTCGGAACTCACCTTGCCGTTGATTTTACACTGGCGCAACTTCAGCCCGCCCACTGCGGGCTTCACGGTTCGCGCCGATTTCACCGACTGGAAATCCCAGACGTTTAATCCCGCTTCGTACCACCCACACGCGTGCTGCCGATACCGTGAAGAAAAATGGGGAAAGCCAGTTTTCCCTCGGCAACCAGTGATTTCCGTGCTTCTATAATGGAAACGCGTATCACCAGACCTTGAATGATGCCGGTGAACATGATGGCGGCGCCGTGCTCGTCCAGATCCGGGCGAACAAGATTCTGTGCCTTGGCCTGGGTAATGAGAGCGGTCACCTTGGTCTCGTAATCCGCCAGAATACTGTGAATCAGCTCCTTGATCTTGGGATTTTTCTTCAGCAGTTGATCGGCAAATATCAGCTTGGGGATCGCCGGCACCTTGTCGACGAAGCTCAGGTGGGCAAAAAACATTTTTTCCAGGGAATCGAGCGGATCGCTGCCCTGATCGGCCGCCATGTCCACCACGCTCGTCAGCCGCCCCCGCACCCAGTGGACGACCGCCAGCCAGATCATGTCCTTGGTGGGGAAATGACGGAAAATTGCACCCTGGGTGATGCCCACGGCGTTTGCCATGTCCTGCGTCGTCACGTCATCCACACCCTGCTCGCCGGCAAGTTCCACGGCAGCTTTGATGATTTCTTCCTGGCGCGCTTTTGCCGATAGTCGTTGTCTGGGTTCGCTCATCGCTGTTTTCCTTGTCTGTGTTTCACCTGATTTCAAAATTTCCCGGCGCGGGTGCCATGACGGCACTGGCGAGTTGTCAGTTACGCTGCAGATCAAGCAGCAGTCTTTGATAATCGTTCGATTCCTATCAATCTAGGCCCCAGCGCGCGTAATCGATCCACGGTGTCCGCGGGCAATGTGTACGAAGTCGGGATTCCACGAAATGAATAGTGCTCGGCAGGATCCTTGATCGCGTCGAATGTCACTTCGACCAGATAGAAATCAAATTCTGCCTCCGCCCCATCGGTCTGTTCCTCCCCGGATTGTTGGCGGCGCATCTGCCTGGCCCAGCCCTCGAAGTTTGCCTTCAGGCGTTCGATGGTTTCAAACGAATAGCGGTTGATGGGAATGTCCTTGATGGCCCTGAATACCTGGGTGACCGTCGGCACCGCCTCCCTGCGGCCGAGAGACAGATCCGGGGCTGTCTCGGCATTGACGATGATCAGCACCGCCTTGTGAAACCGTTCGAGTCGCATGACGCGAGCGAAATTCAGGGGATTGTCGTGAGCGGCCACCCGGTCCAGCATTCCGCGCAGGCCGATATTATCGGTGATGCCGCCATCCAGCAGGTGAATGTACGGCCTGGCTTCGGAATCGAGATAGGAGCGCACCTCGGCAGCCTTGTATACCCGCCGGGATGACGCGCCGCGGTTTTCTTCGCTAACTTGCTCTGCAGCGGGCTTCTGGTCGCTGCATTTGCCGCTGTGGTTTCTGACGGTAAGCGGGCTGAACACGATGGGTACGGCGCTGGAAGCCGCCACGCCGCGCGCCGGCGAAAACGACGAAAAATCGGAGCAGAGCAGATCGAACTGATCCCGGGTGAATTCGAATCGCGTGCCCAGCGATATATCGCTGGCATTGATCGTCACGAAGGGGCGCCGCCCCCGCGTGACCAGATCGCCATAGGTGCCATGATGGAAAACCTCGCCATCGAGGTATTCGGCCATCAGATCTATCCTGCCGAATTTCGGCGATGCGGCGCGTAGCAGGTTGGCCGGGGCGAGCATCTTGCGGGTGCGTTCTCCCTGAACATCCCGTTTCAGAAAGCCGCTCTCGAAATCGCTGAAAATTCGCTCGCCGTAGAGGGTGTAGTAAGCGGCGGTGAAACTGCCGCCGGACATGGAGGAAATGATGTCGACTTCGTCGAGCAGGCGACTGGGCTTTCCATCCCGGGCGATTTCAGCGTTGGCGAGGTGCTCAAGAACGCCATAGGCCAGGGCGGCGGCGCGGGTGCCGCCGCCCGAGAAGGTCACGACGACCGGCATATCGTCGGCCTCGCCCGGGCTGGCGGGATTCGTGAAACGATAGCCATAGGCCGGGTCATGCCGATCCAGCGGCATGTTCGGCGGGTAATGCGTGCAGCCTGCGAGCAGCAGGACGACTGCCAGAACCAGCAACTGGGCGAGGCGTCCTGTCAGTTCGGATTTTGATGGCTGGTTGGTCATTATTTTCTGGTTCACCCATGCAATCGGTGTACTGATCGTCTTCCTCCGGGACGGGTGCGAGCCTCTACGCGCAACGGCCACCAATTCCTCGCCTTCACCTGCCAGCAGCGTCACTTTGTAAAGTTTCATTGGGAAGCGATGGCGAGTCTAGCGCTACATCATGCGACATATCACGCGTGATGTGGCACTGGGCCAAGCCTTCAGTGCAGAGAAAGTCCGAATCTCCACTTCTCCCTTTTTCCGCATGCCGTAACAAATTGTCACAGAACCGTTTCGTACGGGAAATTTTCTGGCAGCCGCCATACCGTATCTTCGTGGCAAGCTCAAAAACAAGTTCAAACAAGAGCCTGGAGATCGCCGGGGTTGCTTAATAAGGCCCCAGCTTTACTTACCCAACAATAAGGAGGATGGAGCAATGAAGAACAATAAGTTAGTCGTAATCTTCGCCGGCATGCTGGTTTCGGGAGCCGTTTTTGCAAACAACGCAGATCAGGTGGTGGGGTTAAGCGCCTTGACCAATGCCATGGGTGGCGCGGTTGTTGCCACGCCGCAGGACGTAACCACCGCGCTCACCAATCCGGCTGGGCTGTCCTCCCTCAACATGGGTGAACAGAAGTCCCGTTTCGATATGAACCTGTCGGTTCTTAACCCGATGCGAAGCATGAATGGGGTGGATAGCGACAGCGAGGCCTATGTCATGGCAACCGGTGGATTCGCCTTTCAAAGTGAACTGCTTGGCCCGGATTTCACCATCGGCATCGGCGCTTATCCGATATCCGGTGGTGGGGTGGACTTCCCGGCTGATGCATTCAAATTAGGCAATACCAATGCTGCAATCGTGTCCAGCCGGATGTCTCTGCGCATCGGCCCCAGTATTGCCTATAAAGCCAGCGACAACTTGTCGCTTGGCGCCGGCGTGAGCCTGGTGGTGAATCAAATGTCAGCCAAGGGCTTTGATCGAACCGTTATACCACCCAAGTCCCTGAACTACCCGACCGATGTCGCTTATGGTGCGTCATTCGTACTGGGAACAACCTACAAGATCAATGACCGCACGAACTTCGGCGCCGCGTACACCAGTCGGTCCTACACAGAGGATCTGCAGTGGAACATGGATGATGGCAAATGGGGGCTTTCGTTTGAAGATCCCCAGACCGTCGCGATCGGTATTTCTTACCGGCCAAGCGAAAAATTGCAACTGGAAGCCGACCTGAAGTGGGTCGATTATAGCGGGGTACGGACTTCCTCCGTGCTGTACGGTCCGACGGCAGCGAAGGACATATATATTGCCTACGGCTGGGACGATCAATACGTGCTGGGTCTGGGGGCCAAATACCGCCTGTCCGACAGGTACACCCTGCTGGCTGGTTACAACTTTGGCAACTCGCCGCTTGACGAAGCAGACATCAACAACAATGCCGGCGTCACCGCCATCATTGAACATCACCTGTCGGCGGGTGTAATGGCCAAGATAACCAAGTATACGTCACTAAGCTTTTCTGTCATTCACGGCTTCGAGAGCGAAATGACCGCCAGCGTAGGGCCGCCGACCGAGGTGAGCTTCGAGACCAATCTGGCGACACTGCAGTTTACCTACCAGCACTAAGCCTGACCCCATCGTACTTATCGTCAGAGGATGAAGATCAAAATGGAACATTGCAAACTCTTACGCAAGACCCTTTTAACCGTGGCGCTGAGCAGTGCGATTGCTCTCTCCGCAACAGGTTGCATGGGCCCGGCCATGGGCCCGGCCGTACCCGATACAGGCTGGGAAACCGAATATTACGACGCCTTGAGTCCCCATACACAACTGGCGCTGGGTGTAATGAAGGTGCTCAAGGAGACGCCTGACTTGGTGCCTCTCGGGAAGCGCGCCGAGATAGCACGCCGCTGGCAGAAGCTTGCCGACCTGATCGGGGCCAAGGCGCCGCCCGAAGAAATCAATAGCGCCCGACGCGAGGTGGAGAACGCACTTGGCCATGAATTGGTCGCCAGGATCAAGCCCGAGAAACCAACCACTGGCGACCTGATGGGATTCATGATGTCGAGCGGCACACGGGTTCCCAAAGGTGGCATGAAGAATCTCAATCCGGACCATATTGCCGCAGTCAAGGCAGTGGAGGCACTGAATAAAGGAGGTGCTGAATAAAACAGTCATTACGTAATTAATGAAACGCTCGCCGTCGGTCTGTATGGCGCGCAAGGCTGCTTACCCGAACTGACCAAGCCAGACCAATCAAATTGAATAGTTATTGAATCAAGGAGACCGAAATGAAAAAAGTATTTGTTCTTACCACCCTCGCCGCCGCAATCCTGTTGCAAGCGCCGGCTTGGGCAGCGGACGCACAGCAACCGGCAGCAATAATATTGGCAAGCGCCGCGAAGGCATCATCCGACGCTGAAGCGTTATCCCCGGTGGAAAACCTGGCCCTGGGTGCGGCGATGTTGCTCGCCAACGAACGCGACCAGTTCGAAATGCAGCAGGTGTTCCGTCTGGCACTCTATTTCCGTCCGCTGCGCCGCGTATATGATCCCAGTGTGAACATTGTAAGGGTCGGTGAGGACCCGAACATCGAGAAGATCTACATGGACCGGATCAAGACGACGCTCGGGCCGGATCTTCTCAAGCGCATCGATAAAATGAACCTTACACGCAAGGATATGGACAGCTATCTGAAAAAGCATGGCGGGCTGTATAAAGTAGACTGGAAAAAGACCCCCACTTTTGCCATGCTTGAGTTCACCGTGAACGATTTCCATGAGCAAATCGCCCCGCCGAACACGATCCCGGCAAAGGATAAGCCGGATTATTTCATCGCGAGCAGCATAAAAAGCATCAGCGGCAAGAATCCTGGTGACGGCAAGAAATTGTTCGAGGGCGTTTGTGCCGCATGCCATGGCATGGATGGTCAGGGACGCTTTCCGCCGGTCGTGATGAAATCCTACCTGTCGCTGCATAGCGATCACGAGCACTTCGAGATCGTCAAGGGCGGGCCGCCACAAAAGCCCGGTTCTCCCATCGTAATGCCGACCTTCGAAGACAAGCTCAGCAAAGACCAGATTTGGTCGATCGTGCAATATCTGCGCACTTGGGAAAAAACATGGACCGATCCGAAGAATGTGCGGCGAGGCGAGGCCGAGGCCCGAGCTGCCAACGTGAAGTTCTACAGTACGCCCGATGTTAAAGCGATATGGGAAGCCAAGAAATCTGATGTTGTCCTGCTGGATCTGCAGAGCGATATCGCCTACCGCATCATGGGCCACATTCCAGGCACCACGCATTTCCGTCCGGAGGAATTCGATGCAAAGATGAAACAACTGCCGAAAGACAAGGAAATCATCGTCATCGACATGTTCGGCTCGCAAGGGCTGGTACCGGCGAAAGCACTGGCCGATGCCGGTTACAAAACCAGCTACATGGCCAATGGCATGATGGACTGGCATATCGCGCGCGACTACCCGACCCAGTATTAAGGTCTTGTTAAGGGCCGTCCCGGCCGGGACGGCCTGCAACCATTAAATCAAGGAGAAGCATGATGAAACCCTTTGCATTGACAGCGATTGTGGCAGTCTTACTTCATGCCCCTGCCTGGAGTGCTGAAGCCCCATCCGTGGACAGTATCAAGGCCGTGGCTGGAGGCTATGCCGGGCAGTTGAAAAACGGCTTGTTGGAACAGATGAGCAAGAACGGCCCCGAAGGCGGCATCACTGCCTGTTCAGCCACGGCAGCTCAGCTGGGTGCCGAAACTTCGGCCAAAACAGGTTGGTCAATCAAGCGGGTGTCCTCCAAGGCCAGAAATCCCCTGGCCATGCCGGATGCTTATGAGCAGGAAGTGCTCAATGGGTTCGAGAAAGAAATCGCTAGTGGCAAAGAAGGCGCCAGCCGCTACGAAGTCGTGCGCGAGGGAGGGGTGCGATATGCGCGGTTCATGAAAGCAATTCGAATCGAGCCGATGTGCCTAACCTGCCACGGCGAAGAAGTGCCACCGAATGTTGAGCGGAAACTGTCCGAGAAATATCCGCACGACCCCGCTCTCGGCTACAAGGTGGGCGACTTGCGTGGTGCACTGTCTGTCAAGGTCAAGCTGGATTAATCAAGCTAGAAAGGTAATAAATGAAAGTCAAGAACAGTAAGCGCATGGCTGTATATGCTGCAGCCATGACCATCATGGCGGGTATCGCATTTGAGGCGGTGGCCGCGGAAGGTCCCCAGCCAATCGGACCGAAGCTGACACCCCGCCTGAAACAGATGCTTTCCGATGAAATGTTGTCGGTAAAGCAGGCCGTCAAGCAGATCCTCGATGGCCTGATCGTCGGTGATCACGCTCTGGTGGCCACCCAGTCACAACAGATTCACGACAGCTTCATCATGGAACGTGGCTTGACCGAGCAGGACAAGAAAGACCTGATGAAGGCAGCACCGCCGGAGTTCCTCGTGCTGGATGGTGCATTCCACTTGACTGCGCAAAAACTGGCCAACGCAGCATTGCAGAAAGATTATGAACTGCAACGCTTCTACTATTCGCGTCTGGTGGATAGCTGCCAGACCTGCCACAGCCAGTATGCCACGGATATGTTCCCGGCCTTTTCCGGCGCCCAGCCGGAAGGCCATGCACATTGAGCCAAAAAGGATATTGAACATGACCGTTGACAAAATCGTACGCGTTGTCGTGGGACTCGTAGTAACAATCAGCGTGCTACTGATGCATTATTCAAACCCCGCCTGGGGATGGGTAGCCGGAATTGCAGGGCTGAGCCTGGCCCAAAGCGGCTTTACCAACACCTGTCCCTTGAGCTTCACACTACGCAAGCTGGGCTTCAAGGAGGGCGGCTGCAACCAATAACGAACTCTCCTGTCACTACGGTCCATGGTCTTCTCAACTACGCTAGCCAAGTGGAGCGCTCCACTTGGCGGCCATGGTGAACCTGTCCTCAATCATGAAACGGCGATTCGCCACGGCCGCTTGAGTAAAGATCACTTTACGGTGGTCGGTGGGCGTCGAACATTACGCACCACTGGGCCGTGATCGATGACCTCCAGCCTTGGTGCAAATCCGAGCATATCTATTTTCTAGTGTTGTGAACCGGAAATAGCGGAACAAATTAAAACAGATGGATTTTTTCGCCAGGCCAGGCGCAGCCCCTTGCCGTATGGGGTATATGGCAAGGGCTGCAACGACGCATGGCGGAAAAAGATGCTGTTTCATGTCTCGTTATTTCCGGTTCGTGACACTGGTGGGAATCAAGAAGGCCAAGGCCGGGAACTGCATATGGAAACAGACCACAATTGGCCCCGCCAATTTGGGGATAACGCCGCTGTCAAAACGTTAGTCGATAGCCTTAAAAGGATCGCTGCTCCTCTTATCGGCACGCTACTTCTGGCTCCCGCCGGCGCGATAGGTGCCGAGAAGCCCGCAGAAGAACAGCAAACACTTCCCGATGAGCGAGGCTTCGCTTTAGGCCTGGTTTACCGTGCGGATGTTCTTTCCAATGTCTCTGGCGGTTTGAAGCAGGGAACGACCGCGTTGGGAAACCTTGACGTCAAGCTCGATTTCGACCTCGACAAACTGATTGGCTGGGATGGGGTTTCGGTGGGTTTGCACGGCATCGCGAGCCATGGCGGAAAACCCAACGCCAATCTTGTCGGGAGCAGCCAGGGCGTCGACAATATCGAGGTCGATACCAATGCCGCGAAGCTTTTCCAGGCATGGATCCAGAAGCAGTTCCTAAATGAGAAGCTGTCTGCGCTGTTCGGCCTGTACGACCTCAATTCCGAGTTTTACGTCAGCCACAGTGCGGGGATTTTTCTCCACCCGTCTCCCGGCATCGGCTCCGAATTTGCTCAAACCGGGCTGAACGGACCTTCGGTCTTTCCCACCAGCTCCGTGGGTTTGCGCGTGGGCTATCTCCCCACTCCCGAAACCTATGTGCAGGCG